>NZ_JBLXEM010000001.1:0-625684 GCF_048263065.1 Thioclava sp.
TGCGTGAACCGACAAACAGTGAAGCTGACACTCATATCATCGGACCGAAATCCTAATGAGCCGATATGCAACGATCCTAGTCGAATGACCAAACCGCCCACATATCTCTTCAGATAAATAACAATTTCAAAGAGCGCGGAGACAAAACTAACCGGCGACACCTCAATCTCTTGGGGCGCTACCTGCCAACCTTAACTCCAAATTTTCCTTCGCTTTTCAGTGCCTTGCGGCGCTTCCGGCGACCGTTGCAGTGTTGTTCGCTGCTTCGGTGAGGGGGTTTCTACGGATAGTGCCCAAGGTCCGCAAGCGTCTTTTTCGGAAAACTTGCACATTTCCGTCGAAAACCTGTCATGCAATTGATTTTACACAATAATTATAGGTCAATTTCTTTGATCAAGCGGATGAAAACGTCCCTTCCGCAATAATATTTCGCAAATCACCCGATTCCGCGAAACGTCTGACTCGTTGTGCCGCTGGGTCAACGGGATTTGGGCACCAATCGCAGCGCCAAAAGGGCCAAAACCGCTGTCAGCCATAGCCAGCCTTCGGTCGATATCACCTTCATCTGGAGCAGATAATGCACTACGCCCAGCATCACGGCGGGGTAAACTAGCCAATGGAGCCTACGCCAATTGCGCCCCAGCTTTCGGATTGAGGCGTTATTCGACGTCAGTGCGAGCGGAATCAGCAATATGAAAGCGCTGATTCCCAGCAGCAGGTAGCGGCGCTTTACCAGATCCGCCAAGGCCTGCGCCCACAGCATCCCCATATCGAGCACCGCCCAAGCAGAAAGGTGCAACGCTATATAGAAGAATGCGAGCAAGCCTACCGCGCGACGATAGCGGATCAGGTTCAGGCCCAGCCAACGCCGCGCGGGGGTGATCGCGAGACCACCCACTAGGAACCACAGTGCAATCTTGCCGAGGCGATGCTCGATTCCCTTTACCGGATCGACGCCGATACCGCCGGTGAAGGTGAGATAGACGACCCAAGCCAGCGGAATCAGTCCGGCCAGATACACGACCCAGCTCGGCACGCGCCGCAGCGCCCCGTTTATCGGGGTAGACAGGCCAACCATACTCATCAGTAGTTCTTTCGCAGGTCCATGCCGGAATAAAGACCTGCCACCTCGTCTTCATAGCCGTTGAACATCAAGGTCGGCTCGCGCCCCGCAAATAGCCCTGCGCCCACGCGCCGCTCGGTTGCCTGCGACCAGCGCGGGTGATCCACCTTGGGGTTCACGTTGGCATAAAACCCATATTCGCGCGGCTGAAGCTGATTCCACGTGGTGCGCGGCATCTTGTCGGTCAGCGTGATCTTCACGATGCTTTTGATCGACTTGAACCCGTATTTCCACGGCACGATCAAGCGAATAGGGGCGCCGTTCTGATTAGGCATATCTTCATCATAAAGACCTGTCGCGAGAATCGTCAGCGGGTTCATCGCCTCGTCGATCCGCAGCCCCTCGACATAGGGCCAGTCGATGCCGCCCTGCTTTTGCCCCGGCATTTGCGATGGGCGCAGCAAGGTTTGCATCGCGACATATTTCGCGCCGGGCTGCACGCCCACGCGGTTCAGCAAATCGGCCAGTTCAAACCCGATCCACGGCACGACCATCGACCACGCTTCGACACAGCGGAAACGATAGATGCGCTGTTCCAGCGTCACCGGCTTGAGAATGTCGTCCAGCGCGTAATTGCCGGGCTTATCCACTAGACCGTCGATCTCAATCGACCACGGGTCGGTCACAAGCTGTTTTGAATAGGCTGCGGGATCTGTCTTGTCCCAACCAAATTCATAGAAATTGTTGTAGTTCGTGACGTCCTTAAGCGAATTGGGTGCGGCATCGGTCGAGTATTTCGATGGCTTGGCGGCGATCTTGGCCAAGGCCGGCCCCGCAATCGTGCCCAGCGCCAATGCGCCAGCCCCAGCCATAATCTGGCGTCGGTTCAGGAAATCGGCCTTCGGGGTTACATCGGCCCACGTCGGGTCACCGGGTCTGATCTTGCGCATGGATACCTCCTATATGCACACAATATGGGTGCGTACCGTGCCTTACGCATCCCTTTTCGGAAATGGGGGTGACATTGTTACCCCTAGGCATAGAGAAAAATACGCGCCACACTTGGGTTTGGATCACCGGACGCCCGAATGCGTTGGCGGTGTGGAAGATAAGGGAGACACAGATGAAACGACTGATCGGCGTCGCATTGGCGGCAACAGTTTTGATGGGGGCACAGATCGCGTCTGCCCAAGAGGCGCATACTTGGACGGCTGAGGACAGCTTTGAGAACGTCACCTTCGCGGTGGAAAACGCTATCGTCGGGGCGGGACTTGTGGTCGATCACGTCAGCCATACCGGCAACATGCTGGAGCGCACCAAAGATGCGGTCGGCGCGACCAAAACGCTGTTCACCGGCGCGGATATCTTTTCGTTCTGCTCGGCCAAGGTATCGCGCGAGGTGATGACAAGCGACATCACCAACGTGCAATATTGCCCCTACACGATCTTCGTATACGAGACGCCCGAAAACCCCGGCGAGATCACGGTGGGCTTTCGCGACTATCCCAAAGGCTCGATGGACCCGGTCACCGATATGCTGACGGGCATCGTCAAAGAGGCGTTGATGATCGACTGAATGAAGGCGCAGCTCACAGGTGTAGGTTGGAATATGCCTTGAGCCTGCGCGCCTCGATCTGACTTTTGCGGGTCTGGCGCAGGGTCTCCACCATCATCGCGGTGAGAAACCCGATATTGAGCAGCCCGTTCGCCGCCGCCATCCCGCCTAAGATGCGCCAGTCATGGCTGAGGAGAATGTCGCCATAGCCCAGCGTCGTATAGACAACGAGCGCAAAGTAGACGGCCTCTTCCATCGTGTGGAAAATATCGAGCAGGCGAAAGCAAATCGCCCAGGCCCAGACGCTGGCCGTCACCATCCCCAGCGCCCATAACGCGGACGCCATCACCAGAAGTAACATCTTTGGCCCGTGGGGCTCGCGCATCAGCCAGCGGGCGGAACGCACAAACATCGCCTCCAGCGCCCAGGCTGTCGTCGCAGCAAAGGACACCGTGATCAGCATCATCAGCGATCCGATAGCGATCTGGTGCAGCATGATAACCCTTTCAACTTCAACGGGCACAGCTAGGCGCGCAGCCCCTCTCGCGTCAAGCGCAGCAGTGCCGCACTGGACACGGCGCAGCCCAAGCCCTATCTCGGGGCGACCATGAAAAAACATTCTGATCCCAACTCCAAGCTGATCGCCGAAAACCGGCAGGCCCGCTATCACTACGCCGTCGAGGATACGCTCGAGGCGGGGATCATGCTGTATGGCTCCGAGGTGAAAAGCCTGCGCACCGGCCAAACCAATATCGCTGAAAGCTATGCCTCGGTCGAAGATGGCGAGCTGTGGCTGATCAACAGCTATATCGCGGCCTACATGCAGGCGGGGCATTTCGGCCATGAAGAACGGCGCAAGCGCAAGCTGCTGGTTTCTAAACGCGAATTGGCCCGGCTGTGGAATGCCACCCAACGCGAGGGCATGACCATCGTGCCGCTCAAGATGTATTTCAATGACAAGGGCATCGCCAAGCTGCTGATCGGCATCGCCAAGGGTAAAAAGCAGGCAGACAAGCGCGAAACCGAGGCCAAGCGCGACTGGAACAGACAAAAGCAGCGACTGCTCAAGCAGAATCAGTGATCACGAGCGGGTTTTACCCACCCTGCCCTTGCGTCCCCGGTTGTGCTGAGTCTAATCAACTCTGACCGGTATAGAGAGGCGCAACGCGATGGATGACCCGAAAACGCTCGTATCGACGGACTGGCTTGCCACCCATCTGAATGATCCCGATCTGCGGATTTTGGATGGCTCGTGGTTCCTGCCCCAGATGGGTCTGGATGCAAAAGCCACCTATGACGCCAAACATATTCCCGGCGCGCGCTTCTTTGATATCGACGATATCGCCGACAACCGCTCGGAATTGCCGCATATGGCGCCACCGACCGAAAAGTTCATCTCGCGGATGCGTGCGATGGGGGTGGGTGATGGCCATCAGGTCGTTATCTATGACCAGCATTCGGTGTTTTCCGCGCCGCGTGTGTGGTGGTTGTTCCGGCTGATGGGCAAGACCGATGTGGCCGTGCTCGACGGTGGCTTGCCGAAATGGGAGGCCGAGGGCCGCCCGCTTGAAGATATGCCCCCGATGGTACGCGATCGTCACATGACGGTGCAGCGCCAGTCGGGTCTGGTAAAGGACGTGACGCAAGTGGCCCATGCCTCCAAGCTTGGCGATCACGAGATCATCGACGCGCGCGCACATGGTCGTTTCATTGGCCAAGACGAAGAGCCCCGCCCCAATCTGCGCAAGGGCCATATCCCCGGTTCGAAAAACGTCCCATGGGACGCATTGCTGAGCGATGGAAAGATGAAATCCCCCGACGCTCTGCGCACAATTTTCGAGGGTGCGGGCGTCGATTTGACCAAGCCTGCAATCACCACCTGCGGGTCGGGCGTGAACGCCGCTTTGCTGGCCTTCGCGCTGGAACTGACGGGCAAGTCTGACTGGGCTGTCTATGATGGCGCTTGGGCGGAATGGGGCATGTATAACGACCTCAAGGTCGCAACCGGAGAAGCATGATGCTGAATAATCTCAAAGCGCAAGCGCCCGACAAAATTCTGGCGCTGATGGGCGAATATCGCGCCGATCCGCGTGACAACAAGGTCGACTTGGGCGTCGGCGTCTATAAAGACGCCAGCGGCCACACCCCGATCATGACCGCCGTGCACAAAGCTGAAAAGCAGGTCTGGGACAACGAGACCACGAAATCCTACGCAGGTCTTGCAGGCCAGCCCGAGTTTCACGCCGCGATGGCCGAAATGGTGTTGGGCAAAGACTATCCGGCCGACCGTCTGTCTTGTCTGTCCACCGTGGGCGGCACCGGCGCGTGCCGGATGGGGTTTGAACTGGCGCGCATGGCCAGCGAAGGCGCGACGGTTTGGGTGTCGGACCCGACGTGGCCGAACCACCTGTCGATCCTGAACTTCATGGGGCAGGCGTTCAAACCCTATCGCTATTTCGATGCCGACAGCCGCAGCGTCGATTTCGACTCGATGATGGCGGACCTAAAAGGCGTCAAAAAAGGCGACATCGTGCTGCTGCACGGCTGCTGTCACAACCCTACCGGCGCGAACCTGACGCTTGATCAGTGGGGCAAAGTCGCTGATCTGCTCGAAGCGACCGGTGCCGTGCCGATGATCGACCTCGCCTATCAGGGTTTTGGCGACGGTCTGGAGGAAGACGCAGCAGGCACCCGTCTGATCGCGTCGCGCCTGCCCGAGGTGCTGATCGCGGCCTCTTGTTCCAAGAACTTCGGGATTTACCGTGAGCGCACCGGATGCCTGATGGTGCTGGGCGATCCGGCGACGCAAGCGGTCACGCAAGACGTGCTGTCCTACCTCAACCGCCAGACCTATTCCTTTCCGCCCTATCACGGGCAGGCGCTGGTCACGCGGGTGCTTACCGATCCGGCGCTGCGCGCGGAATGGGAGGCCGAACTGGAAGACGTTCGCACCGGTATGTTGAGCCTGCGCAAGCAGCTTGCCGATGAGCTGCGGCGCCTGTCGAACTCGGATCGCTTTGATTTCGTGGCCGAGCATCGCGGCATGTTCTCGCGCCTTGGTGCGACCCCCGAGCAAGTCGCCAAGATGAAAGCGGAAAACGCGATCTACATGGTGGGCGATTCGCGCATCAACATCGCAGGGCTGAACGAGAAATCTGTTCCGCTACTGGCGCGTGCGCTGATCGACGCGGGCGTCTAAGGAAACAGCGCCAATCGAGACCGTTTAAGACGGGAACCCATCGGGTTTCCGTCTTTTTATTTCGTTTTTTGCGATTTACCCTTGATTTAGTAAGCAAGCTTATAATGTAAGAGCTTACGATATTTCTCGTCGACCGGAGTCTACGATGTCCGAACAAAGTCTCGGTTTCTTAATGCATGACGCGACCCGGCTGATCCGGCGTCGCTTTGAAAAGCGCGCAAATGAGCTGGGGTTGACCACCGCGCAATGGCGTCTCTTGGTCTATCTCAAGCGCGAAGGGCCGCTGGCGCAGGCGCGTCTGGCCGAGCTGCTGGAAATCGAACCGATCTCGGTTTCGCGCTTGGTGGATCGCATGGAAGAGGCCGATTGGGTGCTGCGCAAGAACGATTGCAACGACCGGCGCGTCAAGCTGATCCATCCCACGGCAAAGTCCCGTGCCGCCTTTGAAGAGGCGCATGACATCGCCGAAGCCATTTACGCCAAAGCCCTCAACGGCCTGTCAGACCGCGCGGTCAAACAGGTCATGAGTTCCCTTCACAAGATTATCGAAAATCTCTCCGATGAGGAGAGCCCCTCCCAGAGTTCCGAGGCCCAACATGAGTAACGAAGCAGCAAAAAAAGACACCCAGACCGGTGGGCAAGGCACCAAGAAGAAAGAGAAAAAGGGGCCGAAAGCATGGCTGCTGATTCTTGTGCCCGCCCTCATCGTGCTGGGCGGCGCTTGGTACTGGCTTAGCTCGGGCGGCTCCGAGACCACTGCGAACGCCAATTACCAGATGGCGCGAATCCCAGTGGCAACGCAAATTTCGGGACGTGTGACGAAAGTGTTCGTTTCGGAAAACGAGCATGTCAAAAAGGGCGATCCGCTGTTCGTTCTAGACAAGAAGCCCTACGAACTGGCCCTCGCCAAGGCAGAGGCCGGGCTTTCGACGGCCAAGCTTCAGGTTGAACAGCTGCGCGCGGCTTACAAGGCGGCGGTAGCCGATGAAAAGCAAGCCGCCGACAATGCGGATTACGAGAAAAAGCAGCTTGTGCGTCAGGAAAGCCTGACGGCGAGCGGTACGACGAGCCGCACTTCGCTGGATGCGCAACGCACCAAAACGCAGGCCGCGATCGACACGCTCGCTTCGGCCCAGCAAAAGGTCGCCTCCGCCAAGGTTGCGCTTGATGGCGACCCCAATATCGCGGTCGAAGATCACCCCTCGGTGAAAGCCGCCATCGCGGCCGTCAACGACGCGAAATACAACCTCTTGCAAACCGAGATTTACGCACCAACCGATGGTGTCATCTACCAAGCCGCCTCGTTCAAATCCGGCGAGATGGTCAGTGCCGGCTCCAGCGTATTCACCTTGGTTGATACCTCTGATGTCTGGGTGATCGCGAATTTCAAAGAGACCGAGTTGACGCATATTAGTGCAGGGCAGTCCGCGAAAGTTTCCTTCGACGCCTTCCCCGGACGCAAATATGACGCGACAGTCGAGGCCGTGGGCGCGGGGACAGGGGCCGAGTTCTCGATCCTGCCTGCGCAAAATGCGACCGGCAACTGGGTGAAAGTAACCCAGCGCGTGCCCGTGCGATTGCGGCTGGCAAACGGCTCGGACCTCACGGGGTTGCGCGCGGGCCTGTCGGCAGAGGTGAGGGTGGATACCAATACCAAGTCAAACCTTGATCAACTGATGGGCAACAAGGCGCAGGCCGCGCTCGCAAATCAGGGGCAATAAGCCATGGCCGAGGTTGCCACCGATAGCCCCGAAGCTAAACAGCCCAAGGCCATCGACCCCCACAACGTGCCCCATCGCGGGCTGATCATGGCCTCGCTGATGCTGGCAGTGATCATGCAGGTGCTTGATACGACCATCGCCAACGTGGCGTTGCCTGACATGCGGGCCGATCTGGGCGCGTCGCGTGACACGATCAACTGGGTGCTGACGTCCTACATTGTAGCTGCTGCAATCGTCACGCCGATGTCAGGCTGGTTGGCAAACCAATTCGGTCGACGCGAGATCTTCATGGTTTCGGTCGTCGGATTCGTGATTTTTTCGATGCTGTGTGGCGTTGCTTGGTCGCTCAATACGATGGTGGCGTTTCGTCTGGTTCAGGGCGTTTTCGGCGCGGCAATCGTGCCTTTAGCGCAAAACTTCATGCTCGATATCAACCCGCGTGAACGCCACGGGCAAGCGATGGCGATGTTCGGCGCGGGCATCATGCTGGGGCCGATCATCGGACCGACGCTGGGCGGCTATTTGACGGAAACGCTCAACTGGCGTTGGGTGTTTTATATCAACGTACCGCTCGGCATGATCGCGATTGTGGGGGCGTCAATGTTCTTGCCCGAGATGCCTAAGCGCAAGATCAAGTTCGATTTCTTCGGCTTCGCCGCCCTCGCCTTGGGGATCGGAGCGTTGCAGTTAATGCTTGATCGGGGTTCGGATTTGGATTGGTTCTCATCGCTTGAGATCTGGATCGAACTCGCCCTGTCGATCTGCGGATTTTGGGTCTTTGTGATTTGGATCTTGGGCACTGAGAAGCCCTTCCTCGATCCGCGGATGTTCCTTGATCGCAACTTGTCGATGGGCCTGATCTTTATCTTCATCGTCGGGATCGTCTTGCTGGCCTCGCTAGCGCTGCTGCCGCCAATGCTGTCAGGGATCTTTGGCTATCCGACCCTCACGACCGGGTTGGTGATGTCCCCGCGAGGAGTGGGCGCGATGATCATGATGCTGGTGATTGGGCGGTTGGTGAAGTATGTCGATTTGCGTCTGCTCGTGGTGCTCGGGCTGTCGCTGACCGCCTATTCGCTCTATATGATGTCCACCTTCTCGCCTTTGATGGGGCCGAAATGGATCATCCTATCCGGGGTCGTTCAGGGCTTTGGACTGGGCTCGGTCTTTGTGCCAATTACGACGCTTGCCTTTGCCACGCTCGATCAGAAATATCGCGGCGATGGGACGGCGCTGTTCAGCCTTGTGCGCAATATAGGCTCGTCGATCGGGATTTCGATCGTGACGGCGCTGCTGACCCATATGATCGCGGTGAACCATTCCGAACTGGCATCGGGGATAAACCCGCAGAACCTGCAAGGGCTGTCCTCGGGCAGTTCTTCGCTGGCGAAATATGGCCAGACTGCGGTCTATCAAGTGCTTGATAACCTCACCACACAACAAGCGGCAATGATCGCTTATCTTGATGACTTCAGGTTCATGATGTGGATCACGATCGCTGCGATCCCGCTGGTGGTTTTCCTGCGCAAACCAGATTATTCCACCCCGGCCCAAGGCAAGCAAGAAGCTGCGCCCGTGATGGAATAACGCCACCGTCACTGAGAACGTAAAAAGGCCCGGAACAATCTCCGGGCCTTTTCGCATTTCTGTGATCGCTCAGATCAGTTGGTGAATTCCGGATAAGCTTCCATACCCAGTTCCGCCTTATCCAAGCCCATCAGCTCGTCTTCAGCCGGAGCGCGGATACCCATCGTCGACTTGAGAATGAACCAGATGACCGTCGAGACCACGAAGACAAACACGCCAACAATGATGATCGAAACAATCTGGCCGTAGAAGGTACCGTCTGGGTTGGTGATCGGAACCGCAAGGGTGCCCCAGATACCAGCGCCAAGGTGAACCGGAATCGCGCCGACAACATCGTCGATTTTCAGCTTGTCGAGCATCGGAACCAGCAAGACCACGATGATACCGCCGATGGCGCCGATGATAGTTGCTGCGCCAAGGCTCGGCGTCAGCGGTTCTGCGGTGATCGACACAAGACCCGCCAGCGCGCCGTTCAGCACCATCGTCAGATCTGGCTTTTTATACAGAAGTTGGGTCATGACCAAGGCTGCAATCGCACCACCAGCCGCTGCCGTGTTGGTATTGGCGAAGATGCGCGAGATGTCTGCAACGTTGCCCACCGAGTTCATATAAAGCTGCGAACCACCGTTAAAGCCGAACCAACCCAGCCACAGGATAAACGTACCAAGCGTCGCAAGTGTCAGGTTTGAACCCGGCATCGGGTGGACTTTGCCATCCTTATACTTGCCGATACGCGGCCCAAGGATTAGCGCGCCAGCCAATGCTGCCCAACCACCGACCGAGTGCACAACCGTCGAGCCTGCAAAGTCGAGGAACCCGAAATCAGCATCCAAGAAACCACCGCCCCACTTCCACGAAGCTTGGATAGGGTAGATGAATCCAGTCAGGATCACGGTGAAGATCAGGAACGGCCACAATTTGATACGCTCTGCCAAAGAGCCCGACACGATCGACGCCGTGGTGGCACAGAACATCAACTGAAAGAAGAAGTCCGAACCGACCGATGCATAGGTCAGGTCAACCGAGTCAGCGCCTACGCCGACAGGTTCCAGCGAGGTCGTCGAGAAGGCACCCAATACGCCATCAATCGACCAGCCGTCGCCCGGATACATCAGGTTATAGCCGATCAAATAGTACATGATCGCAGCAATCGCGAAGAGCGAGACGTTCTTGAGCGACTGCATCGCAACGTTCTTAGAGCGCACGAGGCCCGCTTCGAGCATCGAGAACCCGGCCCCCATCCACATCACGAGGAAACCCGTGACGAGGAACATGAAGGTGTTCAGGATAAAGCCGATCTCATTGGCCGGCGGATCCATTGCGGCGGGTGCGGCAGGTGCCGCGTCTTGGGCAAGCGCGGGCAGCGCCACAGCAGCGAGAACCGCCGCAAGACCCGTAATTTTCGAAAGGTTTTTCATAGTCCTACTTTCCCCTGTCGCGTCTCAGAGCGCGTCGTCATTGGTTTCGCCCGTGCGCACGCGCACCGCTTGCCCCACATCGAGAACGAAGATTTTGCCATCACCGATTTTGTCGGTCTTGGCGGCTTTCAGGATCGTATCGACGACCTCATCAGCCAGACCGTCGGCGACGACGATTTCGAGCTTGACCTTAGGCACGAAGTTCACGGCGTATTCCGCGCCGCGATAGATTTCCGTATGCCCCGACTGAGCGCCGAAGCCTTTAATCTCGGTAACCATCATGCCACGCACGCCGATGGTGGTGAGCGCTTCGCGCACCTCCTCGAGCTTGAATGGCTTGATTGCTGCAATGATGAGTTTCACCTGTCATCCCTTCCTGATTCCGCACATCTCAATGCCGCAAACGAACGACATCGTCTGGCGTCAGAAGGACCGCTTCGCTGCGACTGCACAAGGAAACACAGGTCGGTGAATTGGACGCGGAGCCACGAAACCGCCTAAAAATTATACATTTTAGGCGCATCGCATTAAATTTAGGCAGCATGTAAAACCGAAACGTGACTTTATTCGGGTCCACATCCTGTGAAGCGGCGTGTAAATTGCGGGCAACGAAAACAAGGCAGCGGAACAGGCAAATGACACAGAAGGGCGGACGGCGCGGGTCGTTGGTGGCGGATAAACGCTATGCCACGCCAAAAAAGACCCCGACCCCCTCAAAGACGCCAAAGCCGCGCAAATCGCGTGGGCGAAAGTCGCGCCCACCTCGGCGCGGCGGAATCGCTGGTGCAATCGCGGGGATGGTCCGGTTTGTCTTGCGCATAATCTGGGGCGCGTTTTGGCGCTTTTCGATGGTGATCGCGCTCGTGGTCGGGGCAGCGACGCTGTATTTCTACTCGACTCTGCCCGAATACACGAAACTTCTGGATGGACGCACCCGTGGCTCGGTTACGATGCTGGACGATCAGAATAAGGTCTTTGCCTGGCGCGGTGAGACCTTTGGTGGGCTGATTGATGCCAAGAATGTCTCGCCCTATCTGCGCGATGCAGTAATCGCGACCGAGGATCGTCGGTTTTACCATCATTTCGGTATCAGCCCACGCGGCATCGCCTCGGCGATTGCGATCAACCTCAAGGATGGGCGCGGGCCGTTTCAGGGCAATGGCGGTTCGACAATCACGCAGCAGGTGGCAAAGCTTCTGTGCCTTGGCGTGAAGTTCAATCCCAAGGAATGGAAGAACGAGGCAGCTTACGAGAACGACTGCCGCTCGGGTGGACTCAAGCGCAAGATCAAGGAAGTGCCCTATGCGTTCGCGCTGGAACTGAAATACACCAAGGATCAGGTGCTTTCGATCTATCTCAACCGCGCCTATCTAGGCGCTGGCGCGCGTGGATTTGAGGCCGCGTCCGAACGCTATTTCGGCATCTCGGCAGCCAATGACAACCCGCAGCAAGCCGCGATGCTGGCTGGCCTATTGAAAGCGCCAAGCTATTACGCGCCCACAAACAATCTGGAGCGTTCGCAAGCACGCGCAGAAACCGTGCTGACGCTGATGCATCAACAGGGCTATCTGACGGATCGGCAATTTCTGGATGCCAAGGCGAACCCAGCCACGCTTAGCGAGGCTGCGCAACGCCGTGCGGGGGGCTATTTCGCCGATTGGCTGATGGATACGATCCCCGATTTCCTGTCGCGTGGCACAACCGAAGATGTGGTGATTCACACGACGCTGGATCAGCGCATCCAATCCGCCGCCGAAGACGCGATGCAATCGGTCTTTACCAATAAAGTCTCAAAGGGAAGTTCTGCCGAGGCGGCGATCGTCGTGATGTCCGCCGATGGCGCCGTGCGTGGCATGGTGGGCGGGCGCGCAACCAAGGTCACTGGCGCTTTCAACCACGCGACGATGGCGCAACGTCAAACCGGCTCGACGTTCAAGCCCTTTGTCTATGCCACCGCGCTCGATCTGGGCTACACGCCCGATTCGATGGTGGATGATGCGCCCCTCACCGTGAAGATGCCCGGCTCGCCCGATTGGACGCCGCGCAATTACGAGCGCAACTTCAGCGGCCCGATCACGCTGACCACCGCGCTTGAGCATTCGGTGAACGTAGCGACCGTGCGTGTCTCTGAGGCGGTGGGGCGTGAAAATGTCATCAAGGTCGCTGAGGGGCTTGGGTTTGCGCAAGATCTGCCGAACCTGCCATCCGTGGCTTTGGGGGTGGGCGAATCGGACCTACTGGATATGACCGGTGCCTATGCGGGCATCTTGAATGGTGGTTCATCGGTAACGCCCTACGGGTTGACCACGCTGACCCTGAAGGGCGAAGGCGACCCCCTGTTCAGCAAGCCCGGCGGTATCGGTGAACGGGTGATTTCGGAAAAATCTGCGCGTGAGCTGACCTATATGATGCGTCAGGTCGTGCTGCATGGCACCGGCGGGCGCGCCAACATTCCAGGCTATGAGATCGCAGGAAAAACGGGCACGACCCAAAGCTCGCGCGATGCGTGGTTCATCGGGTTCACGGCTGATTATGTCGTCGGTGTGTGGATGGGCAATGACGACAACACGCCGCTTAAGGGCGTTACGGGCGGCGGCTTGCCGGCCGAAATTTTCCACGAAACGATGAAGCGCGTGGAAGACGGCCAGCCCGCAAAACCGCTGCCGATGGCGCAGCCTTCGGACTGGCAGGCACAGGTGCAGCAATATCCGGGCGATACACAAAGCGCGGGTCAGATGACCGAAACAGTCCCGCAGCAGCCGCAGCAACAACAGCCGCAGCCGCAGCCGCAACGCCGTAACCCGTCTGATTCGATCCTGAAAAGCCTGTTGGGCGTGTTTGGAGGCAATCGAAACTAAGTGCTGATGACCGCTAAATATAGAAACGCCCGGCAAAATCGGCGGGCGTTTCTATTTGCGTATAGCACGACGTGCTAGCCGGCCGTTTTCAAATCTTGAATCAGCGCGTCGATATTGCCGCGGCGGCGGTCCAGCATCGCCCCGATCTCAGTGCGTTCCGAGGCCAGCATATTCACGCCTTCCACGATCAGGTTGAAGAACTTATCCTGACCAGAACGGTCCGAGACTTGCCAAAGCACCTCGAACGGGGCCTGACCTTTCAGGATCGCGGTGGTTTTAACCTCGTAGAAACTCTTGATCGGACGTGCGCCCTGCACCTTGAATTGCGCACCGATAAACTCGCGGAACCGCTTACCATATTTGCGCGACAGATAGCCTTGATAGGCGCGCGTAAACGCCGCCATTTGCGCCGGACTCGCCTGGCGCGCCGCGACGCCCAGCGCCGAGCGCGCGATGACATTTACATCCGCATATTTCGAAAAAATCTTCTCGAACAGGGCATACAGGGCAGGGCCGGTCTTACCCGAGCTGATCGCTGCATTCACATCGTTCACCGCCCGCTGGATCAGAGCCTTGGCTTGTGAATCATTAAGCGCTAGCGCCTGACCCGGCAACAGCGCCAGCGCTACCCCCGCGACCCCGAGGCGCAGAGCCGCGCGCCTATTGCAGCGCGGGATCGTCATAGGGATCATAGGCTGCGGCATCGTTTCTCTCCTCGCCATTGAGTTCAAATCTCCGGTTTTGCAGATATAGAAGCCGACTTTGTGCATAGCTGTCGGCGCTATCATACAGCACTGATTCCACCGTCGCGCTGTATTGTTTGCGGGTCTCGACCCTAGCCCCCAATCGGAACGCCATGGCCGTCAGCCGGGGGTCGGGATCCAGCGCGTTGAGCGGGTCAATCAGCAGATCGACAACTGTGCCCAGCGCGTCCCGCTCGGTCGAGGGGCCGATGATCGGCAGTTCCAGATACGTCCCCTCGCCCACGCCCCACACATGCAGCGTTTCTCCGAAATCGGTATAGCTCTCGGGCAACGATAAACTGGCACCGGCAGGATCGAAAACTCCGCCCAGCCCCACCGTCGAATTGATCAAGAAACGGAACGTGTTCTTGATCGCAGGCTCGGGGCGACCTTGCAAAATAGAGTTGAGCACCTTGCTGGGCAGGCCAAGATTATTGCCCACATTGCCCACCGCATGACCGATTGGACCGACGGACTTGCTGCTGTCGTCTGATGCGCGAAACAGCGCACTGTCGACCTGTTTGTTGAATTCGTGGGTTTTCCGGTTGGACGCCTCGTAGGGGTCATTGATGCCACTGCCGCGCGGCGCAGGGCCACAGCCTGCCAGCCCCGTCGCGATCAGTGCAACGATAGCGACAGACCTCCAGCCCAACCGATGCGTGGTTTTGCGTGTCACCCTATCCCCCTTCAAACGCGTCCTGTCCAACGCTCCACTGTTTGACATAGTCTGCGCAGGGCTTGCTCGCAATGAAAAGGGCGGAGCAAGTCGGGAAGTCCGCTACCGCGCGGCCCAATTTCACAGGGAATTGAGCAGCGCTTTGGTCGGCCAAGCATCGGCAGGCAGGCCCAGTCTTTTTTGTTCAGCTTGCACTGCGGGTCGCGTTTTGGCCCCGAGAATCCCGTCAATTTTGCCCACATCATAGCCACGACGCGCCAGCTTTTGTTGTAGCGCCGACATTTGCGACGCACTCAACCCCGGATCGGGATGCCCAGGGTCAAGGCGCGGTGCTCCCTCAAGTCGGGTTGCGAAATAGGCCGCCGAGGTGACGTAAACAAAGCTTTTGTTCCACTCGAACAGCACGCGGAAATTGGAATAAACCATAAAGGCTGGCCCTTTACGTCCCATTGGCAGCAGCACCGATCCGGGCAAACCCTGCGCCAGTTTACCACTACGCGCACGCACACCCATCCGCGCCCAGCTGGCAGTCGAGACTTGCGTGTCCAGCCCGGTTTTTGACCAGTCAAGATTGGCCGGCAGCACAATCTCTTGCATCCATGGCTCGCCTTTGCGCCAACCGAGCCCCCGAAGCATTTTGGCCCCGGACATCAGCGCGTCCGGCGCCGAAGTTTTCAGCCGCACATGGCCGTCGCCATCGCCATCCACTCCGTTGCGCAAGATATCCTCGGGCAGCATTTGCACCTGACCGATCTCTCCGGCCCAGGCCCCCTTCTCTCGTTGTGGGTCGAAATCGCCCCGCTGATACAGCTTGGCCGCGGCAATCACCTGCGGGCGGAACAGCTCGGGGCGGCGGCAATCATGGGCCAGCGTCAGTAAAGCGTTGCGGGTGTTGAAGTCGCCCTGCACTTGGCCGAAATCGGTCTCAAGTGCCCAGAATGCCAGAAGCACCCCGCGCGAGACGCCATACTCGCGCTCAATCCGGTCAAAGGTGGATTTGTAGCGCTTTGCATTGCGCGCCCCGTTCGTCAGGCGGTTCTGACTGATCACAGCGCTGGAGAATTGCAGGAAGTCCTTGCGAAACACGCCTTGCGCGCGGTCAGCCCGCAGCACTTTCGAATCCTGGCGCGCTCCGGCAAGAAACGCATCCGCTTGCGTCGCGCTTAAACCGGCAGCGCGGATCTCGCTGCGAATACCACTGAGAAAACCAGACCAGCTACCGCCGCATTGCGCCGCCACGGGCGAGGCGAGAAGCGAGAGGCCAAGGAAAAGAATCGACACACGCATGAGAGAACTTTCTTTTTAAATCACCTCGAGGCTAACGCGCGTTCACTTAGCCGACAACAGCCAAGACGTTGCAAATACGGCACTCTTTGCAGGTGCGGCATGGCATCGGACAAATGGTTAACTTGAATTTTACATTGGCGTGATCAGCATAGAGGCTGGGGAAGTTGTGGGAGGCTGTCATGGAATTCTTACCGAAAGATGTGCTTGAGGGGTTACGCGCGGCTCAAAAACGCGCAGCAAGCAAAGCGACTCGGTTGCGCGTTTTGGCGGGCGACGCGGCTTGGCCGGTGCTACGCCGCTTCAAGGGCGGATTTGCGCTGGATGCCGATCAGGTCACGCATCTGCGCGGCTATGTCGATCTCTATGACGGTCAAACCCATATCGCGACCTGCCTGATCGTCGCCTCCGAGATCACGGGAGGCGAGTTGATCTGCAACGTCAAACGCGAAACCGCCGTGTGCGATCGCGCGCCGCTCGATTTCGTCGCGGACGAACCCGAGCTTGCAGGCTATCTCACGAAGGCCTGAGACGGGTCTCGATCCGGTATAAAACATTGAGAAAAGGCGCCCGTTCGAGGCGCCTTTTATTATTGTAGATCGCTAAAGGCCGCTTGCAAGCGATCAACAGCCTCTTGCACCCGCGCGCGCGGTGTCGCGAGATTGAAGCGCAAGAAACTCGCGCCATCCTGCCCGAATGTCTCGCCGTGATTGGCCGCAATTTTCGCGTCTTTCTCAACCCGAGCGGTGAAGTCGGCAATTGCCATTCCGGTACCGGAAAAATCCACCCACGCCAGATAGGTCGCCTCCAGCGGCATCGAGCGCAGGCCGGGAATCGCGTTTACGCCCGCATCAAAAATCTGGCGATTGCCATCAAGGTAGGTCTTGAGCGCGTCGATCCATGCCGCACCTTCCGGGCTGTAAGCCGCAGTCGCCATCGCCAAGCCGAAGTTGTTGGGCGAAATCCCCAGCGCCATCATGCGAGCCGCGAAACGTTCGCGCAGCGCGGGATCAGCGATAATCACATTACCCGAATGGGTACCTGCAATGTTAAAGCTTTTCGTCGTCGCGCTCATCATCACCACTGGCTGATCAGGGCAAGCCACGGGCATCGGAATATGGGTGTGACCCGGCATCACCAGATCGTGGTGGATTTCGTCTGAGATCAGCACCAGATCGTGACGGCAGCAGAACGCGGCGGTGGCTTCTAGGTCCGCTTGGCTCCAGACGCGCCCGCCGGGATTGTGGGGCGAGCACAGGATCAGCATCGTTTCATTACCCGTCATCTGGGCGTCCCACGCGTCGAAATCCATCTCGTAGCGGCCATTTTCCAGCGCCAGCGAGCATTCCCGCACCTCGCGCCCCGCCGCTTTGATGGTTCGCGCGAAGGCATGATAAACTGGCGTCATCAATACCACCGCGTCACCGGGCTTGGTAAACCCGTCGATGCACAGCCCCGTGCCATTCACCAAACCATGCGTGGTGAAAATCCACTCGGGCTCAACCTGCCAGCCGTGGCGATTGGACATCCACCACTGAATGGCGGCGTGATAGGCGCTGTTGTCACCCCAATAGCCGTAGACGCCATGTGCCGCCATCGCCTCAACCGCGCGCTGAACACAGGCAGGCGGGCGGAAATCCATGTCGGCGACCCACATCGCGATCCCTTCTTGCGGTGAAACCCCGTAAATCCCCTCCATCGCGTCCCACTTTGCCGAATGGGTTCCGATACGGTCGATCATCTCGTCGAAATTGGGCGTGGTCATGCTGGTGGCTCTCCTTTTTTGCGCGGGCATATGAGCAAATCGCGCCGTCAGGTTCAAACCCCGTTTTGTCCCCCTCACAATCGCGCGCCATTGCAAGGGCGGAGTAGTTCGCCTAAATCCCCTTCTATGACGCTAAGACAGATCCTGATCCATCCCGACCCACGCCTGAAAAAGGTGTGCGACCCCGTGGCCGAGGTCACCGACGAGATCCGCAAACTCGCCGATGACATGCTTGCAACCATGTATGAGGCCCCCGGTATCGGGCTGGCCGCGCCGCAGGTTGGCGTGATGAAGCGGTTGTTCGTGATGGATTGCGTTAAGGGAAAAGACGCTACGCCCGAGCCGATGGTGATGATCAATCCCGAAGTCAGTTGGACCTCGGAAGACACCAACGTCTATGAGGAAGGCTGCCTGTCGATCCCCGAGCAATATGCCGAGGTGACACGCCCTGCCGAGGTGCGAATGCGCTGGCTCGGGCTGGACGGACAAAGCCACGAGGAACAGTTCGATGCGCTTTGGGCGACCTGCGCGCAACACGAATTCGATCACCTCAACGGCAAGTTGTTCATCGACTATCTCGGTCCGATGAAGCGCAAGATGATCACCCGCAAGATGGAAAAACTCAAACGTGAACGCGCGCGTGAGGCAAGTTCCAAGGATCTTCTGTCCTGATGGCGGTGCGCGCCTTTCTGCCCTTTGATGATCGCCGCCTGCATCGACCCGCTGATCCAGTCGAGGCGATCACCGAAACCGTGCGCATGATCTGGGATGACATGGTCGAAACGATGGATGCGATGCCCGGTGTCGGGCTTGCTGCGCCGCAAATCGGAATCACCCTGCGTCTGGCCGTGGTCGATGCCTCGGACAAGCGCGGGCAAGCCGTGCGCATGGCGAATCCCGAGGTGCTGCATGCCTCGGTGCAGATGCGCAAACATGACGAAGCCTCACCCAACCTGCCCGGCGTCTTCGCCCCGATCGAACGCCCGCGCGCCGTAACGGTGCGGTTTCTAAATGAGAGCGGCGAAAGCGAGGATCGAGATTTCGTCGGGCTTTGGGCGACCTCGGTGCAACACCAGATCGACCATCTCAACGGCAAGCTTTACGTCGATCACCTGACGCCGTTGCGTCGCAAAATGCTAGTGCAGAAATCCAAAAAGCTGGGAAAAACCTGATGCGGGTGATCTTTATGGGCACGCCTGATTTCTCGGTTCCCGTCCTTGAGGCGTTGGCAAGTGCGCATGAGGTGGTGGCTGTTTACTCGCAGCCCCCCCGTCCCGCCGGTCGTGGAAAGAAAGACCGTCCTTCGCCGGTGCAGCTTTGCGCCGAACGCCTAGGCGTCGATATACGCACTCCGCGCAATTTCAAAGCGGCTGAAGATCGCGAGGCCTTCGCCGCGCTCAACGCCGATATTGCCGTGGTCGTCGCCTACGGGCTGATCCTGCCGCAAGCGGTGCTGGATGCGCCCACGAAAGGCTGCCTTAACATCCACGCCTCGCTTTTGCCGCGCTGGCGTGGGGCGGCACCGATCCACCGCGCCGTGATGGCAGGCGATGCGCAGACCGGGATCTGCATCATGCAGATGGAGGCGGGTCTCGATACCGGCCCCGTGTTGCTGCGCGAAGCCACCGACATCGGCCCGAGCGAAACCACCGGCGCGCTGCATGATCGGCTCTCAGAAATGGGCGCGCGGCTGATTCTGGACGCGCTGGCGCAGATCGACACGTTGCAACCCACGGCGCAACCCGATGCGGGCGTGACCTATGCCGCCAAGATCGACAAAGCCGAGGCGCGCATCGACTGGTCGCGCCCTGCCACTGAACTCGTGCGCCATATCAACGGCTTGTCGCCTTTCCCCGGCGCGTGGGTCGAGATCGGGGACGAGCGCGTCAAGCTGCTGCATGCCGCCTTGGCAGAAGGGGATGGTCCGGCTGGCGGCGTACTGCACGATTTCACCATCGCCTGCGGAACGGGGGCGTTGGAAGTGCTGCAAGCCCAGCGCCCCGGCAAGCGCCCAATGGCCGCGCAAGACATTCTGCGCGGCTTGGTGCTACCCGAGACGCTTGCTTAGGCAAACCCCTCAGATCCCCTGCACGACCCGTTTGCGATGGCTGCGGATCGCCTTGCTGCCTCCGGCAGAGCCGCGCGCATAGATGCCGTAGAACTCTTGCAGCAGGTAGGTCCATGCCGGACAGTCGCGCAGCCGGGTCTGGCCCGGTTGCGCGGCCTCTGGCTCGGTGGGCGGATTGCATTCGCTCATCGCAGGTGCGTCAGCCAAGCTTGGGGGCGACGGGCACGACGATCCGGCCACGCACCTGCCCTTCGAGGAATTTCGGGGCCGTGGCAATCACCTCTTCCAGCGCAACCTCAACCACCATTGATTCCAGCTTGTCCATGTCAAGATCGCGCGCCAAGCGTTGCCACGCCTCGATCCGCCGAGGGCGCGGGCACATCACGCTATCGACCCCGGCCAGCGTCACGCCGCGCAGGATGAAAGGCGCGACCGAACTGGGCAGGTCCATACCGCCTGCCAGACCGCAGGCCGCGACCGTGCCGTGATATTTGATCATCGAGATCAGGTTGGCGAGGACCGTGCTGCCGACAACGTCAATCGCGCCCGCCCAGCGCTCTTTATTCAAAGCGCGCGGCTTACCCGTCAGTTCCTCGCGCGCCACGATCGACGACGCGCCGAGCGATTTTAGATACTCTGCCTCGCTTTCGCGCCCGGTGACGGCTGCCACGGTATAGCCCTTGGCCGCCAGCAGCGCGATGGCCACGCTGCCCACGCCACCCGTGGCCCCGGTCACAACCACTTCGCCACTGTCGGGCGTGACGCCATTGGCCTCAAGCGCCATCACGCACAGCATCGCCGTGTAGCCAGCCGTGCCAATCGCCATCGCCTGACGCATTGAGATCCCCTCGGGCAGTGGCACCAGCCATTCGCCGCGCAGATGCGCGCGAGCGCCCAGCCCGCCCCAGTATTTCTCGCCCACGCTCCAGCCATTCAGTACCACGCGATCACCCGGCACATAATCAGGGTGCAGGCTTTCGCGCACGATACCGGCCAAATCTATCCCCGGCACCATCGGAAAGCTGCGCACAACCGGCGCGGCCCCGGTCAATGCCAGCGCATCTTTATAATTCAACGTGGAATAAGCGACATCCACGGCCACTTCGCCGTCAGCCAGCGGCGGCAGATCAACGTCGCGCAGCGAAACGCTTTGGGTCTCGTCGGTCTTTTCGATGACAATCGCTTGGGTCATAGGGAACTCCGTTATTTCGATACGAGGCGCAGAAATCCGGCAGAGAACTGCCGCAGCGGCGCGGGGTTGCGTTCAAGTTTGGCGCGCAAGACCGCGCCTTCCCAGCCGGTCCAGAACAGGGCGGCTAGGGTCTCTGGGTCTTGATCTGATGCGATCTCACCGGCGTCTTGGGCGGCGCGCAGACAGGTGGCGGTCATGTCCTGCCAGCCCTCAAGCACGGCGATCAGCATGGCGCGATACTCTTTGGGCAGCGAGGCCATTTCTTGGCCAAGATTGCCGACCAGGCAGCCCCGGCGGAAGTCAAACCGGGCCATCCCGGTCTCGGCCATCTTGGCGAAGTCCTGTAAACGCGCCAGCGGCGCAAGGTCGGCGCGCCCAAGGCTTCGCGCGATCCGGGCGCGAAAAAAAGCGTCATATTCCGCGATCAGAGCCGCGCCGTAATCAGCCTTTGAGCGGAAGTGGTGGTAAAACGCCCCCTTCGTCACACCCGCAGCCGCGACGATGTCGTCAAGACGCACGGCGACATAGCCGCGCTCGGTTAGTTGCGCGAGTCCGGCGCGCAGTAACGCTTTGCGCGACGCCTGCGCATCAGGTGCAAGGCGCGGGCGACCGCGCGGGCGGGGATTTTGGTTGGCGGGCTCAATCATGCTTAATTAATATACCAAGTGGTATGAATAATAAAGCAGATTGAATCGCAGGTCCCAGCTCAGGTGCTGCGGGCATTCGTGACACAGGCAAGCATCGCAGGATCGCAGTAGAAAAGGGCGACAGTGCCGCCCCCTTCACCTTAGCGAAACCCGATAGCGCCAGCCAAAAGCTGTGCCACTGTCGCCTGAGTCAGATAGCCCGTCGCGGGCATCCCGCCAGCCGTTTGATAGCGCCGGATCGCGCGTCGGGTCTCAGGCGTAAAGGTTCCGTCCACCTTGCCCGGCTTCAGGCCCATCTGCGACAACCGCTGCTCCACCAATTGCCGCGCCACATTGGGCAGACCCAAGGCGTCCTCGCCTGCCTTGGCTTGCGCATCTTGCGCGCTGTCTTGGTTCCTTTGCTGCAACTCGGCGATACGCGCTTCTGCTTCGGCTTGAAAGGCGGGCTTGTCTCGGCTCGACAGATAGTCGCGATAGCCGGCAACCGTATCGACTTGGCGCGCAGCATCCCAATCGGCACGATCGACAGATTGCGCATCGGCGCGACGTGCGGACTCAATCGCGTCAAGACGCTCCTGCGCCAGATCTGCAAACAGACCATCGGGATATTTCTTGAGATAAACGCGCAGGCCCGGTTCATCACCCGCCTTGCCTGTCTGCTCCCAATAGGCGCGATCCTGGCGGTCGATTTCGGCTTGCCGCGCCTTGGCCTCGGCCTCCAGTTCCGCGGCACGCTTTTCACCCTGTACGGAAAGTTTGGTTAACTGATCACGCGTCAAATAGCCGGTGTCATCAAACGCATTCGCGCGTTGCCAGCGTGAAATGGCGCTCCGAGAACCAGCGCCAAAAATCCCGTCAACACCTTTGGGATCGTACTCTAGAATAGTCAGGTTTTGCTGAATCTCGCGTCGCTGGTCACGTGAAAGGTTCAGCCCATCCTCGGTGGATTTGGCCTGCTGTTCCGGAGCAGCCTGCAGCGCGGCGATACGCGCCTTTGCATCGCTGACATTCGCTCCGTTGGGATAGCGCTGAAGATAGAGTTGATACGCGTCAATCGTGTCTTCGGATTTCGCCAGATCCCAGTAGGGTGAGGCCGGGTCGGCTTGAGGCGTCTTGACTGGCGCGGGTGGCGGCGCGGTGTTGCCTGTCGCGGTGACCAGCGCCAGATCGCGCGTGATAAAGCCCGATGTCGTCAGACCGGCCTCCTTCGCCGCCTGAGCCAGTGGCGCATCAGGCCGGGCGAGATCGCCTGTCATCAGCGCGGCCACTTGCTTGGGCTCGCCATGCAGGACGCTTACGCCTTGCGGGATACTCAAGGTGCCAATTCCGGGCGTGGTCAGGCCCGACAGCGCTCCTCCCGGTTCCTGCGCGCCAAGTAGCAACACAGCTTTGCCCGGATGAGCCGCGAGCACAGTCATCACGGCCGAAAGCGGCAAGGCCTCGCTGACGGCTTCGGGCAAAGTGCCATCGCGGGCATCAACGGGCAAAAACCACGTTTCGGAATTGCTGTGAACAAAGCGCCCCGACAGCGCGACGACAACCGTGTCAGCGCCTTGTGCCTCGGTCACGAAATCGCGGAACCGCGTGCGCAATTCACCCGCATCGGCGTCGCTCATATCTAGGATCTCGAATCCAGCCTGTTTAAGGCCCGATTGAGATTTGGGCGAGGCATCCACGCCTTTGACATCGCCCATTCGGTCATAGTTTGCATTGCCCAGTATCAGCGCCAAATCGGCCGCAGTCGCAGGCACGGCAAGCGCCGCGATCGCGGCCCCCGTCAATAGCAGTTTACGCATGTGATCCTCCGTCTCTCCAATCAAGATAACTCGGATCGCGGCGTATCAGTTCCTCAATCGTATTTCCGCTGATCGTCGATGACCTTGCCATCATTGGGCAGCGCGCCCGGTGCAACCAGTTCGACCACACCCTTCATCTTGAGCGCAGCGCGAATACCTGCATCAAACTCTGCGGGTTCACTCGCGTCGGTTTCGATCTGCACGGTCATCACGTCCATCTCGCCGTCACGGCTGGCAATGACGCGCGCTTTGATAACCTGAGGATGCGCTGCGACAAAATCTGCGACCTGCTCGGGGCGCACGAACATACCCTTGATCTTGGTGGTCTGATCGGCGCGTCCCATCCAGCCCTTGATGCGCACATTTGTGCGTCCACAAGGTGAAACGCCTTCCATCACCGCAGACAGATCGCCCGTGGCAAAACGGATCAGCGGATAATCGGGGTTGAGCGTTGTCACGACGACTTCGCCCACCTCACCGGGCGCAACCGGATCACCCGTGCCGGGGCGCACGATTTCAACGATCACGCCCTCGTCCACGATCATCCCCTCCATCGCGGGACTTTCATAAGCGATGTTGCCCAGATCGGCGGTGGCGTAGCATTGCAGACAGGCAATGCCGCGATCGGTGTAAGTCTGACGCAAGGACGGGAACAGCGCGCCGCCCGAAACGGTGGCCTTGGTGAGCGCAAGTTTCACCCCCATCTCATCGGCCTTTTCCAGAATGATGCGCAGATAGTCGGGCGTGCCGGCATAGGTGGTCGTGCCGATATCAGAGGCGGCGCGCACTTGCAGCTCGGTCTGGCCGGTGCCCGCAGGCAGCACAGCCGCACCCACGGCACGCGCGGCGCTTTCAAACATCATGCCAGCGGGGGTTAGGTGATAGCCAAAGCAGTTTTGCACGATATCGCCGGGGCCAACGCCTGCCGCGTGGGCAAAGCGCCCAAGACGCCACCAGTCATGCGAGACATCGCCAGGTTCATAAATCGGCCCCGGCGACTGAAAGATATGGGCGAACGCATGGGCGGGCTTCGTGGTCAGCCCGCCGAAAGGCGGCGCGGCTTTCTGCGCGATGCCAAGGTCGGATTTGCGCAAAACAGGGAGCTTTGCCAAGGCAGCACGGTCTGCGATCTGGGCGGGGTCAATGCCATTCAGGTGTGCAGCAACCCCCGAAGCCTTCATCGCATTGGCGATCAGACGGGGAAGCGCCGCTGCAATCGCGGCCTCACGCACGTCCTCAGAACGGGTTTCCAGCTCATCGTAAAATTCGCCCATCTCTCGGCCCTTTTTCTATTGCGGAAAAACCGCCCCCATACCGCGCCTAGCATGCTGCGCAGCAAGTGTTAAAATTCAATATGTTAGGATTAGGCGAGCCAGCGTTTGCGGCGACGGTAACTGCGCACATCGCGAAACGATTTTCGCCCGTCATCGCCCATGCCCAGATAGAACTCTTTCACATCCGGATTTTCGCGTAGATCAGCCGCGGGGCCGTCCATCACGATGCGCCCACTTTCCAGAATGTAGCCGTAATGCGCATAGCGCAGCGCGACATTGGTGTTCTGTTCGGCCAGCAAAAAGGTCACGCCCTCGGCCTCGTTCACGGCTTTCACGATTTCGAAAATCTGCTCGACCAATTGCGGCGCCAAGCCCATCGAAGGCTCGTCCAGCAAAATCGTTTCGGGGCGGCTCATCAGCGCGCGGCCCATCGCGACCATCTGTTGCTCTCCGCCCGAGGTATAGCCCGCCTGCGATTTTCGGCGCTCCTTCAAGCGGGGGAAATAATTATAGACCATCTCCAGATCGGCCTGCACGGCGGCGCGGCCATCTTTACGAGTATATGCCCCGGTCAGCAGATTTTCTTCAACGGTGAGGTGCTCGAAACAGTGCCGACCCTCCATGACCTGAATCACGCCCTTGCGCACCAGATCGGCCGGGGCGCCATCTTGGACCTGCTCGCCACGATAGATGATACTGCCCTTGGTGACCTCGCCGCGTTCGGACCTTAACAGGTTCGAAATCGCCTTGAGCGTCGTCGTCTTCCCCGCGCCATTGCCGCCCAGCAGCGCTGTGATCCCGCCTTTGGGCACACTTAGGCTGACACCTTTGAGAACAAGGATGACGTGGTTGTAGATCACTTCGATATTGTTGACCTCAAGCAGGGTCGCATCGGTTTTGACGTCATCGAGCATGGGAAAAACTCCGAAGGGTTAGAGGTGGCTCCCGACCCTTGGGCCGGGAGCCAGACTGTTATTTGCAACCTTCCTCGATGCCCGCTTCCTTGGCGTAAGCGGCCGAGTCTTCTGCAATCAGCGGATCAAGAACTTCCTTGTCAGAGGTGATCCATTCTGACGCTGCGTTCCAATTTTTGGTCGCCGCATCCCACTGGAAGACACGCGCAGCGCCCGGTCCGCCATGGTTTTCACAGCTTGCCTTGATCGGCTGCGAAAAGTCAGGCAGGCCAAGTTCTTGCAAGCGTGCTTCGGTCAGATCGAGGTTTTCGAAACCGTCGCGCACTTC
This sequence comes from Thioclava sp., assembly GCF_048263065.1. NCBI lineage: Bacteria > Pseudomonadati > Pseudomonadota > Alphaproteobacteria > Rhodobacterales > Paracoccaceae > Thioclava > Thioclava sp. The sequence continues at coordinate 26,089 of NZ_JBLXEM010000001.1, forward strand.
AGCCGCGTTCACCGCAGATTTTCCGGCGATTTCCTGCGCCTTGCGGATCGCCTCAGAGATAATGATCGCCGCATACATGCCGCGCGAATACAGCATCGTGCCGACCTGATCGCCCGCACCGCTAGCCTTGCCCGTGTCCACGACATATTTCTTCATGTCAGCGTAAACCGGGTAATCCATGCCAGTGCCGTGGAACGAAAGCGCCTTGTAACCGGTCGCCTTATCCCCTGCGGATTCAACGTCATTTTCGGAACCGGACCACCAGATGCCAATGAAATTTTCCATTGGAAAGCGGATGTTCACGGCCTCTTGGATAGCGACCTGGTTCATCACGCCCCAGCCATACATGATGACATAGTCAGGCTTTTCACGACGGATCTGCAGCCATTGCGATTTCTGCTCTTGACCGGGATGATCGACGGGCAAAGTCGCCAGCGTGAAGCCGTGCTTCTTGGACAGTTCGTCAAGCGTGCGGATCGGTTCCTTGCCATAAGCGGAGTTATGGTAGACCAGCGCAATCTTCTTGCCCTCAAGCGATCCACCGTTCTGATCCATCAGGTATTTTACCGCGACCGAGGCCCCGTCCCAGTAGTTCGCCGGGTAGTTGAACACCCATTTGAACACCTTGCCATTGGCCGCCGAGGTGCGACCATAACCGGGGGTATACAGCGGGATGCCATCTGCGGCCATTTTCGGGATCAGCTGATAGGTAATGCCGGTCGAAAGCGGGTTATAGACCAGCGCGCCTTCGCCCTTGGTGGACTCGTAGCACTCCACACCTTTTTCAGTATTATAGGCGGTCTCACATTCGGGGCTTTTGACGATTTCGCCGCCGATCCCGCCATCGCGTTCATTGAGCAGCGTGAAATAGTCGTTGAAACCATCCGCGTAGGGAATACCGTTCGCGGCATAAGGCCCGGTGCGGTAGCTCAAATTCGGCACGACCAGTTCGGCCATGACCGGGGCGGCGCTCAGCGTCATCGCTGCGGCCACCAAGGCGGTAAGTGTCTTTCTCATTTGCATCTCCTCCCAGAGAGTCAGTCAGTTATCGCGCCGGGTTGATCCCGGTTCTTCGATGTTGGGCAGCGCCTTCCGTCAGTGTGGGAAGGGCCAAAGCCGGAGTTTCTCTTTTGCGACGCGCCAAAGCTGCGCGATGCCGTGGGGCTCGGCGATCAGGAAGGCCACGATCAGCCCGCCCACGATCATCAGCTCAACATGCGCGGCCAGATCGGTCGGCCATCCTAGCGTGCCCACCAGTAGGTTTTTCAAGAACACCGGCAACAGCACGAGGAACGCCGCCCCCGCGAAGGACCCGAAGATCGAGCCAAGCCCGCCGATGATCACCATGAACAGGATCAGGAACGATTTCTGGATCCCGAAAGCCTCACCCACCTCAGCCGCGCCAAGATAGACCGCAAAGAACAGGGCCCCTGCAATGCCAATGAAGAACGAGCTGACCGCGAATGCCGAAAGTTTGGTCGTGAGCGGATTCACACCGATGATCTCGGCGGCGATATCCATGTCGCGGATCGCCATCCATTTGCGCCCCACGGTGCCGCGCGTCAGGTTGCGCGCCACTAGTGCCACCAGAGTCAGCATCACGAGACAGAACATGTATTTCGCCATCGCCGAGGTCTGCGCGCCCGTCACAAACACGCCAAACACCGTGCGCTCGGGCGCGTTAATCTGGCCGGAGGCGGAGTAGTTGTAAAACCACGGCACCTTGTTGAAAAGCCAGACAAGAAAGAACTGCGCCGCCAGTGTCGCCACCGCGAGGTAGAACCCCTTGATGCGCAAGCTGGGCAAGCCAAACACCACGCCGACAGCCGCCGTGATAAGTCCAGCCAAGATCACATGGATGAAGATCGACACTTCAGGAAACGCGGTCATCAGCTTGTAAACGGCGTAAGCCCCCACCGCCATGAAACCTCCGGTGCCAAGGCTAACCTGGCCCGCGTAGCCCACCAAAATGTTCAGCCCGATCGCGGCAATCGCGTAGATCAGGAAGGGCACCGCCACCGCGTTGGCCCAATAGTCGTTGATGAAGAGCGGTATGATTCCGAAGGCCACGGCCAGCACCGCATAATAACGCAGCCGGTCGAATTTGATCGGGAATGTCTGACTGTCCTCACTGTAGGACGTCTTGAAATCACCAGATTCACGGTAAAACATCAGCTTCTCCCCTTATGCGGGAAGACGGCGATCTCTCCCGTTAGCAGCCGCGTCGAATCCTGAGCCAAGCCCAAAGACCAGCCCCGGCGCCCAATGCGGCCAGCACAATTGTGATCGAGCGCATTTGCGATGCCTCTTCTGGCGGGGCCGCCAATGCGATCCAGCCGAAGACAAGCGCTGCCCCCCATCCGATGGTGAATACGGTCGCACAGATTTTCATGGGCAATGGACCTCCCTTTGCTCGTTACGCGCTCGTAACGACGGGCCTCCTCTGCCTTGACGCTACGATATGCGACAGCTTGTCGCACGCCCGAGCCGTGATCAAGAAGATTTTCACAGATCCGTGACATCGCTCAAACCCTCTCGATGATTTTCTCGCCAAACAGCCCTTGCGGACGGAAGACGAGGAAGACGAGTGCAAGCACATAGGCGAACCAGTTTTCAGTCGCGCCGCCGATCATCGGACCGATTGAGAACTCAAACAATTTCTCACCTACGCCGATGATCAAGCCGCCCACAATCGCACCGGGGATCGAGGTGAATCCCCCCAGCATCAGCACCGGCAATGCCTTGAGCGCGATCAGGCTAAGCGAAAACTGTACCCCCGATTTCGTGCCCCAGATGATGCCGGCAACCAGCGCCACAAAACCCGCAATCGACCAGACCAAAATCCAGATGAAGCGCAGCGAGATCCCCACCGACAACGCGGCTTGGTGATCATCGGCCACAGCGCGCAAGGCGCGGCCCTGCTTGGAATATTGCGAAAACAGCGTCAGCGCGGTGACCAACAAAATCGCCACCAAGGTCGCGACAATATCGAGATTGTCGATAAAGAACCCATATCCGAACCAGCGGTCGGTGACGGTTTCGATGGTTTCGTTGATACCTTGGGGCAGGCCGACATCAAGCGTCTTGATATCCGCGCCCCACATCACATCGCCAAACCCCTCAAGGAAATAGGCCATGCCAATGGTCGCCATGAACAGAATGATCGGGGCCTGATTAACGAGATGCTTGAGCACCAGTTTCTCAATCACGATGGCCAGCAGCACCATCACCACAGCCGTTAGCAAAATTGCGATTATCGAAGGCACTTGCCAGCCGAAATCGGTCAGATGTCCGCCCGTCATCGCATTGATCATATGGGCAAAGGGCACTTGGCCCTTTTGGATACCCACCAGCGTGAGCGCCGCAAAGAGCGCCAGCACCCCTTGGGCGTAGTTAAAGACGCCAGATGCCTTAAAGATCAGCACAAAGCCCAGCGCCACGAGCGAATACAACACCCCCGCCATCAGCCCGTTCAGCGTCACTTCCATCGCGTAGACGAGTTGATCAGGCATGATGTGCCCCTCCGGTTAAACCGCGTTGCGTTTGCGAGAAATCAGTCATGGGCCACCCCCAGATAGGCGTCGATCACGGCTTGATTGTTGCGTACCTCATCGGGCGCGCCGTCACCGATTTTCTTGCCGTAATCCATCACGACCACGCGGTCAGAAATATCCATGACCACGCCCATATCGTGCTCAATCAATACGATTGTGGTGCCAAATTCGTCGTTGAGATCGAGGATAAAGCGACACATATCCTCTTTCTCCTCGACGTTCATCCCGGCCATCGGCTCGTCCAGCAGTAGGATCTTGGGCTCGGCCGCCAGCGCGCGCGCCAATTCGACCCGTTTCTTCAAACCATAGGGAAGGCGACCAACAGGAGTTTTCCGAATATTCTGAATTTCCAGAAAATCAATAATCCGCTCCACCTTATCGCGATTTTCGTACTCTTCGCGCGCGGCCCCCGTCCACCACCATCCGGCTTGCGCCAAAAGGCCCTTCTTCATCTTGGTCAGACGCCCCGTCATGATGTTGTCGAGCACCGACATCCCGTCAAACAACGCGATATTCTGGAAGGTGCGCGCAATGCCCAGACGCGCGATGTTATAAGGCTTCATCGGCCCGCGCTTGTATCCCTTGAACCAAACCTCGCCCTCGGTGGGGATATAGAACCCCGAGATCACGTTCAGCATCGAAGATTTACCCGCCCCGTTCGGCCCGATAATCGCACGAATTTCGCCGTCGCGAATGTCGAACGAGATGTCTTCAATTGCTGTCACACCGCCGAATTTCAAGGTGATGTTTTTTAGCTCCATCAACACGCCGCCGATCTGGCGGCCATCCGGGGTCATGTAGCCCTCGTTCATATCCTTCATTCTGCGGCCTCCGCGATCGGTTTGACTGGCACCACTTTCGCGTCCTCGATCCGCAGCGTGGCCTTGATCGCGCCCTTGCGGCCGTCCTCATAGGTCACTTCCGTTTCGGTGTAGATTTCCGAGCTACCGTCATAGAGCGCCCCAATCAGATCAGCGAATTTCTCGGCGATGATGTTGCGGCGCACTTTGCGGGTGCGTGTTAGCTCGCCATCATCGGCATCCAATTCCTTATGCAAGATCAGAAAGCGATGGATCTGGCAGCCCGACAGCATCGGGTCTTGCGCCACGCTTTCGTTCACCTCTTCGATATGCTCGCGGATCATCTCATAGACGCGCGGATGACCCGCAAGCTCTTGATAAGAAGCGTAAGAAATGTTGTTACGCTCGGCCCAGTTGCCCACCGCCGCAAGGTCAATGTTGATAAACGCCGTGCAGCGGTCACGACCCGCGCCGAACACCACGGTCTCAAGAATTGCTGGGTAGAATTTCAGTTTGTTCTCGACGTATTTTGGCGCGAACATCCGACCATCGGCCAGTTTTCCAACGTCCTTGGCGCGGTCGATGATGCGCAGATGGCCAGTGTCGGGTTCGAAAAAGCCCGCGTCACCTGTCGCCACCCAACCCTCGGAATCTTTGGTCGAGGCGGTGCTTTCGGCGTTTTTGTAATACTCCACAAAGGTTCCGGGGCTGCGGTAGTAAACCTCGCCATTTTCGCCGATGCGAACCTCAACGCCGGGGCTTGGCACGCCCACGGTATCTGCGCGGACCTCGCCATCGGGTTGTTGGGTGATGAACACCGACGCCTCGGTTTGCCCGTAAAGCTGCTTCAGGTTGATCCCGAGCGAGCGGTAAAAGCTGAAAATCTCGGGGCCAATCGCCTCGCCTGCGGTATAGCCCACGCGAATGCGCGAATAGCCCAGCGTGTTCTTGAGCGGCCCATAGACGAACAGATTGCCCAGCGCATAGGAGAGGCGCTTGCCAAAGCTGACCGGCTTGCCATCCAGAATATCGGGCCCAACCTTGCGCGCGACTTCCATGTAGTGATCAAACAGCCATTTCTTGACCCGACCTGCATCTTCCATGCGGATCATCACGGTGGTGAGCTGGTTTTCAAACACCCGCGGCGGGGCAAAGAAATAGGTCGGACCGATTTCGCGCAGATCGGTCATCATAGTTTCGGGGCTTTCAGGGCAGTTCACCGTGAAGCCTGTCCAATACGCCTGCCCGATAGAAAAAATGAAATCGCCCACCCACGCCAGAGGCAGATAGGCCAGAACCTCATCGTTGTGATCCAGATGATCGAACTCGGAACTCGCCTTGGCGGTCTCGATGATATTGCGGTTCGAAAGCACGACACCCTTGGGCTTACCGGTGGTGCCAGACGTATAGAGCATCACGCAAGTGCTGTCGTAATCCAGCTCGGCAATGCGGCGATCAAGTTCCGGCTTATAACGCTGATGGCTCGCACGTCCTTCGGCCTTCAAATCTGCTAACGCATTCATACGCGAATGGTCGTATTTCCGCATACCGCGCTTGTCGGTATACAGGACATGGGTAATGTCTTGGATGCGATCACCGATTTCAAGGATCTTGTCGACCTGCTCTTGATCGCCCGCCACAACGAAACGCGCGCCGCAATGGTCCATCACATAGGCCATCTCGTCAGCCGCCGCGTCCTGATACAACGACACCGGAATCGCACCGCACATCTGCGCCGCGACAATCGCCCAGTAATGCGCCGGGCGGTTGCGCCCGATAATCGCGATATGATCGCCGCGCTCGACACCAAGACTGAGAAAGCCCAACGCCATAGCGCGAATCTCGTCAGACGTTTCGGCCCAGGTCCAGCTTTGCCAAATCCCGAATTCCTTTTCGCGATAGGCGGGATAGCCGCCAAAACGGTCTACGTTGCGCGCCAACAACGCAGGAATCGATTGGGCAGACTCGTGCCCCTTCGTGACTGCCTCAGCCAAATTATCCTCCCTCGCGCCGGTCGCCCGGCGTCCCTCTCCGCACTCGGCGAATCCTCCGCGCCCAGTTCGGCATGGCGCTAGGCTCGCTGTCAAAGTTTTCGTGATGTTTTCGTGATTGTAACGAATTCTTACAAGTTGGTCCGGTGCGACCCCGCGCACCAAGCCCAATTTGCGCGGGGCGGCGCGGGGTGCTAGCGATGATCACGCAAAGGGGGACGCAGTGACCGAAAGCGCAAATGAAAGGCTGACACAGGCGGGGCTGAACCTGATTGCTCAGGCGTTGTCGATCTTTGACAGCGAACTGCGGCTAGCTGTGTCAAACGCCCCGTATAGGGAAATGTTCAAGCTCCCCGATCCGCTGACGCAGCCCGGTGCCACATTTGAAGATACGGTTCGCTATCTTGTGCGGCAGGGCGAATATGGCCCGGTGGATGACATCGAGGCCGCCGTGCGTGACCGCGTTGAAACCGCGCGCGCCTTTGCCCCGCATTACATGGAGCGCACCCGCGCCAATGGCCGCACGATCTCGGTCGAGGGCGCGCCACTGCCACAAGGCGGCTGGATCACCGTCTATACCGATATCACCGAGATCAAACGCCAAGAGACGTTGTTGCGTGCCCGATCCGAGGAACTCTCCGAACAGGTGCTCGATCATGCCGAGGCATTGGGCGCTGCCAACCGCGCTTTGGGTGCGACCAATGCCGCGTTGCAAGAGACCCAGCGCCAGCTCACGATCACCGAGGCCCGCACCCGGCAAGTGACCGAGATGATGCCCGCTCATATCGCCCATGTCGATCGCGACTTCATCTACACCTTCTCAAACCACAAGCTGCCTACGGTGATGCCGGGCTCGCAAGAAGATGTGGTTGGTCGCCAAGTGACCGAGGCGCTGGGGCCTGCGACCTTTGACAAAATCCGACCTGCATTGGACCGTGCGCTCAACGGTGAGGCAAACGTGATTGAAATCACCCATGACCCTTCTGATCGGCGCATCCGGATCGCGCTGACGCCGGATCGCGGCAAGGACGGACCTGCCAATGGCGTGTTCGTCCTGTCCACCGATGTCACCGCCGAAACGCAGGCTCGCGCGGCGTTGGCCCATACCACAAAACGCGAATTGGCCGCCAAGCTGTCCTCGGGACTGGCGCATGATTTTGCCAATTTGCTGACGATCATTCTGGGGCTGCAAGGGCGGCTCGAGCGGATGGAGGGCTTGTCCGAGGATGCGCAGGACGCCATCCGCGCGACCTTGGGCGCGGCGCGGCGCGGGGGCACGTTGTTGGATCGCCTCGCCATGATTTCCGGCCCGCGCGAGCTGCGCCCGCAAGCCGTTGTCCTCGCCGATCTGTTTGACGATCTGGCGGCGATGGCGGGGCCGACCCTGCGCGAAACGGTCAGCCTTGAGATTGCAATAGAGGGGCTGGAGGACCCGGTTCTGCTTGATCCCGGCCCGTTGCAAGACAGCATTCTCAACTTGATCCTAAACGCCAATGACGCAATGCGCGACACGGGCGGGGCTATCCGCATCGCCGCCCATCGGGTGCGCGACACTTGGGTCGAGATTTCCGTAAGCGACGAGGGGGGCGGATTCTCACCAGTCGCCCTTAATCAAGGGCTCGATCCGTTTTTCACCACGAAGGGCAGCGAGGGATCAGGGCTGGGTCTGTCGATGGTGTATGATCAAACCAAGCTGGCGGGCGGAACGGTTCGGTTGGCCAACACGCCCGAGGGCGCGCGCGTCACGCTGCGCTTACCGCTGCGTCCTGCTGCCATGTCGGCCACGCCGATGCTGGTGCTGCTTGTCGAGGATGATGAGGATATTCGCTCCACGACGCGCGAGATGTTGCGAGCGATGGATCACACGGTCATCGAAGCGCGCAATGTGACCGAGGCACTGGCGCTTATGGCGGTTCCCGATATCGGCCTTGTGCTGTCCGATATTCAGCTTGCCGGATCGCGCACGGGGGTGGACCTTGCCCATGCGATCGGCGATCAGGTGCGGGTGATCTTGATGACGTCACTGCCGCCGGGCGATGCGCTGCGGCTAAGCGCACCCTGCCCCGTCATCCAGAAACCCTTTGACGCAGCGCAACTTGCCGCGCATCTATCTGGACCCAAACCATGACCGCCAATCAGCCCGCCGATCAACCTCATGTCGCGATCCTTGACGATGAACCGGAAATTCGCCGGATGCTGTCGGATGCACTACAAGAGGCGGGGTTTCGCACCACCTGCTACGGGCGCGCAACTGAGTTTGAGGCCGCGCTGCGCCGCACCGCTCCCGATGTCTGCCTTGTCGATCTGGGTCTTCCAGATCGCGACGGGCTGGCCTTGGTGCATCGCTTGGCGCTCGAATCTGGGGCGGCGATCATCATCATTTCGGGGCGCGCACAAGTGCAAGACCGGGTGACGGGCCTTGAGTTGGGGGCCGATGACTACATCATCAAACCCTTCGATCCCGCCGAGGTGGTCGCGCGCATCCGTGCCCGGCTGCGCAAGGGGCGTTCCGGGGCGGCGAACACGGCCAACAGCGCCAGTTTCGCGGGCTGGAAGGCGCATTTCGACCGCTACATGCTGGTTGATGAGACCGGGCGCGAGACATCCTTCAGCCATGCCGAGGGCGAGGTGCTGCGGCTGTTTCTCGAAAGCCCGAACCGGCTGATCAGCCGTGCGCAAATGCAGGAATCTTTGGGCGGTGCGGCGGGTGACAGCTTTGATCGCGCAATGGATGTGCGGATCTCACGCTTACGCACCAAGCTGGGAGAAGACCCGAAAAACCCACGACTGATCAAAACGATCTACGGCGCGGGCTACATTTTTCTGGGTGAGGTTCGCTGGAGCTAGTCTCACGCTAAGGTGACCCGCGCGTGCTTGCAGTTTTTGCATATGCATTGCCTTTTTGAGGCACTGCGTAATCCGCGCCGAAATAGATCCACCGGGGAGAGTATAAATGAAGATAAAAGCCCTGCTTGCGGCCAGCGCCGCCGGTTTGTGCCTAAGCACCGCAGTCAGTGTCGCGCAGGATGCCCAGGCCGTACCGCAAAACGACCTGCTGAACGCGACGCTGTGGATGCAAAACTCGGTCGAGCATAAGGCCGTGACACGCGGGCTGTTTGATCTGGCTAAACTGCGCCTCGATCAGGCTTTGGCCGACAAAGCATGGACGGCAGCGCCCGGCAAAGAGGGTGCGAAGTATCAAGACGAACCCGTCGCGATTATCGCCGATCTGGATGAGACGCTGCTGGATAACGCAAATTACCAATCCTCGCTCATTCAACGCGGCACGAATTTCAGATCTAAGGAATGGACCGACTACGTCAATTCCCAGACCTCCACGGCGATGCCCGGCGCAATTGATTTCCTGAAATATGCAGATTCCAAGGGCGTGAAAATTTTCTATGTCTCCAACCGCACCAAGGATGAAGAACCCGGAACGCGCGCCAATATGGAAAAACTCGGCTTTCCGATGGGCGGCAATGTCGACACCGTATTGACCAAGAAAGAGCAACCAGATTGGGGCTCGGCTAAAGAAAACCGGATTGCCTATGTGGCCAAGGATTACCGCGTCGCGCTTTTGATGGGCGACAATCTGGGCGACTTCACCGATGCCGCGAAGGGCTCAGGCGCAGAACGTCAGGCGTTCTACGAAAAGACCAAGGACAACTGGGGCAAAACTTGGATCATGTTCCCCAATCCCGAATATGGCAGCTGGGAATCGGCAGCCTTTGGCGGCGATTGGTCGAAATCGGGCGACGAGCGGCGCAAAGAGAAAATTAAGGCGCTCACGCCTTGGACACCGATGAACTGATACCCAAAGGGCCGCCCCGCGCGGCCCTTTTCGTTAACCCTTTTTCGCTGGCCAAATGCGCGCATCTCTGATTCACTTCACGTAATCGGGATGTAGGAGCACTGCCATGCTCAACCTCATATTGCATACGCCGAATACGCGGCGGTTTTACCGCGTTGAGATCTCGGACAATCTGTTCGGAGAATACACAGTGGTGCGCGAATGGGGCCAGCATGGGCGCGCGGGCAGTCAATGTTTGCGGTGGTTTTCCAACCTGCGCGAGGCGGTGACAGCGGCTGAAACATCGCGACGGCTCGCCCAACGGCGCGGCTATCAGTTAAGCGAAGCGGGCGTCGCCAAGGGAAGATGATAGCGCGCTATGGTGCCTAGTCGCGAGGCTTCTTCTCGCCACCTTTATCGTCGCGTTTGATCTTGGCGCGGATCTTTTCCAACCGCTCTTTCAGACGCGTACGGCGACGGTTTTGATACGCCGTAATGATGGGCAGCGAGATATAATAGCAGATCGTCGCGGCGATAATTCCCGGCGCAAGCCCGCCCACAAGATAGGGCAGCCAGACATCGGTAAAGAACCGCTCCAATCCGCTCCATTCGGCGTGATCGGGCGTAAATATAGCCCAGAAATTATGCAGAAGATCGTGGCTTGCGGCCTGAAAAGTGCGTAGCAAACCCTCAGTGTGGCCACTATCTAGGCGATCCCCGAGTATGAAATGACCAAGCTTGACCGAGAACACTGCGATGATCGGAAAGCTAATGGGGTTGCCAAAAAACGTCGCCAGAAGGGCCGCAAGAATATTGCCGCGGATGATCCAAGCGACCGCCGCGGCGGTCAGAAAGTGAAAGCCGAAGAACGGGGTGAATGAGACCAGCACACCCGCCCACACACCGCGCGCGATGCGATGGGGCCGGTCGGGCAAGCGATTAACGCGATGTTTGACATACTGAAAAGCGCGCCCCCAGCCCGAGCGCGGCCAGACCGCCTCGCGCAGGTTTTGCAGAACACTTCGCTTTTCGCGCCGCCTAAACACCACGCGTCTCCCCCCTTGCGCCGTCGAAACGACTACGGCTTGCGTGACAGTTCGCGAATTCGCGAGACTTGAGCAACATCGCTTTCCGCTTCAAGCGCGTTGAGCAACCGGTGCATATGCTCGGCATCGCACAGTTCGACCTCGACAAGAAGCGAATAAAAATCGGGCTTCCGATCAATGAATTTCAAATCAGAAATATTTGCCTTTTGCTGCCCGATCAGGGTGCAGATATGGCCCAACACGCCCGCATCATTGGAAATCGTGATCTTGAGCGTCGCGGTATAAGCTGGCGGGTGTCGCCCCGATTTCCATTGCAGATCAACCCAGCGTTCGGGCTGATCCTCGAATTCCGCAAGCGCGGGGCAATCGATGGCGTGTATCACCACGCCCTGCCCGCGATAGGTGATGCCGACGATCCGTTCCCCGGGCAAAGGCTGGCAACAATTGGCGCGGCTAAAGCTTTGATCAGCACCGAGGCCCAGAACGGCTCGGGTGGGCTCAATCTCGCTCTCGTTCTGGCGCGCGGCCAGTTCGGGGTAAAGTGCCGCCAACACCTCGGACGCCGCCAACTCGGCCGAGCCGATCCGCGCAAGCAGTTCGTCCTCATCAGGCAGACCCAGCGTTTTGGCTGCCGTACGCAGGGCCTTATCCGTAACCTTGCGCCCGACATGTTCAAACGCCACGCGCGCCAGCTCAGACCCGAGTTTGATAAAGCGATCGCGATCTTCTTCGCGCAGGGATTTGCGGATCGCCCCCTTGGCGCGTCCGGTGACCACAATATCAAGCCACGTCATCTGCGGGCGTTGGCCAGCCGCGATGATCACTTCGACCGACTGGCCATTTTTGAGCCGCGTCCAAAGCGGCACGCGGATGCCGTCAATCTTGGCGCCAACGCAGCTATTGCCGATCCGCGTGTGGATCGCATAGGCGAAATCAATCGGCGTCGCACCCTTGGGCAGCTTCACCACATCGCCCTTGGGGGTGAAGCAGAACACCTGGTCGGAATACATCTCGAGTTTGACGTTTTCGAGAAACTCGTCGTGATCGCCCTCGCCTTCGGAAAAGCGTTCATTCAGCGAGGCCAGCCATTTCGCCGGGTCCACTGCAAAGGGGTTTTTCGCCCGCTCGCCATCGCGATACGACCAATGCGCAGCGACCCCGGCCTCAGCGACCTCGTGCATTTGGCGGGTGCGGATTTGCACCTCGACCCGCTTGCCATCGCGCCCCGAGACCGTCGTGTGGATCGAGCGATAACCGTTCGTCTTGGGCTGACTGATGTAGTCTTTGAACCGGGTCGGCACGGCGCGCCAACGGTGATGGATCAGCCCCAAGACGCGGTAGCAATCCATTTCCGAATTGGTGATGACGCGAAAGCCGTAAATGTCGGAGAGACGCGAGAAGGCAAGTTGCTTTTCCTCCATCTTGCGCCAGATCGAATAGGGGCGCTTGGCGCGGCCAAACACCACCGCGTCGATCCCCTCATCTTCCAGCAACCCGCGAATATCGGCGGTGATTTTCGGGATCACATCGCCGGTCTCTTTTTGCAGGCTGACAAAGCGGCGGATGATCGAGGTGCGCGCCTCGGGATTGATGACCTTAAAGGCAAGATCCTCAAGCTCTTCACGCATCCATTGCATCCCCATGCGACCGGCCAGCGGCGCAAAGATTTCCATCGTCTCGCGCGCTTTTTGAGCCTGCTTTTCAACCCGCATTGAGCGGATGGTGCGCATATTGTGCAAACGATCCGCCAGCTTGACCAGAATCACCCGCAAATCCTTGGACATCGCCATGAACAGCTTACGGAAATTCTCGGCCTGCTTTGAGGCGGCATTGGACAATTGCAAATTGGTCAGCTTGGTGACGCCATCCACCAGTTCGGCGATCTCTTCGCCAAACAGCTCTGTCACCTCGATATAGGTCGAGCCGGTGTCTTCGATCGTGTCATGCAGCAAGGCTGTGACGATGGTCGCATCATCTAGCCGCTGTTCGGTCAGAATAGCGGCGACGGCAACGGGATGGGTAAAATAGGGCTCGCCGGAATGGCGCAACTGACCTTCGTGCATCTTCAGCCCGTAGGCATAGGCACGCCGGATCAGATCTGCATTGGTCTGCGGATTGTAGTTGCGAACGAGCGCGATCAGGTCTTCGACGTCGATCATGCGCGCCCGTTTCCGCCCCTATTGCTTATTCGCGGCCCTGCGCGTCCATCAGTGCGCGCAGCATGCGCTCTTCGGACATGTCATCTTCGACTGCGCGATCGGGGCTTTCACCACCCATCAACAGCGCCATCGAATCGTCTTCGGGCTCATCGACTTCGATCTGGGTCTGGTTGCTTTCGATCAGACGCTCGCGCAGATCATCTGCCGATTGCGTTTCGTCGGCGATTTCGCGCAGGGCGACGACCGGGTTCTTGTCGTTGTCACGCTCGACCGTGATCGGAGAACCGGCGGCGATTTCGCGTGCACGATGGGACGCGAGCATCACCAGCTCGAATCGATTCGGGACTTTGTCGACGCAATCTTCAACCGTCACGCGGGCCATGGGCAACTCCAGTAGGACTTTCGAACGAGGGCTCTACTTAGGCGCTTGGCCCCGCGATGACAAGCGCGCAATCGTGTCAAAACCCTGTCAAACCGGGTGAATGGCCGCTTTTTGCGCCTCTGGCAGCGCGGCCAGCATCTGCCTAACCGTTTGGCCCGAAACGGGATGGCGCCAAAGCGGTGCGATCTCGGCCAAGGGAATCAGCACAAACGCGCGGTCCTGAAGGCGCGGATGAGGCAAAATAAGCTCTGTCGGCGCGATGCTTTGCTGCCGACTCAAGGGGAGATCCCGCCACTGCGCAAACCCTTGCAGATCAGGCAACACGATATTGCCATATGCAATCAAATCCAGATCAAGCGTTCTGGCACCCCAACGTGCCTCACGCACGCGGCCGCACTGCGCTTCGATGTCATGAAACGCGTCCAGTGTTGCCCTTGGGTCAGACGGAGATTGCAATTTGCAACATGCGTTGGCGTAGTCGGGGCCAGACCCTACGGGATAGGCGGGAGTCCGCCAAAAACGGCTGACTGAAACCAGCGAAAAATCCTTATTTACCAATTCGCAAAGGGCCGCAGACAATGTATCCACCGGGTCGCCTTGGTCGCCCGACAGATTCGCCCCAAGCGCACAAATGACTGACATGTCCATTTAGACAGGCTCCATAATTCTTGCGTATTGCATATGTCAGTGGACATATCTCGTTGGCCCTGTTCTTTTACGCAAGCGTTATACCCAAATTCGTTTCGCGATCCGACTAGACATGGCGGACCAAGCAGCAAGAGGATTGCATGTTTTACAAGGACGAACGTCTCGCACTCTTTATCGATGGCTCGAATCTCTATGCCGCAGCCAAGGCATTGGGCTTCGATATCGACTATAAATTGTTACGGCAAGAATTTGAACGGCGCGGCAAGTTGCTGCGCGCTTTCTATTACACAGCGCTGCTGGAAAACGAGGAATACTCGCCCATCCGCCCACTAGTCGATTGGCTGAACTATAACGGCTACGCAATGGTGACCAAGCCTGCCAAGGAATACACTGATTCGATGGGGCGGCGGAAAGTCAAAGGCAATATGGACATTGAGTTGGCCGTGGATGCGATGGAGCTCGCGCCGCGCCTCGATCATATCGTGCTGTTCTCAGGCGATGGCGATTTCCGCCCGCTGGTGGAAAGCCTACAACGTCAAGGCTGCCGTGTTTCGGTCGTCTCGACCATCCGCAGCCAACCGCCGATGATCGCCGACGAGCTGCGTCGTCAGGCTGATAACTTCATCGAACTGGACGCGTTGCGCGATGTCATCGGACGCCCGCCGCGTGAGCCGCGTGAAGATGAGATCAATCCCGAGAATTGATCGCGCACCAGCGAGCCTTACACTAAGAAGGGCGTGCGGATCATCTCGCGCGCCCTTTTCCTAAGTCGATGAGCCAAGCCAAATCCAATGGTTGAAAATGCCTCTCTAATCGGCCTGTTTGTCTCGGCAATGCTGGCCGCGACGCCGATACCGATGCAGTCGGAAATCCTGTTCGTCGCACTGCAAACGGCGGGCGGCGTTTCGATATGGCAGATGGTTCTGGTGGCAAGCATTGGCAACACGCTGGGCGCGCTCGTGACCTATGCTCTGGGGCGTGGCGTCAACCATTGGAAAGATCGCAAATGGTTTCCGGCCTCGCAGAAACAACTCGCGATGGGGCATCGCTGGCTGGATCGCTGGGGCGCACCGCTTTTGCTGCTAAGCTGGGCGCCGGGTGGCGATCTGGTCTGCCTGATCGCGGGTGTTTTGCGGATGAACCTGTGGTTATTTGTTCCGCTGGTTTTCATCGCGAAAACAGGGCGTTATACAGCATTGGCCTGGATCACCGCGCAAGCACTTGCACTGACTAACTAAAAAGGGCCCACGCGGGGCCCTTTGTGCAGACGCATAGCGCGCGCCTGTTAAATCAGCAGCACTTGGGTGCCAATTTTTGCCATTCCGAACAGCTCTTGAATGTGCTCGTTATACAGCCCGATGCAGCCGTTTGAACTTTTGCGACCAATCTTGCGCGTGTCATGCGTGCCGTGAATACGGTAGTATTTCCACGACAGATACAGCGCATGCGTTCCCAGCGGGTTGTCGGGACCGGGGGGCACATACGACGGCCATTCCGGGTTGCGCCGTTTCATCGAAGGCGTCGGCGCCCAGCTTGGCCCTTCGACCTTGCGGATCACTTCGGTCCGGCCAAGTCGGGTCAACTCCTCGGAGACCGGCACTGAGGTCGGGTAAAGGCGATAGACTGACGCATCAGCCGACCAGAAATGCAGATCGCGCGAGGTGGTATCGACAAGAATTGCCCCATTGCGCAGCGAGCTGAAATAGGGCTGCCACTGGCGCGCCTGAAAGCTCGAGATGTTGCGCCGCTGGTTGGTATAATCATTGGTCTCATATTGGACTGCGCCCGCATCAGGCGTTTGCGCCCAAGCTGGCAATGCCAAGCCCGCACTGCCAAGCGCGGCCGCGCCTAGAAAAGCGCGGCGATCAAATTTGGTACGCGCGTTAGACATCATGCTCTCCGAATATGGCGGAACCGTTGACCTGAAATAGCTTCGTTAACATATCTTGGGCAAGCCGCTGGTGCAAATCATACCGTGATTGATGTGCCTTTCGCGTTACAGGAGGGTTTGCGCGCCCATCGGTGAACGTGTAAAGGAAACACAGGTTTAATAGGGGGCCTCAAGACAATGCTGCGCGCTACAATCCTTGCGATATCTGCCACACTGGCCCTCGCGGCCTGCGATCCTGTGGATCAGCAACCCAAGCTTGGCCCGGATGGGCTGCCGCTGCCCAAAGTTTATTCCATTACCGGGCGCGATGCGCAGGTGATTCCCCAGCGTGTGCTCGAATCGGTTAACTCGTTGCGCTCGGCGCGCGGGGCGACACCGTTGGTTCTTAACGCGTCGCTGACCACCGCCGCCTTGGCCCATTCCAAAGATATGGCCGCGCAGAATCGGCCGTGGCATTGGGGTTCGGACGGGTCTTCGCCGCTCAGTCGTGCGCAACGTGCGGGCTATACCGGCACCGTGTTGGGCGAAAACATCTCGGAAACCTATGAGACCGAGATGGAGACGCTGTCGGCTTGGATGAATGTGCCCGACACGCGCGATGTGATCCTGAACCCGGCGGCCACGCAAATGGGCTTTTCCTGGTATCAGGAACCGTCAGGGAAAATCTGGTGGACGATGGTCACCGGCAACTAAGTCAAAAAGGGCCCCATCACGGGGCCCTTTGCATATCACGGGAAGATAAAGATTGGCGTGCCGTCCTGCACCATTGCGTAGATCTCGCGGACTTCTTTGTCTTTCACCGCGATGCAACCCGCCGTCCAGTCGCGCCCCCGGCCCTTGTTCTTGCCATCGCGGCCGTGGATGAAAATATCGCCACCCGCCTTTTTGCCCTGCTCGGCAGCAAAGGTAACCTGCTCCGGGTTCGGATAGCTAATGCCGATCGACAGATAATAGGCCGAATTGGGGTTGCGGCGATTTATGTAATACAGCCCCTCAGGGGTTTTCCCGTCCCCCTCAAAGCGTTTGGGGCCGATCGGATCGCCGCCCAGACTTATCTTATAATGCTCAAGCACCTTATCGCCATGCATCAGATACATTTTCCGTTGCGATTTGAAGACCTGGACCTGCGTCACCTGCGGGCCGCCATAGGCGATGAATTTGCTTGAATCGCCACATGCGGTCAAAGCGGCTAGGGCGCTGGCGCCCAACATAAGGGTTCTGCGGTTCATAAGGTGCCTGTTTTGATCTGCTTGTTTTGTGCAGTCATAGCCGATTTTTCGCACCACATCTAGCGGCTGAAATAGGCCGCGACCTCGACATGAGCAGAAAACCGGAACTGATCGACCACTAGGGTTTTTTCCAGCGTGAAGCCTGCCGCAGTCAGCGCCGCTGTCTCGCGTGCGAACGTCACCGGGTTGCACGACACATGCACGACCCGCTTGACCCGCGAGGCACAAATCTGCTCCACCTGCGCCTCGGCCCCTGCGCGGGGCGGGTCGATTACGACGCCGTCGTAGCGGTCAATTTCATCGGATAATAGCGGGCGGCGAAACAGGTCGCGCACTTCCGAAGTCACCCGGTGCAGCCCCTTCGCCTGCCGCCAGCCCTGATCAAGCGCCTCTATCATTGCGCTCGCGTTTTCCACGGCATGCACGTCTGCCTGCTCAGCCAAGGGCAGCGAGAACGTGCCACAGCCCGCGAAAAGATCGGCGACTTTCGACGCGCCAACCAGCGCCTCACGGACAAAGCCCACGAGCGCCGCCTCGCCATGTTCCGTCGCTTGCAAGAACGCGCCGGGCGGCGGCGCAACCTGCGCCACCCCAAAACGCTGGGTGGCGGGATGACGCGCGGCGACCACCTCATCATTCCACGTCAATCGCGCCACGTCATATTGGCGCGCCAGATCGGCCAAAGCCTCGAATTGGGCGGGATCAGAGTCTTTTCCGCCAATCGCAGCCAAATCGATACCGCCCTGCGAGAGCGTCACCGAAAAGGCCACTTCGCCCTTGCGCGAGGCGCCAATCGTAGTTGCCTCGTGCAAAATCGGGATCGCTGCCATTAATTCCGGGCGCAAAATCAAACAGCCGGGCACCTCAACCAGCGTATCGGACGCACGCGCGTGAAAGCCGACCAATGTGCCTTTCTTGGTCCGCCGCCCCGCCAGCGTTGCGCGTCTGCGCGAATGTAAAGGCGAGGTCGACACGGAGATTTCAGGGGCCTCGATATTGCGGGACGCCAGCGCGTTGCGCACGACCTCGGCCTTCCAGCGGGCGGTGAACGGCTCGGACGCGTGCTGCATGACGCAGCCTCCGCAAGCGCGATAATGTGGACACGGGGCCGATACCCGATCCGCACTAGGCGTGACGATCTTGGGCGCGGCGATACGGCCATTCTCGATCACGCCGGTCACCTCTTCACCGGGCAGCGCCATGGCCACATGCACGGTCCCCTCGGGGCCGTGAGCCACACCATCGGCATGGAGCGAAAGTCTTTCGATCATCAATGTCATGGCCTTGCCTTAGCGGGCACAAGCGGCGCTGGAAAGACCCTGATTTGCTCTATTGCGCCGCTTCGCTATCTTCATCGCAATTGAGAAACCCACCCGACTGCCGCGCCCAATAGCGGGCATATAGCCCTTGCGCCGCCAGCAAATTGGCATGGCTGCCCTGTTCGACGATGCGACCCTGTTCCAGCACAATAATTCGGTCCATTTCGGCAATCGTGGACAGCCGGTGCGCAATTGCCAGCACAGTCTTGCCCGCCATCACCCGATGCAACGCCGACTGGATCGAAGCCTCGACCTCGGAATCAAGCGCCGAAGTCGCCTCATCCAAAACAAGAATCGGCGCATCTTTCAAAAATGCCCGTGCAAGGGCAATACGCTGGCGTTGACCGCCCGACAGTTTGACACCGCGCTCGCCCAGCTTGGCGTTATAGCCGCGATTGCTCTCGTGATCTTGCATCGCAAGGATGAACTCATGCGACTCGGCCTGTTTTGCGGCCGCGATCACCTCGTCTTCGCTGGCATCCGGGCGGCCATAGAGAATGTTCTCCCGCGCCGAGCGGTTGAACATAGCGGTCTCTTGTGTGACCATCGCAATCTGTCGGCGCAGGCTTTCTTGCGTCACATCGCGGATATCGGTCCCATCAATTAAAATAGACCCTGTTTCTGCGTCATAGAGCCTCAGTAGCAACGCCACGAGCGTGGATTTCCCCGCCCCAGAGGCGCCAACAATCCCGATGCGCTCGCCGTCAGCGATACTCAGATCAAGCCCTTCGACGCCCCCTTTTTCGCGCCCATAGGCGAAACTCACATGATCAAAGCGGATCGCCCCGGCGACATTGCCCAGATCACGCGCGTCCGGTGCGTCAGACAGTCCGTGATGGCGCGCAAGCGTGTGCATCCCGTCCTCGGCCTCACCGATATTGGTCCAAAGCCCCATCAAAGCGTTCGACACCCAACCCGACATCTGCGCCAGCCGGATCGCAATCGCGCCAGAGGTCGCGATATCGCCCGCGCTGGCTTGACCTTGCGACCATAACCAGATCGCACCGCCGACCAAAATGACCGGCAGCAGCCCGGAATAGGCCATTTGGACCGTACGATATAGGCTCTGAACCTGCCCAAAACGGGTCGTCCGCGTGCGAAATATCGCCATCGCGCCAAGGGCCGAGCGGTCTTCATATTCGGCATGCGCGAACAGCTTCACCGTCTTGATATTGGTGATCGTATCGACAACCTGCCCCGTCACCATCGCCCGCGCCGATGCGCGCGCCCGCGATTTTTCACGAATATGGGGCAGGAAGGCCCGGATCAGGACGCCAAGGCCAATCGTCCAGACCACAAGCGCCACCGCACCCCATCGATCAATCCCGATCAGCAGCAGAACCGAACCCAAAATCGACGCTAGCGCAAATAGTGCGGTGTTGATGACCTCAGAGACCGTATCGGTCACCGCCCGCGCGGTCTGCATCTGCTTTTGTGCAATCCGACCTGCGAAATCGTTATCAAAGAACGTCACAGATTGCCCCATCGTCCAGCGATGCAAACGCGACAGAACCAGCGGCAGGATATTTGGAGAAATCAGTAGGTTGGTCGTGGCCGAACTCAGCGCAAAGGCCAGCGGTCGGATTATCAAGTAGAAGCTGACGAACAGCACTAAAAGCCCAACGTTTTGCACCAAAATCGCGTCTGGAGCGCTACTGAGGGCAGCGTCGATCACCCTTCCCAAAAGCCAAGCCGAAACAACCTCCATAGCGCCCGCCAGTACCGAGGCCGCACCTGATATCACGATCAACGTGCTTGCGCCTTTCAGGCACCAGCGGAAAAAGGCGCCAAGGCTTTGCGGTGGCGGTCCGTCGGCTTTTTGGAATGGGTCAAACATGGGGACTCGCTTTCACGTCTGGAATATAGCCCCCGCGCCAGCATAGGAAAGCGCGCACCAGCCTAGCCAAGTAAGTCATCGCGCGTCAGCGTGAAATCCGAGGCAATCCAGCGCGCCTCAAGATCGCGGAGGCGTGCGCCCAATTCCGGTCCCTGAAACGCCGGCATGAGATCAGCCGCCTTGACCGGAAAAACCTGATTTGCGCCGGAATAGAGCCTTTTTATCCAATCCTTCGGCATCTCTTGCCCGATCAAAGCGTGATGCAACAACAGTGCATCGGCCGCTTCGTCTTCACCCAAGTTATACCCTAGAACCTCTGGGCCTTGGGGCGTCGCCATCGCATCGCGCAACCGCGCCAATCGGCGCGCTTCGGGATTTGACAGGCGTAGTCGTTCGCTCACACCCTCGCCGCCCAGCACCGCCAAACGTCGAATGGGGTCGGCGGGGCGGTCCTCTAGGTGGATCAGCGGAGCCAATGCGCGCGCATCAGAGCCGGGCAGAACAGTCGTCAAAATGCCAGACTGCGCCATCGCTGCGACAGCTGGTGCTGGGTCAGGGGCGGCCAGCAACTTTTTCATCTCGGCACCGATGCGCTCACGGGAAAGCTTCTCGATTCCCGCGGAATTACGTGCGCAAGCGGCCAATCCTTCAGCATCAAGATCGCGCCCATACCACGCCGTAAATCTAAAAAACCGCAGGATGCGCAGATAATCCTCGCGGATACGGGCCTGCGCATCGCCGACGAAACGCACATGCCGAGCGTTCAGATCGGCGATACCGCTGCCCAGCGGATCAAGCACCCCTCCATCCGCGCGCGCATAAAGCGCGTTCATCGTGAAATCGCGCCGCGCGGCGTCCTCGACCAAGTCATCGGAAAACGCGACCGTCGCATGACGCCCATGGGTTTCGACATCACGGCGAAAGGTGGTGACCTCATGTGCGTGACCATCGACGACGACCGTGATCGTGCCATGTTCTAGACCGGTCGCCACCGGCTTCAATCCGGCGTCTTTTGCAAGTGCGATGACCCGATCAGGGCGCGCATCTGTGGCGATATCAATGTCGCTAACGGCGGTGTTAATCAGGCCATTGCGCACGCAGCCGCCCACCAAAAACGCTTGATGCCCCGCGTTCTCCAGCATCGCCAGCACCGCTTGCACATCACGCGCGCGCAGCCAATCGCCTGTCAGTTTCATCCCGCCATCCCATCTGCCAAGGCCCGCAGCATACGCGCGGTTGCCCCCCAGATGTAGTAGGGGCCGTAAGGCGCGACATAATAATAACGCCGCGCACCGCGCCAACGCCTCGATTCAACGCGGTAATTCGCGAGATCCAAAATATGCGATAGCGGCACAGTGAAAACCTCGGCCACTTCGCCCGCCTCCGGTCGCGGCGTGAAGGGCGCTTTGATGCGTGCCAGCACAGGCGTCACCAGAAACGAGGTCACGGTTTCATGCGGCTCGCGCGTTCCCAGCACCTCAACATTGGCAGGATCAAGCCCTATTTCCTCGTATGACTCGCGTAGTGCCGCCCCGATCGGGCCATCGTCTCCGGGGTCAACCTTGCCACCAGGAAACGAAATCTGGCCGGGATGGTGACGCAGATGTGAGCTGCGCTTGGTCAGATACAAAAGCGGCTCGGGGCCAGAGGTATCAAACGCCACCAACACCCCCGCTGCGCGCAGTTTGCTCCCCTCGGGCAACACCGTTTCGGGGTTCAGGTCATAATCGGACGAGGGCCGCCCCGTCCGGCCCAAGGCGGCCAAGACCGGGGCAAGCGGGTCAGTCATTTTCATCCTCGCACGCGTTGCCATCCGGCGGTTTTGCGGCCTCAAACCCAAGTGTATCTGGGTCAAACTGATAGTGAGCGCCGCAGAACTGGCAATCAGCGGTGACCCTTCCGTCATCCGTGGTCATAGTCGCGATATCGCGCGCGGAATAGATCGACAGCGAGTTGCGCACGCGCTCGGCCGAGCAGGTGCAGCCAAATTCCACGCGCTGCGGATCAAAGACGCGCGGGCGTTCCTCGTGAAACAGCCGCACCAGCAAGTCGGTCGGCTGCACGGTCGGGCCGATCAGTTCCATATCCTCAACGGTATCGAGCAGCACATTCGCGCGCACCCAATTCTCGCCCTCTTCGCCGTCCAGCAAATCTTCGGGGTTCAGTAACCCCTCATCGCCCGACCCTTCCGGCGCGATATGCAGCGGTGAGGCCGGCGGCATATGTTGCAACATCACCCCCCCGGCACGCCAGCTTTCACCCTGCCCCGGCAGGATCGCGCGCCCGAAAGACAGCTCAAACCGAGTGGCAAGCTGTTCGGATTGCGCGAAATAGGCCTCGGCACATGCGCTAAGGGAACCACCGGCCAAAGGCGTAATCCCTTGATAAGGCGTGGTATCTTGCCCCTGATCAATCAGAATGGCGAAATACCCCTGACCGATCTGGCTAAACGGGTCAGCGGCATGATCCAGCGCCTCAGCATCAAAACTTGCCCAACCGCGAATACGCGCAGGCGCACCATCGGCGGTGGGGGCGTAATAATCAGTGGCGATGATACGGATCGGGCCGTTACCGCGCACTTGGATCGACAGCTTCCAGCGCAGCTTGATCGTCTGCCCGATCATCGCCGTCAAAAGCGCGGCTTCAGCGACCAGCATCTCAACAATACGCGGATAGTCGTGCTGCGAGAGCACCTCGTCTAGCACCCCATCAAGGCGCGCGACCCGGCCACGAATATCGGAGCGGTCAAGTTGGAACGGCAGAACGGTATCGTCCCAGGCGATTTGGGAAAGCTTCGACATGGTGCTCCTGGCGGGCTCAATGGGGTTTTCGGAAGACGCGCGGCCTGCCATACAGCCCCTATATAGGCGGGGCAACCGCAGACCCAAGGGGGCTCCGATGATCCGACGATTCGGCGAGAGCGTGAAATCCGGGCAGAGCTACACGTTGCGCCCCGGCGCATATGGCATCCTAATGCGTGATAGGCAGATCTTGCTAACCCATCAAAGCGCGCCAGTGCCGGAATTCCAGCTTCCCGGTGGCGGAATCGATCCCGGCGAAGGGGCGATCACAGCGTTGCATCGCGAGGTATTTGAGGAAACCGGTTGGGCCATTGCAAGGCCGATCCGGATCGGGGCGTTTCGCCGCTTCACCTATATGCCAGAATATGACCTCTGGGCCGAGAAGCTTTGCACGGTTTACGCCGCACGACCGGTGATCCAGCGCGGCCTGCCCAGCGAACCCGGGCATCAGGCGGTCTGGATGACCCCAGAGAACGCCGTCGCGCGTCTCGGAAATGACGGCGATCGCTACTTTTTGCAAAGATTTTTGCAATCCGGTAATCGCTAAAGTTGTCAACTCAAACTTTTTTGACCCACCATACAACTTGTGGTTGCCATCTCAAAAACCACTAGCTTTAGTGTTTAAAATCAAGTATCTACGTCTCAGCGGTATAAAACATCACAAAATAGTGAGTTAAATCGGCAGGCCAAAACATGCCGATACATGAGGCGGAGTAGGTACTATGGTAAAGTCAGTGGACTTTGCTGTTCGCGATAGTGCGGGCGGTGTTGTGTATGGTTCAGTCGCAGGCGAAGGTGGCGGAGCCTTTGTGCAAATGGGCGCGGGCGAGGATATTTCGCTCAATCTGCGTCGCGCGAGCATCCTGAAATATACCCGAGATGGCGGCGATCTGTTAATCGATCTGGCCGATGGCCGCGTGATCACGCTATCGGGCTTTTTCGCACCCGGCGAAGGTCAGGAAAACCACCTCATGATTTCCGCCGATGGCGAGCTTGCGCAAGTTTCGCTTGAGGACATGGGCGACGGCGTGATGTTTGCCAGCTACGGCGAGCCCGAAGTCAGCGGCGACAAATGGAGCCCGAACGACCGTCTGGCATTTCTGGATGGCGACGAACTTTTGGCCCCCGTTGTCGAGGATGAAACAACCGGCATGGCGGCTTTTGCCCCCGCGCTTTTGGGCGGATTTGGCGGCGTCGGTGCTGCTGGTGCTGCCGCAGCAGGGCTGGCAGGTGCGGCTGTTATCGGAGGCGGTGGCGGCGGAAGCAACGGAAGCGGCTCTGGCCCGATTATACCCACGGTGAACGACCCCAACTCTGACTCCACGCTTACCACGAACACCGAAAACCCCGAAGCGGTGGTTTCGGGCACCGGCGAGCCGGGCTCGACGGTCGACGTCACGATTGGCGATCAGACAGAGCAGACCGAAATCGACGACGACGGCAATTGGGAAGTCATTTTCAAAGACGACACCTTGCCAGCCGATGGCGATTACAGCTCGGAAGTGGTCGTGACCGCGCCTGACGGCACCGAATACCCGCTCGACGGGCCTGATTTCCTGATCGACATGACGCCCCCTGCGGTGGAAATCACCGAAGGCGCGGAATCGACCGGAGACGTCGAAAACCTAGAAGAATATGCCGATGGGATCTCGATCACCGGTCAGGGTGAGGCAGGCGCTTCGATCTCGGTAGAGGTTCAAGGCCAGACCCAGCAAACCACCGTGGGCGAGGATAGCAGCTGGTCGGTGACCTTCCCGCAGGATCAGCTTCCCGGTGGCACCTACACCACGGAGATGACCGTCGTTGCGACCGATATTCATGGCAACACCACGACGATCACCGACAACCTGATGGTTGATACCGAGGTGACGCTGACCCAAACCATGACGCCGGGTGGCGCCGATGGCGTGGTGAACGCAACCGAACTGACCGCGGGCGTGTCCATCGGCGGGGCCGTCGATGCGGGCTCAACTGTGGTGGTGACCTTGGCGGACGGCACAACCGTGCCCGGCACCGTCACCAATGGCAGCTGGAGCGCGACAATCCCGTCCAGCTATCTGACCGGCGAAGGCACCGCGAGCTATACCGTCAGCGCAACAGACCCCAATGGCAACTTCACCAGCCTGCCGGGCACCGTCACCTATGACATCGAACTCAACAATCTGACGTTTTCCACCAACACCCCCAACAGCCAGATCGCGGATAACGTGGTCAATGGCGCTGAGGGGACAAGCGGTGTGGCCGTCACCGGCACCGTTGAGCCGGGCGCGCAATCGGTCACCCTGACCCTTGCCAATGGCACCAACGTGCCCACGACCATTGCGGCTAACGGCAGCTGGAGCGCGAATATTCCGGCCAGCTTTGTGACCGGTGAAGGTACGCTGAACTACACGGTCAACGCAATTGATGGCGCAGGCAACACGCTTAGCACCCCGATGAGCGGCTCGGTGAAATATGACACGCTGGTCAACCAGTTCACCCTGAACGGGGCGACGGGCGGCGCCGATGGTGTGGTCAACGCCAGCGAGGCCAATAGCGTCACCGTGGGCGGCACCGTCGAGGCGGGTTCAACCGTTGTGCTGACTCTGGCTGATGGTTCCACCGTGAACGCACAGGTCACCGGCACCAGCTGGACAGCTAGTTTGCCAAGCGCACAGATGAGCGGCGAAGGCGTGCTGAACTATTCCGCCATGGCCACCGATGCTTATGGCAACAGCTCGAACGCGCTTGCGGGCACTGTCACCTATGATACCGAACTCAACAATCTAAGCGTCACCACCGCGACGCCCAATAGCCAGATCGCAGATGGCGTCGTGAACGCCAGTGAGGGCGCGAGCGGCATCTTGATGACCGGCACGGTCGAGGCGGGCGCACAGTCTGTCACGCTGACACTGGCAAATGGGACGACGGTTCAGGGTGCGATCAGCGGCTCAAGCTGGAGCGCGACAATCCCCGCATCGATGATCGCCTCTTCTGAAGGCACGCTAAACTACACGCTCAACGCGGTCGACGCCCATGGCAACACGTTGAGCACGCCGATTTCGGGCGCGATCAACTACGACACGGTCGTCACCAATTTCAGCGAAACCGGGCAAGTTGCGGGCGATGATGTCGTCAACGCGACCGAGGCTGCCGCAGGCTACACGATCAGCGGCACGGTTGAGGCTGGCTCGGACGTTGTGGTCCATATGAACGGTCACGATTACACCGCCTCCGTTCAGGGTAACAATTGGTCGGTCACGCTTGGTGCCGATGATCTGGGCGCAACAAGTGGCACGATGACCTACACCGTTTCCGCGACCGATACGCATGGCAACACCGCGATCCTCAATGATGGTGACGGCAACGATCTGTCCTTCACCTTCGACCTCGAGGCCCCCGATGCCCCCAACATTATCAACTTTACCAGCGATGGGGACGATCTTCTGGGTCTGCAAACCAACCATGCAGAGAGCGCACTGAGTTTCTCTGCGGTAGATGCGCAAGGGTTGGTTTCGGAAGTGGGCCTGCAAGGTGGACCTATTGAAATCGGCGACCAAACCGCGTATTTTTTCAGCCCTCCTGTCCCCAACGGGTCTTACCTTGTCGTGTCCGATACCGACGTGGCCGGAAACGAGGCTTCGACCCTACTCGTCGTTGACAATCAAACGGCAGTGAATATTGATCTGTCGCGCGGCGGTCTGTCGGGTTTCGACTTTTCCTCGATTGATCTTACCTTTGCCCCGGATGCGACCCTGACAATCACCGACAGCCAAATCCAGTCGCTTACCGGACCCGATCACACGATCACGATCCAAGGCGACGCCAATGATCACGTCACCGCCATCGGGGCGCAAGACACGGGCACGGATGTAACCGTCGACGGGCATACGCACAGCGTTTATTCGCTAGGCGACAGCACGCTGATCGTGGATGACGAAATCAGCAACCTGACGATCTGATCGGGGCGCGGGGAATGATCCACTCGCCAAACATCAACGCGCGGCGCCATAACTGGCGCGCGCGACTGGCTGCGGGCAGCTTTGCCGTGCTGCTTTCGGGTTGCATGTCAGACGGGCTGCCCTTTCCAACGCGCAACGCGATTGATCCAACAAGCATCACCGCCCCCAACCCAGGGGCGGCCCGTCTGCCCGGCACGACCGCACAAAGTTCCAGCGTCATCGCCGATCTTGAGGCGCGCCGCTCGGTTCTTCCCGACACGGGCGCTTATGCGCAGATCGCAAGCGCGGTGCTTGATCATTCCGCAGGGCCGGCGCAGGCCGATCTGCGCGTGGCCCGCCTGACCGCCAAGGCGAAATCGAAAAACTGGATGCCCCAGATCGGGCCTCGCATCAGCCTGTCGAGCCTTGACCAACTGGTCACGCAACTGGTCGTCGATCAGGTGCTTTTTGACAATGGCGCAAAAAAGGCTGAACGCGAGTTCGCCGCCGCCGATGTCGAGGTCGCCGCTGTTGGCCTGTCGCAAGAGATGAACGACAAGGTTTATGACGGTCTGAAATTCTACGTCGCCAGCCTCAAGGCGCAGGCGCAGGCCCAAGTCGGCGTGCAAAGCGCCGCTGAAATGGCCGAGTTTGAACGCATCTTGCGCGAACGCGCCAAGGGTGGGCTGTCAGACCTGTCCGAAGTGCGCATCGTGGCGCAAAAACGCGCCGAGGCGCAGGCCGAAGCCGACGCTGACCGCGATGCCTCGGACGCCGCGATTGCGCAGTTGCGCGCGATGACGGGAGCACCACTGAGCGGGCTTTCGGGCCTGTCGCAAATCGCATTGCCCGTCGCCACGCCCGAGGCTCTTGACGTCAAACTCGCCCAAAGCGAACAAGCCCGCGCCAATGCCGAGGCCAAGCTGGCACGCGCCGGTCACCTGCCCGGCCTTGGCGTCAGCGCCGCTGCGGGTAGTGGCAAGCCCGAGTTGGGTCTGAACATGGGCATGACGCAAATGCTGGG
This sequence comes from Thioclava sp., assembly GCF_048263065.1. Taxonomy (NCBI): domain Bacteria; kingdom Pseudomonadati; phylum Pseudomonadota; class Alphaproteobacteria; order Rhodobacterales; family Paracoccaceae; genus Thioclava; species Thioclava sp. Next base: position 54,480 of record NZ_JBLXEM010000001.1, read on the forward strand.
CTTTGGGCGCGGCGATACGCTTGCAGCGCTTGATGCACAGATCGACGCCGCCGATACCCGCGTCGCAGATTCCCGCCAGAAAGCCGAACGCCGTCAAGCTGCGCTGCATGCCAAACTCAGCGCCCTCGAAGGCCAAGCTGCGCGCGACGCAGAATTGGTCAAACAGGCCGAAAGCGGATTGGAGCTGTTTAAGCGCCAATACCAGATGGGCCGCCGTCGTCTAATGGAATTGGTTGTCAATTACGAGAGTTATGCCGCCCTCAAACGCGCGCAAGTTGCGCTCCAGTATGACATCGCGTTGATAAAGCTGGATTTAGCGCGGGAACACGGAATATTGGTGGACGGAAGAAAAGTATAACAAGGTTTAGGGGCAGGTGACTGATCGCGTCATAGCGTTTGACATCAATGCGGCCCGCGTCAGCGGTGCTGCCGATGGCGTCATGCCCAAAGCCTCACCGCCCCCACAACCTGCTCCCCAAGACCAGCGCCTGGCCCGCGCCAAGGCCCGTGCCGAACTAGCTGCCGCCTATGCCGGGCTGCTTGGCGCGCAATTGCCCGCCGCCGACATACTGGAACAGATGTTGCTGGCGATTGGCGAGGCCACATCAAGCCTTGAAGGGGCGCAAATCGGGGCTGTCGCGCCCGATCATCTGGCCGCCGTGTTGCGCGTGGCCGGGATGACCGCCTCGGTCGAAACCATCGAGAGACTCAGCCCCGGTCAATGGCCCGCGCTGGCGCAGATGAACAACGGCCAAATGGTGCTGGTCATCGCGCAAGACGGCGAGTCGCTGTTCATTTATGACACCACCTGCCCCGATCAGCGCGCCGAGGTGCCGCTGGCGGAATTCGCGCCGCATTTTTCGGGGCGGATCGTGCGGGCGCGCACCTCGTTGCGCCAGCTTGAGGAACGCCACACCGATACCGGGGCCGAAGCGCATTGGTTCTGGGGCGCGTTTCGTGCCCAGCGCCGCGCCTTTGTCGAGGTCGCTTTCGGCTCGCTTTTTGCCAATATTCTGGCCGTCGCGGTCGCGCTGTTTTCACTGCAAGTCTATGACCGCGTGATCCCGCATCAATCGCAATCCACGCTTTGGGTGCTCGCGCTTGGCGCGGGTCTGGCGCTGGTGCTGGAGATGGGGCTGAAACTGGCACGCTCAGGGTTGATGGACCTTGCGGGACGGCGGATCGAACTTAGCGTGCAAACCTTGCTGATGGAGCGTCTGCTGGGGATGAAGGCAAACCCCGGCAAGCGCGCCCCCAGTCAGTTGTTTTCCGCGATGCGTGAATTTTCTTCGGTACGCGAGTTCTTTACCGCCTCGACCATCGGCACGCTGGCCGACATTCCGTTCATTTTCGTGTTCCTGTTTCTCGTGGCGTCAATCGGCGGATCTCTGGTCTGGGTGCTGCTGGTAGGTGCTGTGCTGATGGTCGTGCCCGGGTTCCTGTTTCAGAAAAAGATGATCGCGCTCACGCAAGCCACGCAGGGGGCCTCAATGCGTGCCTCGCGCCTGCTGCATGAGGCTATTTACGAACATGAAACGGTGAACACGTCGCGCGGGGCGGATCGGTTCAAGCGGATCTGGGAGGAACTCACAACCCTCTCGGCGTCCAAAAGCTCCGAGCAACGTAAACTCGCCTCTGCGCTGACCTATTGGGCGCAGATGGTGCAGCAAGCGACCTATGTGGCCGCCGTGGTGATTGGCACCTACAAGGTTTTCGCGGGCGACTTTACTGTCGGGTCGATCATCGCGATCGGCATTCTCACCTCGCGCACGCTGGCCCCGCTGACGCAATTGGCAGGAACGCTGGCGCGCTGGTCCAACGTCAAAGCGGCGCTGACGGGACTGGATGCGATTGCGCAAGCCGATCAGACGTTGAGCGCGGATCGTCAATATCTGCGCGCCGAGCGCATTGAGGGCGAATACGAACTACGCCATCTCGATTTTCGCTATGACGCCGATGGCGCGGCCACGGTCGAAATTCCTGGGCTGGCGATTCCGGCAGGGCAGCGCGTGGCAGTGCTGGGCGCGAATGGCTCGGGCAAGTCAACGCTACTCAAACTGCTGGCGGGGCTATATGAACCCCAAGGCGGGCGGATTTTGCTGGATGGCACCGATTTGGGGCAAATCCACCCGCGCGATCTGCGCCGCGCGGTCGGGTATCTTAGTCAGGACGTGCGGCTGTTTTCGGGCACGTTGCGCGATAATCTCAACCTTACGCAGCTTGAACGCGACGAGGGCCGTCTGTTCTCTGCGCTTGATTTTGCCGGTATGGGCCCGTTCGTGCGCAGCCATCCGCGCGGGCTTGATCTGGAAATCCGCGACGGAGGAGAAGGGCTTTCGGTCGGGCAGCGTCAGTCCATCGGCTGGGCGCGACTGTGGCTGCATGACCCCACGGTTGTCATTTTGGACGAGCCGACCGCCGCGCTTGATACGACGCTTGAAACCACGCTCGTCAGCCGTCTGGGAAACTGGCTGGACGGGCGCACCGCGATCATTGCAACCCATCGCGTTCCGATCCTGTCGCTGACCGCGCGCACGCTGATCTTGCAGAACGGCCGGCTCGCGGTCGATGGGCCGCGTGACGCGGTTCTTGCGCATCTCAGTAAATCCAAAGGCGCGCAGGGATGAGCACGATTGACCCCGCAACCCTCACCCATCGCTCGCGCCGCCTGTCGCTGACCGTCTGGCTTGTGGCGGCGGCCATCGTGATATTTATCCTCTGGGCCTCGATGGCATGGGTCGATCAGATCGTGCGCGGCCCCGGTGAAATTGTGTCCTCGTCCAAGCCACAGATCATCCAAAACCTCGAAGGCGGTATTCTGGCGGAACTCTATGTCGGCGAGGGCGATGTGGTGGAACCCGGCCAAGTGCTGGCGCGCCTTCAGGGCACGCAATACCAGACACAGGTCGATGATCTCGAAGATCAAATCGCCGCGCTGGAAATTCGCAAAGCGCGCCTTGAAGCCGAAATGGCGGGCAAATCCGAATTCACCGTCACTGCCTCCCAACGCGCGCTTGTGCCTGATATCGTGACCTCGGAAGCGGCGCTGATCAAGGCGCGGATGGCAGATGTCGCCGGGCGTGAAACCGGTGCGAAAAACGTGATGGAGCAGGCCCGCCAAGAGCTCGATTTGACGGAGGCGATGTATATAAAGGACGTCGCCCCGTTGATCGAGGTGACCCGCGCACGCCGCACTTGGTCAGATGCCCAGCGCGCCTATAAGGAAATCGCGACGAAGGCTGCATTGGACCGCGCCGCCGAGCACTCCGAGACATTGGGCAAGCTGGCAACCTTGCGCCAACAGATGAAGCTTAGCGAGGATCAGCTGGATCGCACGGTGCTAAGTTCGCCAATGCGCGGCGTGGTGAACAAGCTGTCCGTTTCAACCATTGGCGGTGTTGTGCGCCCCGGCGAAGAGATTTTACAGATTATTCCGTTAGATGAAGAGTTGTTCGTCGAGGCCCGAATTGCGCCCAAAGATATCGCCAACGTACGCCCCGGCCAAGATGCAACGATCAAGCTATCGGCTTATGACTATACGATTTACGGCAGCTTGCAGGGCAAGGTTTCGTTGGTATCTGCCGACACATTCAAGGATGAGCGCAAGCCCGATGGCGACCCCCATTATAAAGTGACGGTCACCGTCGATCTAAACCATCTGAGTGCGCGACAGCGGCACCTTGAAATACGTCCCGGGATGCAGGCGACCGTGGAATTACACACTGGCGAAAAGACCATTCTACAATATCTTCTCAAGCCGCTTTATAAATCGCGTGAGGCGTTCCGTGAACCCTAATTGCGGTAGATCTTTGCGCTATCAAAGCTAAAGAACACAGCAGAAACATCATCCTCCATCTGCCCGTCGGTGTAATTCTCTAGGTCCCAAAAGACCGCATCAAGGAAGGCACGCCCCCGCAACCGCGCGAATTTGGAAATGATCGCGCCAAGGCCTGCATGGTCAATCATTTCACCTGCGCGGTTGGTCGCCTCGGTCATACCGTCAGAAAGTAGGATCAGCCGATCGCCGGGGGCGAGAACGGCGCGAACACTTTGGTAGCACGCACCGGGGATCAACCCCACGGGCAAGCCGCCCTCACCCAAAAACTCAACCTCGCCGGATCGCCGCTGCACGACGGGATAGGGGTGGCCCGCTTGCACCAATTCGAGTTGCCCCGTCATTAGGTCAATATCGGCATATACAAGGGTAAAATAGCTTTCGGTCTGCATCTCTTCGAGAACAAGCTCATTGAGCATCGCCGCCAGTTCCGCAGGCGGTCGCCCCTCGTAAACGCCAAGCTCGGATTCGATCATCGCGATATTTTGCGTCGGCGCAGCACCTGACAGGTAGCCCGCAAGCCGCGCCATCATCACCGCCGAGGTAATACCGTGGCCCGACACATCAATACCATAAAGTCCGATACGGCGCGCGTTGATCTGAAAAAAGCCGACAAGATCACCCCCCACATGCCCCGCAGGGCGCAGCATCAACGCTACGTCGGCAGAGCCAAAACTGCGATGGCGTTCGCGGACCAAGCTTTGTTGCAGCTTTCGCGCTTCTTGCAAATCACGCTCAATCGCGTCTTGCGAAGCCCGCAGAAGGGTGTTTTTGGCGCTCAACTCTTCTTGCATGGCCAAAATACGCCGCCCAGCGACAAGCCTTGCACGCAACTCGTCGCCGTTAACCGGTTTTGACAAAAAGTCATCGGCACCGCTTTCCAGCCCGTGCGACACATCCGTTTTGTCCGTCTTCGAGGTCAGCAGGATAAAATAGCCATAGCTCGACCGGGTCATCTGCCGAAAAGCACGGCAAAAATCGGGCCCGTTCATTCCATCCATCATCCAGTCTGAAATTACGATATCTGGTTCGCATTTCGCGCAGATTGGCAACGCCTCTTCGGCGCTGGCAGCTTCAATTACCTCATACCCCGAACGCGACAATTGCGCCGACAGGATACGTCGCTGCATCCGGCTGTCGTCGACCACCAAAACACGCCGCGGCACGGTTTCGTGCAGCCGTGGATCTGCGGCAACCTGATGTTTCATCGCAAGTGACATTCACGGCATCCGATCAATGGAACCCTGCTGTTTTTTCACAAATCACCTAACAATTCATGAAGCCTTTTTCTGTGCCGATCTTAAAGGTTCAGCAAGCTTTCAAAGCTAACTTCATACGCGGCGAAGTGAACCAAGGGCACCTTGGAGGGAAAAATGATTGATTGGGAACGTGTTGCCGAGTTGCGATCTGAAATTGGGGCCGACGGGTTCGCCGAGGTCGTCGAGTTGTTTCTTGATGAGGTGGAAGCCGTTGTGATGGCACTGGGCCAAAAGCCCGGCAAGCTAGAGAACGAAATGCACTTTCTGAAGGGCTCGGCGCTTAATCTGGGGTTTCGCGACTTTGGGGCGCAGTGCCAAAAGGGTGAGAAACTGGCCGCTTCTGGGCAAGCCTCTGATGTCAACCTAGCCGAGATTCTGAACTGTTACGGCGCATCAAAAGACCGATTCATGACCCGTCTAGAGGAGTTCACTACCGCTGCGTAAGTCGTTAAATCAAGAATTCAGCCAGAGTTTCATCGTCGGTAATGTCGCGCCAAACGAAGCCTGCTGCGTCAAGCTTGGCAAGGAGCGTGATGAAATCTTGCGCTTGCTTGGTCTCGATCCCAATCAAAACCGAGCCGAAATTGCGCGCTGACTTTTTGAGATATTCGAATCGGGCGATGTCATCATCTGGCCCCAACATCCCCAGAAAATCGCGTAACGCTCCGGGGCGCTGCGGTAGACGCAGAACGAAGTATTTTTTCAACCCGGAATAGCGCTGCGCACGTTCTTTGACTTCTGGCAGCCGCTCAAAATCGAAGTTACCGCCCGAGGTAATGCAAACTACGCGCTTGCCGCGGATTTGTTCTGCCAGCTCGGGCAGCACATCAATAGACAGCGCCCCCGCCGGTTCCAGCACGATTCCTTCAACGTTGAGCATCTCAAGCATGGTGACGCAGATCCGGTCTTCGGGCGCGCGCAAGATCAGATCGGGGGTGACCCAATGCAGCTCATCAAAGGGGCGCACGCCGATTTTTGCAACAGCCGCCCCGTCAACGAAACTGTTGACATGATCAAGCGCCACCGGCGTACCTGCTGCGACAGCCGCGGTCAGACTTGCGCCGCCCAACGGCTCGACAAACCGAAATTCAGTGTGTGGCGTGGTTGCGCGCAAATATCCGGTCACACCTGCCGCCAAGCCTCCGCCACCGACCGGCAAGATCACGAGATCGGGGGGCGTCTCGCCCATCTGATCAAGGATCTCCACCCCAACTGAGGCTTGCCCCTCGATCACCGAAGGATCATCAAAGGGCGCGAGAAACTGTGCGTCCGCATCCGTGCAAAATGCCTGCGCGGCTGCGAGAGTGTCGTCGAAATAATCACCCGTCAGCACGATTTTGATCGCATCGCCGCCAAAAATCTTGGTCTTGTCGATCTTTTGCTGTGGCGTGGTCACCGGCATAAAGATCGTGCCCTTGACGCCGAAATGGCGACAGGCAAAGGCCACGCCCTGCGCATGATTGCCCGCACTTGCGCAAACGAAATGATCGGCCTGCGGGTCGGCCTCACGCCGCTTGCGCATCGCAGTAAATGCGCCGCGCAGCTTATAACTGCGCACCGGAGTCAGGTCTTCGCGCTTGAGCCAGATATCAGCGTCAAAGCGCGCCGACAGGTGGTCGTTGCGCTGCAACGGCGTGGGATCAAACAACGCGCGCAAGGCACGAGTCGCGGCAAGGGCGGACAGGGCAAATTCACTCATCTGCCAGATGTGACCCGCCCCGCCGGATTTGGCAAGCTTAGACCAGCGCGCGTTTTTCGACGTAATGGCCGTAAAGCGTGGTCAGGATCGACAACACGAGCATCATGGTGAACCAGCCAACGACAACTTCCCAGATGAATTTGAGAATGAGAAATATGCCAATTTTGGCCCCCATATACGTCAGAATCGCGCCAACGATACCCGTCAAAAGCGCAAAACCGACATAGATCAGTGTCAGCATAAGCATCGTGCCCCATGTCCCGCGTGTTTTATTCCATGCATCACCAAGACTGCTACCCCCAATCGCAGCCCCCGGCAGGGCCGCGCTGAGACGCCAAAAGATGGACATCGAAGCCACTACCGTTGCGAACATCAAAACCATGCCCACCATACGTCCAAATGATCCGGTACTCACGACAGCGCCGGACACGCCCATCGCTATCGCCATGCCGATACCGAACACGATCCCGATCAACAAACTACGCCCAAAATATTGCAAGATGCGCGCGCCATGAAAGCTGGGCCACCACGTTACCGGCTCATTCAGCAAAACATACCGGTGCCAGTTCACTGCGATCGTTATGGTAAGCGCGAGATAAAACATCAGGCCGAAAATGATGAGAAAAACGCCACCGGGCGCCATCCCGATATCAGCCCGAGCGCGGCTTAAGCCGCCAGCGGAAATCACAACCGCAAACACCACCAGAACTGCGAGGATAAACGGCACCAGCGAAACCCGCGCCGCAGAGCCCAAATTATTCGTCACCTGGCGGAAAGAGTGCCGGAAAATTAGCCAAGACTTCATTGCAATACCCTGTCTCTCTATTGATTTGCGCGCAATCAACTCGCCGTGATCACCCCTGTCAACGACCCAACCTTGCTCTTGCCGCAAATAATCGGTAATCGCGGCTTAAAATCCGCATCAGGAGTAAGCCCATGTCCGCACCCAAGAAAGTCGTCCTCGCCTATTCGGGTGGCCTTGATACCTCGATCATTCTGAAATGGTTGCAGACCGAATATGGCTGCGAGGTGATCACCTTCACCGCCGATCTTGGTCAGGGCGAAGAGCTGGACCCGGCGCGCAAGAAGGCCGAACTTCTGGGCATCAAGCCCGAAAACATCCATATCGAAGATGTGCGCGAGGAATTCGTGCGCGATTTCGTCTTCCCGATGTTTCGCGCCAACGCGGTCTATGAGGGGCTGTATCTGTTGGGCACCTCGATTGCGCGCCCGCTGATTTCCAAACGCCTTGTCGAGTTGGCGCATGAACATGGCGCAGATGCAGTTGCGCATGGCGCGACGGGAAAGGGCAACGATCAGGTGCGCTTTGAGTTGGCAGCTTACGCGCTGGACCCCGCGATCAAAGTGATCGCGCCTTGGCGGGAATGGAACCTGTCGTCGCGCACCAAGTTGCTGGAATTTGCCGAGCAGAACCAAATCCCGATTGCGAAAGACAAGCGCGGCGAGGCGCCGTTCTCGGTCGATGCGAACTTGTTGCACACTTCATCCGAGGGGAAAGTGCTGGAAGATCCCGCCGATATGGCGCCCGATTACGTCTTCCAGCGCACCGTCGATCCGGTGACCGAAGCGCCCGACGCGCCCGAATATGTCGAGATCGGTTTTGAGCGCGGCGATGCTGTGTCGATTAATGGCGAGGCGCTATCACCCGCGACGATCCTGACCCAGCTGAACGAATTGGGCCGCAAGCATGGCATCGGGCGACTGGATTTTGTCGAGAACCGCTTTGTCGGGATGAAATCGCGCGGCGTTTATGAGACCCCCGGCGGCACGATTCTGCTAGAGGCGCATCGCGGGATTGAACAAATCACACTTGATAGCGGCGCGGGGCATCTGAAAGACTCGATCATGCCGCGCTATGCCGAGCTGATCTATAACGGCTTCTGGTTCTCGCCCGAGCGCGAGGCGCTGCAGGCGTTAATCGACAAGACGCAGGAATATGTCACCGGCACCGTCAAGCTGATGCTGTTCAAAGGCGCTGCGCGCACCGTGGCGCGTTGGTCGGACTATTCGCTCTATTCCGAAGCGCATGTCACGTTTGAAGAAGACGCAGGCGCTTATGACCAGAAAGACGCGGCGGGCTTTATTCAGCTCAACGCGCTACGTCTGAAACTGATTGCGACGCGCAACGCACGGGTCAAGAAATGAGCTACGCGCAGCCCCATGCCGCCATCGTCACCGTATCCGACCGCGCCAGTCGCGGTGAATACGAGGACAAGGGCGGTCCGGGCTGCGAGGCATACTTGCGTGGCGTGGTAACGTCCGACTTAACGATCACGCGTCACATCATCCCCGATGGTCGGGAGAGCGTGGCCAACATGCTTCATGAATTGGTCGTCGCGGAGGCCGATTTGATCCTGGTGACCGGTGGCACTGGCCCGGCACCGCGCGACGAGACGCCCGAAGGCTGCTTTGACGTGATCGAAAAAGAACTGGCAGGCTTTGGCGAGGAGATGCGACGCGCAAGCCTGCTGGAAGTGCCCACAGCGATCCTGTCGCGACAATCCGCGGGCATCGCTGGCAAATCGCTGATCATTATGGTGCCGGGAAAACCGAGCGCTATCGCGACCTGTCTGAATGCTGTGTTCGCGGCTGTCCCCTATTGTCTCGATCTGATCGGCGCAGCTTATCTTGAGACCGATCCCGATCAGATAAAGGCGTTCCGCCCCAAAGCAAAGTGAGGCCGGGGCGCTGCCCCCATCTGCCGCGCAGCTTCCCTCGGAATATTTTCGTCAAGAGGAAGTGTCAGACGGAGTTTACTTCCTCTTGATCGAAATATCCCGGCGGCCGAGGCATCGCCTCGGCGGGGCAGAGCCCCTCGCGCTATCTTTTAACTGCGGCGATGGCGTAATTCACCGAGAGATCACGATCCGAGAGCGACCAGCGCCAACTGATCGGGTTGAACACCATTCCACGCCGGTCCACCGGGTCAAGCCCGGACTTACGCGCCAAGTCATACAGTTCATCAGGGGTGACGAATTTCGACCATTCATGCGTCCCCACAGGCAGCCAGCGCATAACGCGTTCGGCCCCGAAAATTGCCATCATGTAGCTTTTTGGATTTCGGTTCAGCGTCGAGCAGATCATCAGCCCGCCCGGTTTGAGCAAGCGTTCAATGGTGTTCACAAATCCTTGCGGGTCGGCGACGTGTTCGATAATTTCCATCGCCAGAACGGCATCAAATTGCGTGCCCTCGGCCGCCAGATCTTCGGCCGCGCAGTGGCGGTAGTCGATCTCTAGTCCTGATTGCAGGGCATGAAGCTGCGCCACAGGGATATTGCCGCCCGCCGCATCGGCGCCAATAACCCTTGCGCCAAGGCGCGCCATCGGCTCGGACAAAAGCCCGCCGCCGCAACCGATATCCAGCAGGGTCAGACCTTTAAACGGCTCGGGCGATGTCAGGTCACGACCGAATTGCGTGGCGATCTGTGTGGTGATGTAATCCAGCCGACAAGGGTTGAGCATGTGCAGCGGCTTGAACTTGCCATTCGGGTCCCACCACTCCGCCGCCATCGCCTCAAATTTCGCGACCTCGCCCGGATCAATGCTGTTTGCAGCCTCTGCCATCGCTACCCCATTTTCCCTGTTAAACCCCCATGGCGGGCGTCTCGTTTGACATATATAGTGTAGTGATGGACAGAAATGCAGGGCAAAAGCGCGCATCCGAAGCGCGGCTCTATGCGCCGATCGAGCCCTTCGATCAGCGCAAGATAGATGTTGGCGATGGCCATGTGCTGTATGTCGAGCAATCAGGCCATCCGCAGGGACAACCGGTTGTTGTCTGCCATGGCGGGCCGGGCGGCGGGTGCAGCCCCACGATGCGGCGGTTTTTCGACCCTGCCCATTACCGCATCATCCTGTTTGATCAGCGCGGCTGTGGCTTGTCGCGTCCGCATGCCAGTGTAGAGCACAATACCACCTGGCATCTTATCGCGGATATGGAGCTGATTCGCGAAACGCTGGGCATTGACGCTTGGATGGTTTTTGGCGGCAGTTGGGGCGCGACTTTGTCGTTACTCTATGCTCAAAGCCATCCCGAGCGCGCGCAAGCCCTGATCTTGCGGGGCGTGTTTTTGGCCACGCAGTATGAGCTGGATTGGTTTTACGGCGGCGGCGCGGGCCAGTTCTACCCCGATCTTTGGGCCCGATTCTGCAGGCTCATTCCCGAGGACGAGCAACATGATCTGATTGGCGCCTATAACAGGCGTCTATTTTCCGGCGATTATATGGAAGAAACCCGTTACGCCCGCAGTTGGGCAGTTTGGGAAAACGCGCTGGCATCGGTGGGCTTCGTCGGCCCACCCGGTGAGGCATCGCCCGAATATGCGCGTGCCTTCGCTCGGCTGGAAAACCACTATTTTCAGAATCGGGCGTTTCTAGGCGTGGACGGGCAAATCCTGCGCGACCGTCACCGAATCGAACATATTCCGACCACTATCGTGCAAGGGCGTCTGGATATGATTTGCCCGCCGATTTCCGCCTATAAACTGGCCGATGGCTGGACGCGCGCCGCTTTGCACTTGGTTCCTGCGTCGGGTCATGCGCTAAGCGAGCCGGGGATCACAAAGGGTCTTGTCCGGGCGATGGACGCGCTTAGATCGTAGAGCAGACCTTCACCGCGACACCGCTGAAAAGGGATGCCACATATGTTGACCTATTTTCTGCTTTTCCTTGCGGCCTCGGCCGCAGCGGCGGCCACCGGGATCATTTTCAAGCCGGGCGCTTGGTATGAAGGGCTGACGCGGCCCGATTTCACGCCGCCCAACTGGGCGTTTCCCGTCGCGTGGAGCTATCTTTACGTCTCGGTCGCTTACGCGGCGGCGCGGGTGGCCGGGTATGACGGCGCGCAAATGGCGCTGACGCTGTTTGCCGTGCAAATCGCGCTGAACACGCTGTGGACGCCGGTGTTCTTCGGCGCACATCGGCTGGGCTTGGGGATGCTTGTGTTGACCTGCCTTTGGGTGGCGGTGGCGGCAATGATGGTGGCGTTTTTCCGCATTGATCTGATCGCGGGATTGTTGGTTCTGCCTTATGTTGTCTGGCTCAGTCTGGCAGGCGCGCTCAACTGGCGTGTCTGGCGCGACAATCGCACGGCCTGAAGTTCTGCTTGCAGACTCGGGCGCAAAAGCCTATATCGCCTTCAACAGCGGCGCGCTGGGGTCCAAACCTAGCGCCCACCGGAAGCGTGTGACGGGCCGCGATGGCTCGTTTTTTTGTTTTAGAGGATCGGAACCGATGGCCGACCTGATCGCCAAGACTGCTATTGATCGCCGTTTGGCCGATATCGTCACCCCCGTGATCGAGGGGCTGGGCTTTGAGCTGGTGCGCCTGCGCCTGCAGGGCGGCGAGACCCCCAATCTGCAGATCATGGCGGATCGTCCCGACGGCGGGATCGTTGTGGATGACTGCGCCAAGATTTCGACCGCCGTGTCCGCTACGCTAGATGTGGAAGACCCGATTGAGGAAAATTACACGCTTGAAGTGTCATCCCCCGGCATCGACCGGCCCCTCACCCGGCTGAAAGATTTCGACAGTTTCGAAGGGCATGAGGCCAAGATCGAGACGTTTGAGCTGATCGATGGGCGCAAGCGCTTTAAGGGCGAATTGCGCGGCACCGAGGGTAGCGAAGTGCTGATCGAGATCGAGAATCAGGGCGCGCAGGTTGTGATCGGCCTGCAATTCGACTGGCTCGCCGATGCGAAACTGGTGCTCACCGATGAACTAATCACCGAGATGTTGCGGCAGAAAAAAGCCGAAGGCAGCATCAACGAAGACGAATTTGACGAAATCGAAGAATCCCCCGACGAGGAGACTTGAGTCATGGCAATCACCTCTGCCAATCAGCTGGAACTTCTGCAAACCGCCGAGGCGGTCGCGCGCGAGAAGATGATCGATCCCGAGTTGGTCATCGAAGCGATGGAGGACAGCCTCGCACGGGCTGCGAAATCGCGTTACGGCGCCGAAATGGACATCCGCGTCACCATCGACCGCAAGACGGGTCGGGCGCGGTTTGCCCGTGTGCGCACCGTGGTCGAGGATGATCTGCTGGAGAACTACCAGGCAGAGCTGACCGTCGAGCAGGCGAAGCAATATCTTGAGAACCCCAGCGTGGGCGACACCGTCGTTGACGAGGTTCCGCCCGTCGAACTGGGCCGCATCGCCGCGCAAAGCGCCAAGCAGGTGATCTTGCAGCGTGTCCGCGAGGCCGAGCGTGACCGTCAATACGAAGAATTCAAAGACCGCGCTGGCACCATCATCAACGGCGTCGTCAAGCGCGAGGAATACGGCAATATCATCGTTGATGTGGGCCGTGGCGAGGCGATCCTGCGTCGCAACGAAAAGATCGGCCGCGAAAGCTATCGCCCCAACGACCGCATCCGCGCCTATGTCAAAGACGTGCGCCGCGAGGCCCGTGGCCCGCAGATCTTCTTGTCGCGCACCGATCCGATGTTCATGGCCGAACTGTTCAAGATGGAAGTTCCCGAAATCTATGACGGCATCATCGAGATCAAGGCCGTGGCCCGTGACCCCGGTTCGCGCGCCAAGATCGGCGTGATCAGCCATGACAACTCGATTGACCCGGTCGGCGCTTGCGTCGGTATGCGCGGCTCGCGCGTGCAGGCTGTTGTCGGCGAATTGCAGGGCGAAAAAATCGACATCATCCCGTGGAACGAAGATCAGGCGACTTTCCTTGTGAACGCGTTGCAACCGGCTGAAGTGTCGAAAGTTGTGATCGACGAAGAAGCAGGCAAGATCGAAGTCGTGGTGCCCGATGAGCAGCTTTCGCTCGCCATCGGCCGTCGCGGTCAGAACGTGCGTCTGGCAAGCCAGTTGACCGGTTTGGATATCGACATTCTCACCGAGGCCGAAGAAAGCCAGCGTCGTCAGGCGGAATTCACCGAGCGCACGCAACTGTTCGTCAATTCGCTCGATCTCGACGAATTCTTCGCCCAGCTTCTGGTGGCCGAGGGCTTTACCTCGCTCGAAGAGGTCGCCTATGTCGATCTGGATGAATTGATGTCGATTGAGGGCGTGGATGGCGACACGGCCAGCGAATTGCAGGCGCGTGCCCGTGACGTGATCGAAGAACAGAATCGTAAGGCTCTGGAAGCGGCAAAAGAACTTGGCGTTGAACAATCGCTGTTCGACTTCGAGGGTCTGACCCCGCAAATGACCGAAGCGCTTGCGCAAGACGGCATCAAGACGCTTGAAGATTTTGCGACCTGCGCGGATTGGGAACTGGCTGGCGGCTGGACCACCGTGGATGGCGCGCGCGTCAAGGATGACGGCTTGCTTGAGAAGTTCGACATGAGCCTTGAAGAGGCGCAAAATCTGATCATGACCGCGCGCATCCAACTGGGTTGGGTTGATCCCTCTGAGTTGGCAGGCGAGGCCGAAGAGGAAACCGAGGAGGAGGCCGAGGCGTAAGCCAAGGCCCCCGCCTTAGACAGGAGAGCGCAGATGAGTCGCGCAGGCAAAGCCAAACACCGGGATGATCCCGAACGGCGCTGCATCGTCACTGGCGATGTTCAGCCGAAGGCTGGGCTTGTGCGTTTTGTTCTTGGCCCTGACGGGATGATCTATCCCGACATCGCCGAGAAGCTGCCCGGTCGCGGGATTTGGGTCACGGCTGATCGTGACGTGCTTGAAACCGCCATTCAGAAGGGACTTTTCGCCCGCGCCGCCAAGGCACCCGCGAAAACCCCCGAAAATATGGTGGAAATGGTGGAAAAAGCCCTTGCCAGCCGCGTTGTTGAGCTTATCTCTCTGGTGCGGAAATCCGGTCGCGCGGTGATCGGGTTCGAAAAGGTCAAGGGCTGGCTGGCTGAGGGGCGCGCGAAAGTGCTACTTCAGGCCAGCGACGGCTCGGACAGAGGAAAAGGCAAGCTGTGGACGCCCGAGGGCGGGCGCTGGTTCGGCTGTCTCACCTCACAGGAATTGGGTTTGGCATTCGGTCGCGATCGTGCGATACACGGCGCGCTTGCAGCCGGTGGCCTCACTCCTCGCGTGATTGAAGAGATATCGAGGCTTGCGGGATTGCGCAGGCAGGACGGCGGCAAGACCGCCATGAAGGATACGAAGACGGCATGAGCGATACGGACGGCAAAAAGACTCTCGGACTTGGCGCAGCGTCGCGTCCCGGACAAGTGAAGCAAAGCTTCTCGCACGGGCGCACGAAGAATGTTGTGGTCGAGACGAAGGGCAAGAAGCGTGTCTTGAACAAGCCAAGCGCGGGGACCGCTAAAGGTCCCGGCGGCGGCAAATCTGCGGGTGGCGATCCGTCGCGGCGTCCAGCTGGCATCTCTGATGCCGAGATGGACCGCCGTATGAAGGCGTTGCAAGCCGCCAAGATTCGTGAAGTCGAAGAAGCCGCAAACCGCGAAGCCGAAGAGAAGGCCCGCGAAGAAGAACGCGAGCGTCGTCACGCCGAGGCAGAGGCCAAGGAACGCGAAGATCGCGAGCGCGAAGACGCGTTGAAGGCGAAAGCCGAAGAGGATGATCGCAAAAAGCGTGAAGCTGAACTGCGCGATAAAAAGAAAGAAGAGATCCGCAAGGGCGCTCCGAAAAAGGACGACGCCGTGCAGGATCAGGCGGCTGTCGAAGCTGCGGCTTCACGCGCCGAAACCAAGGGCGTTGTTGCCTCGGGTCCGCGCAAGACCGACCGCGAGCGCACCGACCGCGACAACCGCGCGAACAAGGGCAAGACCGAGGGTGGCGGCAACAACCGTCGCACCGGCAAGCTCTCGTTGAATGATGCATTGGGTGGTGGCGAAGGGCGTCAACGCTCGATGGCCGCGATGAAGCGCAAACAAGAGCGCCAGCGCCAGAAGGCGATGGGTGGCTCTGTCCGTGCCGAAAAGCAGGTGCGCGATGTGCGCCTGCCCGAGACGATTGTCGTTTCCGAACTGGCAAACCGCATGGCGGAACGTAGTGCCGATGTTGTCAAATCGCTGATGAACATGGGCATGATGGTGACGGGCAACCAAACCATCGACGCCGACACTGCGGAACTCGTGATCGAGGAATTCGGCCACAAGGTTGTGCGCGTGTCCGATGCTGACGTGGAACAGGTAATTGCCTCGGTCGACGATAAGGCCGACGACCTGATCACGCGCCCGCCGATCATCACGATCATGGGCCACGTCGATCACGGCAAAACCTCGCTTCTTGACGCGATTCGCAAAGCCAATGTTGTGTCTGGCGAAGCTGGTGGCATCACGCAGCATATCGGTGCCTATCAGGTGACCACCGATAGCGGCGCGGTTCTGACCTTCCTCGACACCCCCGGTCACGCGGCCTTTACCTCAATGCGCGCGCGCGGTGCCAATGTCACCGATATCGTTGTGCTCGTCGTGGCTGCCGATGATTCGGTGATGCCGCAGACAATCGAGGCGATCAACCACGCCAAAGCGGCGAAGGTGCCGATGATCGTCGCGATCAACAAATGCGACAAACCCGGTGCTGAGCCGCAAAAAGTCCGCACGCAGCTCTTGCAACATGAAGTCGTCGTCGAAGCGATGTCGGGTGATGTGCAAGATGTCGAAGTGTCTGCCAAGACCGGCAAGGGCCTTGATAACCTGCTTGAAGCGATTGCGCTGCAGGCCGAACTTCTTGAACTCAAAGCCAACCCTGATCGCGCTGCCCAAGGTGCCGTGATCGAGGCCAAACTTGACGTGGGCCGTGGTCCGGTTGCAACCGTACTGATCGAGAACGGCACCCTGCATCGCGGCGACATCTTTGTCGTAGGCGAACAGTGGGGCAAGGTCCGCGCGCTGATCAACGACCAAGGTGAGCGCGTCGAAGATGCCGGCCCGTCGGTGCCTGTCGAGGTGCTGGGTCTGAACGGCACGCCCGCAGCGGGTGACGTGCTCAACGTCGTCGAGACCGAGGCGCAAGCCCGCGAGATCGCCGACTACCGTGAGCAAGCCGCGAAAGACAAACGTGCTGCTGCCGGGGCGGCGACGACGCTGGAACAGCTGATGGCCAAGGCCAAGGCGGATGAAAGCGTGACGGAGCTTCCGGTGTTGGTGAAGGCCGACGTGCAGGGCTCTGTCGAGGCGATCGTTCAAGCGCTTGAGAAGGTCGGCAACGACGAGGTGCGCGTGCGCATCCTGCATTCGGGCGTCGGCGCGATCACCGAATCTGATATCGGCCTAGCCGAAGCATCGGGCGCGCCGGTTATCGGTTTCAACGTGCGTGCCAATGCTCCGGCCCGCACATCCGCCAACCAAAAAGGTGTCGAGATCCGCTACTACTCGATCATCTATGATCTTGTGGACGATATCAAAGCCGCCGCCTCTGGCCTGCTATCGGCTGAGATCCGCGAACATTTCATCGGCTATGCGTCGATCAAGGAAGTGTTCAAGGTGACCGGCGTGGGCAAGGTTGCGGGCTGTCTCGTGACCGAAGGCGTTGCACGCCGCTCGGCCGGTGTGCGCCTGCTGCGCGACGACGTGGTAATCCACGAAGGCACGCTCAAGACGCTCAAGCGGTTCAAGGACGAGGTCAAAGAAGTGCCCTCAGGTCAGGAATGCGGTATGGCGTTTGAAAACTATGACGATATTCGCGCAGGCGATGTCATCGAGATCTTTGAGCGCGAGGAGATCGAGCGCACGCTCTGATCCAATTAAAGCAATGAAAATAGAAAACGGGGGCTCTGACGGGCCCCCGTTTTTCGTATTGTATGGCGAGCCGCCAAGGCGCACCGCTCGTGTGGATCAGCCGCAGACGGGCCGACCCGCGAACAGGCTATCGCCCACGCGCACCAAAATGCGTCCGCAGTCTAGATTGCGTTCAAACACACCCTGAATCGAGACGGTGCTACCAATCAAAATTGTTCTGAGCATGTTGAGGTCTCCTTCTCCCTAGAAACATCTAGGGAAGAATCTTATCAAAATGCAAATGTAATCCGCATGATTGTTAACAATTTGGACGTTTTTATGGCGATTTTGGAAAACTACCTACCAAAATAGCCTATAGCCAGTCGCGCAGGATCGGGATCAGCGGCTCATCTGCGGGGGGCATCGGGTAATCGCGCAGGTCTTTCGCGCGCGCCCAAGCCAGTTTCTGCCCCTCTTGTGGGGCGACAATGCCTTGCCATTTTCGACAGGCGAAAAGCGGCATAAGCAGATGAAAATCTTCGTAATCATGGCTCGCAAAGGTCAGCGGCGCGAGACAGCTTTGTTCTGTCTCAATGCCTAGTTCTTCGCGCAGCTCGCGGATCAGGCAAGCTTCGGGGGTTTCGCCCGACTCGACCTTGCCGCCGGGAAACTCCCACAAACCCGCCAGCGATTTGCCCTCGGGGCGTTGCGCCAGCAAAATTCGTCCCTCGGTGTCGATCAGAGCCACAGCAGAGACCAGCAGCAGCTTCACGAACGGTAATCTGCGTTGATGTCGATGTAGCGATGCGTCAAATCGCAGGTCCAGACCGATTTGTTCGCCCGCCCAAGCCCGAGATCGACCCCGATAACCAGCTCGTCGCCCTTCATATAAGCGCTAGCATCGGCCTCGGAATAGCTTGGCGCACGCCAGCCCTTTTCGGCCAGAACCATATCGCCAAACGAGATTGTCAGCTTGTCGCGATCAGCCTTGGCGCCGGATTTGCCAACCGCAGCCACGACGCGGCCCCAGTTCGCGTCCTCACCCGCAATCGCGGTTTTAACCAGCGGCGAATTAGCGACGGCCATCGCGACTTTATGGGCGTCCTGCGCACTCGCAGCACGGGTCACGCGCACTTCGACGAATTTCGTTGCCCCCTCGCCATCGCGCACCACTTGATGGGCAAGATCCATCATCACGGCGCGCAACCCCGCCTCGAAATCTTTCGCAACCTGAGTGCGCAGATCACGGATTTCTGCGGCAGACGACTGGCCGGTTGCCGCCACGATCAGCGCATCCGAGGTCGAGGTATCACTATCGACAGTGATCGCGTTGAACGTGTCATCCACCTGACGCGACAGCATTTTTTGTAGCCGATCGGGCGTGATTCTTGCATCAGTAAAAATATAGGCCAGCATCGTCGCCATATTGGGCGCGATCATTCCCGAGCCTTTGGCGATCCCAGCGATGGTGATCGTCCCGCCTTCGCCTTCGATCACGGCACTGGCGCCTTTGGGATAGGTGTCGGTCGTCATGATAGCGCGCGCCGCATCCTTGATCCCGGCTCCCGACAGGCGTTGAGCAAGGCTGTCGACTGCCAAAACGATACGCTCAACCGGCAGCGGCTCTCCGATGACGCCGGTTGACGAGGAAAACACCCGGCTGATCGGCAGATCAAGCGCCTTGGAGACAGCGCCAGTGACCAGATCAACCGCGTTTTGCCCCTGTTTACCCGTAAAAGCGTTAGCGTTGCCAGAGTTGACGATAATCGCCGCGCCCGCATCTTGGGGCACGCGCATCGCCAATTTCGACTGACAATCCAGAACACAGGCTGCGCGAGTCGAAGATGTGGTGAACACACCGGCAATCGACGCCCCCGGCGCGATGCGCGCGAGCATTACATCAGTACGCCCGGCATATTTCACCCCCGCCGCAGCGGAGGCGAATTCGACACCCGCAATCGCGGGCAAGTCGGGGAAATGAGCGGGCGCAAGGGGCGAAACGCTGACCGGCTTGGCCTTGACTTTGGCGGGCGCGGCGGCGGAAAGATCTGACTTCAGCGCCTTGATCTTGGCGCGCAGCTTCTTGACCTTGGCCTTCAGCTTAACGACCTTATCGCCCTTTTTCTTCTTTTTCGCCATCATGCCCGCCGTTCAGATCAGTTGCCTAAAATAGACTGATCCTTCAGCACCGACGGATCAATCCCTTGTGTCATCTTGTCGATTTTCGCGGCTTTCACAACATCCGTCACACGCTTTTCGACAGCTTGCTGGCGAATATCGCCTTCCAGGTCTTTGCGAACATCTGCCAGTTTCGGAGCATCGACCAATTTGGTGCCGATCAGTTCGACAACATGCCAGCCATATTGCGTCTGAATTGGGCCTACGACCTCGCCATCCTTCATGCCCACCAGTGCATCGCCAAACGGCTTGACCATGTCAGACAGCTTGAACCAGCCCAGATCGCCGCCATTGGCCGCCGATCCGTCGGTCGAGTATTTTTTCGCCTCATCGGCAAACTTCGCGCCACCGCCGATCTCTTTCTTGATCTTCTGGGCCTCTTCCTTGGTTTTCACGATGATATGGGCCGCGTGATATTCCTTGGTCGGCTCTGCCTTGGCATATTTCGTGTCATAGGCTTTTTGCACAGCCTCGTCCGTCACCGCCTTGTCAGCGGTGTAGTTGAGCAGCGAACCCGAAAGGTAGGCGCGCTTTTGCACCTCAAGCGCGATTTCGTCGCGATGGGTCATACGCTTTTCACCGATTTCGGCCAAAGCGGTCTGCTGAATCAACTGTTGCAGCACGCCTTCAAACAGCTTGTCATCGGGCAGCGACTGATATTGTGCAGGCAGGCCGTCGCGCACGGTGATCATCTGGCCAAGCGTGACGTCTTGCCCGTTCACGGTTGCAACCACGGTGTCAGCGGTCAGATCGGTGCGCGGCTTGGCCGGGGTGGTGGCCTTGGCGGCATCACCGGCGGGGGCCGGGGTTTTGGCATCTTGCGCCATCGCGCCGCCGCCGATCAGCGCCAATACTGCGACACTTGCGAGAAATCTTGTCATTTTGGGCATCCATGCCACTCCCTCTAGGCCGCGTCCTTGGGCGGCGTTGACACTGTGACGGTCGCCGCTTACATCGCCTAAGGTCTGTAAGAGACGCGCCGCCCTTGTTTCGCTCGCTGTTCTAACAGGCCAGCCCGGCGCGACAAGGCGCTCGGTTACACGAAATGGTCAGCTACCCCCGGAGAATACATGCTTGGCATCGGAACAGTCGCAAAGAAGGTCTTCGGAAGCTCGAACGATCGCAAAGTGAAGTCGGTGCGCCCGTTGGTGGCCCAAATTAACGCACTTGAACCCGAATTCGCGGCGCTCACCGATGAAGGCATCATCGAAAAGACGCATGAATTTCAGCGCCGGGTGCAGGAAGACGGCGAAAGCCTTGATAAAATTCTACCCGAAGCCTTCGCCAATTGCCGCGAAGCCGCGCGTCGTGCGCTGGGTCTGCGCGCCTTTGATATGCAGCTTGTCGGCGGGATTTTCCTACATCAGGGCAATATCGCCGAGATGAAGACCGGTGAGGGTAAAACTCTTGTTGCGACTTTCCCGGCTTATCTTAATGCGCTCGCGGGCAAGGGCGTTCATATCGTGACCGTCAATGATTATCTGGCACGGCGCGACTCGGACTGGATGGGCAAGGTCTATAACGCTTTGGGCATGACCTGCGGTGTCGTGGTGCCATTCCAAGCCGATGCGGAAAAACGCGCCGCCTATGCCGCCGATGTCACCTATTCAACGAATAACGAATTGGGCTTTGACTACCTGCGCGACAACATGCGCACCTCGGTCGCGGATATGGCGCAACGCGGCCATTTTTACGCAATCATCGATGAGGTCGACTCGATCCTGATCGACGAGGCGCGCACGCCATTGATTATTTCGGGCCCGTCTGATGATCGCTCGGAGTTGTATATCACGCTCAACGAATTCATCCCGAAGCTCTCCGAAGAGCACTACGAGGTGAACGAAAAAGAGCGCAACGCGACGTTGACCGAAGAAGGCAACGAGTATCTTGAGAAGGTGCTGCACGAAGGCGGCGTTCTGCCCGAGGGGCAATCGCTTTACGACCCAGAAAGCACCACGATTGTGCACCACGCCAGCCAAGCGCTGCGCGCCCACAAGCTGTTCTTCAAAGACCAAAACTACGTCGTCGCCGATGATGAAATCGTTTTGGTCGATGAATTTACGGGTCGGATGATGAAGGGGCGCCGTTTGTCGGATGGCCTGCATCAGGCGATTGAGGCTAAAGAAGGCGTCACAATCCAGCCCGAAAACGTGACCCTCGCCTCGGTCACGTTCCAGAACTACTTCCGCCTTTATGGCAAGCTTGGCGGCATGACCGGCACCGCCGCGACGGAGGCCGACGAGTTTGCGGAAATCTATTCGCTTGGCGTTGTCGAAATTCCGACCAACCGCCCGATTGCCCGCAAAGACGAACACGACCGCGTCTATCGTACCGCGCGTGAGAAATATGAAGCGGTGATCAAATCCATCGAGATCGCCCATAAAAAGGGCCAGCCGATGCTTGTCGGCACGACCTCGATCGAAAAATCCGAGATGCTCTCCGAAATGCTTACCAAAGCCGGGATCGCTCATAACGTGCTCAACGCTCGCCAACACGAGCAAGAAGCCAAGATCGTTTCGGATGCGGGCCGTTTCGGGGCAGTGACCATCGCCACCAATATGGCCGGGCGCGGCACCGATATTCAGCTTGGCGGCAACGTCGATATGAAAGTGCTTGAAGAGCTGGACGCCAATCCCGACGCCGATCCCGATGAGGTTCGCGCCCGAATTACGGCCGAACATGCCGAAGAAAAAGCCAAGGTGCTGGAGGCAGGCGGCCTATTTGTTCTGGCAACCGAGCGCCACGAAAGCCGGCGCATCGACAACCAGCTGCGCGGTCGTTCGGGCCGTCAGGGGGATCCGGGTCGCTCGCTGTTCTTCCTGTCGCTCGAAGATGACCTGATGCGAATTTTCGGCTCGGATAAGCTGGATGCCGTTCTGTCCAAGCTGGGAATGAAAGAGGGTGAAGCCATCATCCACCCTTGGGTAAACAAATCGCTTGAGCGTGCGCAGGCGAAGGTTGAGGGTCGCAACTTCGACACCCGCAAACAGTTGCTGAAGTTCGACGACGTAATGAATGATCAGCGTAAAGCGATCTTCTCGCAGCGCCGCGAAATTATGGAAAGCAACGAGGTCGATGAAATCGCGCGCGACATGCGGGTTCAGGTAATCGAGGATCTCGTGGACACCTACATGCCGCCGAAATCCTATGCAGATCAGTGGGATGTGGCAGGCATGCATGCGGCCCTGATCGAACAGCTTTCGATTGATCTTCCGATTGCGGCTTGGGCCGAAGAAGAAGGAGTCGATCAAGATGTCATTGCCGAACGCATCGAGGCCGCAACCGACGCCGAGATCGCACAAAAGACCGAGGCGTTCAGCCCCGAGTCGATGCGCATGATCGAAAAGCAGGTCCTGTTGCAAACGATTGACGGAAAATGGCGCGAGCATCTCGTGACACTTGAACACCTGCGCTCGACGATCGGCTTTCGCGGCTATGCGCAGCGTGATCCGCTGTCAGAGTTCAAAACCGAAAGCTTCCAGCTGTTTGAAATCATGCTCGATGGGTTGCGTGCGGATGTCTCACAACAGCTTTCGCGCGTGCGCCCTCTGACCGAGGAAGAGCAAGCGCAAATGCTTCAGGCTCAGATGCCCCAAGACAACGCGCCCGCGCCCGAAATCCTTGAACAGTCCGCGCCAACTGGCACCCGTCTGCCCGGTTTCGATGAGAGCGATCCCACGACTTGGGGTAATCCGGGGCGCAACGACCCCTGCCCCTGTGGCTCGGGCAAGAAATTTAAACATTGCCACGGTCAGTTGGTCTGACAGTGGCGCAATGAGGCGGCTCACGGGCCGCCTCTTCTACACTCCGGCGCTCAATCAGGTTTCGCAACTAAGGTCGCCTGGCTTCTATTTGGCAAGATTTGGGCAGCTATGCGGCAGGATGAACCCGCTTTTCTTCATGCGGTGTTTGGTAAACAAAAACCTACCACGGATTGTGCCGCTTTGTGTTCCCGATAAGGAAACATTACCCCATTCCCGCCCAAGCTTCGCCGCGATCAACGGATAGTTTCAACTCCAAGCAAGAATGCTGGAGAGAGACTCATGCGGAAACTCCGAAAGGTGACGATGGTCGCCGGAACCTTCCTTTTGGCGGCAGCCACCGGCCATGTCATGCAAAGCGTGAACCCGGAGTCGTCGGTGGTGAAGCCACGCATTTTCGCGGGCAATACGTTGCCGACAATCGCCGCGCGCCCCGATGAAACGCCGCGCGTTCAGCTTTCAAATATGACCGTTTTACATAACCCGCCACCGCAACGCATCGCGCAGGACACCGGGGTGGGCGCGATCCCGCAAATGCCAGCTAATGGGAATGGTGGGTTTGCGCAAAATAGAACGAGCTCGTGCAAGGATGCCTCGCTTGACCTTAGCCTTGTGCCACCTGGCGCGGTCTCGGTCGCGCTGAGTGCTGATTGCGCGCGCAATTCGGCTTTGGACATTGAGGATGGCAGCCTGAAAATCGCGGCTCGTTCCGATTCCGAGGGCAACTGGCAGGGGCTGCTACCCGCCATGCAGGTTGAAAACAAGATCTCGGTGAATGCCAAAGGCGCGCCGATTGCGACTGCGCATCTCTCCACCCCCGAGGTAAGTAAACTGGATCGCGTAATTTTTTCGGCTCGGCGCGGGTCCGAGATGCATCTCAACATCTATGAAAAAGGAGCCGGATTTGACGGCTCCGGCCATATCAGTGTCGCTACGCCCCGCACGCCTGACACGCCCTTGGGCGGCTACATGATGCGCTATAACGGCCCAAATGACACGCAGATTGAGGTCTATACTGCGCCAATCACCCTTAGCCCTGTGCGCATGCAAATCGAGGCCGAGGTGACCCTCGCCAATTGCGGAAAAACCGTCACCGGCTCGGTTCGGCGCGTGATGGCGGGCGAGGATCAACCGGTCAACCCGATTGAAATCGACATGCCAAGCTGTGAAGCACTAGGTCAATTCATTGTTTTTCCGCTATCCGATCTACAAGATGCGCGCAGTCAAGAGATGGCTCAAAAATAGCCCGCAGAGCGCAGGCTAATTTCGGTGCTTTTTCCGATGATCAAATGGTCATGCACGACGATCCCGAATACCGTGGCGGCCTGTTCGATCTGACGGGTCATAGCGATATCCGCCTCTGACGGGGTCGGGTCGCCCGACGGATGATTATGCACCAAAATGAGCGCCGAGGCATTGAGTTCTAGCGCACGTTTCACAACCTCACGCGGATAGACCGGCACGTGGTCGATGGTGCCTTGCGCCTGTTCCTGATCCGCAATCAGCACGTTCTTCCGGTCGAGATAAAGCGTGCGAAATTGTTCTGTCTCGCGATGCGCCATTGCCGTGTGGCAATAGTCCAGCAGCGCCTGCCACGAACTGAGAACGGGGCGGTTGATCACACGAGACCGCGCCAGACGCTGCGCCGAGGCCTCGACAATTTTGAGTTCCTGAATGACCGCCTCCCCCACGCCTTTCACCTCGCGCAAGCGGGCGGGCGAGGCAGACACGACACGCCCGAAATCGCCAAAGATTTGCAGCAAGCGATGGGCGAGCGGTTTGACATCTTGGCGCGGGATCGCGCGAAACAGAACGAGTTCTAGCAGTTCATAATCGGGCAAGGGCTGCGCGCCGCCTTGCATGAACCGCGTGCGCAGACGTTCACGATGGTCGCGTAGATAGGAGGGTTGGCGCCCAACTGCCCCAGCCAACGCCCGTGCGTCATCATAATCCGCAAAAAGCGGCAAGGCAGATTCGTTGAAAGAGGAAGGATGCTGGTTCATGCCGTGAGATTGGCCGACTCAGCGTGAACAAACGGTTAACTTGAGAACAAAACATGATTCAATAGGTCGTGAAAAAGGCGCCCGCAGGCGCCTTGATCAATGTGTCATACCTTCCCAGAAACTCTTAACTTTCTTAAAGAAACTCGCGCCTTCCGGGTTGTTCTCGACTTCGATTTCCTGAAATTCGCGCAGGATTTCTTTTTGCCGAGAGGTCAGGTTCACCGGGGTTTCCACCGCCAATTCGATGAACATATCTCCCACGCCACCACCGCGCAGCGCCGGCATACCTTTGCCGCGCAGGCGCATCTGACGGCCCGACTGGCTACCTGTCGGGATTTTCACCCGGCTACGGCCACCGTCGATCGTGGGCACCTCTACCTCGCCGCCCAAGGCCGCCGTCACCATCGAGACGGGCACGCGGCAATGCAGATCGGTGTTGTCGCGTTCAAACAACGCATGCGGCGAGACCTCGATGAAGATATAGAGATCGCCCGAAGGACCACCGCGCAGCCCCGCCTCACCCTCGCCAGCATGGCGAATACGAGTGCCGGTTTCAACGCCCGGCGGGATGTTAACCTGCAACTGACGCTCGACCTCGACGCGGCCCGCACCGTGGCACTTACGGCAGGGGTTTTTGACAACCTGACCTTGCCCACCACAGGTCGGACAAGTGCGTTCGACCGTGAAAAAGCCGTTCTGCGCGCGCACCTTGCCCAGACCGGAACAGGTCGGACAGGTTTGCGGCTCTGCTCCGCCCTCGGCCCCTGTGCCGTTGCACGAGGTACATGCGGCAGAACTGGGCACGGTGATTGTCTTTTGCGTGCCTGCGAACGCCTCTTCCAAGGAAACCCGCAGATTATAGCGCAGATCCGAGCCGCGTTGCGCGCGTGACCGCCCGCCACCGCCGCCCGGACGACCGCCCATGAAATCGCCAAACAGGTCTTCGAACACATCCGAGAAGGCAGAGGCGAAATCGCCTTGCCCCGGTCCGCCACCATAACCGGGACGACCTCCGCCCATGCCACCGTCAAAGGCAGCATGACCAAAGCGGTCATATGCAGCTTTCTTTTCAGGGTCTTTCAGAACGTCGTAAGCTTCGTTTGCTTCTTTGAATTGGGCCTCGGATTCGGGATTATCTTTGTTGCGATCGGGGTGAAGCTCTTTGGCCTTGCCCCGATAGGCTTTCTTGATTTCCTCGGCCGAGGCGCCCTTGGCAATGCCAAGAACCTCATAAAAATCGCGTTTTGCCATCGGCTACCCCTTTTGGGAGAAAATGGAAACGGGCCCGCCTTGTTTTCGGCAGGCCCGACCCATCATTCATCCGCGCTTACTTGCGCTTGTCGTCGCCCATATCTTCGAAATCGGCATCGACAATATCGTCATCGACATCGCGCGGCTCGTCTTCGGGCGACGCATTGGCCTGACCGGATTTCTCTTGCTCGGCCTTGTAGATGGCCTCGCCAAGTTTCATCGCAGCCTCGGTGAGGTTTTGCACCGCACCTTTGATTTTGCCGGCTTCGTCCGTCTTGAGCGCCTCTTCCAAAGCGTTGGCAGCCAGTTCGATCACTTCGACCGTCGAGGCATCAACCTTATCGCCATGCTCTTCAAGCGACTTGCGCGTCGAATGCAGCAGCGATTCGCCTTGGTTACGGGTCTCGACAAGCTCTTTGCGGGTCTTGTCGGCGTCGGCGTTTGCCTCGGCGTCCTTGACCATTTTGTCGATCTCATCATCAGACAGACCGCCCGAGGCTTGGATCGTGATTTTCTGCTCTTTGCCAGTGCCTTTGTCCTTGGCCGACACGCTAACGATACCATCGGCGTTGATGTCAAAGGTCACTTCGATCTGAGGCATACCGCGCGGAGCCGGAGGGATGTTTTCAAGATTGAACATGCCCAACAGCTTGTTGTCGGCCGCCATCTCACGCTCGCCCTGGAAGACCCGGATCGTCACCGCGTTCTGGTTGTCTTCGGCGGTCGAGAAGATCTGGCTTTTCTTGGTCGGGATCGTCGTGTTGCGGTCGATCAGACGGGTGAACACGCCACCCAGCGTTTCGATACCCAACGACAGCGGGGTCACGTCCAGCAGCACCACGTCTTTGACGTCGCCTTGCAGCACGCCAGCCTGAATGGCCGCACCCATCGCCACGACCTCATCGGGGTTCACGCCTTTATTGGGCTCTTTCCCAAAGAAGTTGGTGACCTCTTCCACGACTTTCGGCATCCGGGTCATACCACCGACCAGAACGATCTCGTCGATTTCGTCCTTGCTGACACCGGCGTCTTTCAACGCAGCGGCACAGGGCTTCATCGAGGCTTTGATCAGATCGCCAACAAGGCTTTCCAGCTTGGCGCGGGTCAGCTTCATAACCATGTGAAGCGGCGTACCGTCCTTGCCCATCGAGATGAAGGGCTGGTTGATCTCGGTTTGACTGGAAGAAGACAGCTCGATCTTGGCTTTCTCAGCGGCTTCTTTCAGGCGCTGAAGCGCCATCTTGTCTTTGGTCAGATCGACGCCGTGCTCTTTTTTGAACTCGTCGGCGAGGTAGTTGACGATCCGCATGTCGAAATCTTCACCGCCAAGGAACGTGTCGCCATTGGTCGATTTCACTTCGAACAGGCCATCGTCGATTTCAAGAATCGTGATGTCGAACGTCCCGCCACCAAGGTCATAAACGGCGATCGTTTTGGTTTCTTTCTTGTCCAGACCATAGGCCAGCGCAGCCGCGGTCGGCTCGTTGATGATGCGCAGCACTTCGAGGCCAGCGATCTTGCCCGCGTCTTTGGTCGCCTGACGCTGAGCGTCGTTGAAATAGGCGGGAACGGTGATGACGGCTTGCGTCACTTCCTCGCCAAGATAGCTTTCGGCGGTTTCTTTCATCTTCTGCAAGATCACAGCGGAAACCTGCGCGGGGGAGTATTTCTCACCCTTCACTTCGACCCATGCGTCGCCATTGCCGCCATCGACAATGTCATAAGGCACGAGTTTCTTATCCTTCTCGACCTCAGCATCCGTCGTGCGACGCCCGATCAGGCGCTTAACGGCAAAGACGGTGTTGGACGGGTTGGTAACAGCCTGGCGTTTTGCCGGTTGGCCGACCAGACGTTCGTCGTCGGTATAGGCGACGATCGAGGGCGTCGTGCGCGCCCCTTCGGAGTTTTCGATCACACGGGGTTGCGCGCCGTCCATGATAGCCACGCAGCTATTGGTGGTCCCGAGGTCGATGCCGATTACTTTGGCCATGATATTCCCTCTCTTGGCGATATGGTGGGAACGGGTCCTGTAAGGCACCCGGCCCCTATCCCTTGGGTTTAGGTTTAAACTTTCTGCCCAGACACGATAGTGGTCCGCGTCCGGCTTCGTTGCGTATATAAGGAGGCCGATTTCTGGCTGCAAGAACCGTCCCCCCATGAAGTCTGCGGGAAATTCACGAAAATGACGATGAATTGCGAAAATCGACCCGCCGCGCAGTCAATTCGCGGCTTCCTGCATTATCCGGGCTGGCTAAGCGCGGCTGAACAAACCGCGTTGCGCGATGATTTGCGCGACGTGGTCGCCGCCGCGCCGCTGTTTTCGCCAATGACCCCGTATGGCAAGGCGATGTCGGTGCGCATGACATCGGCGGGGCGGTTCGGCTGGATCTCGGACCGACGCGGTTACCGCTATAGCGAGACCCACCCCAACGGCACCCCTTGGCCAAACATCCCGCCCGCGATTCTGGCGATTTGGCGGTCGGTTTCGGGCAGTGCGCGCGATCCCGAATGTTGCTTGATCAATTTTTATTCCGAGGGCGCTAAAATGGGTCTGCACCAAGATTGCGACGAATCCGATTTCAATCATCCCGTGGTTTCGATCAGCCTTGGCGATGACGGGCTGTTCCGGATCGGCAATGAAACGCGCGGCGGCAAGACCGAGAGCCTCTGGTTGCACTCTGGCGATGTGATGGTGATGGGAGGCGACGCGCGGTTGCTCTATCACGGGATTGACCGGATCGCGCCGGACACCTCGACCTTGCTGCCCAAAGGCGGGCGCATCAATATCACGCTGCGCGTGGTGACCTGACCGCCTCGCTGCGCTAGGCGACCAGCGCCTCGGCCTTTTTCAGGTCGACCGAAACAAGCTGGCTGACGCCTTGTTCCTGCATCGTCACGCCAAACAGGCGATCCATTCGCGCCATCGTCACCGCATGGTGGGTGATGATCAGGAACCGCGTATCGGTGCGCCGCGTCATTTCATCCAGCAGATCGCAGAACCGGGTAACGTTAGCATCATCCAGCGGCGCATCGACCTCGTCGAGCACGCAGATCGGCGCGGGATTGGCTAGGAATACCGCAAAAATCAGCGCCATCGCCGTCAGGGTCTGCTCGCCGCCCGACAACAGGCTCAGCGTGCTCAGCTTCTTGCCCGGCGGTTGGCACATGATCTCAAGCCCGGCCTCCAGCGGATCATCGCTTTCCACCAGTTCCAGTTTCGCCGTGCCACCGCCGAAAAGGTGGGTGAACAGCGTGGTAAAGCTTTCGTTAACCTGCTCGAACGCGGTCAAAAGCCGCTCGCGCCCCTCGCGGTTCAGACCCGAAATCCCCGCGCGTAGCTTGCGGATCGCCTCTTCCAGATCGGACTTCTCTTTGACCAGCGCGTCATGTTCGGTCTCGACTTCGCGCGCATCTTCTTCGGCGCGCAGGTTCACCGCCCCCAATGCCTCGCGCTGCCGTTTGAGACTGTTGACCTGCGTCTCCAGCGCCTCGACGTCGGGCATCTTATCGGGATCGCCCTCAATCGTTTCCAGCAACTGCTGCGGCGTGCACTCAGTCTCTTCGCTGATGCGTTCGGCTGCATGGTTTACCGTTTCGCGCGCCGCATCCACACGCGCCTCTGCGCGCGCACGGCCCTCGCGCGCCTCGCCTGCCAACCGCTCGGCCTCGCGCGCGCCAAATTGCGCCTCGCGCAGCGCGGTTTCCGCCGCTGACAGCTTGTCGGTTGCCTCCGCTTGGCGCGCCTCGGCCTTGGTGATTGCCTCGGACAACTCGGCCCGTTTCTCGGCCAAAATCTCGGGGATCGCGCCCGCCTCGTCCAACTCATCTTCGGTCTCAAGCTTGCGCGCGGCCAGTTCGGTCGAGCGTTTCTCTGCCGTCTCAAGGCGGTGCCGCCACCCCGAGATTTCCTTGGTGATTTCCTGACGCCGCTTCAGCCGCGCCTCGCCTTCACGACGAATTTCGTCATGGCCAGAGCGCTTGGTCATCATCGTCATGCGCGCGGCTTCCACCGTCATCTTGATCGCATCAACTTCGGATCGCGCGGCAGCCAGATCGGGCAAACCGTTCAGCGTGTTTTCCGCCTCGC
Organism: Thioclava sp.; assembly: GCF_048263065.1. Lineage (NCBI taxonomy): Bacteria > Pseudomonadati > Pseudomonadota > Alphaproteobacteria > Rhodobacterales > Paracoccaceae > Thioclava > Thioclava sp. Next base: position 85,172 of record NZ_JBLXEM010000001.1, read on the forward strand.
GCAGCGCCATGCGCCCGCCGCTGGCCTCTTCTTCGTGGCGCGCCACGGCCAGCTTGGCGCTTTCCAGCTTGGACCCAGCAATCGCGCGATCGCTTTCGGCCCGTGACAAGGCACGCCCGGCTTCGGCCAGCTTGCGATCGGCCTCACGACGGGCATCGCGCGCGGCGGCATCGGCGCGCGAGGCTTCGGCCAGATGCTCTGTCAGCATCTCGTGGGCCTGACGCGCGCCCTCGGCCCGCGCCGAGATTTCCTCAAGATCGCGTTTCAGTTCCACCAGCCGATTAAGCTGTTGCAAACGCAAAGCCGCCGCCGTGGGCGCATCTTCAGCCCCGGCGCGAAAACCGTCCCAACGCCATAGATCACCATCAGGCGACACCAAACGCTGACCGGGGCGCAACTGTTCTTGCAGCCGCGCGCCCTCATCCCAATCCGCAACCAAGCCGATTTGCGAGATCCGGCGCGCCAGCACGTCTGGCACCTGCACATGATCGGCTAGCGGTTCGATACCAACGGGCAGCGCCTGCGTGTCGTCATAGCCCGCCAATACCTGCCAGCCCGTTGCCTCATCGCCCGATACTTCCGGAGCGCGCAGATCATCGGCCAGTGCCGCGCCCAGCGCCGCCTCATAGCCCTTGTCGACGCGCACACGGTCCAGCAATTGCGTACCGCCCGCGCTTTCGCGTTCGACAAGGCGCGCCAAAGCCCCAACCTCGGCGCGCAAGGCGCCCGCCTCGCCCTCGGCCTCGGATCGGGCCGCGCGGGCTGTGCTTTCGCGCGCCTGAATATCGCCGCGTGCCTCATCGGCGGCAGCCAGTGCCTCTTCGGCGGCCTCGGCAGCGGCTTGTGCCTCGGCTTGCGCGGTTTCAAACGCGGTAAATTCATCGGCGGAGGTCGTCAGCGCCGCCTGTGCCGCCTGCGCAGCCTGCTTGGCCTGTTCCGCAGCGGCCTCAGATTTCTCAGCCGTCGCGCGGTTATCCGTGACCAACCGCTGCGCCGATTGGTGGCGCGCGGCCAGACGGGCAACGTCCTCGGTCAGCTCCGACAGCCGCGCCTCACGGTCTTGCAAAATCGTGGCCGCCTCATGCGCGTCATCGGTCGCGCGCGCCAGCTTGTCCTCGTGCCCTTCCGAGGCTTTGGCGATCTGCCCCTGCTCCCATTCCAGCCGCTCGATCGTCTCGCCCGCATCGCGGTTCAGCCCCGCCTCGCGGTCCATATCGCGCATCAACTGCTCGATTCGGCCTTGCAAAGTGGCGATCCGGGCGCGCGCCTGATCTTCCTGATCTGACAGCGCGTCGCGCTCTACCACCAAGCGCTGCAAGATCGCAGCCGCGACGGTCTGCTCTTCGCGCAAGGGTGGCAATGCCTCGTCTCGTGCCGCGCGTGCGGACTCGGCCTCGCGCGCGGTACGTTCGGCTTGCGCGGCGTTGGTCACCTGCTCGCGCAAAGCCGATTGCGCGGCCTCACGGGCGAGATCGGCCTCACGCCAGCGGCGATAGAGTAGCATCCCCTCGGCGCGGCGCAGATCGTCGCCAATCGTGCGATAGCGCGCGGCTTGGCGGGCCTGACGGGCAAGCTGTGCCAATTGCGCGGCCAGTTGTTCGATCACATCATCGACGCGGATGAGGTTCTGTTCGGCCCCGTTCAGTTTCAACTCGGCCTCGTGGCGGCGTTGATACAGGCCGGAAATCCCCGCAGCCTCTTCCAGAATACGCCGACGTGCCTTTGGTTTAGCGTTGATCAGCTCAGAAATCTGGCCCTGCCGCACCAGCGCCGGGCTATGCGCACCCGTCGAGGCATCGGCGAACAGCATTTGCACGTCGCGCGCGCGCACATCCTTGGAGTTCACCTTATAGGCCGAGCCCGCATCGCGCGTGATCCGCCGGACAATTTCAAGCCCGTCGCTATCGTTGAACCCTGACGGTGCAAGCCGTTCGGTATTGTCGATTTGCAGCGACACTTCGGCAAAGTTGCGCGCCCCACGCGAGGACGCGCCCGCGAAGATCACATCCTCCATCCCGCCGCCACGCATCGCCGAGGCCCGGTGTTCGCCCATCACCCAGCGCAGCGCCTCAAGCAGGTTGGATTTGCCGCAGCCATTGGGCCCGACAACTCCGGTCAGACCATCGTGAATCACCAGATCGGTGGGGTCCACGAAACTTTTGAAACCGTTGAGACGTAGCCGAGAGAAGCGCAAATGCCTGCCTTTCCGAATCTATGATGCGTTGGGAAGTGTCCGCAGACAGCGCGCGCGAGTCAACTCAAACGCCCCTCATATCGCGGCTCAGTCTCGCTTATCCACAAGATATTGGCATATTCCTGCGCAAACTTGCCCCGAATTGGCAGTCGGTCACGGCTGCACGATATTTCGCGCGTGCTCACACCGCGACGCCCTGCCGCATAGAAATATTACGAGAGCGTGACAATCATATTCACTAAGATGAATTTATCGGAGCCCCTCCATGACCCAATTTGCACGCCCCGCCGATCGCTATTCGCCGCTCTATTTCCTTGCCTCTCTCGGGGCCGGGGGTATCGCGGTGACATTTTTCCTGTGGCTCTATTTCTGGGTCGCGCATCCCAACCAAACCGTGCCGGTCTTTGAGGATATCTCGGCAGCGCTTGCCTCGGGTCCAGTGCTGCAAAAGGCGATGATCGTGGCGGCGATGGCGGGCATCTTGTTCTTTGCCTATCTCAATATCCGCCTGCTGATCTGGAACCTGCGTCAGCTTTCGGGGTTCAAGAAAACCGAGGCCTATAACGCCTTGCGCGCATCGAATGCGCAAACACAACTGACAGCGATGCCGCTTGCGATTGCGATGACGATCAATGTGGGTTTCATCCTTGGCATGGTGTTCGTACCCGGCCTGTGGTCGGTCGTCGAATATCTGTTCCCGCTAGCCATTATCGCCTTTACGGCGACCGGAATTCTGGCGCTGGCGCAGGTGGGAAATTTCCTTGGACGGGTCAAAACCGAAGGTGGCTTTGACTGGAGCGCGAACGGATCTTTCGCGCAGATGCTGCCCGCCTTTGCGCTGTCGATGGTTGGCGTTGGATTGGCCGCACCGGGGGCGTTGTCACATGTCACGCTGACCTCAGGAATCGCGATCATGCTGGCGACGTTCTTTATGATGGCAGCCCTGATCATCGGCATCGTAGCGCTGATCTTGGGGATTCACTCGATGCTTAGCCACGGCACCGCCCCCGAGGCCGCGCCTACGATCATGGTCGTAATTCCGATCCTGACGGTGCTCGGCATTCTGGGGATGCGGGTCAATCACGGGCTGCATGTCAATTTCGAGGATCATTCGACTGCCGCGCAGGTCCTGATGTTTCTCACCAAGACCTATTCCGTGCAGATCCTGTTTGCGCTGATCGGGATCGAGATGCTGCGCCGCGTCGGTTATGCCAAGCGCTTTTTGTTCGGGGCTGAAAATTCAGTCGGGGCCTATGCGCTTGTCTGCCCGGCGGTGGCGTTCGGTGTGATGACGCAGTTCTGGATCAATGCCGGGTTGGTGCAATCGGGCCTGATCAGCAAGTTCTCGGTCGCCTTCTGGGTGTTGTCGCTAATCGCGTTTGCGGCGCAGGGGCTGGCCGTGTGGTTGGTGTTGCATCTCAACCGTCGCCACTTCGGGCGCGTCGCTGCGCGCCCGGTGCCTGCCGAGTAAACCAAGGCCGAGCCATGCAGAAAGGGCCGTGCGGGCATGTCCCGCGCGGCCCTTTTTCTTTGCAGCCCCGTGCCCTAGCATCAAGCAGTTCACCAAGGAGCCCCCGATGATCCCCGCTTTATCCCTGATCTTGTTGTTCCAACTCATCGGCGAGATCCTCTCGCGCGCACTGATGCTGCCGCTGCCCGGCCCGGTGCTGGGAATGATCTTTCTGCTGATCGCTCTCAGCACCTCAACGCGCATTCAGCAAATCGTTCGCCCCGTCGCGCAGTTCATTCTCGCGCATCTTTCGCTGCTCTTCGTACCTGCGGGCGTCGGGATTATCGCGCATCTGGATCAGTTGCGTGCTCATGGTCTGGGTCTGGCCGTGGCGCTGGTGGTCTCGACGATGCTGGCGATTGTCGCGGGGGCGGCGGCCTTCGCATTCGTGGCCAAACTGATCGGGAGCGCGTCTGATGACTGATCCGTTCAAGCTTTGGTCTTACCTGTCGTCCGAGCCGCTGCTGTGGCTTTGGGCCACGTTGGTCGCCTATTGGATCGGGGATTTCCTGTTTCGCGCGGCCCGGCGCAGCCCGTTTGCCAATCCGGTGATGATCGCCGTGGTGATCCTTGGCACGGTCCTGGTGGCGACCCACACGCCTTACGAGCGCTATTTCGAAGGCGCGCAGTTCGTTCATTTCATGCTGGGGCCGGCGACGGTCTGCCTTGCGGTGCCGCTGCATGCCAACCTGCCCAAGGTCAAACGTGCGCTCTTGCCGATTGCGGCCGGGTTGGTTGTTGGGTCCACCACTGCGATTGTCAGCGTGCTGGCGATTGCCAAAGCGATGGGCGCGGGGCCCGTGCTGATGGCCTCGCTTGCGCCAAAATCGGTGACAGCGCCTGTGGCCATCGGGATTTCGCAGCAACTGGGCGGAGAGCCGTCTTTGACCGCCGCGTTGGTGATCATCACGGGCATGCTTGGTGCCATCGTGGTGACGCCGATGCTTGATGCGCTGGGGTTTCGCGACTGGCGGGCGCGTGGTTTGGCGGTGGGGGTAGCTGCCCATGGCATCGGCACCGCGCGCGCCTTTCAGGTGCATGAAACGGCGGGGGCATTTGCCTCAATCGGGATGGGGATGAATGCGGTGCTGACGGCGTTTCTTGCGCCCGTAATCCTCAGCCTGTTCTAGAAATTGCGGGGCGGGCGTGGTTTGTAAACCGGCAAGCTCCAGCCAAAACGCAGCGAGCCTGCACGCAGGATCAACGTCACTGCGGCGCAAATCAGCAGGGCCGTGAAGCGATCCAACCCAACGGCCGAGGCAATCAGCGCACCTGCCGCCCCCGCAAAGGCGCAGCTAAGGTAAAGTTCGCCCTGCTTGAGCATCAAGGGCACTTCGTTGCACACCACATCGCGCATCAGCCCACCAAATGATCCGGTCACCACACCCATGATCAGCACGATTACTGGGCCGTGGCCTAGTTTCATCGTGATCGCAACACCCGCAGGCACCGCCACGGCCAACGCGCAGGCATCAAGCCAGAGCAGCGCGCGATAGCGGCTTTCCAGCAGATGCGCAGTGAAAAACACCACAATGGCGGCCAATGCCGCGATGATGACATAGGTCGGATCTGCGACCCAAAACACTTGATCGCGCCCCAGCAAAAGGTCGCGCAGAGTGCCGCCCCCCACCGCCGTCAGCGCCGAAATAAAGATGAACCCCACCAGATCAAGCTGCTGACGTGAGGCCACGAGCGCGCCCGTCAGCGCGAAAACCAGAACCGAGGCGTAATCCAGCCCCGCCCCGATGGGCAATTCGTTCAGCCAAACCGGTATGTCACTCATCAAGCTTTGCCCGGTTTGAACGGTGCCATGCCTTCGCGGGCCAGTTCATCGGCCTGCTCATTCTCGGCATGGCCTGCATGGCCTTTGATCCATTTCCAGGTCACCCGATGGCGCGCTTGCGCGGCGTCCAGTCGCTGCCACAAATCGACATTCTTCACCGGCTTTTTATTCGCGGTTTTCCAGCCGTTACGTTTCCAGCTGTGAATCCAGCCCGTCACACCGTTTTTCACATAGGCCGAGTCAGTGGTGATGGTAATTTCGGACTCCCGCGTAAGCGCCTCAAGCGCGTTGATTGCGGCCAGCAGTTCCATCCGGTTGTTGGTCGTGTCGGCCTCGCCGCCCTTAAGCGTGCGTTCCTTGATGATCCGCGCGCCATCCATCGCGCGCATCACGACGCCCCAGCCGCCGGGGCCGGGATTGCCACTGCATGCGCCATCCGTCCATGCGTGAATTTCAGCCATTAAGCCCCACATATCCTTCAAGTGCTACGATTCGATCCAGCCAAGCGCCGAGCGCCGGGAACTGCGACAGATCAAACCCACCGTGGCTTTCGGCGGTATGCGTGTAGGCGTAAAGGCAAATATCGGCGAGGCTGATCGCATCGCCCACCAGCCAGTTTTGCCCCTTGAGGCGATCTTCCATCACCCGCAACAGCGCGGTGCCGCGCTCCAGAAGCTCTGCCAAGCGCTGCGGGGTCGCCAAGTGTTTGCGGATTTCATAGGTTAACAGGGCGGCGCGCACTGCGATCACGCCCTCATGCTGGTTCTGCTCCCAGAACATCCACGACAGCATCTGCGCGCGCTGGAAAGGGTCTTGAGGCACGAAATCCGTCCCCTCACCCAGCCAGCACAGGATCGCATTCGATTCCGCCAGCACCCGACGATCATCCAGATGGAGCGCAGGCGCCTTGCCAAAGGGCAACGCCCCGCTGGCATGGGCCTGATCAAGCGCTTCAGTCTCATATTCGACATCGACGCGCTCATAATCACGCCCGAGCAGCGCCAGAAGGAGGCGCACCTTGTAGCTATTGCCCGATGAGGGCATCGAATAGAGTTTCATGATCGCTTCCTTATGCCCGCTCGAACGCCAAACGCAGCCCCAGCGCCGCGAAGGATAGCGCAAAGGCGCGCCGCAGCCAGCCCATTACGCGCGGCGAGGATAAGACCCGCGCGCGTCCCATCACCGCCAGCGCGCCATAACCCAGAAACACCGCAAATGTCATCGCGGCAAAGGCTGCGCCCAGCGCGACCATCGCGCCCGCCCCGTCCGTGGGGGCCATGAATTGCGGCAGGAAGGCAATGAAAAACATCGGCAGTTTCGGGTTCAGCAGGTTCAGCAAAATGCCCCGGCGCACCAGCCGCGCGGGTGGCGCGGGGTCGGCAGCCGCGATATCCAACCCGCCCGTCCCTTTCAGCGCGCCCCAAGCCATCCAAAGCAGATAGGCGACGCCCGCAAATTTGATGCTTTGAAATAAGATCGCCGAGGCATGCAGCACCGCCGCCAGCCCCGCCACCGCGACGCCCAGATGCACCAGCGTCGCAATCGTGCAACCTAGCGCCGCCCAAATCGCGGCGCGAAAGCCCTGACCAAGTGCTGTGGACAGCGTATAAACAACGCCAATTCCCGGCGCTACGCAGACGATAAACGCCGTGATCAGGAACTCGATGCTCATATGCCCGTCCTTACCAAAGCAACCAAGCTGGCGATCACTACGATGCTCAGCCCAAGGCGCAGCTTTAGCCACCAACCCGGTGCCAACCCCCGCCGCGCAAAGATCCAATCAAGCGGCAACAACAGGACAAACCCGATCAGCAGCACGAAATTCACCGGCATACCAAACACAGCGAAGACGATAAAAAACAGGATCGGCGCAATTGATAGCGCATAGCCCGCAGACCACTCGCCTTTGGCCGCGAACCCCCAAAGGCATCCTGCCATAAAGCAATAGATCATCAACCCGTAAGCCAGCACCGCAACGCGCGGATCGGCCATGCCGGGCGGCAGCAGCGCCCCGGTTTGCACCACCAGAACACCCCAGACAAACGGGATCAGTCCGGCGACGCCCAGCACCAGCGCCAGCCCCGGAATGCGCGGCCCGATCGCGCGCATCAAGCGGTCTCGCGCAACACGCGCGGCACTTTGAATTCGATATCCTCGCGCGCAGTCTCGATCTGATCGACGGTCAGATCATAGCGGTCGCGAAAGGCCACGATGACCTCGTCGATTAACACTTCGGGCGCGCTGGCCCCGGCGGTCACACCCACCGCTTTCGCGCCCTCGATTGCGCGCCAGTCGATATCATCGGCGCGTTGCACCAGTTGCGCATAGCCGCAGCCCGCAGCGCGCCCGACCTCGACCAAGCGGCGCGAATTGGACGAGTTGGGAGCACCGATCACTAGCAGCGCATCAATCTGCCCCGCCATCGCCTTGACCGAGGCCTGACGGTTCGTCGTCGCGTAGCAAATATCTTCCTTGGCAGGCCCGACAATCGCAGGAAATCGGTCTTGTAGAGCCGCCACGATTGCCGCCGTATCATCGACTGACAAGGTGGTTTGCGTGATGAAGGCCAGCTGTTCGGGATCGCGCGGCGTGATCGTGGCCACATCCCCGACGGTTTCGACCAGCAGCACCTCGCCCTCGGGAAGCTGGCCCATCGTGCCCAGCACTTCGGGGTGGCCGGCATGGCCGATCATCACCATCTGATGGCCATTATCCGAGTGCCGCTCTGCCTCTTTATGAACCTTGCTCACCAGCGGGCAGGTCGCATCGACATAGATCATCTCGCGCCGCTCGGCCTCGGCGGGCACCGATTTGGGCACGCCATGGGCGGAAAAGATCACCGGCCTGTCAGTCGGGCATTCGTCCAGCTCTTCGACAAAGACCGCGCCCTTGTCGCGCAACGTATCGACGACGTATTTGTTATGCACGATCTCGTGGCGCACATAGACCGGCGCACCCCATTTCTCGAGCGCCATCTCGACAATCTTGATCGCGCGATCCACGCCGGCGCAGAACCCACGCGGGGCCGCCAAGTAGAGGGTGAGGGAAGGTTTCATCGCGCTCTCCTTCGGTCTGGTTGCTGACCTAATGTGGGTATCGGCGCAGGTCCAGTGACGCATGGCTTAGCGCCAGGTCGGATGGAACCTGCCCGCGGGCGAAAGCGTGAAGATATCCACCCCATCCGCTGTCACGCCAACCGAATGCTCGAATTGCGCGCTTAGCGATTTATCCCGCGTCACCGCCGTCCAGTCGTCGGCAAGAACCTTGGTTTCAGGGCGGCCAAGATTGACCATCGGTTCAATCGTGAAGATCATACCCTCTTCTAACATCGGCCCAGATCCTGCGCGCCCATAATGCAGCACGTTTGGCGGCGCGTGGAACACCTCGCCTACGCCATGACCGCAAAAATCGCGCACAACCGACATCCGGTGACCTTCGACGAATTTCTGGATCGCGTGACCGATATCGCCAAAGGTGTTGCCAGGTTTGACTTGCTCGATCCCGATCATCAGCGCGTCATACGTAACTTGGATCAGACGTTCGGCCTTGCGTGACAGCGTACCCGCAACATACATCCGCGAACTGTCCCCAAACCAGCCATTCAGGATCACCGTGATGTCGATATTCACGATATCGCCATCCTTGAGCCGCTTGTCGCCGGGAATGCCGTGGCACACGACATGATTGATCGAAATGCAGCTGGCATGACGGTAGCCGCGATAGCCGATCGTGGCCGAGGTCGCTCCCATCTCGTTGACGCGCTTTTCGATGAACGCGTCAAGTTCTGCTGTCGAAACACCGGGTTTGACCAAGTCGGCGACTTCGTCGAGGATCTGCGCGGTAACCTGACTGGATGCCCGCATCCCTTCGAAGTCGCTTTGCTCGTAAATGCGGATGCCGTCTTTGGTCACACGGCCGTGGCTATTGTCCAAGGCTCTACTCCTAACGCTTTTGCGCTTTAGATAGTCACAATTACGTCGCTTGGCCAGTGCCCGGCCTTTCCCAGATGCCAACCCCGCCCTATACCAAGACAAAAGGAGGCCAAGTCATGCCCAATCCAACCGCTGTAATCCTGATTATTGGTGATGAAATTCTGTCCGGGCGCACCCGCGAAGGCAATGCCCATTTTCTTACGGGCAAGCTGGTGGAACATGGTATTGATTGCCGCGAGATCCGGGTCATTCCCGATGATCATGCCGTGATCGTCGATGCCGTGCGCAAATTGTCGCAGCGTTTCGATCACGTTTTCACTAGCGGCGGCATCGGCCCGACCCATGACGACATCACCGCCGATGCAGTGGCCGAGGCGATGGGCGTTGGCATTGACGTGCGCGAGGATGCCCACGCGATTCTAGCCGCACATTACGCCGCGCGCGACACCGAGTTCACCGCCGCGCGCCTGCGCATGGCGCGCATTCCCGATGGCGCGACGCTGATCGACAACCCGGTCTCGACCGCACCGGGGTTTTCCTGTGGAAATGTCCATGTGATGGCCGGTGTGCCCAATATCTTTCAGGCGATGGTATCGGGGCTGCTGCCGAGTTTGACCGGCGGAGCTCCGGTGATTTCGCGCAACTGGCAGGTGATGGCGGCGGAATCCTCGGTGGCCGATGACCTGCGCGCAATCTCGGAACAGTTCGGCGATCTCTCCTTCGGCTCTTATCCCTTTGTTCAGGAAGGGCGCTATGGCACGAACCTTGTGGTGCGCGGCCAAGATCCGGCGAAGGTCGAGGCGGGTCTTGCCGCATTGCAGACCGCGTTCCCGGAGGGAAAATGAGTCTCGACCCCACCGCCCTGATCGACGCCACCTGGCCCGCCGCTGCGACGCAGATTGCGGGTGGTTTTCTGGTTCGCGAGGGGCGCGGCGGTGGCTCACGGGTGAGTTGCGCCACGCTTATCGCGCCGTTCGGTGACGCTGATATAACCGCCGCCGAGGCTGCGCATCGCGCCCTGGGCCAGACTCCACGCTTCATGATCCGCCCCGAGGATAGCGCGCTGGATGCCGCACTAGAGGCGCGGGGCTACGTCGCCTATGACCCGGTCTTCCTATGGACCGCTCCGATCGCGCAGATGCAGGGAGAGGTACCCCCTGTCACAGCGTTTGCCCACTGGCCCCCGCTGCAAATCGCGCGCGATCTCTGGAGTGAACTGGAGGTCGGCCCCGCCCGCCAAGCGATCATGGACCGGGTAACAGGGCCGAAGGTCTGCATTTTGGGGCGCAAACAGGATCGCGCTGCCGGGGTCGCATTCGTCGCAATGCACGAAGGCACCGCGATGCTGCACGCGCTTGCTGTTGCGCCCGCGTTCCGACGCAGCGGTCTGGCGCGCGCCATGGTCCACGAGGGCGCGCGCTGGGCGCTGGCGCACGGCGCAACCCGGTTTGAAATGCTTGTCACCCATGCCAATGATGCCTCAAACACGCTGGCGCAGAGCCTTGGGATGACGCAACGTGCAGGCTATCACTATCGCCGGGAGGGCGAAAAATGAGAGGCGCGGCTTTCGTCTTGATGTTGGCCCTAAGCGGCGTGCCTGCGCTGGCCGAGCCGCTTAACCTGACCTTGCCCGCAGGCGCCATTCAAGCCGCGCAAACCTCTAGCCCGGCGGCAAGCTATGCCCTTGCCGTGGGGCCGTGGAAGGGCGATGCGGTGGATACCATTGGTCTGGAAGGGGCGCGCAGCGACACGGCGTGGCGGTTGCGCGCGAACCAGAATACCACGCTGCAATTGCTGGCCGCTCTGCGCGAACAGCTTGTCGATGCGGGTTACACGTTACTTTATGAATGTGACACCGATGCCTGCGGCGGATTTGATTTCCGCTATGCGCTTGATCTTTTGCCCGAGCCCGCAATGCATGTCGATTTGGGCGATTTTCGTTATCTCGCGGCGCGCAAGGGCGATGAATATGTCGCAATTACCGTCTCGCGCAGCTCGGAATCAGGGTTCGTCGAGATCACCAATCTGAGCGTACAAGATGTTACGCCCCTGCTTTCTGACAATCCGCTTGCGATCCCGCAACAATCTGCGCCGCTGCCGGGCAGTGCTGCCGCCCCCTCCGCAAGCGCTTTTGCCGCGCAGATGGAATCGCAAGGCTCGGTCGCGCTGGATGATCTGGATTTCGCAAGCGGTGAGGTAACGCTGGGTACTCAAGAGGTCGCCTCGCTCAAGGCGCTGGCCGAGTATCTGGCCGCACATCCCGATGCGCGCGTGGTGTTGGTTGGCCATACCGATGCGGTGGGGTCATTATCGGCCAATATCGCGCTGTCAAAACGCCGCGCCGAAGCCGCGCGTGCGAAGATTATAACAGATTTTGGCACAAATCCGGCTCAAATTACCGCCGAAGGGGCAGGCTATCTCGCCCCGCGTGCCAGCAATCTGACGAAAGCGGGACGTGAGAAAAACAGACGGGTCGAAGCGGTTCTCACTTCGACCCAAAGTTGACGGCGCCCGACGGATGGAAGGCGCTGTAGAAGGAAAACCTTACCAATTGTCGGGGCCACGTTTTTCGAAGGTCGTGGCAAGAAAATCAATGAACGCGCGCACTTTGGGCTGGGTAAAGCGGCCCGGCGGATAGACCGCGTAAATGCCCAGCGTTTCCATCGGCAATTCGGGCATAGCCTCTTCGACGAGGCCGTCTTTAAGCGCGTCAGCATACAGGAAAGACGGCAGGTAGGCGATGCCAAGCCCCGCAATTGCGGCATGCAGCAGCGACTGCCCGTCATTAACCGTAAGCCAGCCGTTTGAGCGCACCTGACGCCGCTCGCCCGAGGGCGCGGTCAGCTTCCAGACATTGCCAGCCGATTGGTTGGAATAGTGCAACAGCTTGTGTTCGTTGAGATCGTCGATCTTTTCCGGGCGGCCGTAGCGCTCAAAATAGCCCGGCGAGGCGATCATCCGGCGCGATGTCTCGGTCAATTTGCGTGCGCGCAGGCTGCTATCTTCAAGCTCTCCCACCCGGATCGCCATGTCGAACCCTTCCGAGATCAGTTCAACAAAGCGGTTATTGAGTACCATATTCACGGTAATATCAGGAAATTCCTGCAAGAAATCTCCTAAAACCGGAGAAAGCAGATTGACCCCGAAATCGGTCGCAACCGAAATGCGCAACACCCCCGAAGGTGCCAGTTGCATCGAGGTGACCAGCGCATCCGCCTCACCTGCATCATTCAGGACGCGCCGTGCCCGATCGTAATAGGCCAGCCCAATTTCGGTCGGGCTGACGCGGCGCGTCGTGCGGTTGAGAAGTCGCGCCCCAAGCCGTGCCTCTAGCGCCGAAACATGCTTCGACACAGCGGATTTAGAGATGCCCAGCTTCTTTGCTGCATCCGTGAAACCGCCTTGGTCCACGACCATCGCGAAGGCTTCCATTTCAGTCAGGCGATCCATATGCGCACCTTTTCGGTCTCGGTTTATTGCTTGTTCGGGAACAGTTTTGGTCGCCAATTCGGGCGCAAATGGGGCCAAGGGGGGACAATACCGCGGTATTCTCACACGTTGGTTACTGTTGCGAAACGATGAGCCGCCCCGAAACGAAACAGCACCTAAGGGAAGTGCGGCTTCGTTTATCCGGTTCCCGCTTGGCACGCGTGATCGCGCAGTTCTAATAGCGTGACGCCGCGTTTGGCGTGACAAGGGCGCGGCGCGCTTTCACACTACGCGCGAGTTTAGGGAGAACGTCATGAGCCAGTTTCCGCATCTTTTCGCACCGCTTGATCTGGGGCATGTGACCTTGCCCAACCGGGTTCTTATGGGCTCGATGCATACCAATCTTGAAGAGCGCGGCGACTGGAATGCGGTGGCCGAATTCTATGCCGAGCGCGCGCGCGGCGGCGTTGCCCTGATGGTGACAGGCGGCATGGCCCCCAATAGTGAGGGCGGCGTGTTTCCCGGCGCGGCGGGTCTGTTCACCCCCGAAGACATCGCGCATCACAAGATCATCACCGAGCGTGTGCACGCGGCAGGCGGGCGCATCGCGATGCAGATCCTGCATGCTGGGCGCTATGCTTATGGCCCCAACTGCGTGGCACCTTCGGCGATCAAATCGCCGATATCGCCCTTCCCGCCCACCGAACTGGACGAGGCCGGCATCGAAAAGCAGATCTCGGATATCGCCACAGCCGCTGCGCGCGCCCGTGAGGCGGGCTATGACGGGGTCGAGGTGATGGGGTCTGAGGGCTATTTCCTCAACCAGTTCCTCGTGCGTCACACCAACAAGCGCGACGATGCTTGGGGTGGCAGCTATGAGAACCGGATGCGCCTACCCGTCGAGGTGATGAAACGCGTGCGCGCCGCCGTGGGTGACGATTTCATCGTTATTTTTCGGATTTCGCTGATTGATCTGGTCCCCGATGGCTCCACTTGGGATGAGGTCGTGACTTTGGCCAAGGCGATTGAGGCGGCGGGTGCCAGCATCCTGAACACCGGAATCGGCTGGCATGAGGCGCGCGTGCCCACAATCGCGACCTCCGTGCCACGCGCGGCATTTACTTGGCTGACAGGTCGCTTGCGCCCCGAGGTTTCGATCCCCGTTATTACCTCCAACCGGATCAACACGCCCGGCGTCGCGGAAGAGGTGTTGGCCAGCGGCAGCGCTGACATGATCTCGATGGCGCGCCCGTTCCTTGCGGATCCCGATTTCGTCAATAAGGCCGAGAGTGGTCGCGCCGCCGAAATCGCGCCCTGTATCGCCTGCAATCAGGCCTGTCTGGATCATACTTTTCAAGGCAAGGTGTCGTCCTGTCTGGTGAACCCGCGCGCGGGCCATGAAACCGAGATCGTGATCACCCCCACCGCCAATCCCAAGGCGATTGCAGTGGTTGGCGCGGGGCCTGCGGGCCTGTCCGCTGCAATCACGGCGGCGCAGCGCGGGCACAAGGTCACACTGTTTGATCGCGCCGATCAAGTCGGTGGGCAATTGACGATGGCGCGCGTCGTGCCGGGCAAAGAGGAATTTCACGGACTGACCGACTGGTTTGCCACGATGGTGGACAAGACTGGCGTGACGCTGCGGCTCAACACCGAGGCGAGTGTTGAGGCACTGGCCGATTTCGACGAGGTGATCATCGCAACCGGCGTGCGCCCGCGTGACCCCGAAATCCCGGTCGAGGGCGGGCAGGTCGCGTCCTATATCGATATCCTGAAAGGCCGCGTGACAGCGGGGCCGCGCGTGGCCATCATCGGCGCGGGCGGGATCGGCTTTGACGTGGCCGAGTTCCTGACGGTCGATGACAGCCCAACGCTGGATCTTGAAGAGTGGAAGCGCGAATGGGGCGTGGGTGATCCGGCACAGACACCGGGCGGTCTAGCAGATCCCGATCCCGAGCCGCCCACACGCGCCGTCACCCTGTTGCAGCGCAAGCGCGAGAAACTAGGGCGTCGGCTGGGTAAAACCACCGGCTGGATCCATCGCGCCGCGCTTCAGATGAAGAATGTGCAGATGATCGGCGGGGTGAATTACGAGCGTATCACAGCCGAAGGGCTGCATGTTAGCTACGGCGAAGCGCGCGAAAACCCCAGCGTAATTGCCGCCGATACGGTGGTGCTATGTGCGGGGCAATTGCCCGAGCGCAGACTAGCGGATGCGTTAATTGCAGCGGGGCGGTCCCCGCATATCATCGGCGGCGCAGATGTCGCCGCCGAGTTGGACGCTAAACGCGCGATTGACCAAGGCACGCGGCTGGCCGCTGCGATCTGAGGCATGAAATAAGGGGGCGCGTTGGGAAACCTTCGCGCCCTTATTCCTCCTGCGCCCAATCGGCGGCTTGCATTTCGCGCAGACGGCTGGCGGTGCGTTCAAATTCAAACGTGCCTTCGCCCTCGACATAAAGGCGCTCGGGCGCATCCGCTGCCGAGCAGATCAGCCGCACCTTGGCCTCGTATAAGGCGTCGATAAGGGTCACAAACCGCTTCGCCTCGTTGAAATTCGAGGCCGAGAGCAGCGGGATATCATCGAGCATCAGCACCCGAACGGCCTCGGCAATCGCGAGATAATCAGCTGGACCCAACGGCACCGCGCAGAGATCCCAAAACGATGCGCGGCCTACACCTGCGTGGAAATGGGGCAACTCTACCACGCGCCCCTTGACCGTCAGCTTCAGCGTGTGGGTAAGATCCTGCCCCGAAAGTTCGCCCCAAAGCACATCCATCTTGGCGCGCGACTCGCGTCCAATGGGATAAAAATAGACCTCTTCGCCGGAAAGGCGGTGCTGGCGGTAGTCGGTTTCCGATACCAGCTCATAGACTTGCAGTTTTTCGCGGATCAAGGCGATGAACGGTAGGAAAAGCTGGCGGTTCAGCCCGTTCTTATACAGATCTTCGGGCACCCGGTTAGAGGTGGTCACGATAGTTACGCCGCGCTCAAACAGCGCCTCGAAAAAGCGCCCCACAATCATCGCATCGGCGATATCGGTGATCTGCATCTCGTCGAAACACAGCAGGCGCAGCGATCCGGCCACCTCTTCGGCGACAGGGCGCATCGCATCGACGGTGTTGGCGCGGCGGGCCTCGTCCAGCTTGCCCTGAATTTCCTGCATGAAAGCGTGGAAATGCACCCGGCGCTTGGGCACATCGGTCGCGCCATAAAACAAATCCATCAGCATCGACTTGCCACGCCCGACGCCACCCCAAAAATACAGCCCCCGCACGCCCTCGATCGGCGCTGGCTTGCGCGAAAACAGCCCGCGTTTGCGTGGCTCTGGGGCCGTTTCCAGCTGGGTGCGGATCTCTTCAAGAACGGGCAGAACGGCGCGTTGGGCGGCGTCGGGATGCAGCGTTCCCTCCGCGAGCTTTGCATCATAGATCTGGGTCAGTGTCTGTCTCATATGCGTGCGATATAGCGCGTTTGCGGGATTGAAAAGCCCCCACGCTTGCGTAAGCATCACGCGCAAGAGGAGAACACCATGACAAAAGACCTGCCATTGCTAGGCGCGGCGCTTAGCCTTGATATGCTGGCCCATCATCAAGACTGGATTTTGGCCGATCAGCGCGATCTGGAATTGCAAAGCTTTTGCTGGCCCAACACGCCCGAGGCGGACCTGGTCAAAATGACAGCGCGCGCGAAGGGTCTGCTGGATGGCTATACCGGGCGGCTGGGGCTGCACGGGCCATTCACCGGCTTCAACATTGATTGCGCCGATCCCGCGATTGTCGAGGTGATCCGCACGCGGATGCTGCGCACGCTTGATATTTGCGCCGATCTTGAGGCCGATCAAATGGTGATCCACTCGCCATATACGATGTGGAAGGAAAGCGATCTGGATGCGCATCCGACCAAAGGGGTCATGCAAATCGAGCGCGTACGATATATCCTGACGCCCGTAATCGCACGCGCGCAAGAGCTTGGCGTTACCTTGGTGATTGAGAATGTCGAGGATTTGGCGCCGCGATTGCGGGTTGATCTTGCAGCGGCGCTGAATACCAAAACGGTCAAGGTCTCGCTGGATACTGGACATGCGCAATTCATGCACCGGCGCATGGGCGCGCCGCCGGTTGATGCGTTTGTGAATGCGGCCGGGGCTGCGTTGCAGCATGTGCATTTACAGGATGTGGATGGATACGGCGACCGGCACTGGCATCCGGGCGAAGGCACGATTGCGTGGCATTCGGTGTTTGCAGCACTCGGGCACTTGCCGAAAATGCCACGGCTGATTTTGGAAGTGAACGACGAGGCAGGCCTGCATAAAGGCGTTCAATATCTGGCCGATCAAGGACTCGCGCGGTAACGGCTTCGTGCGAAGCGGGGCGCCGCCTTGTGAACCGGGATGGCAGGGCGTAATCTCTGCGCTGCAGCAAAAGTCGACAGGAGCTAGCATGTCCAAACCCAATCCGCAGCGTCTTCACCTTGTGTTCGGTGGCGAGCTGGTGAACCCGAGTGTCACCGAATTTTCCGATGTCTCCAAAATCGACATCGTGGGGATCTACCCCAACTATGCCACCGCGTATGCCGCTTGGAAGGGCGCATCGCATCGCACTGTTGATGACGCTCATACCCGATATTTCATTGCGCATTTGCACCGTCTGCGCGACGAAGAGATCGAGGTCTCTCCGACCGAAGAACTCGGCAGCTAAGTCAATCAGGACCCGCAAAGAGATGCGCTATACCCTTTCCTCATGGATCAAGCGCCCTCTCTCTGCGATGCGCCCTACCGGGCCGCGCGCGCGTGACGCCGCGGCCCGCGAGCCCCCTGATGGGCCGCTTTTGTGGATATGGGATAGCACCGGCGCGAAATCTGGTGCAGCACTGGTTGCGCGTCGCATCACCGCCCGGCTCCCCAATCTGCAAATTGCGCTCACCACGACGGGCGATCCACCGGATGATTTGGTGCTGCCGCCAGACTCGCTTTGCCTGCCGTCGCCCGAGGACCGCCCCGCGTCCATCAAATTGGTGCTGAATGCATGGCGTCCCGAGATGATCTTGATTTTGGGCAATATCCTGCCCGCAGCCTTGATCACCGAAGCCGCCCGGCGGGACATCCCCATCGCGCTTGCGGATGCACAGTTTGGCACCGGCGTTGGCGCACTGTCCGGTGATCGCATGGCGGGATTACTGGGGCGTTTGACACGAATTTATCTGCGCGATGGGGACAGTCGCCGCGCGCTGGAACGGCGCCTGCCCGCCGAACGGATCGAAGTCAGTGAAGGCGCTTTGGTGGAACCTGCCGAGCCGCTCACCTGCTCTGAGGTCGAGCGCGCCTCCATGGCCGATGCTATCGGTGCCCGCCCGGTCTGGCTAGCCACCAGCGTCCCGCACGAGGAACTGGCCGTCGTTTTGAACGCGCATACCTACGCCATGCGGCACGCGCATCGCCTGCTGCTGTTGCTTGCCCCAGATCACGACGCAGATGGCGCATCTTTGGCGCAAGAGCTGAGCGATCAGGGCTGGTCGGTCACGCGCCGCTCGCTTGAGGGCGAACCGCAAGCGACGACCGAGATTTTCATCGCCGATGACGCGCAGGAATACGGGCTTTGGTATCGCCTTGCGCCGCTGTCTTATATGGGCGGCACGCTTAGCGGCATGGCGCAGTCCCCGCGCGCGCCTTTGGAAGCAGCAGCTTTGGGATCAGCGGTGCTGCACGGGCCGCATCTGGGGCGCGAACGTGCGCAATACCTGCGGCTTGAAACGGCGCATGCCTGTCGCGGCATTCGCGCTGAAGACGATTTTCCCGATGCGCTGGCCGATCTGATCGCCCCCGACCGTGCGGCGCATCTGGCGCATAACGCATGGTTGGTGTCATCGGGCGGTGCAGGTGCGGTTGAGACCGTGGCGGGCGGAATCGCGGCCCTGCTGGAAGAGCGTCTGACGAAAGGCGGCGCGTGATGGGCGCGCCACTGTTCTGGTTCAATCCACCGATGCAACCCGGCCTTGCCGCCCGCCTGCTGTCACCACTCGGCGCGCTCTATAGCCAAGCAACAGCGCGGCGGGTGCGTCAGCCGGGGTTGGCGCTAGATGTGCCCGTGATCTCGGTCGGCAACATCAACGCAGGCGGCACCGGAAAAACCCCCACGGTGATTTGGCTGGTGCAACGTCTCGCGGCGCGCGGGGTAACAGCGCATGTCGTCACGCGCGGCTATGGCGGCACATTGCAAGGCCCGCTGCGCGTTGACGAGCGCATCCATCGCGCCGATCAAACCGGGGACGAGCCATTGCTGCTATCGGCCTTTGCGCCCACTTGGGTTGCTAAGGAACGCGCGGCGGGCGCACGCGCTGCGGTGGCGGCAGGCGCGCAGGTCATTGTGCTAGATGACGCGCATCAAAACCCGGCGCTGCGCAAGGATCTGTCGATCGTCGTGGTCGATGCGAAAAAAGGGTTTGGCAATGGCCGCTGCCTACCTGCCGGGCCTTTGCGAGAGCCGATAGATGCCGGATTGGCGCGCGCCGATCTGTTGATCTCTATCGGGTCGAATGCTGCGCAGCATGAATTCTCCGCCGCGTGGCAATCGCACATAAAAATCCCGCATCTGACAGGGGCGTTGATACCACTACAAACGGGGATGGATTGGCAGGATTTGCCCGTGCTCGCCTTTGCAGGCATAGGTCATCCCGAGAAATTCTTTGCCACGCTGCAATCGCTGGGCGCGAATATGCTGCGCAGCGAGGCGCTGGAGGATCACCAGCCGTTCACCCCCCGTCTGCTGACCCGGATTGAGACCGAGGCCAAGCTGCTGGGCGCCCAATTGGTGACCACCGAAAAAGACGCAGTGCGCCTGCCCGCAGAGTTTCGCCCCAAGGTTCTGGCGCTTCCTGTGCGGTTGGAAATTGAGTCAGCCGATGCGCTTGATGCAGCGCTTAGCAAGCTCGGGCTGTAAAACGCAAAAGGCCGACCCAATCGGGCCGGCCTCTCGGTCATTCTCAGCGCGGCTTACTGCGCCGCTTTTTGCAAATCATCGTCGAGAATTTTCTTCATATCCGGCCACGCCATGTTGGAATATTTCGTGCCGTTGATGATGAAGGTCGGCGTTGCGTCAATCTTGTCGTCGCCCGCGTTTTTCTGGAAGGTCGCGACAAGTTCCTCGGCGCGCTTTTCATCGTTCATACAGTTGGTGACCTGCTCGTTGCTGAGCCCGGCTTGCAGCCCGATCTTGTGTAGATTGTCCGAGATCGTCTGCTGTTTGCCATCACCGATCCAGTCGCGCTGTTTGTTAAACAGCATATCCGAGATCGCGTAATATTTCGGATCACCGCCACATTGCGCGATCAACCCGGCCCAGATGCCGAACTTATCGAAATACACCTCGCGCTGAATGAACTTCACCTTGCCGGTGTCGATATAGTCCTTCTTCAGCGTCGGGAATTCCTCGGTATGCCAATCTGCGCAGTGCGGGCAGGTGAACGAGCTGTATTCGATGACCGTGACCGGCGCATCTTCCTGACCGAGGATCACATCGGGCAAAGTCTGCACCGATTTATCGGCGCTTGCCTCTTGCGCCTGCGCGGCGGTGATCAGGCTCGCTTCGCTGTGCTGGGAGGCAAACCAGCCACCCGCCGCAAGGACACCTGCAACGGCGACGCCGCCTAGGATCGTAAGAGATTTGCTCATGTATCAGCCTTTCTTCTGCGCGGCCCGTTCCGCGGACCTCGTTAGAACGTTTTGTGCCAGAGTTTCCAGCGCCGATTTGAGGCCTGCGTCCTTGCAGCCCTCCGCCGTGCGCGCCGCCGCCTCAATCACTTGCGGATCGGGTGCCTTGGGCGCGGCTTTCGGAGCCGGGGTGAATTGCGCCTGTCCCTCGGCAAAACCGATGGGGGCGGTCTGTGTCAGCGAAATGCGCGAAATCGCATTATAGCCGTAGCACGCGTTTACCTTTTCGCGGATCTGTGGCAGTTGCATCTGCATCATCGGCGCAGCGGCCCCCGTCGTCAGCAGTGTCAAAGTCGCGCCGAATCCGCCCTTGGAATAGCCGATCTTCACCGGGCGAGTCTGGGCTGCGATGTCTTCGCCAACCACTTCGGACCAATGGGTGAGCAGCCGCGACACCGCGAATCCGCGCGACTCACCTGCGGCGCGCACGCGCTGACGCAGCAGCTTGCCTGCGGGCTCAAAGCCGCGCATGCGCCGGTCTGACTTGGATTTCGGGTCTTTCGCACTCATTACCGACAGGTTCCTCTTGATCGGCCCTAGTGTAAGCCGCACATCGTGTGAGGCCAACCGATGGGCAAGAGGGGAACATAAACATTGCGTGACGGTAAAGGGGCAATCGGCGAAAGCCTGCTGAAATGGTATGATGCCAATGCCCGTGTGATGCCATGGCGTGTCTCGCCGCACGATCGCGCAAGCGGCGTGCGCCCCGATCCCTATCGCATCTGGCTATCTGAGGTGATGCTGCAGCAAACCACCGTCGCCGCCGTGCGCGATTATTTCCGCCGCTTCACCGCACGCTGGTCTGATGTGGATGCGCTTGCGCGTGCCGAGGATGGCGCGGTGATGGCCGAATGGGCCGGGCTTGGCTATTACGCCCGCGCGCGCAACCTGCTGAAATGCGCGCGTGTGGTGGCGTATGAGATGGGCGGGCAATTCCCGCAAACAGCGACCGATTTGCAAAAACTTCCCGGCATTGGCCCTTATACCGCAGCCGCAATCGCGGCGATTGCCTATGATGAGCCGGTCGCGGTGGTCGATGGCAATGTTGAGCGCGTCGTGTCGCGCCTGTTCGCCGTTCAGACACCCCTGCCCGCGGCTAAGCCAGAGCTGACCGATCTGACCGCGCAGATCACGCCAACCGCGCGTCCTGGCGATTTCGCCCAAGCGATGATGGATCTAGGTGCCACGATCTGCACACCGCGCAGACCGGCCTGTGCGATCTGCCCGCTGATGGGGCAATGTGAAGCTCAGACGCAGGAGATTGCCGCCGATCTGCCGCGCAAGCTGGCGAAGAAACCGAAACCAATGCGGCTTGGCTTTGCCTATGTCGCGATGAATGCGGCAGGCGATGTGTTGTTGGAGCGCCGTCCAGACAAGGGTTTGCTGGGCGGCACGCTGGGCTTTCCCGGCTCGGAGTGGTCAGAGGCCCCCGCACCCACTCCGCCAATGCGAGCCGATTGGCGTGAAGCCGAGGCCGAGGTGCGCCACACCTTCACCCATTTTCATCTGACCCTACGCGTCTTCGTGACCCGCGCAGAGGGCGCACATTTTACCCCTCGCGGCGATTTTGCGACCGGTGATCTGCCCACTCTGATGCGCAAGGTCTGGGACGCGGCGCAAAGCGCTGATTGGCCGCAACCTGAGTGATTGTATCAGGAAATTCCCGCGCTATCATGGCCGCGCTTGAAAACCGAGGCCCCCATGTCTAGCCGCGATGAAATCCGCAGCCCATCTCACGCTTTGCCGTTCTGGCTGTCGCTTGGCACCGTGCCACTGGCGGTGATTGAAGCGCGCTACGGTGGTTGGACGCTGATCCTGCTGCCGACCTATGCGTGGTGGCTGGTGACCTTTCTCGACCAGATTCTGGGGCGCAACGCGGATCAACCCGACGTCGAGACGCCCGAAAGCGAGCTGACATGGTATCGCGCCATCACGATGATCTGGTTCCCGATCCAGGCGGCGGTGATTTACGGCACGATCTGGTATGTGACCCGCAGCACACATCTGAACGGCTTTGAAATCGTGGCGCTGATGTTTGGCGTGGGCGTGATTTCTGGCACTATCGGGATCGTCTATGCGCATGAATTGCTGCATCAGAAAAACAAGTTAGAGCGATGGCTGGGTGATCTTCTGCTCGCAACGGTTCTCTATTCGCATTTTCGCACTGAGCATCTGCTGGTGCATCATCTTTGGGTTGGTACGCCGCGCGATGCGGTGAGCGCGCGCTACAACGAGGGGTTTCACCGCTTTTTCTGGCGGGTGCTGTTTGAATGCCCCGGCTCTGCGTGGAAGGCCGAATCACTGATGCTGCGCCGCGCGGGGCGGTCGGTTTGGCATCGCTCCAATCCGTTCTGGCGCTATGGCGCGTTGCAGGCGCTTGCGTTGATTGCGGCCTTTGCGGTGGGCGGCTGGATGGGGTTGGGTCTGTTTGCCTTGCAGGCGTTTTTCGCGATCTGGCAGTTGGAACTGACGAATTACGTCGAGCATTACGGGCTGACGCGCGAATATCGTGGTGAGGGGCGTTATGAACATGTACTGCCGCGCCATTCCTGGAATGCCGATCACACCGCGTCGAACTGGCTGCTGATCAATCTACAGCGCCATTCGGATCACCATTACAAACCCGACCGCCGCTTTCCACTGCTGCAAACCTATGATTCCGAAGAGGCGCCGCAACTGCCCTTCGGCTACCCGGGCATGACGGCGCTTGCGATGGTTCCCCCACTGTGGCGGCGACGGATGAACCCGCGTGTGCGGGCATGGCGGCGCAAATATTATCCCGACATCAGCGATTGGGCCGACTATAATCGCGGCGCAACGCCATTACCGCGCGGATCTTATTAGCGGCCCTAGCCGTTTTCGCGCAACACCTGTCCGGCCAAGTAAAGCGAGCCGCAGATTAGCACGCGCGCGTTTGCGTCTTGCGCGGTGATTGCGTCTAACGCGGCCCCAACGCTGGGCGCGGCGCGGGTCGAAATGCCGACTTTGCTTGCGGCGGCGGCGGTTTCCTCGGCGCTTAACGTGTTCGCCTCACCGGGGATCGACACAGCGATTAGCTGCGTAGCATGCGGGGCAAGCGGGCGCAGATAGCCCGTCACGTCCTTGGTGTTGAGCATACCGCAAATCAGATGGGTAGGTCGGCGCGGCAAACTCGCCAGCGTCGCGGCGATCATCTCACCGGCCGCTGGGTTGTGCCCGCCATCGAGCCATAGCTCAGCCTCGGGCGCGGCATCGATAAGCGGGCCTTGACGCAGGCGCTGCATCCGGGCGGGCCATTGCGCGCGCGTGACAGCTGCCTCGCATGCCGCCTCGTCCACACCGAGATGACGCAGCGCGGCCAATGCGGCCCCGGCATTCTGGATCTGATGCGGCCCCGGTAGGTTGGGCAAGGGCAGGTCGAGCAAACCGCTCTCATCCTGAAAAACCAGCCGCCCGCGTTCCTCCCAAACCTGCCAATGCTGACCATAGGCCAGAACAGACGCGCCCAGCCGCGCTGCGCGTGCCTCGATCACATCAAGCGCGGCGTCTTGCTGGGGACCAATGACGAGCTGCACGGCGCGCTTAATAATCCCGGCTTTCTCGCCTGCGATTTCGGGCAAGGTCTCACCCAGAAATTGCTGATGGTCGATAGAAACAGGGGTGATGATGGTCAGCATGGGCTGGTCGATCACGTTGGTCGCATCAAGCCGCCCGCCAAGCCCGACCTCGAGCAAGGTGAAATCGGCCGGGCTGCGCGCGAAGGCCAGAAAGGCGGCGGCAGTCGTAACCTCAAAAAAGGTGATCGGCGCGCCGTCATTTGCGGCCTCGACCTCATCGAGAAGCTTGGCCAAGTCAGGTTCGGAAATCAGCGTGCCCGCCAGCCGGATGCGTTCGTGAAATCGTGCCAGATGGGGCGAGGTATAGGCATGCACACGTTTGCCCGCAGCCTCAAGCCCCGCGCGAATCATCGCCTGCGTCGAGCCTTTGCCGTTGGTGCCCGCGATATGGATCACCGGCGGGATCTGGCGTTCGGGATGATCGAGCGCGGCCAGCAATCGCTCCATCCGGTCCAGCGAGAGGTCGATCACCTTGAGATGCAGGCCCATCAGCCGCGCGAGGATCGTATCGGAAGCGTCGGTCATGGCCGGGCCTGTCATGTTCGTGGATCATGCTGGATGGGGGCGCTGCCCCCGTCGCGCCTTGCGCGACTCCCCCGGGATATTTCGATCAAGAGGAAGGGGTTAGGCGGATTTATCAGCCGCTTCGGCGGGCTCGTCCTCGGTTACGGCAGTCTCGGCGGATGCCGCTTCTGCAGTTGCCTCGGGCGCGGGCAAATCGCCGGCAACAGCGGGGGGCATCCCCATGAGCATACGCAGGATCGTGATCAACTCGTCGCGCATTTTCATGCGATGCGTCACGCGGTCCAGCATACCGTGATCAAGCAGGTATTCCGCGCGCTGGAACCCCTCGGGTAGCTTTTCGCGGATCGTCTGTTCGATCACGCGCGGCCCGGCAAAGCAGATCAGAGCGTTGGGCTCGGCGATATGCACATCGCCCAGCATCGCATAAGAGGCCGTAACACCGCCGGTCGTCGGATGGGTGAGCACCACGATATAAGGCAGTCCCGCCTCTTTGAGCATCTGCACCGCAACCGTCGTGCGCGGCATCTGCATCAGCGAGAGAATCCCCTCTTGCATCCGCGCGCCGCCCGCCGCCGAGAACAACACCAACGGACGCTTGAGCAGCACCGCACGTTCGGCGGCCGCGACAATCGCGTTACCGACATACATGCCCATTGAGCCGCCCATAAAGGTGAAATCTTGCGCAGCCGCGACGATGGGCGTGCGCCCGATTTCGCCCTCGACCACCAGCATCGCCTCTTTTTCGCCGGTCGCTTTCTGCGCCGCCTTCATCCGGTCGGGATATTTCTTTTGATCCCTGAAGTGCAGCGGATCGTGGATCGGCTCGGGGACTTTTACCTCGGCAAAGACGCCGCCATCGAACAATGCTTTGAAGCGGACACGCGGCGTGATCGCAAGGTGATGGTCGCAATTGGTGCAGACATTCAGATTATCCGCCAGTTCCCGGTGAAACAGCATCGTTCCGCATTCGGGGCATTTCGTCCACAGGTTCTCGGGCGTATCGCGGCGCGAGAACAGTGAGTCGATCCGCGGGCGGACATAATTGGTGATCCAGTTCATCGGCAGGCCCCTGAGCTATGCTGATTTCGCATTGGCCTCAAATAAGCCCAGCGTGCGGGAATTGCAATCAGACCCGCAATATCAGGCGGATCATCAGCCAGCCGATAAAGATAGTCAGCGCGTCAATCGCCAGCCAAGGCGCAAGCGTTGCAAAGTCGCGCGCGTTGATCACAATCGTATACAGCGCCAGCCCGTCAAGATCGCCGTAAAAGCCGACAACGAACATGCTGGTAAAATTATTCACCAGATGCAGTGCCATTGCCGCCCCGATATTGCCGGTGCGTGCGGTCAGATCGGCGGCAAAGCAGCCAAAAGCAAAGGCCCAAATCGCCAGCCAGATCGCGTTGGGCCCGAAGCTGCTCGGATCGTAATGCAGCACACCGAACAGCGCCGAGGGCACCACCATCCACACCCAAGGAGAGCGCCAGCGCGCGCCCAGTTGTTGCAGCAGATAGCCGCGAAACAGCACCTCTTCGGCAGCGATCTGCACCGCCAGAAACGGCGCGGCCAAACCCATCCAAGCAAGCGATGTGCCCAGACGGGTGGAGCGCCCAACGTCGTCATCAATCAAGGCCAAGGACGCACACAGCAGCGATATAACCAAGACCCAAGGCAGCACCGCGCGGAAATCGCGCAGCGCTTGGGGGCCAAACAGCGCCGCCGCAGCACGCCCGTGCAACCAGCGCGTCACGAAGATCACGCCAAGCAGAAGCGGTGCGAAGCTTGCGAGCAAAATCACTAAGCCGCGCGGGGTCGAACCTGATGCAATCTCGTTGAGAAGCCCCACAAGACGCAGCGGCGGCACCGATTGCGTCAGCACGGTGAGCAGCAGCCAGCCCGCGCCAATATAGATCGCGATGATCATGCCCACGCCCAGCACCGTGCGCCATAGCTCGGATGTGGGACGTGCGGGCGCGGTCATAAGCGCCAGCGCACGATACCCCGTTGCTGCACTCATCGCGCAAACATCCCACGGTGAGACGTGACAATCCGCATGAAGCTGAGGTTTGCCATGAGTATCCCTAGGTTTGGCCCTGCTGCCCCCAGATAGCGCCAGCCCGCCCCGCCGCGCAACCGTGCAGACTTTACATTCACGCGGGCGCGGCGGAAGAAGACGCTGAATTGGCCAAGGAATGCGCGATGTTCGACCTCTCCTACGAATTGGTTGCGATGCTGATCGGGGCAGCCTTTGTCGCAGGGTTTGTTGATTCGATTGCTGGGGGTGGCGGGCTGATCACGGTGCCTGCGCTGTTGCTGGCAGGGATTTCGCCGTTGCAGGCTTTGTCGACCAACAAGATTCAAGGCACGTTCGGCGCGGCCACGGCGGCGCTGTCATATGCCGCCTCGGGGCGTGTCGATCTGAAACGCCAGCTTCCCGCAGCCGCATTGGCCTCTGTGGCGGGGCTGTGTGGCGCGCTGCTTGTGTCGGTGATCCCGACCGATCACTTGCAAACCGCGCTGCCCTTTGTGCTGATCGCGATTGCGGTGTTTTTTGCGCTGCGCCCTGGGCTTGATGATACGGACAAGGTTGAACGCATCCCGCCCGCCGCTTTCACCGCGTTTTTCGTGCCGGTCATCGGGTTTTATGATGGGTTGATCGGGCCGGGCACCGGGGCGTTCTTTATGATCGGTTTCGTGATGCTGGCGGGTTACGGCGTGCTGCGCGCGACCGCGCATACGAAATTGTTGAATTTCGCCTCGAATATCGGTGGGCTTGTCGGGTTTATTGCGATGGGTGCGCCCCTTTGGGGCTTGGGGCTGGCGATGGGCGTGGCGCAGATCGCGGGTGCGCGGCTGGGCTCAAAGCTGGCGATGCGCATTGGCGCACGGCTGATCAAACCGCTGCTAGTAGCCACCTCGTCTTTGCTGGCGCTCAAGTTGATTTGGGATCGCCTGATCTAACGTCCCGCCTGTGACAACACCTCACCAAGCTGGGCAAAACTGCCCGCCACACCCTCTGGCGCGGGCAAGGCGATGAACCCGTCAAGCTGCGGCCAGATCCGAATCGCGGCATCAACCACCGAATCAGAGCCCGTCGCATAAAGCCCCGCCTGAATCATCATTTCCGCCCGGTCGTAAGCGCCCAGCAAGGCGCGCGCCTGCGCGATCAGCACGTTCTCTTCGGGGCTGGCCGCGTCCGGTAGCGAGCGCGAGACCGAGCGCAGCAAGTTGATCGCTGGGAATCGCCCGCGTTCGGCAATCTCGCGTTCCAGCACAACGTGACCATCCAGCACGCCGCGCAAAATATCTGCCACCGGCTCATCCATATCCGAGCCCGCAACCAGCACCGAAAACACCGCCGTAATATCGCCCGACCCGTCAATCCCCGGCCCGGCGCGTTCGCACAGCGCCATGATTTGATACGACGTCGAGGGCGGATAACCACGCAAAGATGCAGGCTCGCCACCGGCAAGCGCGACCTCGCGATGCGCCTCGGCAAAGCGGGTCACCGAATCAGCGAGATAAAGCACATGCTTACCCTGATCGCGGAAATATTCCGCCACTGACATCGCTGCCCACGCACAGCGCCGCCGCACGAGGGGCGATTGATCAGAGGTTGCCGCAATGATCACCGCGCGCGCCATCCCCTCAGGGCCCAACGTTTTTTCGACGAATTCGCGCAACTCGCGTCCGCGTTCACCGATCAACGCGATCACCACCACATCCGCCTGCACGCCGCGCGCAAAATTCGCCAAAAGCGAGGATTTCCCGACGCCAGAGCCAGCAAACAGCCCGATTCGCTGGCCGCGCACCAGCGGCAACAGCGTGTTGAACGCCGCCATTCCGGTTTCCAGCCGCGCGCCTAACCGCTTGCGTTGCGCGGCTGGCGGAGGTGAGGCACGCAACGCGCGCTCAGTCGCGCCGTGAACCAAGGGCCGCCCATCCAGCGCAACGCCAAACGGATCAATGATTCGCCCGATCCAACTGTCATGGGGCGCGATGCCGCCCTGACCCAGCAACTCCACCTCATCGCTGATCGCCACGCCATCGGCCGCGCCATCCGGCAGCACCGTCACCCCCCCGCGCGAAAGCGACAGCACCTCGGCGCCGATCTCGCGGCCTGACTGGCAGCGAATCAGCGCGCGATCACCTAATGCGGCACGGCGCGTTAGCCCGCTGACCTCAATTGTGCCTTGGCGCACCTGCGTAACGCGCCCCACCGGGTGCACCGATCCGATGCCACGCATCTCTGCGCGCAATAAATCAAATCCTGCGAATGCCATTCTGGACTCCTCATGTTCTCGAAACGTTTTTTAAACCATTCACCCTTAAGGCTTAGTTGATAGCTCGGAGGAGAAGCCCCGATGTTCGAGAAACTTGAGATCCTACAAATGGCCAGTGCGATGGCCACCCATGCGTCCGCTCGGCAAAATGCCGTGGCGCAGAATATAGCAAATGCGGACACGCCCGGTTACGCCGCGCGTGACCTTCCGTCCTTTGACTCGCTTTGCCAAAGCGAAAGCGTTGATGGCATGCGGGCCACGCGTGCGGGCCATATTGGTGCCGATCACACGGTCAGCACCTCGTATGAGGTGGCGGCTGATCCAAACGCGACCTCGCCCGATGGCAATTCGGTTTCGCTAGAAGACGAGATGGTCAAATCGGTGGAGGTAAAGCGCCAACATGACTTGGCACTTGCCATCTATCGCTCGTCTCTGACCGTTCTTCGCACCTCTCTCGGGAGGAGCTGAGCATGAGTGATTTTTCCAGCGCTCTCTCGCTCTCGGCATCGGGCATGAAGGCTCAGGCGATGCGCCTGCGCTATGTCTCCGAGAATATCGCGAACACCGACACCCCCGGTTACCACCGCAAAACCGCCGCGTTTCAGCAAGAATTCGACGGCGGCGCGCAGACCGGCGGTGTCAAGCTTGGCCCGGTTGAACTGGACCGGCGCGAACTGACCCAAATTTACAATCCCGGCCACCCGATGGCGGATGAGAATGGCTACTACGACGGCTCGAATGTCGATCTGGTGGTCGAAATCGCTGACGCGCGCGAAGCGCAGCGCAGCGCAGCGCAGCTACGAGGCGAATCTTAAAATGTTTGATCAGTCACGGCAAATGTCGTCATCGCTGCTTGATCTACTTCGCCGCTAGATAAGGAGACTCTAGAATGGATGTTATAACTTCTCTTGCATCGCAAAGCTATGCCAACGCCCGCGCCGTTGCGGCCCCAAATCCGCAAGCGGCCGGGCCGGCAAGCTCGGCGTTTGAAGATGCCGCCAGTTCCTTTGCCGATACGCTGAAAGCGGGCGAAGAAGCGGCCAAATCCGCGATGACGGGTGGGGCTGATCCGCATGCCTTGGTGCAAGCCTTGGCGCAAACGGAACTTGCGGTCGAAACCGCCGTGACCTTGCGCAACAAAGTAGTCGAGGCGTATCAGGAAATCCTGCGGATGCCCGTCTGATGCAGGAAGCCATTTTCTTTGACACGATGCGGCAGGGGTTGTGGATCGCAGTGATGATTGCGGCCCCGATGCTGGCGGTCGCGCTGATCGCGGGTGTCTCGATTGGTTTGTTCCAAGCCCTCACCTCGGTGCAGGAAATGACGCTGACATTCGTGCCAAAAGTTGGCGCGATGCTGATCGTGTTCTGGGCGTCAATGTCGTTCATGTCCGACAGTCTGGTAGATTTTTTCACCCAGACTCTCGTGCCTCTGATCGCGGGGAGTTAGCGCGATGGATAACGCAATTTACGCCACGCTTTCGCGGCAATCCGGCTTAATGCAAGAAATGCGCACGGTGGCGAATAACATCGCCAACGTGTCGACCACCGGGTTTCGCCGCGAAGGTGTGATCTTTTCGGAATATATCTCGGGACTTGAGGACAACGGCCCCTCGCTGTCGATGGCCTATGCGAACGGACGCAATATCGATCTGCAGCAAGGCGGGCTGACCCAGACCGGCGGGCGGTTCGATTTTGCGATTGAGGGCGAAGGGTTCTTTATGATCGAGACGCCGCAGGGCAATCAATTGACCCGCGCGGGCAGTTTCATCCCCTCCCCCGAAGGTGAGTTGCTTAGCCCCGATGGCTATCGCCTGCTTGATCCCGGCGGCACGCCCGTCGCGGTGCCTAGCGGGGTGCAAGATATCGCGCTTGCCTCGGACGGCACACTTTCGGCGGCCGGTGAGCCGATTGCTCAGGTGGGGGTGTTCCTGCCTAGCGACCCCAACGGGATCAGCCATGTCGGCGGCACCCGTTTTACCGCCGAAGCCGGGTCGGAACCGATGGAAGGGGCCACGCTTTTGCAAGGTTACCTTGAAGATTCGAACGTGAACCCTGTCTCGGAAATCAGCCGCATGATCGAGGTGCAGCGCGCCTATGAGCTGGGCCAGAAATTCCTCGACCGTGAGGACGAACGTATCCGTAGCGTCATCTCGACGCTCGCCAGATAACAGGAGAGAGCCATGCGTGCCCTTCAAATCGCCGCCTCAGGCATGAGTGCGCAGCAAATGCGCGTCGAGGTAATTTCAAACAACCTCGCGAACATGTCCACGACCGGTTACAATCCGCGCCGCGCCGAGTTTGCCGATCTGCACTACCAACAAATGACACGCCCCGGCACGATCAACGCCACCGACGGCACGCAGATTCCCGCAGGCGTGCAACTTGGCCTTGGTGTGCGTCCGACTGCCGTGACCGTGAACCTCTCGCAAGGATCGCTTTCAGCGACCGGAGGCGATCTGGACCTTGCGATTGACGGAGCGGGCTATCTTGAGGTGACGCTGCCCTCTGGCATCTCGGCCTACACGCGCGATGGCGGGCTCAAGCGATCTGGCGATGGTGAAATCGTCACGTCAGACGGCTACCCCGTCGTGCCCGCCATCACGATTCCCGATGATGCCCGCGCCATTGCTATCAACGCCGACGGCGAGGTTTACGCCTATTTTAACGATCAAGTAGATGCCCAGCTTTTGGGTCAGTTTACCTTGGCCAACTTCACCAATGACAAGGGGCTTGAAGCGGTGGGGTCGAACCTGTTTCTCGAAACCGGTGCCTCCGGTCCGCCAAATGTGAATACCCCCGGTCAAGATAGTCTAGGCACGCTGCGCCAAGGCTATCTTGAGGAAAGTTCAGTTGATCCGGTGCGCGAGATCACCGAATTGATCAAGGCCCAGCGCGGCTATGAACTGAACGCCAAAGTCATCTCGGCCGCCGATCAGATGCTTGGCGCAACCACGCAGGTGCGCTGATGAAACAGGCGATGATCTTGGCCGCGTTGATCTTGGCACCCCTGCCTGCACTGGCCGATTACCTTGTGGCGACGCGCACGATCCGGGCAAAGACCGTATTGACGCCCGACGATCTTGCACTGCAAGCGGGCGATCTTCCTACAGGGATCACATCGCCCGAAGATGTGATCGGCCTGGAAACGCGCGCAACGCTTTATGCCGGTCGCCCAATCAACATCGGCGATCTGGGTGCGCCCGCAATCATCGAGCGCAACCAGTTCCTGCCGCTGGTTTATCGCAACGTCGGCTTGGAAATTCGCGTCGAAGGGCGCGCGTTGGAGCGCGCAGGCGTCGGGGACACGATCCGGGCGATGAATGCCAGCTCTCGAACGACAGTTAACGCACGCCTCGCCGCAGATGGCGTGGCCTATGTCACGCAATGAAGGACCAGCTATGAAATCTCCGACCCTGATCTTTCTGATGATCGCGCTCAGCGCGTGTGGGCGCCTTGAAGACGTAGGAAAGGCTCCGAATTTCACCCCCGTTGAAAGTGGTAACGAGTTCTTCGCGATGTCGAGCGTGCCGATGCCCGAGACCATCGCCGCGCAAAAACCGACGCAGCAAGCCTCGCTATGGTCAGGATCGCGCAACTCGTTGCTTGGCGACCGGCGCGCGGTTCAGCGCGGTGATATTTTGACTGTGGTGATTGAAATCAACGATAAAGCCGAGATTTCTAATTCGACCGGGCGGTCGCGTTCTGGCTCGGAAAGTATAGGCATCCCGTCGCTATTTGGCATCCCGCAGCGGATCGATCAGCGGCTGCCGGACGGGGCCTCAATGGCCGATGCGGTTTCGACGAATTCCAGCTCGTCCTACCAAGGCGACGGATCGGTGTCGCGGAACGAAAAGCTAACCCTGCGCATCGCCGCTACAATCACCGAGACTTTACCCAACGGTGTTCTGCGCATTCAAGGCAGTCAAGAGGTGCGGGTGAATAACGAGGTGCGCGAGCTGATTGTAAACGGTTTCGTGCGCCCCGAAGATGTCAGCCGCCAGAACGAAATCACCTATGACAAGATCGCTGGCGCGCGAATTTCTTATGGCGGGCGCGGTCAAATCACCGATGTGCAGCAGCCCCGGATTGGCCAGCAGGTCGCAGATATTCTTTTGCCTTTTTGAGAGGTCGCAATGTTTGGTAAAATTTTTCCTATTCTTCTCGCGGTGATCGGGCTCGCCGCAGGTGGGGGTGCTGGTTACTACTTGCGCCCGCCGCCGCCCGACCCCGAAGCAACGGCGGACTGTGCGCCAATCTCGAAGGATCATGGCGATACCGAGGTCGAAAGCACCGAGGAAATCACGGCAACCTCCGAATTCGTCAAGCTTAACAACCAGTTTATCGTACCGGTTGTGGAAGACGGGCTTGTCAGTTCTCTAGTGATTATGTCGCTTAGCCTCGAGGTCAAAACGGGTTCCACCGAAAAGGTGTATCGCGCCGAACCCAAGCTGCGCGACGCCTTCTTGCAGGTGTTATTCGATCACGCAAATACCGGGGGGTTTGCAGGTGCGTTCACCGGGTCGGCCAATATGGACAGGCTGCGCACCTCGCTGACTGAAACCGCGCGCACAGTCTTGGGCAGCGATGTGATTGGAGTTCTTGTGTCAGATATCGTTCGCCAAGACACCTGAAGTATTGCAGATTTTACCCATAGGGGTCGCAAATCGCGGCCCCTATTTTTTGACCGACAACTTTTGCAAAACCGAATGACGCCCAACCGCGCGCGCAGCTACTGCGCGAGCTTGATCAATCTCGGGGACAAGAGCCGCGATCTGAACATACATCTGATCGCGCCGTGTCAGCGCGAAAGCATCAAACCGCCCTGCTGCAATCGCGATCTCCGGGCATTCCGCACTATAGCCATGCGCGGATCGGCGCGCGGCCTCAAGATCTGCCACCTCAGTTTCAATCTCGCGCTGGCGCTGGGTTAAGGTGCTTAGTTTGGCGAGCTCCAGTTCGCGTTGCATTTCGGCCAAGGCGGTCAAACGGAGCAATTGCTTGCGACGGTTCATGACGCCCCCCGACCACGCGCTCGCTGGCGCATTTTCTCTGCAAAACGGATTGCCGCTGCAACGGGTTTGTAATACTCGGCGCGGATCTCATCACCTACCTCGATCGTCGCATAAAGCGCACGCGCTGTGGGCGGATCGGAATGGATTGGCACCGCGTTTTCTGCCGCAACCTCACGGATACGCGCGGCGATCTCATCGACGCCTTTGGCCAGACAGGTTGGTGCGCGACCGCCCGCACGATCCCATTTCAGCGCGACAGCATAATGGGTCGGGTTAACGATGATCACATCGGCTTCAGCGGCATTGGCGACCGACTGCCCCATCGCGATCTCATAGCCACGTTGACGCCGCTGCCCCTTAAGATGGGGGTCGCCTTCGGATTGCTTCATCTCATCGGTCAGCTCCTTACGGCTCATCCGGTTGCGACGCAGAAATTCAGCGCGTTGCCAAAAATAGTCCACGGCACCCATGATTGTGGCAACGCCCGTTACCAGTGCCAGAAACTCAACGATCATCTTCAAAAGCGCGCTCATTGACTGTCCAGGCGAAACGCGCTGACCGGTCAGAATCGTCTCAAACTGCGCGCGCAGATAGAACCCGAGCACAATCGCGATCACCACCAACTTTACCGCGCTTTTGGCAAACTCGAACAATCCGCTACGCCCAAATTTTTGCACAGCGTTGGCCATAGGATTGATTCGACTCAGCTTGAACTGGAGCTTTTCAGGCGCCACAACGATTGCGCGTTGAGCCCAATATGCGATGAGCGCAGCCACCATTGGCACCAGCAAAAAAGGCGCGGCCGGCGCGAGGACGGAATACACCGCCCCCATGCCAAGCGACGTCCCGCCTGCGAAAATATCGCGCGACAGCGTATCCGCCTGCTCAAGCATCACCATTGCGCGCGTCCCGAACTGATGCAGGCTGACAGCGCCCAGCGCTAAAATCGCCAGTAGAAAACCACCATAGACCGCAGCAACCGCAATTTCCGACGACCGCACCAAATCGCCCTTGCGCCGCGCTTCGTTGAGCTTGTGCTCAGTTGGCTCGTATTCCTTTTCGGCTGAATCGTCTTCACTCATGGGGCCACCGTGAACGGGTTGAGCAGGAACGCGACCACCGCTTCACGCCAGACGATGATTCCCCCCGGAAGAGCGATCGCCAGTAGCATCAACCCACCCGCCGTCAGCGCTGGGGCACCAACAAAGGCGACCATCAGCTGCGGCATCGCCCGGTTGATCGCGCCCAGCGCCACGTTGTAGATCAGCCCCGTCATCACGAAAGGCGCTGCGATCATGAATGCCAGCGAAAAAGCCCGCGTTATCCCCGCCAGACCCCAGTCGTGAAAGGACTGCGCATCAGGGAGCGACCCAGCTGGGATCACGCGGTACGATCCAAGAATGAATTCGGCAAGGTGGACGTGAAATCCCATCTGCATTAGCAGCGCGATCCCGGCCACCACCATAAGATTGCCGATTGCGGGTTGCGGTTCACCGCCCATTCCGCCCAGGAGTTGCGACAGCGAGGTAGCCTGCGCTGCAACCGTTCCCGCTACCTGCAATGCAAAAATAAAGGCGCGCAGACCAAGGCCTAAAAATACTCCGGTGATTATCTCAAACAGCATCCAAAATGGCACACCCGAGCGCGCACGCAACGGCGCAAGCTCACTTGCCATCGCGGGCATCAGCAAAACGGTAAACCCAAGCGCGACCACCGTCTTAATGCGCGCCGGCAGCGTCGATTCACCAAAGCCCGGCGCAAGCGCCACCAGACCGCCCACACGCAGCAGCATGACGAAACCCAGAAACAGCGCGTCCTGACTTGCTTGCAGCAGTTGCGCGAGCGCTTCGTTCATGTTGCGACCATCCCGACGATTGCAGGTCTCGCGTCAAACCCGATTTCTTCGAAGCTAAGAACTGGTGCGGTGATTCCCTTGGCACTTAGGACGGTATGCAAGAACCGCCGTCGCCGCCCCGATGTCACCAGCGCTGGAAAGACGCCGGTTTGACCGGCCGCCGCGATACGCTCTGCGATATTTCTGGCAAGACGATTGAATTTCTCTGGCGGTAGCGCAACATCTCCACCGCCGCGTTCTGCACCGATCGTGTAGCTGCCAAAAGTCTGCTCCCATTCCGGGGCCAACTGAATAAGCGGGATAGTCCCATCGGCACGGCGCAGGTCGGCCACAAGTTGAAAGCCCAGCCTCTGACGCACATGCTCGCAAATCGCCTCGGGTGATTGCAGATTTCGTACCTCTGAAACGGCCTCTGTGATTAATAGAAGATTGCGGATCGATACCCGCTCTTCAAGCAGCAGACGCAGGACCGATAGCAGCAAATCGATCGGTACTTTGTCTGGGATCATCTCGTCCAGAACGCGACGATTTGCATCCGCACGCGCTGGATCCGAGAGGTTAACCACCTCATCCAGCAAGCGGCGCAGGGCGCGCAGCGTCATCAGCCGCGAGAAGTTTGCTTTGATCACTTCAAGAAGATGGGTTGCGAGCACCTCGGTCGGGCTGACAACCGTTGACCCGGCCAGCGCGGCATCCTCTTGTGCATTCATAGGCACCCAGCGTGCCGGCGCATGAAAAACGGGTTCACGGACCTCAGGGCCTTCGGGAAGAAACTCGCGATTATCGGCGATCAGTGCGAGAACGTGATCGGGGTACAAACGGTCGCTCGCCTGCTCCACCCCCTGAATGCGAATGCGATAACAGCCCGCACTCAGGCTCGCATCGTCAGTCAGCCGGATTTCTGGAAGAATTAGTCCAAAATTCGCCGCGACATGATTGCGCATATTCGAAATTCGCGCGTCCAACCCGGTCGCCGGATCAAGCGCCATACTTACAAGATCGGGCGCAAATTCGACATGAATATCATCAACATCCAGCACATCCCCGAGGGACTTACGCTTGGTTTTCTCCTCGGGTGCTGGCATTTTCATTGCTTCACGCCGCAGCCGCGCTTTTTCGGCTCGAGTCAGCATATAAGCTGTTCCACCCAAAATCGCCGCTCCCAGCATAAACGGCACAAACGGCAACCCCGGCACGAGCCCAAAAAGCCCCATCAACACCGCGACGGTCGCCAAAGCGGGTGGGTATTTTCCGAGTTGGCGGAACATTTCAAGGTCAGTCGAGCCCTTGGACCCGGTGCGCGATAGCAAAATAGCCGAGGCAATCGAAATAATAACGGCGGGGATCTGACTAACAAGCCCATCACCGACGGTCAGAATTGTGTAGGTTTCCAGCGCGCGTTCAATTGGCATGCCATGCACGGCGGTGCCGATAATCAGCCCGACCACAAGGTTAAGCATGGTGATCAGAAGCCCCGCGACCGCATCGCCTTTCACGAACTTTGATGCACCGTCGAGCGAACCAAAAAACGTCGTTTCTGCTTGCTCGCGTTCTCGCCGCTCGCGTGCTTCAGCATGATCAATAGCTCCGGCATTCATATCGCTGT
This sequence comes from Thioclava sp., assembly GCF_048263065.1. Classification (NCBI taxonomy): domain Bacteria; kingdom Pseudomonadati; phylum Pseudomonadota; class Alphaproteobacteria; order Rhodobacterales; family Paracoccaceae; genus Thioclava; species Thioclava sp. The sequence goes on from NZ_JBLXEM010000001.1 coordinate 122,608, forward strand.
CAATTGCGAGCTGCTTCCCCGGCATCGCATCCAACGCAAACCGCGCGCCGACTTCGGCCATCCGGCCAGCGCCTTTCGTTATCACAATGAAGTTCACGATGAGAATCACGCAAAACACCACGAGGCCAATCAAGACCGAGCCGCTCATGATGAAATTGGCGAAGCCCTCAATAACTTCGCCTGCGGCCCCGGTTCCGGTATGGCCCTGTCCGATAATCAACTTGGTCGAGGTAACGTTGAGCGAAAGGCGCAACATCAACGAGCCCAGCAAAATTGTAGGGAAAGCCGAGAAATCAAGCGGCCGTTCGATGAAAAGAGTGACTGTAAAGATAAGGATGGCGAGCGCGAAAGATGTGGCCAACCCCACGTCGAGAATCCAGGAAGGAACCGGCAAGATCATCATGACGATGATCGCCATCAAGACAAGCGCGAGCATAATCGTGGGTTGGAAGATCCGCGAGAGGAGTGGGACGGCCATCACATGCCCTCACGTTTGGAAAGCGCCGTCGCAAATAGTGACGCCCCTGCTGCACGCCCCAACGCCGGAGCAGAATTTTCTTTGCGAATCAACAAAGGATATGTGTTCTGTCGCGTATCCTTGCGACGTGTTTCTTGCTGCGTCAAAACAATGTCTGGAATTTCTGGAATTTCTGAATTTTTATCTGTTTGAAGCTTGGGCGTCTGCCCTGTTGCGAGGCGACTAGGGGCGCTAGGCGACACACCATCTTCGTGCAGATACTTCATTCGGATCGAGGAAAATCGTGCCGAATATTTTTCAGCATATTTCTTTGTGCGCGAATGAAACGCGCCAGCAGCTTTTTTCCAATCGCCCATTTCTGCCTGGAGATCGCTTAAAAACCTGGCCGCATAGCGTCCATTTGCGAGCGGATCAAACATTTCCTCTATCGAAGAAAAATTTTCTCCATGCCACTTATAGTTGATCTGGAAACAACCAACGTCAAAGCTACGCGCTCCGCGTTTGAACTCTTTAAACACATAGGCCAACGCCTGATCGCGGGAGTCAAACCAATGGCCAGCGCCTTCCATATTTACCGTCCAAGGCCATGAACGAAACGCCCCGTTGCGTTTGCGACCCGTCTCGTTCAGAGAAATGGCTTTAAGCACAGAAACCGGTACACCGCTTTCGCGTGAGACTTGCTCTGCGGCCGATTCGCAGATTGCAGAAATCTCTTGAGTACTTGCACTAAGCAAGCGCCCACTCGCCATGCACAACAAAACAGACAGAAACAAAAAACGGATCGTACCGAGCATTGGGTTTTCCCTTCGCAAAGCAATTCTTGCTTTCCAGACAGCTAGAGGAAAAGTCTTGAGATTCCGTTTTCGTTCACCCTACGAATCAATGAAAGTTATCTGATCTCAATTCGTCGGATTGTCTTCAATCAAACCGGAACTCCGCGCGCCTTCTGCGCCGGGTACGGAAAATTTGCCTAGCATTTCTTGGAAAATTTTACGTTCTTTTTCGCTCGCATTAATTAATGCCTCTGCATGGGCGAGCGGACCGCTGGGCTTTGCGGCACTATCTAGCGCAGGCAATTTAGGTGCAAAGGTTTCAACAAAATCTCGCTCCGTATCCACGGCATTATCGCGCACGAAATCCCAATCACCATCGCGCCACGCCTCGCGCAGAGCACCCTCGGGATCACTGACATTGGAGTAAGCGATCTGCGCGGCGCCATGTTCTCCGATCAAAGCCAGCGCCCGAGCTCGTAATTGCTCTGCCTCGGGCCCCGCAATGCCCTCTAGGTGGGTCAGCGCTGCCGCTGCATCGCGTGATGCCAACGCCGCCTTACCCATGAGCAAGAGATCCTTATCACCCGGGGGGCTGGCCTGCGCCAAAATGGGTGTGGCCGTGTCTTCAAAACCTAGCTTTATTAGACGATCCGCCAACTCAAATCGCAAATCATCTCGCTTTGCAGCAGCTACCACTGACTCCCAATTGGCAAAGAGATTTCGCAAAAATATCCCGTTATTTGGATGCTTGGCGAGTAAGCCAACCATTTCGCCACGCGTCCTTGTGCGAAGCTCTGGTTCAGCCCCTCTTGGCCAGTCTGTCATCAATGCAATAGCTTCATCAAATTCGCCCACTGATGCATGCCCCATCACCGCAGCGCGCAACAATCGATAGGCTGCGGGTCCGCCTCTAAGCTCAAATGCCAAGGCACGCGCATTCTGGGTTGTAGCAGAATTAATAGCCTGCCCGTGACTTAGCTTGTCATCCACCAGCAGCAACAACGCATCCGCCGCATGCGTCCCATCTTTTGCAACAACTTTTGCCAGCGCATGATCGGCGTCGTCGCCACCTTCCTGAAGAGTCAATTGCGCATCGACCATATCAAGCGCGCTTTGGTCTTCCACGGTGATGCGCGAGAGTGCTGGCCGAATGGCACGCGCGATATCTGGCGCATCAATGGCGATCAATCGCGCCACCAAATCCGGCCCAATCGTCTGGCGCAATTGCGGCGACAAACCAAGATAGGTGCGTTGGACAGCCGCAAAATTCACGTCTTCTTTTGACGGAAGCGGGTCGGCCCCGAGTAAAGCCCAAACCGAAACATAGCCATCACATCCCACCATCTGAGCAAACGGAGACCGTCTCGCCGCAAGCTGCTCATCGAACAAATCCGCAAGATACATCAGCGCATCACGCGCGTATCCGGGCTCCCCCATGTCGCGTAAAAGCGCACGAGATTCCGCCCCGAAGCCAAATGACAGATAGGTCCGCGCAAGCTTGATCACCTCATCTTGGTTCGGCCTGTCAAACTCACCCATCACGGCACGCCGCCCCTCGCCAATTTGATCGCTAGCGTCTCCGTCTCTCATCCATGCCCCCAAATCGAACAGCGAATCTGGCGCACAACGCAATCCGTTTTCGGTACGTCCCAACGCTGGATGACCAGATGGCCGCGCCTGATCAATCGAAGTCTCCGACTTAAATGCGATATGATCATGGGTTTGATAGTGAGCATCGGGTGCTTCGTCTTGAGCCTCGGGTGTCGGCGCATCTGGCGATGGCCCCTCCACCTCAACAGGCTTGGGTAATTTCGGCATTTCGATTTCAATTAACCCTTGCGAAGCAGCCCGCGCGAGCTCCTGACGCAAGCGCACTTCTACGGCAGTAACGCGTTCATCCGCCCGTTCAATCGGTGGTACGGATAGCGGAGCTTCGTCGGTAACAGGCGTCCGTGGCGTCGCGCGCTGATTATTGGATAATGACGGCTCCGGGTCAGCGACCAAACCGCTCCAGTACAAATCAAGATGCGCCGCGCCAATCGGAACGGGGTGCACGCTGTGAGGCGCAGGAACGGGTGGAGATTTTGAATCTAACGCCACCTCTACCGGGGCGGGCGCATCATAGAAATCAAGAACCACGCCACCCAAACGCAGCTGAAATGAGCGCACTTCGACACCTTTGGCCGTTTCAAAAAGGAGACCGCCAGCCGCTGCATCGCTTTGAACACGCTCAAGCCGAGTCCGCGGAATTAAGCGAAACACATCTTGCAGCTGAAATTCAGGATTTTTCATTTTGGATTCAAGTCGATAGCCGTCTGCGCGGGGCTCAACCTTCCACTGCGCTCCTTTTGGCAGCATAACGACCAATCGCGAAAAATCAGCATGCTCCCCTGATCGCACTGCCACGGGCACAGCGTGCGCTGGCAAAGCCAAACAACAGAGAAACAGAGCCAGACGCAGCATCACGCCGCCTCCGATTTCACGGACTTAAGCGCCTCTTCGAGATCAGCGAAGCTAGGACGAATGTGATGAGGGGTATTCTGGCGTCCAACTTCGATGCAAATATTGGTGGCGTGGTTGTGCAGGTTCGCCACCAAAACTTCGCGGATCAGCTTATAGAAATGGCTGTCCTCATCAATCACCGACTTCATGCGTTCGGCAAAAGGCGCGATGAAGCCGTACGCCATGAAGACGCCCAAAAATGTCCCGACGAGTGCGCCACCGATCATCTTGCCCAAAATCTCGGGCGGCTGATCAATCGAAGCCATCGTTTTGATCACACCCAACACAGCAGCCACAATCCCCAGCGCCGGCATCGCATCTGCGACCGACTGCATCGCATGGCTTGAATGCAACGCGTGATGATAATTGGCCTCAAGTTGCTTATCGAGAACCTCTTCGACCTGATTGGGGTCGTCATAGTTCATCGAGGCAGAGCGCAGCGTGTCACAGATGATCTCAATCGCCTCATGATCATGCAATATCTTGGGATATTTACCGAAGATCGAAGAATTTTCGGGATTTTCGATGTGCTCTTCAATCGCGACGGGATTCTGACGTGCCAGACGAATCAATTCAAACAACAAGCAGAGCAGATCGCGGTAATCCGACGGCTTCCATTTCGCGCCCTTAAAGACCTTACCGACATCCTTTAGCGTTTGTTTGATCGCGGCCATGTCATTGGAAAGCACAAAGGCCCCGACCGCCGCACCGCCGATCATAATCATCTCGAATGGCAAAGATTTAAGGATAATCCCCATCTTTCCGCCAGCGGCGACATACCCGCCGAAGACCATCGCAAAGATAATAACGATGCCGATGATACCGACCATGAGAAACCCTCCAACAATTGCGTCGAAAGCGTGACAGAATTGTTTTAAGAAATGACTTACTTAATTTTTCGGCGCACCGGCATTTCGACCTGCCATCATCACACTGATCGTGTAGGCGGTTTTTGGATCAAGACTTGCCATGACCGCGGCCGCCGTATCCGGGCGCATCCTGCCCAAGAACCCCGCCGCAAACTCTGGCGCCATCTCTTCAAACAGGGGCGCTGCCTGTTTGGGTTTCATGTTCTCATAAAGGGAGACGAGACGGGCCACGTCCTCATCCGCGGATTTGTCAGCGATCGAAACGGTTTGCGACAACGCTTTCTCAGCAGCCACCAGTTCCGCCAATCGCGATTCGATTCGCCCCTCGGCCAAGTTGATCGCCTGTTCACGATCCAGAACCAGCCCCTCGCGCTCTGACAACTTTCCTTCTCGCGCCTGCAACTGCTCATGGAGCACCATCAGACCAGCCTCCGTGACGCAATCTTCGGTCGTATTCGAGCCTCTATCCTCAGCCCCCACCAACTGCTTGGCCACCGCAAACCCGCCGGTCTCGACAAGTCGAATCATGCCCGAGATGCCAAACAACAGCGCGATGATCCACAAGACGCCCCGTCCAAACCAACGCCGTTTGCGCTTAGCTTGCTTTTCGCCGCCTTTCGTTCTTCCGGACGCAGGCTTTTTCATTCTGCCGCCTCCAGATCGCTGTCACGATGGCGACGCCGTTTGACCGTGCGCCGGGTCTCGTGCCCATCCGGAAGATCGTGAAGCGATGCCAGCAGCAGTTCTAGCTTTTCAGCGCCACCTTCTGCGCGTTCGGTTAGCATGCGAAGCTGAGTTTCAGACTGGCTTGCGGTCATCTGCGCTTTTTCCAGTGCGCACGTCATGTCATCAACCTGCGCCGACAGCACCGCAATCGCACCGCCCATGCCGTTTTCCAGCTGAGTAAATCGCTTCAATCGCCGCGCCAGAACTAGGCAATAACCCGCAGCAGCCATGGCCGCGAGGCCCATCAAAAGATCAGCAATAAGCTGCATAAAGCTCTCCATCAGTTCAAAACAAATTCGACGATTAATAGGTCGCGCACCCGCCCATCCCCGGTCACGATCTGCACTCGGCGCAACATCTGCGCGCGCAATCGCATCAAGGCAGAAGGGTCTTCCAGCAACGCCGGATCAACAGCGCGCAGATAGCCGTTCAGCACGTCCATCACCCGCGGCTTGAGGTGCTCGACATCTTTTTCATAGGCCAAGGCCACTTCAAGCTGCGCCACGAACCGCAAATGCTTCGCGCCCTTTCCCGACAGTGAAATCACCATCGGATCTAGCGCAACAAACCCGATTTCAGGCAGCGCATCGGGCACGACTTCGGCGTCATGCGTCATTTCACCATGCGCGCCATCGTCAGCCGCCGGCGCAAGGATCATCCCGGAATAGGCTGCATAGAACCCACCGCCGCCTAGTAAAAGCATCAGCACAAGGCCGATCAACAGCGGCAGTTTTGATTTTTTCTTCGAGGCCTCATCTGTGGCCTCAGTCGTTGCATCTGCCATTTCATCACCGATTTCTTCGTCTCAAATAGCTTTAACCGAAGACGACTAACCGATTGTTAAGCGCAATGGTCGAATGTGGGACCACGCGACAGGGCAGAACGCCCGCTCAATGGAGGTGCGTCTTGCAACAGCTATTCGACGTCTGGCAGGCACTAGATCTGCGCAAAAGGGTGATTGTGATCGCAGCTACAGCGGCCATGTTTGCAGCGATTCTCACAATTTCCTCTATGGCTTCGAAGCCGCAAATGAGCCTGCTTTACGCGGGCCTGGGAGGTGTCGAATCAGGCGAGGTCGTAAGCGCGCTTGATCAGAGCGGCGTGCATTACGAGGTGCGCGGTGATGCAATTTTCGTTCCCGCTTCGCAGCGCGATTCGCTTCGTATGACCCTCGCAGCGCAGGGCCTGCCCGCGGAGGGGGCGGCAGGCTACGAATTACTCGATTCGCTGTCTGGATTTGGCACGACATCGCAAATGTTTGACGCTGCCTATTGGCGCGCCAAAGAAGGTGAGCTAGCGCGCACGATTGCAGCATCTCCATCGATTCGATCTGCGCGCGTTCATATCGCGCACCCCACTGATCAGCCGTTTCGCAAAGACCTTAAGCCGACCGCTTCGGTCACGATCACTGCGGCTTCGGGCGGCCTTGGCACCGCCCAAGTCAAAGCGTTGCGCTACCTAGTGGCCTCTGCAGTCAGCGGGATGTCACCAGACGATGTGTCGGTCATTGATTCGGCGCGTGGTCTGATTGCCTCAGGCGATGAGTCGAACGTAATGACATCCGCCAATGATCGCGCGTCCGCGCTTAAAATAAACGTCGAGCGGCTGCTCGCCGCGCGCGTGGGTACGGGAAACGCCGTGGTCGAACTGTCAGTAGAAACCGTGAACGAGCGCGAGGCAATTACCGAACATCGCTTTGATCCCGAAAGCCGCGTCGCAATTTCTACCGATACGGTTGAGACGTCGAAGAATTCGGATGCGACGCAACCCGGCGCTGTCACTGTTGCCTCAAACCTTCCGCAAAACGCTGGTGGTGACAGCGGCCAATCTACAAGCCAAAGCACCGAGACGCGCGAGCGCACCAATTATGAGGTGTCTGAAACGCGGCGCGAATTGTTGCGCACGCCGGGCGCAATCAAACGTCTTAGCGTGGCGGTACTCGTTGATGGGTTAACCACGGTAAACTCTGATGGCACGACTGGCTGGCAGCCCCGTCCAGAACCAGAGATAGCGGCGCTCAAGCAATTGGTTTCCTCTGCCGTCGGATTCAATGAGGCGCGCGGCGACGTGATCACCCTACAATCCATGCAATTCGAGGCGGTGCCGAAATTGGGCACCACAGCCACCTCTGGTGCGCTAAGCGACGTGTCTGTCGATCTGACTCAAATTATTCAGATCGCCGTCTTGGCAGTGGTCGCGCTGATTTTGGGTCTGTTTGTCGCGCGCCCGATCCTGACACAGAAACTGCAAACTGCCGCAACCGAGTTGCCCGCGCCAGACCGCCCCGCCAGCGCCGCTTTGACCGGTGAAATCGCCGAAGACGAAATGCCCGATATGAATATGCAGGTGATTTCTGATTACGACGTTGGGGATCTGCCGATGACGATGAACTCTGCCTTCGGCATGGGTGAGGCGGGCGACTTTGGCCAATCCGCCGACCCCGTGACGCGCCTCAAAAAGATGATCGCGGAAAGGCAATCCGAAAGCGTCGAAATTCTGCGAAGCTGGATGGAAGATACTGAGGAGAAAGCATGATGGCACTACGTCTGAAACTTGAGTCCTTCGAACCTCGCGCGCCGGAAGATGAAGCGGTTGAAATCGAGCCTGTAGCCTTCGAAGAAGCTAAGCTCACCGCCTTTGAAAAAGGTTATCAGGCGGGTTGGGATGATGCAGTGGCAGCGCAAAATAGTGAAACCGCGCGGCTTCATGGCGACCTGGGCCGCAACCTGCAAGCATTGTCCTTTACCTTTCACGAGGCGCGCCACCATATGCTGGATGCGCTGCGCCCCTTGTTGATCGACATGACCGCCAAAGTTCTTCCTGAAGTTGCCAGCGCCAGCCTTCCCGCCCTTGTCGCAGAACAACTTATGCCACTGGCCGAAGAACTGTCCTCTGCACCCGTCACGGTGCTCGCCAATCCCGCCGCTCTGCCCCAGATCGAGGAAATCTTGACGCGCGACGACAGCCTCCCGCTAGCGTTTATCGCGGAAAGCAGCCTGAGCGAGGGGCAAGTCTATCTGCGCTTCTCCGAGACCGAGACCCGGATCGACCTTGATGCAGTCATCGCCACGATTTCACAGGCCGTTGCCACCTATTTCAACACATCCGCCGAGGAGCCCCGCAATGACTGACGCCCCCCAAGACGCCCCCACCGGCAACCCATTCAGCCAAGTCCCGATCGAAATTACCATCTCGGTCGGCAAAGCGCGTCCCTTGGTGCGCGACATGCTGCGCCTGCACCGCGATTCGGTGTTGCCGCTGGATCGGCGCGTCGATGATCCGGTCGAGCTTTACGTCGGTGACAAGCTGATCGCGCGCGGCGAGTTAACCGAGGTAGAGGGCGATCCGAATGGTCAACTCGCCGTGCGCTTGACCGAGGTCGCTGACCTACAAAACGGGCTGTAATGAGATGCAAACCACCTCTCTTCGCACGCTCGTGCCCGTCGGATTTGCAATATTAACCCTAATGCTTTCTCTCCAACCCACCTGGGCGCAGGATCTTTCGCTCTCGATGGGTAATGATGAAAGCCTTGCGGGTCGCTCGATGCTGATTATCGCCGCGATCACATTGCTCAGCCTCGCACCGGGACTAGCGATTATGGTGACCTGCTTTCCCTTCATCGTTACCGTGATGTCGATTCTGCGCCAAGCCCTTGGTCTGCAACAATCCCCGCCCAACATGCTAATCGTCAGCCTGTCGATGTTCTTAACATGGTTCATTATGGAGCCCGTGTTCATGGAAAGCTGGCAAGTGGCGGGCCAGCCGCTGATTGACGGCACCATTGACTGGCAAACCGGGTTTTTGCGCGGAATAGAGCCGTTTCGTGCCTTCATGGCCAATCGCACCGACCCTGAAACATTCTCGTCCCTCTCCGCGTTGCGCACCGGAACGCCCTATCAAGGAGAGCTAACCGCAGCGCCGCTATCCACGCTCGTCCCCTCCTTCATGTTGTCCGAAATTACCCGCGCCTTTCAAATCGGCTTTCTTATCTATCTTCCATTTCTGATCATCGACCTTGTAGTCTCCGCTGTCTTGATGTCGATGGGGATGATGATGGTGCCGCCCGCCGTTGTCGCGATGCCCTTTAAGCTGGCCTTTTTCGTAGTGGCCAATGGCTGGGTACTGGTTTCGGGCGCGCTGGTGCGAAGTTATTTCTGACCACGTGACGGCAAAGTTTCCGACCTGAGGTTTCGGGCGTGACTGCTCAGGAGGGAGATCTGTGTGTCTACGGTCTGTCGGTCGTTTGCCGCGAGGACAGATAGAATAGGATCGCCGCATTCGAGACTTTCGCAGCACAATCGAACCGTCGTCATGGGGCGCAAGATCCGTCAGCACCCCGGAAGGGGCACGAATGAGTCTCAGGATGTGTATGTGCTGCTTGCCTGCGGCTCACCACATATGCCCATGCGCTTTGTCACACCCCGAGGGGTATTCTTAGGCGATTGTTAAAATGCGGGAAATTGGTCGGAGCGAGAGGATTCGAACCTCCGACCCCCTGCTCCCGAAGCAGGTGCGCTACCAGGCTGCGCTACGCTCCGACCGTGGGCGGGGGATTAGCCGCTTGCGCGGGGTTTGGCAAGGGGGTCTTGGGTCAGCTTCTTGAATTGCGTGCGCGAAGACCCATCACACGCCCCAGCAACGAGGTGCGCGGCGAGGTTACGGTTTCGGTGCGCCCGCGGGTACGCAGCACGGGCTGGTTTTCCGACACGTTCGGACGCGTCTCGCGGAAGACGATATACATGCCAGAGCCAATCACCACACCAGCGCCAAGCATTGTGGGGCCGTCAATGCCTTCGCCAAAAATGAACCACCCATAGAAAATTGCCCAGAGAATTTGCGAATATTGCATCGGCGCGACGATTGCCGCCTCGCCAGCGCGATAAGCCAGAATCTGCAAAAAAGATGCACTCAACCCAAACAGCGCGATCACTGCCATAAAGCCAAGATCTGGCAATTGCAGCGGCACCCAGACGAAAGGCAAAGCCGCTCCCATTACCACCACGTTGCCTAGAATGGGGGACAGCAGAAGCACAACCGAGCGCTCCTCACCCCCGACCTTTCGGACAATGATTGATGCCATCGCCCCGCACATCGCTGCGGTAAGTGCCGCAGCATGACCCAGTTGCAGATCGGCCTGCCCCGGCCGCACCACGATCAGCACACCGATCAGGCCAACGATCACGGCCGCCCAGCGATGCAGGCCGACTTTCTCCCCCAATAGCGGGATAGACAGCACCGTAATCAACAGGGGCGACGCGAAAAGCAGCGGGTAGACCTGCGCAAGCGGCAAGGTCGAAAAGGCGTAGAATGCGAAAAACCCCGCCAGTAAAGCAAAGATCACTCGCGCCGCGACCCAGCCCGGATGAACCGGGCGCAAGCTACCGCCCCGCTTGTCGTTCAGCAGGATGATCGAGAGCAGTGGAAAGCTGAGGAGCGCTGCAAAAAATACGATTTGAACGGGGGAATAGGTTTGCCCGAGATGTTTGATGATCACGTCATGCGTCGCAAAGATCGCCATCGATCCAAGCGCCAGTGACGCGCCCCTGCCATTCGATTTCGTGAAGTCACCGCTCATCAGGCACCCTTGTGTTACCGCTCACATTTTCTGCGGATCGGGACAGGTTGCAACCCCCGAGCAGCAAAAAGGCGCGGGCCACGGCTCGCGCCCTTTCAATCTGTGGAGGGAGCGATCAGAGGCTGGCGTCGAGCGCCGCGATGATCTTGTCGCCCATCTCGCTGGTGGAAACCGGAGTGCCGCCGTCCGGGCCCATCAGGTCTGCGGTGCGCACGCCATCGGCCAGCACTTTTTCAATCGCGGCTTCCAGACGGGTCGCCTCGTCGCCCTGATCGAAACTGTAGCGCAACGCCATCGCAAAGCTGAGGATACTAGCGATCGGGTTCGCCTTGCCCTGCCCCGCGATATCGGGCGCGCTGCCATGCACCGGCTCATACATCGCTTTCGGGCGACCATTGGCCATCGGCGCGCCAAGGCTGGCTGAGGGCAGCATGCCAAGGCTACCAGTCAGCATCGCGGCACAATCCGACAGGATATCGCCGAACAGGTTGTCCGTGACAATCACGTCAAACTGCTTGGGCGCGCGCACAAGCTGCATCGCGCCATTGTCAGCATACATGTGGCTCAGCTCGACCTCGGGGTAGTCCTGACCCACACGGATCACGACTTCGCGCCACAAAATACCCGATTCCATGACATTGGCTTTTTCCATCGAGCACAGTTTTTTGTTGCGCTTCATCGCCAGTTCAAACGCGGCACGGGCGGCGCGCTCGATCTCGGATTCGGTGTAGCGCTGGGTGTTTATGCCGACGCGCTCGTTGCCCTCTTCGAAGATGCCGCGCGGCTCACCGAAATAGATGCCCGACGTCAGCTCTCGCACGATCATGATATCAAGCCCGGCGACGACATCCTTTTTCAACGAGCTGAAATCCGCCAGCGCGTCAAAGCATTGCGCCGGGCGCAGGTTGGCGAACAGGTCCATTTCCTTGCGCAAACGCAGCAAGCCGCGCTCGGGCTTTACGCTGAAATCGAGCACGTCGTATTTCGGTCCACCTACGGCACCCAGCAGAACCGCGTCCACCTCTTGCGCCTTCGCCATCGTCTTATCGGCCAGCGGCACGCCGTACTTGTCATAGGCTGCGCCGCCAACAAGATCTTCGCTCACGTCAAAGGCCATATCGCGCTTGGCGCCATACCAGTCGATGACTTTACGCACCTCAGCCATGACTTCTGGGCCAATCCCGTCGCCGGGCAAGATAAGGATGGAGGGGTTGGGCATGGTGATTTCTCCAAAGAAAACGGGGTTCAAAGGGGGGGTAGCGCCTGCCCGCCCCTTGGTCAAGCTTGGCACGCGTTGAAACAACTCCGAGTCGATCGGCGGTGCTTTGCCGAGACTTCGGCAGGCTTTCGCAAGCGTGATCGCGGATGACTCGCGCATCGCGATGGATCGGCGCATCATTGCGCAAAAGAGCAGATATAGAATGAGGGCGGATATGAATCGCAGGGTGCTGATCCTGGGGATGGGCGGGCATTTTGGCTCGGTTGCGGCGCGCGCATTTCGCGCCGCTGGGTGGAATGTGGATCGCTATCATCGCGGCACTGATATGGCGGTTGCGGCGCGCGGCGTCCGTTGGATCATCAACGCGATGAACCCGCCGAATTATCACGATTGGGCGCATCAGCTGCCCCAGATCACCAGTCAGGTTCTGTCTGCCGCGCGCGATAGCGGAGCCTCTGTGATGGTGCCCGCAAATGTCTATGTTTACGGTCGCGAGCCCGGTCCGTGGCGCGCTGATACGCCTCATCACCCCTGCTCGCGCAAGGGTCGCGTTCGCGCCGAGATGGAAGAGCGCTATCGCGAACACGCCGCCGACGGGCGCTCGGTCGTCTTTCTGCGCGCGGGCGATTTCGTGAACCCGGAATCGCCGGACACACTGCTGAACCGGGTGGTTCTGAAGAACGTGCGCAAAGGTCGGATCACGGCGATGGGCAAGCCCGAGGCGCAACGCGTCTACGCCGATCTTGCGGATCTCACGCAGGTCGCTGTGTCGCTGGCCGATACCGCCGACTCACTGCCGGGGCTGCTGGATCTGGGCTATCCCGGCACAAGGTTCTCGTTTCGCGAAATGGCCGATGAACTGGCGGGGCAGCTTGGGCGTGAGATCACGATTAAGCGCTTTCCATGGACCGCGCTATTACTGGCCTCGCCGGTCTGGGAGCTTGCGCGAGAGTTGCGCGAGATGCGTTATCTCTACGACATGGATCACAAGATTGACGGCACCGATTTTGAGGCGCTTTTCCCAGACTTCGAGTCTAAAACCCTGCAACGTCTGGTGTTTGAGCATCTCTATATGCGCGGCATGAAAGTCGTACCGGATCATGGCGCCAAGATGTCGACCCAAACCAGTTTGTGACGCGAGGCGCGCGCGGCGGCCTCGGCCAGCGGCGCGCCCGGCGCAGGCCAAATGACGCCGGCCCCCGTCACCTGCAAGCGCGCGGATGGCAAAACATAATCCACCCGCAAATTGCCCGGCCCGTTGAAATCTGCGGTGTCTTGCGCCGGGTCGCCCTTGTGATCCGCGTCCGCCACCAGCTTGCCGCCTTCGCTTTGGGGATTGGCATCTTGCAAGCGCGGATCGCTTAACAGCGCGCGCAACGCGGCGCGCCGACCCTCGCCATCTTGCGGATCAATATCGAAATCCCCCAACAGAACGAAGGAGGATTTGGCCGGGGTCTGCGCCAAATCACCATCCATATAACGCAGCCAGAAGGCCGCCTCGTCATGATTACGCCAGCCATTGCGATCCTCGGGCCCGTCGAACACAGGCGGTGTTGCGGCAAAAACGAACAGGTGCAGGGTTTGGCCATCCGATAACCCGATCGGCACATCCCAATGCCCGACCGAGGACAGACGTTGCGCTGCACGCGCTTCAGTTGAAAGCTGCGCGTTACGAATCGAGGTGTTGGGCAAATCCCGCCATAAAAGGGCTGAAAAGTCGCGTGCATCGGCCGCCAAAATCGGCAAACGCGACACTATCGCCATGCCGTCTTGACCCTGGAACCGGCCATAACCTTGGGCATCTCGCGCCTCGCCCAACACACCGTTGCCGTCAAGATCAACGCCGCTCGGCAAACCGGCATTGGGTTGGGGCGCGTAAAGATAGGGGTAAGGCCGGGCAAGCGTCGCATTGAGCGCCGCAAGCGCGTGCCCATCGTAATCCCAGTCAATGCCCGTCAGCAACAGCACATCGGGCTTGGCCTCATCAAGGATCTCACGCACCGCCTTGATCTGGGGGTCTTTGCCCGCCAAGATATCGCGCAGCAACAGCCCCGGCCCTTTGCGACTTAACTCTACATTCCAAGTAGCAACGCGCAGCGTCTCGGCCGAAACCGAGAGCGCGCCTGCAAGCAGCGCCGCAACAATCAGGCCGCAACGTAACCCGCGCTTTCTTGCGCGCGCCGCTTTGCCTCGATCATGGTTGCCACCCGGCCCATCGCGATACCGCGCATGAACAGGCTTACGGGAAGAAAAGCCCATGCTGTCACCGTCCAAATCAGCGCATGCGGATTTTCCAGCGTGATCACCGAAAAATTCATCGAAATCAGCTTGATTCCCGCGGGAATAAGGAAGGGCAAAAGAAAGCCCAGCGCAACGTTAAACCAGGAATCGCGCCGCAGTCTCTCGACAACATCGCCGCCCGCAGTCGGATCAAAAGTCGGCAGATTCACCCAGACATTGAACGTGCCCTTGTCAACCGGCCAGTTGCGAAGCCGCATGCTTATCACGAAATACACCAGCGTAATAATCGTGATGAAATACGACATGCCGACCGCCGTACGTACAGTCTCAATGTGCGCCGGGCTGGAATAGTCGGGCAGCGCCAGCAAGAACAATCGCACAGGACTGTAAGGCATATCCAGCGCGCGCGAAATCGTTTCGCTAAGTACCTCGATCAACCGATTAAACGTATTGGGTTCGTATTGCGCAGCTATGGCGGTCGACATCACGAAGATCATTAAAAACAACGCCGAGAACCGAATGCGGTTGAACGGCGGCGCATCGCGAAACTCCACAAGACCCGGATAGACCGACGCGTATTCGAAAAAGGTCAGAGCTGCCCCGAAAAAGGCGACCACAGCAATGATCTGGGCGGTATCGACATTGGTATGGGGCAACATCAACGCAGGAATGCACATCGTAAACCCAATAATTATCGCGCGCAAAAGCGCTCCTGTCAGACGTGTAAACACTGCCCTACCCCTTCATCACGAACGGTCCTGATACGATGCCGGAACCTTGTTTCGTGTGACGTCCGCCGATTGTGACGGCATGCCTCATTCTTGCCATGATTTTGCCCCTATTCCCCGTGGCTGGCAATCTTTCGTTAACAATAACAAACTGTTTCTGGCATTTTGGGGGAGGAACTGGTGCGGCTTTGCATCAAACTCGGTGCAAAACTGTGGCACCCTAGGAGAGTTTGCTAGATATAGTGGTTGGGGTTATTTTGGGCGCTATTTCCTAAGCGCGCGGGCCGCGGCCACTCAGTCCGAATACAATCAATCCGAATCCATCGAACAGCAATTGCACCCCTAACAAAAGGCCAAGAAGGCTGGTCGCGGCATTCTGGAAATCTGAAAATACCAGGACACCAATCACAATTGAGGCCATGCCCGACAGCCATAGAAGCGGCCGGATCGTGCTGCGGGGCAGTCGCAGGCCGACTATCAGGCGCACGACGCCCATAATCAAAAACAGCGCCCCCACGACCAAGGTCAAAGATACTGTGCCCGAAAGTGGGTTCGCCAGAAGCCAGATGCCAACCACGATGTTGAGCAGCGCAATAACGCCGTGCGACAGACGGTGCTCGGCATCAAATGCACGAAACGTCAGCCACGCCTGCGCGACACCGCCCAGAAGAAATAGAAAGCCGACAAACGTCGTCACGGCAAGCGAGGCGGCAAACGGGTTGGCCAGCGCGAGGCCGCCAAGAGCCACCATGCCAATGCCCATCCATGTGAACAGGTTTGCTGATTTCATCGCCGTGACCCCTTATCTGACATGTCAAAAGACAAACGGATATTCGCAGCACCGGTTCCTTTCCGCAATAAAAAGGCCGCCCGAAGGCGGCCTAATGCGCAGTTTTCGTTTCTAGATCACACCCAAGGACGCGATTGCGAGAGTTGCGTCTCAAAGCTGTCGATGGCCGATGCCTTGGCCAGCGTCAGGCCAATATCGTCCAGCCCTTCAAGCAGGCAATGTTTCTTGAATGCATCGACATCGAACTTGATGACCTCGCCTTCCGAGGTCGTGATCTGCTGGTTTTCCAGATCCACCGTCATGCGCGCATTGGAGCCCTTCTCGGCGTCCTTCATCAACAGATCGACCTGCTCTTGGGGCAGCACAATCGGCAGCATCCCGTTCTTAAAGCAGTTGTTGAAGAAAATATCCGCGAAAGAGGTCGAGATCACGACCTTGATTCCGAAATCCGCCAGCGCCCAAGGTGCATGTTCGCGCGACGAGCCGCAGCCGAAGTTATCGCCCGCGATCAGCACTTGGGTGTCACGATATTGCGGCTTGTTGAGCACGAAATCAGGGTTTTCATTGCCCTCGTCGTCATAACGCATCTCGGCAAAGGCATGCACGCCAAGGCCCGAGCGCTTGATTGTTTTCAGAAAGTTTTTCGGGATGATCATATCGGTGTCGATGTTGACCAGCGGCATGGGCGCTGCGATCCCGGTGAGTTTTTCGAACTTGTCCATATCGCTTCCCCTTATGCCTCTTCCAGTTCCATCAGCTTGCGCACATCGGTGAGCTTGCCAGTGACGGCTGCGGCGGCGGCCATGGCGGGACTCATCAGATGGGTGCGGCCATTGCGGCCCTGACGCCCTTCAAAGTTGCGGTTCGAGGTTGACGCGCAACGCTCGCCCGGAGCCAGTTGATCGGGATTCATCGCAAGGCACATCGAACACCCCGCCATGCGCCATTCAAACCCGGCGTCGAGGAAAATCTGGTCCAGACCTTCTTCCTCGGCCTGCGCGCGCACGAGGCCCGATCCCGGCACGACCATGCCGCGCACGCCCTCAGCCATCTTACGCCCCTTCACCACCTCTGCGGCGGCGCGCAGATCTTCGATCCGACCATTCGTGCAAGACCCGATGAACACCACGTCGATCGCGATATCTTCCAGCTTGGTGCCCGGTTTCAGGCCCATATAATCAAGCGAACGTTTCGCTGCCTCGACCTTACCACCTTTGAAGTCTTCCGGCGCCGGAACGACGCCCGAGATCGGCAACACGTCTTCGGGCGAGGTGCCCCAAGTCACGACCGGCGCGATATCTTCACCGCGGATCGTAACGACCTTGTCGAAATGTGCATCCTCATCGGTGAACAGCGTTTTCCACCAGTTCAGTGCGGCTTCCCATTGCGCGCCTTTGGGCGCATGGGCACGGCCTTTGACATATTCAAACGTAGTTTCGTCCGGCGCGATCAGTCCAGCACGCGCGCCGCCCTCGATGGCCATGTTGCACACGGTCATGCGGCCTTCCATGCTGAGTGCGCGGATCGCCTCGCCACAATATTCGATCACATGGCCCGTGCCGCCAGCGGTGCCGGTCGCGCCGATCACCGAAAGCGTGATATCCTTAGCGGTCACGCCGGGACGCAACTTGCCGGTGATTTCCACCTTCATGTTCTTTGACTTTGACTGGATCAGCGTCTGCGTCGCCAGAACGTGCTCAACTTCCGACGTGCCAATGCCGTGCGCCAGCGCGCCGAAAGCACCATGCGTCGCGGTGTGGCTATCGCCGCACACCACGGTCATGCCCGGCAAGGTCCAGCCCTGTTCGGGACCGACGATATGCACGATACCCTGACGCACATCGGAGACCGGATAATAATGCACGCCGAAATCGCGCGCGTTCTTGTCGAGCGCGTCGACCTGAATCCGGCTTTCCTCGTTCTCAATTACGCCCGAGGCGCGGTCGGTCGTGGTGGGCACGTTATGATCGGGCACCGCAATAGTCTTATCGGGCGCGCGCACCGAACGGCCAGCCAAACGCAACCCTTCGAAGGCTTGCGGGCTTGTCACCTCATGCACAAGATGGCGGTCGATATACAGCAGACAGGTTCCATCTTCGTCTTGCGACACGACATGGGAATCCCAGATTTTATCGTAGAGGGTCTTTGGAGCGGACATGGCTCTCACTTTCATTGGATAGCTTGTAAGTCAGACATGGGAACGCAGGCGCTGCCTGCGGGCTGCCCGATCAAAGTCGGGCCAGCACCGAACGGCTTTCACCGTAGAAACGCTCGCGCAGGCGAGCGCGGTCATCCATGTTAAAAACACGCGTCATGGGCTGTTAAATAGGCGGTTGCGCGCAGGCTGGCAATCAAAAGAGTCGCTTTTGACTTGCTGCGCTGGTCTGATAGCCTGATCACAAAGGAGTGCATGTGGACTTTCTAAGCCCAGACACCGTCAAAACGCTGACCGCGCTCTGGTCGCAGGTCATGATATTCTTCAATTCGATGCTGCTACCCTCGCGGCTATGGCAATTCGCGGTCATTGCCGGGTGCTTTGCGGTGGCACATCTTGGCCGGATCTGGCTGTCGCCCAAGGTCGATGACTGGGCGCGCAAGCGCGAGCTGAGCACGCGCCAAAAACGCTGGGCTATTTTGTTTCGCAAACGCCTGCGCGGGAGTCTGTTTCTTCTGTTGGCTTGGTCATCGGTGCTGGTGCTTGATGCGGTCAAGGGGTTTTATTCTTGGCGCTTTCTGGTGGTGCTGGCGGCAACGCTTGTCACGGCTTGGCTTGTGGTGGGATTGTTCGCGCGGCTGATCCGCAACTCGCTTCTGCGCCGGATCGTCAGCTGGGGCGCGTGGATTTGGGTAACACTTTATTACTTGGGCTTTTGGGATGATGCCGAGCGCCTTCTGGAATCCTTCGCCATCGAGTTAGGCGGGTTCCGCCTGTCAGCCCTAGCAGTTCTCAAGGCGCTGGTGCTGACCACGGTCTTACTGTCGGTTGCGCGTATCATCACGGGCCAAACCACCGCCCGCCTGCGTCACAACGAAGATATCAGTCCGTCAATGACCGAGCTGGCAATCAAGACAATGCAGGTCTTGCTATATGGCACGGCCGTCTTCATCGGCGTCAAGGCGGTCGGGTTTGATCTGACCGGACTGGCATTTTTGTCAGGTGCGATTGGCCTGGGCTTGGGGTTCGGGCTGCAAAAGGTCGTCTCTAACCTGGTCTCGGGCGTGATCATCTTGCTTGATAAATCAATCAAACCCGGTGACGTCATCAGCCTTGGCGAAACCTTCGGCTGGATCGCTTCACTTGGGGCGCGCTATGTCAGCGTCGTCACCCGAGACGGCAAGGAATACTTGATCCCAAATGAGGATCTGATCACTGGGCAGGTGGTCAACTGGTCGCATTCCAACCAATTTGTGCGCGTAGATTTGGAGTTTGGCACCTCCTATCACGACGACCCGCATGTGGTGCGCAAGCTCGCCATTGAGGCTGCGCTATCGGCGGATCGTGTGCTCTCAAACCGCCCCGCCGTGTGCCACATCACGGGATTTGGTGACAGCTCAATTGACTATACCTTAAGATTTTGGATCACAGACCCTGTTGAAGGGCTTACAAATGTGCGCGGCGCGGTCTATCTGGCGCTGTGGGATTCGTTTAAGAAAAACGGTATCTCCATTCCGTTCCCGCAACGCGAAGTGCGCATGCTCGATGGCTCAACACTGGTTGTGCAGAACGGCCGGCAAAATTCGCAGGGCGAAAATTGAAATCGTGCAGAAGCGATGTTACTTTAATAATATGGCCTGCGCCGGGGCCGGACTGGCGTGCAACCACTGGAGGACTATGTCCTGTCTCATCTTTCAATCGTGTCGGGCGACAGCGGCACAAAGGCGGTCATCATGACGGCTAAAACTCTCGGTGCTGACCCCACAAGCGAGGACATTCTCGCACGAGTCATTTCGTCTCTCGAAGATGATAAGGCCGAAGACGTCGTCACAATTGATCTTCGCGGCCGCTCTTCCATTGGCGATTACATGGTTATCTGCTCGGGGCGCAGCTCTCGTCAGGTCGGTGCAATCGCTGAAAACCTGTCCGAACGACTCAAGCAAGATTTTGGCCGCATCTGCAAAGTCGAAGGCAAGGATCAGGGTGACTGGGTTCTGCTCGACAGCGCCGATGTGATCGTCCATGTCTTCCGCCCCGAAGTGCGCGATTTTTATCAGCTTGAAAAGATGTGGATGTCGCCGAGCGTGGATAGCGTGCTGCTCGACGATGATGTCTGATCGCGGCTGACCGATGAAAATCACGATCTGCGCGGTCGGTCGCCTGCGCAAATCCCCCGAACGCGAGTTGATCGATGACTACCTCTCCCGGTTTGAGAAATCGGGGCGAGGGATGGGTCTTGGTCCCGCGCAACTGATCGAAGTTGAGGATAAAAAGGGCCTGGGCCAAGAGGCCGAGGCGCAGCTTTTATCCCGCGCGATTCCCGAAGGCTCGGTAATCGTGACGCTGGATGAGCGCGGCAGCCCGATCTCGTCTCCCGAATTTGCGCAAAAGCTGGAAGCATGGCGCGATACCGCACGCGATGTGACGTTTGTGATCGGCGGCGCGGATGGTATTGTGGCGGATTTGCGCGCGCGGGCCGATTTTTCGATCTCTTTTGGCAAAATGGTCTGGCCCCATATGCTGGCCCGCGTCATGTTGGCGGAACAAATCTACCGTGCCGGCCAAATCATCGCCGGAACGCCGTATCACCGCGCATAACTGACACGCTTTACCCTTTGAGGGCCGCACTTATGGCGAAAATCGCTCTGACCAAGATTTCCTCCAAAGCAATTCCGACCCCTGCGATTGCACTGATCGGTTTCCAACGCACCTCACAAATCAGCCGCAAATCCCGGGTGGCGTGGGAGGCGGGCGACCGCTCGGTTCTGATTGCCGAGGCCGAGGCACGGCGCGATGACATCTTTAAGGGCGCTTTGTCCGAGGTCCATGACGAATTCATGCCGACGCGCGCCGCCCTTACGAAAGCCAAGCGCAAGCCGCAGCACGTCATCGACATTGGCTGTGGTCAGGCGCTGAATGATGTGTTGATGGTCAAAGCATACGACTCGCGCATCACCCTGATCGACATCGAAGAAACCAGCGATCAATACCATTTGTGGCGAGATAGCGGGTCGGGGTATGCGTCGCTTGCCGCAGCCAAGGCCTTTCTAGAGGATAATGGCGCGCGCGATGTGCAAACGCTCAATCCGCGCCTTGATCCCAACGGTTTAGCGGATGTCTCGGGTGATTTGGTTACCAGTCTGATTTCATGCGGGTTTCATTACCCGATTGGCGAGTATTTGGACTTGATGCTGAGCACGGCTAAATCGGGGGGCGCCGTGATTCTGGATCTGCGGTTGCATTATCGTGACGCGCCCGATGATGCGTTGCGCACGCTCTACGCAGAGACGAAGCAAGCCGTCATCAGCGATGCCCCCAAGCGCCAGCGCGTGATGTTCTCGCAGTAAATGTCTGGGCGGTTGCTCGCCTCGCGCGGGAGGCGTAAACAACACCAACAGCTAGCAGGAGGTGGCGATGAGCAATCCGAAACCCGTGGTTTTGTGCATTCTCGATGGTTGGGGCGAACGTCCCGAGACCGAGGGCAACGCGCCTGCGCTGGCTAACACCCCAAATATCGACGCGATCTGGGCTAATGGCACGAAATCGACGCTGGTCACCTTTGGCCCCGATGTCGGCCTGCCGACAGGGCAGATGGGCAATTCCGAGGTGGGTCACACCAATATCGGCGCGGGCCGGGTGGTGGCGATGGACTTGGGGCAAATTGATCTGGCGATCGAGGATGGCTCGTTTTTCAAAAATGAAGCAATCCTGTCCTTTATCGACACGCTGAAAGGCACAGGCGGGCGGGCGCATCTGATGGGCGTTGTCTCGGATGGGGGTGTTCACGGCCATATCGAGCACCTGCTGGCGGCCTGTAAGATGATCTCGAATGCCGGCATCCCGGTGGTCGTTCACGCGATTACCGATGGCCGCGATGTGGCCCCCGACAGCGCCCAGCGGTTCGTCGACGATCTGGTCGCGCGCCTGCCGGACAACTGCACCGTCGCCACTGTGATCGGGCGCTATTTCGCGATGGATCGCGACAATCGCTGGGATCGGGTGCAGCGCGCCTATAATGCGATGATCAAGGGCGAAGGAGAGCACGCCGCGACCCCCGCCGAGGCCGTGGCCCAAAGCTATGCGCGCAAGGAGATGGATGAATTCATTCAGCCCACGGTGATCGGCGATTACGCCGGGGCAGTGGATGGCGACGGTCTGTTCTGCCTCAACTTCCGGGCCGATCGCGCGCGCGAAATTCTCGCCGCCATTGGCGCGCCCGATTTTGACGGATTCGACACGGGCAAGCGCCCGAAACTAGCGGCGATGCTAGGCATGGTGCAATATTCCGAGGCCCATAACGCCTATATGAGCGTCGCCTATCCCAAGCGCGAACTGGTCAACACGCTGGGCGAATGGGTGGCCAAACAGGGCAAAACTCAGTTTCACATCGCCGAGACCGAGAAATACCCCCATGTCACGTTCTTCCTGAATGGCGGGCGCGAAGATCCTTGGCAGGGCGAAGATCGTTTCATGCCAAAATCGCCGAAAGTGGCGACGTATGACTTGCAGCCCGAAATGAGCGCGCCCGAAGTGACCGACCACCTCATCGGCGCGATTGAGGCGGGCTATGACCTGATTATCGTCAATTACGCCAATGGCGATATGGTCGGGCATACCGGCTCGCTTGAGGCGGCAATGGCGGCTTGCGAAGAGGTGGATCGCGATATCGGTCGCGTCGTCGAGGCGCTCAACAAGGCGGGCGGCGCGATGATCATCACCGCCGATCACGGCAATTGCGAAACCATGATTGATCCGGTGACCGGTGGGCCGCACACGGCGCATACGACAAATCTGGTGCCCGTGGCGCTGGTGGGCGGGCCGAAAGGCGCGAAGCTGCACAAGGGGCGGTTGGCCGACCTTGCGCCAAGCCTACTAGAGCTGATGGGTCTGCCGATCCCGCCTGAAATGACCGGAAAGAGCCTGATCGAGACGTGATACGCGCTGCTCTCCTCGCCACTTTCCTGCTAACGGGCGCAGCCGCGCAGGCCGAAACCGCAGCTGATACAGCCATGTCCGCAGCCAGCGATCTGCGCAAGGCGATTACGGCACTGGATGATGCGAACACCAAAGCCGACCGCGTGGGCGCGTTAACCAAAACGATCTCGGCCTATGAGGTTGGCTTGGGCGCGCTGCGTGACGGGCTGCGCCGCGCGGCGATCCGCGAGAATGAAATCAAGCAAGGCTTTGATGCGAAGCGCGAGGAACTGGGCAGCTTGCTGGCTGTGATGTCGACGATGCAGCAATCAGACGGCCCGCTTTTGCTGCTGCACCCCTCGGGGCCGGAAGGATCTGCGCGCTCGGGGATGGTGCTATCGTCGGTCGCGCCCGCGCTGCAACAAGAGGCTGAGGGCCTGCGCAAACAGCTTGATGAAATCGCTACCTTACGGAAATTGCAGGAAAATGCGCGCTCGGTTCTGGAACAGGGCATGACCTCGGTCACGCAAGCGCGCACGGCGCTGTCTGACGCGATATCTGAACGCACAAAGCTGCCTCAACGCTATCTTGAGGAACCCGAAGAGCTGCGCAAACTGGTCAACAGCGCCGATACGCTGGAAGGGTTCGCCACTGGCCTCAGCGGGATGGAAACCGATATCGGCCCGCCGATGGATGACTTCGCAGGCGCTGAAGGCACCCTGAAATTGCCGGTGATCGGATCGCTGCTGCGCCATTTCAACGAAACCGATGCGGCAGGCATCAAACGTCCCGGACTTGTGATCGCGACCGCGCCCGCAGCGCTGGTCACCACGCCCTGGCCTGCGACGATCCGATATCGTGGGCCATTGCTTGACTACGGAAATGTGATGGTGCTTGAGCCAGCAGAAGGATATCTTCTGGTTCTAGCAGGGCTGGGAACAGTCTATGGTGAGACGGGAGATGTGCTTCAAAAAGGGGCACCGATAGGTTTAATGGGCGGAATAGCGCCGGGCGCAAAGGAATTCGGCAAAGAATTCGTGCAAGCGGCGCAAGACGGCGGTAGCGCAGGGCAAAGCGCCACGCTTTATTTGGAGCTGCGAAAGGGCGATACGCCCGTGGACCCGGCCCCGTGGTTCACCCAGACGAAAGGCGACAAAGGTTGAGTATGAAAAAGTTCATGATGGCCGCGCTCGGCGGCACGTTAGCAGGCGCCGTTCTTTCGACACAGGTGGCTGCGCCGCTGATGGCGCAAGAGGCAAAGAAACCCGATTCAGTTTATCAACAACTGGATCTGTTCGGCGATATCTTCGAGAAAATCCGCGAGGATTACGTCGAGCCAGTCGATTCCAAGAAGCTGATCGAAGCCGCGATCAACGGCATGCTCAGCTCGCTCGACCCTCATTCCAGCTATCTGCCGCCCAATGATTTCTCTGATATGCGCGTGCAAACGCGCGGCTCGTTTGGTGGTCTCGGAATCGAGGTGACGCAAGAAGACGGGTTCGTCAAAGTCGTCTCGCCAATGGATGGCACGCCCGCCGATGAAGCCGGAATCAAATCGGGCGATTTCATCACGGCCGTCGATGGCGAGTCCCTGATGGGCCTGCCTCTTGATGAGGCCGTGGACAAAATGCGCGGACCGGTCGGCTCGGAAATCAAGATCACCATCGTGCGCGAAGGCGAAAAAGAGCCCTTCGACGTCACGCTGACCCGTGACACGATCAAGCTGACCGCCGTTAAGGGCCGTCGTGATGGCAATACGGTGATCTTGCGGGTCACGACCTTCAATGACCAGACCTACGCGAACCTCGAATCCTCGATCAAAGAGCAGGTCAAGGAAATTGGCGGGATGGATAAGGTCGACGGGTTTATCGTCGATCTACGCAATAACCCCGGTGGCTTGCTAACGCAGGCGATCAAGGTTTCGGACGCCTTCCTCGACAAAGGGGAAATCGTTTCGACCCGCGGGCGCAATGCGCAAGACAGTGAGCGTTTCAATGCAACGGCTGGCGATCTGGCCGATGGCAAGCCACTTGTTGTGCTGATCAATGGCGGCTCTGCCTCTGCCTCGGAAATCGTGACCGGTGCGCTGCAAGACCACCATCGCGCCATCGTCGTAGGAACCAAAAGCTTCGGCAAAGGCTCAGTGCAGACGGTGATGCCGATCAAGGGTGAAGGCGCGATGCGCCTCACTACGGCGCGCTATTACACACCCTCGGGCCGCTCGATCCAAAGCCTTGGGATTTCGCCGAATGTCGTGGTGCCACAGCTTGATACGCCGCCCGCCGATGAAGCTGCCAAAGACGATGCGCCCAAACCAAAAATGACGTCGGAAGCGGATCTGAAGGGCGCGATCACCAATGACTCGATGACCGAGGACGAAAAGAAACAGGCTTTGGACGAGCGCACCAAAGCTGGCGAGGCCGCCAAGCGCCGCCTCGAAGATTTCCAGATGTCTTACGCCGTTGATCTGATCCAAGGGCTTTCGGCGCTGTCTTCGGACCAGAAAACAGAGCAGCCAACGCAAAAAGCCGAAGCGGCTCCCGCCAAAAAAGATGACACCAAAAAGAACTAAAGGAGAGGGGCCCTCGGGCCCCTTTTTAATATGACCCCTGACGAAATTTCCAAACTTCCCTATCGCCGCAATGTCGGTGTGGTGCTGCTAAACCCGCAGGGCCGCGTCTTTGCCGGTCAGCGCATCGACAATCCCGGCCCCGCTTGGCAGATGCCACAAGGCGGGATCGACAAGGGAGAAAAGCCGCGGGAAGCGGCGCTGCGTGAGCTGGAAGAAGAGACCGGCGTCACTCCAAATCTAGTCGAACTGGTTGCGAAATCTAGCAATTGGATCAGCTACGAACTCCCCCATGATCTGGTGCCCAGAATTTGGAAAGGGCGCTATCGTGGCCAAGAACAGAAGTGGTTTCTTTACCGCTTTCAGGGCCGCGACGAGCAGGTGAAAATCGACACCTCTCACCCAGAGTTTTCCGTCTGGCAATGGATGGAATTTGACGAGCTGATCGGCAAGATTGTGCCCTTCAAACGCCACGTCTATGAGGCTGTACGCGCCGAATTCAGGGACTATCTTAGCTAAAGCTCTAGAAATCGAGGCCAAGATCCAGCGTGCGCGCCGAATGTGTTAACGCGCCTGCTGAAATATAATCAACGCCTGTCGCCGCAACCTCTGCGATGCGTTCGAGCACCATATTCCCCGAAGCTTCCAACGTCACGCGCCCTGCATTCAACGCCACCGCCGCGCGCAGCTCATCATTGCTCATATTATCGAGCAAGATCACATCCGCACCGCCGATATGCAGCGCCTCTTCCATCTGGCGCAACGTGTCCACTTCCAGCTCAATCCGCATCATGTGGCTGCGCGCGGCTTTCGCCGCCTCCAGCACCTGTCGAACGCCCCCGGCGGCAGCGATGTGGTTGTCCTTGATCAGAATCGCGTCTGACAGACCGTAGCGATGGTTGAAGCCTCCGCCATGGCTTACCGCCGCCTTTTCAAGCGCGCGCAGCCCCGGCGTAGTTTTGCGCGTGCAAGTGATCCGCGCCTTGGTGCCCTTGGTTTGCGCAACAAACCCGGCAGTTTTCGTCGCAATCCCGCTTAGACGACCCGCGAAATTCAGCGCAACACGTTCGCCCATCAAGATCGACGCGGCCAATCCCTCAATCGTCATCAGTGTATCGCCAGACTTGCAGGGCGCGCCATCCTTCACCAGAACCTGCACCCGCAGCGCCGGATCGACTAGGCGAAACGCCATCGCGGCCACCTGCATCCCTGAAACGACGCCTTCTTCACGCGCATTCAGCCGCGCGGCATAGGTTTTGCCCGCCGGGATCACTGCCTTGGTGGTCGCGTCACCCATCGGCGAGAGATCCTCGATCAACGCGGCGCGCACAATCGGCTCAATCAACAACTCGGGCAGCATATCAATCCTCCAAGGCGCGGGCGCGAATTTGCATCGCTTCGGCCAGTGTCATTTTGGTTCTTTTGGCCATATCCGGGTCGATTTCGGGGAAATCCGAGCGGAAATGCCCGCCCCGGCTTTCCTGACGTTTCAGCGCCGCAGCCGCAATCAGCGTCGCGGTCGCAGTCATGTTGTGCATCGTCTCGGTGCAAGCCTGTGCCTCGACCTCAGCAATGACACGCAGCGCGGTTTTCAAACCATCCGCATCACGCACCACGCCGACCCCATCGGTCATCGCGTGGCGCATGTGCAGCAACAATGCCTCGTTCACCGGATTATCGCCTTGCGGAAAATCTGGGGTGACCTCTGCCGCGTCTTCGATGTCGCCCAGCGCAGCCCCAATCCCAAGTGCGCAAATGCGGGCGTATACAAGCGCCTCAAGCAAGCCATTCGAGGCCAAACGGTTTGCGCCGTGCAGGCCTGTCGAAGACGCCTCACCGCAAACCCAAAGATGCGCCAGCGAGCTTTGGCCCAGAGCATCGGTATCAATGCCACCCATGTGATAATGCGCGGCCGGCGCTACGGGGATAGGCTGTAAAACAGGGTCTATTCCCGCCCGTTTGCACGATTGTGCGACAGCCGGGAACCGGGTGAGAACCTCTGCGCCCAGCGCCCCGCGAGTATCGAGAGCGGGCTCACGTCCGGCGCGGCGCTCAAGATACACTGCGCGTGCCACGATGTCGCGCGGGGCCAATTCCGCGTCGGGATGAACGGACAGCATGAACCGCTCGCCTGCATTATTGATCAACGTGGCACCCTCACCTCGCAATGCTTCGGTCGCCAAAGGTGCCGGATCTTCGCCACTGGCAATCGCCGTGGGATGAAATTGCACAAATTCTGGATCTGCGATGCAGGCACCTGCCCGCGCGGCCATGCCGATCACCTGACCTCGAATACGCGGCGGATTGGTCGTCACCGCGAACAGCCCGCCAGAACCACCCCCCGCCAGCAACACTGCCGGACTGCGGATCAACGTGGCGCCCGAAGGCGTCAGGGCGCGTTCAATCCAGACGCCCGTGACCGCGCCATCCTGAACCTCAAGCCCCGAGGCCAAGACGCCCTCAAGCACTTGAATTGAAGGAGTTTTACGAACAGCCCCGATCAGCGTTTGCATGATCTCGCGCCCGGCCTGATCGCCTTTGACGCGCACCACGCGGGCCTCGGAATGTGCTGCCTCGCGCGACATCACATAGCCGCCCGATGCATCGCGATCAAACGGCGTGCCAAGGTTGGTGAGTTCAAGAATGTGCTGGCGCGCCTCGTCGGTGACAAGCTGCGCGATTTCAGGTGAAACCGTGCCCGCGCCTGCGGAAATCGTATCTGACGCGTGGGCCTCGGCGCTATCGCTTTCGGCCATGGCCGCCGCGACGCCACCTTGCGCCCAAGCCGAAGACGCGCCCTCGCCCAGAGTTTCGGGCGAAATCACCAGAACCGGGCGCGGCGCAAGCTGCAGTGCCGCATAAAGCGCACCAAGCCCGGCACCGACGATAATGATACGATTGGTTTCAATCACTTGGCCAACGCCTGCGACAGATCAATCATCCGTTCGACCGCGATCTTCGCTTTGGCGGCAATTTCGGCGTCGACTTCAACCGCTTCGGTGCCGGTATGCAGCGACCACAAGATCTTCTCGAGCGTGATCTTCTTCATATAGGGGCACATGTTGCACGGGCCGGTAAAGTCGACCTCGGGCAGGGCATCGGCGATGTTCGACGCCATCGAGCATTCGGTGACCAACATCGCGCTTCCCGGCTTTTCGCGCGTCACATAATCAATGATCCCCGAGGTCGAGCCCGAGAAATCCGACGCGGCAACCACATCGGGCGGGCATTCGGGATGCGCGATGATCCGGGTGTCGGGGTTCATCGCACGAAAAGCGTTGATATCGTCCTTGGTGTACTGCTCATGCACGATGCAGGAGCCTTCCCACCAGACAATCTTTTTCTGCGGCACCTCATTCGCGACATTTTGCGCAAGATATTGATCTGGCGTCATAATCACGACATCGCTATCCATCGCCGCCACAATTTGCGCAGCATTGGACGAGGTGCAGCAAATGTCGGAGGCCGCCTTTACCTCGGCGGTGGTGTTCACATAGCTCACAACCGGCGCGCCGGGATATTTCGCGCGCATCTCGGCGATTCCCTCCGCGGTGATCGATTCCGCAAGCGAGCAGCCGGCTTTGACATCAGGGATCAGAACGGTCTTGGCGGGGTTCAAGATTTTCGACGTTTCGGCCATGAAATGCACGCCGCATTGCACGATCGTGTCGGCCTTAACCTTGGTTGCCTCGATGGCGAGTTGTAGGCTGTCGCCTACTACATCTGCCACCCCGTGATAGATTTCTGGCGTCATGTAGTTATGCGCAAGGATCACCGCGTTTTTCTCGCGCTTCAACTTATTGATCGCGCGGATGTAGGGCGCGTAGCGCGCAAAGTCAGGAAGCGGAACGACCCGGTCCATCTTGGCGTGGATGTCACGCATCTCCTCGGCAAGGTCCAGCGAGGGCGCAAGATCATAGATCTCGGCCAAAGTGGCGCGCATCGTGGTCAGGTCCAGCATGGGTATCCTCCCTCAAGCTCGAAACAGGTCTTGGATGTAAGCAGTCTTGACGTTGGGTGAAATGGGAAACTCGGCGAAACCTGCGCAAAACACAAGTTTCCGCCTAATCAAACCGTTTCCAGATCGCGTTTTCGCCGATTTTGGCAACAAAGGCGGCATGTGCCTCGGCTTCTTCGGCGCTAAGGCGCGGTGGTAGCGGCGTCGGGCGCGGTTGTGGGCGCCAGTTGCTACTTTGGGCGCCTTTGTCCTTGTTATCGCTGGCAAGTTGCAGGCCGAAACCCGGTTGGCGGCCACCGATCAGTTCCAGATAAACCTCGGCCAGAATTTCGCTATCAAGCAAAGCCCCGTGCAGCGTGCGCGACGAATTGTCGATGCTAAAACGCCGACACAGCGCATCAAGCGAGGCGGGGGAGCCGGGAAACTTGCGCCGCGCGATGGCCAACGTATCAAGCGCTCGCTCGTTCGCGATCAGCTCCATCTCCGCCCAACTCAGTTCAGCGTTGAGGAATTTCATATCAAATTTGGCATTGTGGATAACCAATTTTGATTCTGGGCCTATGAAATTAAGAAAATCTAATCCGATCTCGGCGAATTTCGGTTTATCGGACAGGAAGTCATCGCCAAGCCCGTGAACCTCAAAGGCCGATTGCGGCATCTTGCGTTCGGGGTTGATGTATTGGTGATAGGTGCGACCCGTCGGCATGTGGTTGAACAGCTCAATTGCGCCGATCTCTACGATGCGGTCGCCTTCACTTGGCTCAAAGCCAGTGGTTTCGGTATCGAGAACGATCTCACGCATCGCGGCTCTCCCTGATCTGCGCGATCAGGTGTCGCACATCCGCGTGGGTCTGCTCAAGGCTTTGGGTTTCGATGACAAAGGTGGCGCGGGCGCGTTTTTGCGCATCAGGCATCTGACGCGCGAGGATGAGATCAAGCTGAGCGTCGGTCATACCGGGGCGGGCAAGGACTCGCGCGCGCTGCAGGTCTTGCGGGGCAGTGACCACAAGCGTTGCATCGCAGGCTTGATCGGCACCGGTTTCGAACAAAAGCGGGATGTCGAGTAGGATCAGATCCGCGTTGGGATGGGCCGCGATAAACTCTGTGCGCGATTGTGTGGTTAGCGGATGAACAATCGATTCAAGGCGGTTTAGAGCCTGTTTGTCTTGCGAAAGGCGCGATTTCAACGCATCGCGACTAACC
This sequence comes from Thioclava sp., assembly GCF_048263065.1. Lineage (NCBI taxonomy): Bacteria > Pseudomonadati > Pseudomonadota > Alphaproteobacteria > Rhodobacterales > Paracoccaceae > Thioclava > Thioclava sp. Next base: position 153,309 of record NZ_JBLXEM010000001.1, read on the forward strand.
GCACGGTCGATGATGGCCTCGGGAAAAGCGGCCGCAATCGGGGCCACGGCGGCACCACCTATGGCGTAAAGATCATGTACGCAGGCATCGGCATCCCAAACCGGTACGCCCTCAGAAGCAAACATCGCGGCGGTCGTGGATTTCCCCATACCGATCGAGCCCGTCAGCCCAAGCAGGAAAGGCCGACTCATAGGCCAAGGACCGCGTCGCGCAATCCGTCGGTGACTTCTGGTCGATGGCCGAACCAGCGCTCAAAACCGGGAACCGCCTGATGGAGCAACATGCCCAATCCATCGACGGTGACGCATCCTGCCTCTTCTGCCGCAGTCAGGAATTTGGTTTTCAGCGGCGTATAAACGAGATCGCAACACGTCGCGCCGGGAGTGAGTGCATCAAGAGGCACGCGGAACTCTGGTTTCCCGGTCATGCCAAGCGAGGTTGTGTTCACGACGGTCGTCGCGCCTTCGATCATATTGCCGGCCTGCACCCAGTCATAGACGACGATCCGTGCACCAAATTCTGCGCGCAATGCATCAGCGCGCGCGCGGGTGCGGTTTGAAATGCGAATTTCAGGGGCGCCAGTTTCCAGAAGGGACGCCACGATAGCACGCGCAGCGCCGCCCGCGCCCAAAACAGCCGCTGATCCGCTGCTTGCACACCAACCAGGCGCATATTGTTTTAGGTTTGCGATAAATCCATAACCATCTGTATTATCTGCATAAATCTTTCCGTCATGACGAAAGATCAGCGTATTCGCAGCCCCGATAAGCGCGGCGCGATCTGAAATCACATCAGCAATTTCAAGCGCGCGGATCTTATGCGGGATCGTCACATTCACACCAACGAAACCCGCCTTTGGTAGCGTGCGCAGGACGGTTTCAAGATCATCGGGCGCAACATCTAGGGGTACGTAATGGCCTCGCACGCCATATTGCCGAAACCAGTGACGAAACAATGCGGGCGAGCGCGAATGCGCGATGGGCGATCCGATCACGCCTGCGATGGGTATTCGGGGATGATCGCTCATGTGCTCAGCTCTCCTCGTGCGCGTAGCCAGTTGAGAAATTCCATTAAGGGTAGTCCCAGAACAGCAAAATAGTCGCCTTCGACGCGAGAGAAAAGCCGCACGCCTTCTTCTTCGAGTTTATAGCACCCGACGGTGTGACGGATGCTATTCCAATTGCGCGTGACATAGGCGTCAATGAACTGTTCGGAAAGCGGGTGCATGGTGAGCCGCACCTCTGCGACATGACGCCAAAGCGGTTCACCATCACGAATCGCAACCAACGCAGACAGGAGTTTGTGGGCCTGACCCGATAGGGCGCGCAACTGAGCGCGAGCGTCATCGGGGGTTTCAGGCTTGGCAAATATCTCGCCTTTAAGGTCAAGCACTTGATCGGCGCCAAGAACGAGTTGACCGGGCGCTTTGCCAGAGATTTTGGCCGCTTTCATTTCTGCCAAAAGGTCAGCAACGTCACGCGGATGCGCCGCCTCGGCTTGCAAGCCCTGACGGATCGCGTCTTCATCGATGCGGGCGGGCAGCGCGGTGACGGCCAGCCCGGCGTTGCGCAAAAGCTGTGCGCGGATCTCGGAAGCGGAGGCTAGAAGGATGTTCATAGCTGTGTGGATAACCCGATGTAGAACCCTAGGGATGAATCTGGGCATAACTACGTTTGCCGGATTTCTCCACCATCTCGTGGCGTTCCACGGTTGATCCACGAAAGTTGTCCACCTGTGGAGCCCAAGATCGCGGGGATGTGCGCAAACGCCGCGATTGCGGTTTCATCCCATGAGTTATCCACAGAACCGCATGCTGAATACATCATTAATGTACATAAAAATCAAGTTGTTACAGGTATTATACAGAGAATGGAGCGAGGACTTATCCCAATCTGACCGGCTGTGGAAAACCCCTTAACAAACTGTTAATCCACATAGTCCACAGGGCCTACATCATCATCATCTTTTCAATATCTATATTTATTTATTAAGAAGAGGCCTGTGACTTGGAGGTGAAATGTCCGATTTCCTGAGCAACTGGTATCCGTGGATCAAGGCTTTGCATGTGATGTCGATCATCACTTGGATGGCAGGTCTGTTCTATCTGCCGAGGCTGTATGTCTATCACGTTGAAGGGCTGAAGAAGCAGGGCGTGGTGCATGGCTCTGATATGGATAAGCTATTTCAGCACCAAGAGCGCTTGTTGCTAAAGGCGATTATGAACCCTTCGATGATCGCGAGCTGGCTATTTGGTCTGATGTTGGTCTTCACGCCAGGGATCGTGGATTGGTCAAGTATCTGGCCCTGGACCAAGGCGGCAGCCGTGCTTGGAATGACGTGGTTTCACATGTGGTGTGCCAAAGAGCGCAAAGCGCTAGCGGATGGCAGTAGCGTGAAAACCGGGCGGCAATATCGGATGATGAACGAAGTGCCCACGGTGTTCATGATCGTGATCGTGCTTTCGGTGGTTGTGAAGTTCTAAGTTTCATTGACTTTGCGCGCGGCGCGACGTATCTGGCAGGCAAGCCCCGGTCGTCCTGACCGAATGGTTTTTCTGTAGATAATGATATGACGCCGCGCGGGTTGCCCCATGCGTGGATCGTCGCGACAGGTGACATATGAGCGAAACGCGTCTCAATCTCTTTGATCTCAAAGCGAAAAGCCCGAAAGAGCTGTTAGCGCTGGCAGAAGAATGGGATGTCGAAAATGCCTCGACCATGCGCAAGGGCGAGATGATGTTCTCGATCCTCAAAGAGCATGCCGAAGATGATTGGGTTATCGGCGGCGACGGTGTTTTGGAAGTGCTGCAAGACGGGTTCGGGTTCCTGCGCTCAACCGAGGCGAACTATCTGCCGGGCCCGGATGATATCTATGTCTCGCCCGAGATGATCCGCCAATACAGCTTGCGCACGGGGGACACCGTTGAGGGCGTGATCCGCGCGCCCGGCGAGAATGAGCGGTATTTCGCGTTGACCACTGTTGAGAAGATCAACTTCGAGCAGCCCGAAAAAGCCCGTCACAAGGTGGCGTTTGATAACCTCACGCCGCTTTATCCCGATGAGCGATTCAAGTTGGAAATCGAAGATCCGACGATCAAGGACCGCTCGGCCCGGATTATTGACCTAGTTGCGCCGATCGGGAAAGGCCAGCGTGCGTTGATTGTTGCACCGCCGCGCACGGGTAAAACTGTGCTGCTGCAGAATATTGCCAATTCAATCGAAACCAACCACCCGGAATGCTATTTGATCGTGCTTTTGATCGACGAGCGTCCCGAAGAGGTGACGGATATGCAGCGTTCGGTGAAAGGGGAGGTTGTGTCCTCTACCTTTGATGAACCGGCGACGCGCCACGTTGCGGTGTCCGAGATGGTGATTGAAAAGGCTAAGCGTTTGGTCGAGCATAAGCGCGATGTTGTGATTTTGCTCGATTCGATTACGCGTCTGGGGCGTGCGTTCAACACTGTCGTCCCAAGCTCGGGCAAGGTGCTGACCGGTGGTGTGGATGCGAATGCTTTGCAGCGTCCAAAACGGTTCTTTGGCGCTGCGCGTAATATCGAAGAGGGTGGTTCTCTGACGATCATTGCAACGGCGCTGATCGATACCGGCTCGCGCATGGACGAGGTAATCTTTGAGGAATTCAAAGGCACGGGTAACTCGGAAATCGTTCTGGATCGCAAAGTGTCTGACAAGCGTGTTTTCCCGGCGATGGATATCTTGAAATCCGGTACCCGCAAAGAAGAGCTGCTGGTCGATCAGAAAGATCTGCAAAAAACCTATCTGTTGCGGCGTATTCTGAACCCGATGGGCACCACGGATGCGGTTGAGTTCCTAGTTTCGAAACTCAAGCAAACCAAAACCAATTCCGAATTCTTCGACTCGATGAACGGCTGACGCTGATTTATCGTTTTCCCTCAGGGGGTTACGATGGACACGATCTTTGCTTTAGCAACCGCGCGTGGCAAGGCGGGGGTTGCGGTAATCCGTATTTCGGGGCCGCAGGCCTTTGTTGCAGCAAGCGCTTTAGCGGGCGATTTGCCGCGATCGCGCGTGGCGGGGCTGCGTAAATTGCGGCTTGGTGCGGACGAGTTGGATGAGGCGATTGTGGTATGTTTCGAACATGGTGCGAGCTTCACCGGCGAGGATGTTGCGGAACTGCATATTCACGGGGCGATTGCGACAGTCAGCGCGGTGCTGAACGCATTGGGTCAGCAGCCCGGTTTGCGCTTGGCCGAGCCGGGCGAATTTACTCGTCGGGCTTTGGAAAACGAACGTCTTGATCTGTCACAGGTTGAAGGTCTGTCCGACCTAATCGATGCGGAAACCGAGGCGCAGCGTAAGCAAGCGTTGAAGGTGCTGTCTGGTGCAGTCGGGGATTGCGTTGAGGCTTGGCGCTCGGATCTGGTGCGGGCGGCGGCCTTGATCGAAGCGACGATCGATTTTGCGGATGAAGATGTGCCGGTCGATGTCGCGCCGGAAGTCACTGCGTTGATTGATAGGGTATCTGCCGGGTTGAGCGACGAATTGCGTCGAATTGATGCGGCAGAACGGGTTCGCGAGGGGTTCGAAGTCGCAATAGTCGGGCGCCCGAACGCTGGCAAATCGACGCTTTTGAACGCTTTGGCCGGACGTGAGGCGGCGATTACCTCAGAAATCGCGGGCACCACCCGCGATGTGATCGAGCTGCGGATGGATATCGCGGGCTTGGCGGTGACGTTGTTGGATACTGCCGGTTTGCGCGAGACGGAGGATACGGTAGAGGCGATAGGCGTTGCGCGGGCATTGGAACGCGCCAGCCAGTCGGATCTGCGGGTGTTTTTGTTAGATGGTGGCGAAGTGCCGCTGATAACCCCAGAGCGCGATGATATTATCGTTCATGGTAAGGCTGATCTTGGTGCTGCAGAGGGGTTTGCGGTGTCGGGTAAAACAGGGCTTGGTCTTGATCGCTTGATTGCAGAAATCGCCGAGCGTCTGTCTGAGCGTGCTGCGGGTGCTGGCGTGATGACGCGCGAACGTCACCGTCGCGGAATTCGCGTTGCATTTGAGGCTTTGGAATCGGCGCGAGATGAGGTATTGCGCGGGTCTGAACGCAGTGAGTTGGCGGCGGAATCACTGCGGCAGGCTGTGTGGGCGTTGGAATCTTTGCTTGGCCGCGTGGATGTTGAGCATCTTCTGGATGAGATATTCTCCAGTTTCTGCATTGGAAAGTAGGAGTGTTTCACGTGAAACATTACGATGTCATTGTGATTGGTGGCGGTCACGCTGGAACCGAGGCGGCACATGCGGCCGGCCGCATGGGTGTTGCATGTGCGCTGGTGACGTTGCGCGCTGATGCCCTTGGAGTGATGTCGTGTAATCCAGCGATTGGTGGCTTGGGTAAGGGCCACTTGGTGCGCGAAATTGACGCGCTGGACGGCGTGATGGGGCAGGCGGCGGATCGTGCGGGTATCCAGTTCCGCTTACTTAATCGCCGTAAGGGGCCGGCGGTGCAGGGGCCACGCGCGCAAGCGGATCGTGCGTTATATAAACGCGCGATTGGTGAATTGACGGTGGCGCAGCCAAATTTGACGGTGATTGAGGGTGAGGTTGCTGATCTGATAATTGAGGACGGGCGCGTCGGAGGCGTTGTTCTCGCAGATGGTTCTGAGATCCGCGCAAGCGCCGCGATTCTCACGTCTGGCACATTTCTGAACGGCGTTATTCACATTGGTGATCAGCGTCAGCCGGGCGGCCGGATCGGGGACAAGCCGTCTCGCGCCTTGGCGGAGCGTTTGAAGGCGTTGGGACTGCCGTTAGGTCGGTTGAAAACCGGAACTCCACCGCGTTTGGATGGGAAAACAATCGCTTGGGACCGGCTAGAGAGTCAGCCTGGCGATGACGACCCAACGATGTTTTCGTTCTTGAATCGCCGACCTTTCGTTCGTCAGATTTCTTGCGGGATCACGCATACAAATGAACAAACGCATGATATTATTCGCGAAAATCTAGAGAAATCGGCGATGTACGGCGGTCATATCGAAGGCGTCGGGCCGCGTTATTGTCCTTCGATTGAGGATAAAATCGTTCGATTTTCGGATAAGACGTCACATCAGATATTCCTTGAGCCAGAGGGGCTTGAGGACGACACGGTCTATCCAAACGGTATTTCGACTTCTCTGCCCGAAGCGGTGCAAGAGGCTTATGTTCACTCGATCTACGGCTTGGAACAGGCACGTATTTTGCAGCCGGGCTACGCGATTGAGTATGATTACGTCGATCCGCGCGCGCTGGATCTGACATTGCAGTTACGCGATTTACCGGGGCTTTATCTTGCCGGACAGATTAACGGAACAACAGGATATGAAGAGGCTGCCGCTCAGGGGTTGGCGGCGGGTTTGAACGCAGCGTTGGCTGTACGGAATCAAGAGCCAGCGCATTTCAGCCGGACCAATAGCTATATCGGCGTGATGATTGATGACTTGGTGACGCGCGGGGTGAGTGAGCCTTATCGCATGTTTACCTCGCGCGCCGAGTTTAGATTGTCGTTGCGCGCAGATAATGCCGATCAGCGTTTGACGCCCTTCGGACTCTCGCTGGGTTGCGTTGGCGCGGTGCGTCAGGATGTGTTTGTACGCAAGATTGAGGCCCTCGACGTCGGCCGTGCCCAAATGGAGGCGGTTGTGCTAAGCCCAACCGAGGCGCAGGCGAAGGGGTTTCGCGTTACCCAAGACGGCACGAGACGAAGTGCGCTTCAGTTGTTGGCGTTCCCAGATATTACAATGGGACAGCTTCAGGATGCGATCCCGAACTTGTCGAGTATCCCGCCTGAGATTTGTGATCAGCTTGCCAAAGACGCGCTTTACGCCAACTACACGGCTCGGCAAGAACGGGATGCTGCCTTGATTAAGCGCGATGAGGGCTGGGTTCTTCCGGTGGATTTCGATTACGGGGCGCTTGTCGGGCTTTCAAATGAGCTAAAGCTGAAGCTGGAAGTGGCGCGGCCTCAGACGCTGGGGCAGGCAGCGCGGGTTGACGGGGTCACTCCTGCGGCCTTGACGCTTTTGCTTGCAAAGCTCCGCCAGAACAAGAAGGACAAAATCGCATGAGTGATGCGTCCGCGCAGTTTCAGGCGGATTTCGATGTTTCACGTGAAACATTGGAGCGTCTTGGGGTGCTCGAGACGTTATTAAAGAAGTGGAATAAGGCGATTAATTTGGTTTCGGTGGCAACCCTGTCAGAAGTATGGACACGCCATTTTGCAGATTCGGCTCAGATTTTAGCGTTAGCGCCAGACAATACGCTGCATTGGGCTGATTTGGGCTCAGGCGCAGGGTTTCCGGGTTTGGTGATCGCGATACTTGCGAAAGAAAAGCAACCTGATCTGGCGGTTACTCTTGTCGAATCGGATCACCGCAAGTCGGCGTTTCTGCTTGCTGTCATCCGAGAACTCGGACTTAAGGCCCGGGTGAAAGCAGAGAGAATCGAGGAAACGGAAAGCCTTGACTGTGATGTTCTGAGCGCACGCGCATTGGCGCCGCTCTCGAAATTGCTAGAGTTTTCTGGGCGTCATCTGACTGATCGAGGCGTAGCGCTTTTCCCAAAAGGGGCGCGTTGGGAAGAAGAGGTTGCGAGCGCTCGCGAAAACTGGTCCTTTGATTTGCAGGTTTTACCGAGCCAATCTAATCCCAGCGGCGTCATTCTGAAAATTTCCGGAGCAAAGCGTGTCTGATCCAATTCGCGCAAGCGATCCTCGCATTATCGCCATTGCAAATCAGAAGGGCGGGGTGGGCAAGACGACCACCGCGATTAATCTTGCGGCTGCGTTAGCCGAAAAAGGCGAAAAGGTTTTGCTGATCGACCTTGATCCGCAGGGAAACGCATCAACGGGGTTGGGGGTTGGATCTGATGATCGCGCGGTCAGCACGTATGAATTGCTGCTTGAAGACGCGCCGATTGCCTCGGTCATTCGCGCGACGGATGTCGAAAATCTTTCTCTCTGTCCGGCGACGACGGATCTGTCTTCGGCGGATATGGAGCTGGTTTCGACTGAAAAACGCAGCTTCCTTTTGCATGATGCGCTACGACATACAGACATCGATCCCTTCGGCTTCACCTATATATTGATTGATTGCCCGCCCTCGCTCAGCCTTTTGACGGTGAACGCGATGGTCGCGGCGCATTCGGTGCTTGTTCCGCTGCAGGCCGAATTTTTTGCACTAGAAGGACTTTCGCAGCTTATGTTGACGATCCGCGAGATCCGCCAAAGTGCCAATCGCGCGCTACGGATCGAAGGTGTCGTTCTGACGATGTATGATGTGCGCAACAACCTGTCGCAGCAGGTTGAAGCGGATGCGCGTGCAACCTTGGGTGAGCTGGTGTTTCGCACAATGATTCCGCGAAATGTGCGCGTTTCTGAGGCGCCGTCTTATGCGATGCCGGTGCTTGGCTATGATAGCGGATCACGCGGGTCTGTGGCATATAGGGCGCTGGCACAGGAATTGATTGCGCGCCATCAGGCGACGAAGAAAAGGGACTGATTCATGGCCGAAAAGCGAAGTGAGCGTCGTGGCTTGGGGCGGGGTTTGTCTGCCTTGATGGCGGATGTCGATCTGAACCCGGCGGTGACTGAGGATGCGCCGCGCCGCGCCGAGCAGTATATACCTATTGAGCGGCTGGAACCGAATCCGGACCAGCCCCGTCGTGATTTTGAGCCGAGCGCTTTGGAGGAGTTGTCGGCCTCAATTCGAGAAAAAGGCGTCATCCAGCCCCTTATTGTGCGCCAACACCCTTCGAAAGCTGGGCATTTTGAGATTGTCGCAGGTGAGCGACGTTGGCGCGCGTCGCAGATGGCGCGCTTGCATGAGCTGCCGGTTATCATTCGTGATTTTAACGACACCGAAGTGCTTGAAGTTGCGATTATCGAGAACATTCAACGCGCCGAGCTGAACCCGCTTGAGGAGGCGCAGGCGTATCGACAATTGATGGACCGCTTTGGTCATACTCAGGAAAAGCTGGCCGAGGCGCTGTCGAAAAGCCGAAGTCATATCGCAAACCTGATGCGGCTTTTGCAGCTTCCCGACGAGGTGCGCGACCTGTTGCGCGAGGGCAAGCTGACAGCTGGGCATGCACGCGCGATGATTACGGCGGATGACCCTGTCGGGCTGGCGCGGCAAGCGGTGGCAAAGTCACTTTCGGTTCGTGACGTTGAGCGCATGGCGAAGAAGCCTGAAAAAGGAACGAAATCTGCACGCCCAAAGCCTCAAAAAGATGCCGATACGCGCGCTTTAGAAGGCGATCTTTCCGCTACAATTGGTATGAAAGTGAATATCGACCACAACGACGTGGGGTCAGGCAAGCTGATCGTCAGTTATGGCGACCTCGATGATCTGGATCGGCTGTGTCAATTGCTTAGTCGCGGTAACTGATCAGCTATTGGGCCGCGTCCAGATAAAGATCGACACCGCGATCAGTGTGGCGGCCTGAATGGCGAGCAGCTTAACGGGTAGGCCGATGATGACAGAGAACAGGAAGGCAATCGCGATTGAGATCGACGCCGCGATTTTCGCGCGTTTTGAGATCGCGCGGTGGTCTTGCCAGTCCTGAATGGCCGTGCCGAACCGAGGGTGCGAAATAAGCCAATAGTGCAAGCGGTCCGAGGATTTCGCGAAGAAGAACGCTGCAAGCAGCATCAGCGGAACGGTCGGCACCAGCGGAACGATTGCACCAATCAGGCCGATGGACAGCGAAAGCAAGCCGAGACTCAGCCACAGTAACCGGATCACGGCATCAACTCGCGGATGATTGCATTCAGCACGGGGCGACCTTGTTCAGTGGCACAAATTCGACCCTCTTCCAGCGTAATCATGCCAATATCCTGTAGATGAGCGATCGAGGACGGGGCCAGTTCAGCGCCCGCAAGAGTAGCATATCTGTTCACGTCGAGCCCTTCCGTCAACCGCATCGCAAAAAGAAGATACTCGATTGCTTGCTCGCTGTCGCTGAGACGTTCGCGCACTCCCTCACCGGATCCGCGTTTGGCGACCTGTTCAAGCCAGAGGGCAGGGGACTTGGGCGTATCCGTCGCGTGGCGCTGCCCCTTCAAGGTTAGGCGCCCATGCGCACCAGGGCCGATCCCAATATAGTCGCCGTAGCGCCAGTAAATCAGGTTGTGACGGCTTTCCGAGCCGGGGTGCGCATGGTTGGAAATCTCGTAAGCTGGTAGCCCGTGCTTGTCACAGATTTCCTGCGTCATTAGATACATATCGGCGGCGTTGTCGTCGATTGGAAGGCCGGGAAGCTTGCCCAGATCGTGGCGCGCGCCGAACACGGTGCCGGACTCAATGGTCAGTTGGTAAAGGGACAGATGATCTGCAGCCATGCTGAGCGCCTCGGTGAGTTCGGTGCGCCATTGGGCGGTGGTTTGATATTGGCGGGCGTAGATCAGATCAAAGCTGACGCGGTCAAACGTGTCGCGCGCGATATCGAAGGCGCGGCGTCCCTCAGCGACGCTATGCATTCGACCGAGGCGGCGCAAATCGTCATCGTTGAGCGCTTGCATCCCCATTGAAACGCGGTTCACGCCCGCCTCAAAGAAGGCTCTAAACCGCCCGGATTCGATACTTGTGGGGTTGGCCTCGAGGGTGATCTCTGGGTCGTTAACCATCGGCCATGTTGCGCGAATTCGCTCGATGATTGCCGCAACGAGATCTGGGTTCATCAGCGATGGCGTGCCGCCGCCAAAAAAGACCGTGCTGAGTGTGCGGCCTTGGGTCTCACGGCCCAGGCGGTCAATTTCGGACAGGTAGGCGCGCCGCCATTGTGATTGATCAATTTCCCCTGCGACATGAGAGTTAAAGTCGCAATAGGGGCATTTGGCGGCGCAGAATGGCCAGTGGAGATAGAGGCCGAAGCCGCCGTTGCGCCAGTCGTCCGTCATCCTTTGAATGCCGTGACTTCTATCTCGATCTTCATCGCGGGATTGACGAGGCCAGCGACGATCATCGTGGCGGCGGGACGAATATCACCGAAAGCTTCGCCCAAAGCTGGTGCAATGACCTCGGCTAGATTTGCATCCGTGATGATGTAATTGGCGCGTACGACATCACACATCGCAAAGCTTGCACTCTCGAGTGTCGCGCGAATGGTCTTAAGTGCGTTTCGAGCCTGTTCCAGTGGGTCTTCGGGGAACTGACCACTTGCATCAGCGCCCGTCGTTCCGGCCACGAAGCACCAGTCGCCCTGAACCACAGCGCGAGAGTAGCCAAGCTTGGGCTCATAGGGGGATGAGCCAGAGATCAGGCGGCGTTCTGTCATTCTAATCCTCGAACACTTTTACGAACTGGCGAAACGCATCCGCACGGTGCGAGATTTGGTTTTTCTCATGGGAGTCCATCTCGGCAAAGGTGATGTCATAACCGTCGGGTTTAAACATCGGGTCATAGCCGTGACCGAGTTTGCCGCGCATCGGCCAGACAAGCTGACCTTCGACTTTGCCTGCGAAGACCTCGTCATGACCATCGGGCCAGGCGAGCACGAGAGTGGAGCGGAACCGCGCTGTGCGCGGGGCGGGGGCGTTGATTTCGTCACAGGCCTTCCACGTTTTTTCCATCGCCATCGTAAACTCGCGACCGGTCGGTGTGGTCGCCCAATCGGCGGTAAACACGCCCGGCGCGCCGTTTAGACAATCCACCTCAATGCCGGAATCATCGGCCAGCGCAGGCAGCCCGGTCGCCTTGGCTGCCGCGTGAGCCTTGATGCGGGCGTTGCCAACAAACGTGCTTTCGGTTTCTTCGGGCTCGGGAAGGTTCATGTCCTTGGCCCCAACGACATGAATGCCAAAAGGCGCAAGAATAGAGACGATTTCTTCGAGTTTTCCCGCATTATGCGTGGCGACTAGCAGCTTAGTATCGGTGAATTTTCTCATCCGATTGCAGCCTTCTGCGCCGCGACCAGCTGTGCCACTCCGGTTTCGGCCATATCGAGGAGTTTGTTCATTTGATCGCGTGAGAAGGTGGCTCCCTCGGCAGACATTTGCACTTCGATCAGCTTGCCTGCGCCGGTCATGATGAAGTTGCCATCGGTGCCCGCTTCGCTATCCTCGGCATAATCCAGATCGGCTACGGGCTGGCCGGCGTAGATACCGCAGCTGATCGCAGCGACATGATCCAGCAGAGGATCAGAGGTGCAGGCACCCGATTTCATCAACTTGTTCGCTGCCAGACGTAGCGCAACCCAACCCCCGGTGATCGAGGCGCAACGGGTGCCACCATCGGCTTGAATGACATCACAATCCACGACGATCTGGCGCTCTCCCAGAGCCGAGCGATCCACGCCAGCGCGCAATGCCCGCCCGATCAGGCGTTGGATCTCCACGGTGCGCCCGCCCTGCTTGCCTGCTGCTGCCTCACGTCGGTTACGCGTATTCGTCGCGCGCGGCAGCATGCCGTATTCGGCAGTGACCCATCCAAGTCCGGAGCCCTTGAGGAAAGAGGGCGCGCGATCCTCGATTGAGGCGGTGCACAGGACATGCGTGTCACCCATTTTAATCAGGCACGAGCCTTCGGCGTGTTTTGTCACACCGGTTTCGATTGAAATTGCGCGAAGTGCGCTTAACTCTCTGCCGGAAGGGCGCATCTTTGAATCCTCTCAACTGGTTTGATTCCATTTGATCCCCGAGGGGCCGCGATGCAACCCCGAAAGCTGAGATTGACGCCCGGCCTCACGCAGCTTTAATTCACTCGGAGGCGCGCTGAGATGACTGATAAGAATGATATTCTAACCGAGATGAATGACCGTTCCCGCGAGGTATTTCGCCGGGTGGTTGAGGGGTATTTGTCGTCGGGCGATCCGGTCGGTTCGCGCACGTTGACCCAGCAGATGAGCGAAAAGCTATCGCCCGCGACCATTCGCAACGTGATGCAGGATCTCGAAGTTCTCGGACTTTTGGACAGTCCGCATGTGTCTGCGGGGCGTATTCCGACGCAGATGGGGCTGCGGATGTTTGTTGATGGCGTGATGGAGCTTAGTCATCTGGACAATTCAGACCGTGCGGCGCTTGAGGCAACGATGGGGGCGAATTCCGGTGATGTAGGGTCTATTCTGGGTCGTGTATCAAGTGCGCTTTCCGGGATGACCCACGGAGCGAGCCTTGTTTTGGCGCCCAAACAAGAGGCGCCGATCCGTCATATCGAATTCGTCTCCCTTGCGGTGGATCGGGCTTTGGTGGTTCTCGTTTTTGCCGATGGGCAGGTCGAAAACCGGGTGTTCACACCGCCAATTGGACAAACGCCGTCTTCGATGCGCGAGGCGGCGAATTTCCTCAATGCGATGGCGGAGGGGCGTACATTGTCAGAATTGCGCACCCATATTTTGCATGAAGTTGCCAATCGGCGGCAGGAAATTGATTCGCTGGCCGCAGAACTGATTGATAACGGGTTGGCAGCCTGGGAGGATAAGGGCGAACGTTCAGAGCGGTTAATCGTGCGCGGGCGGGCGAATCTATTGGGGGAAGAGGTCGACTTGGACCGAATTCGCACCCTGTTTGACGATCTGGAACGCAAGCGCGACATCGCGGAATTCCTCAATCTCGCGGAAGACGGCGAGGGTGTGCGCATTTTTATTGGCTCCGAGAACAAACTTTTTTCGCTTTCGGGTTCCTCTTTGGTGGTCTCTCCTTATATGAACGCTGACCGTAAGATCATTGGTGCGGTGGGTGTGATTGGGCCGACGCGGCTTAATTATGGGCGGATCGTGCCGATCGTGGATTATACAGCGCAGTTGGTCGGGCGGTTGATTTCCGGCCAGAGCAAGGGATGAATGGCATGAGCGATAAGAAAGACGAGTTTGCCGAAGATCAGGCCCATGTGGATGAGACTTTCGCAGATATCATGGCCGAAGAGGCTGATGAGATAGAGCAGTTGCGCGCCGAGCGTGACGACTTCCGCGATCGCTTCATGCGCGCTTTGGCCGACGCTGAGAATGCGCGCAAGCGCGCAGACAAAGAGCGGCAGGAAGCCTCGAATTACGGCGGCTCGCGTTTGGCGCGCGATATGCTGCCGGTGTTTGATGCGTTGCAACGCGCCCTAGAGGCTGTGACGGAAGAGCAGCGTGCTCAAGCTGGTCCGGTGCTTGAGGGCATCGAGTTGACGCAGCGCGAGCTGATCAACGTCTTCGCGCGTCACGGGATTACGTCAATTGTGCCTCAGATCGGTGATCGCTTTGATCCCCAGCAGCACGAAGCGATGTTTGAGGCGCCGCTGCCGGGCACCAAGGCGGGCGATATCATTCAGGTTATGGAGCACGGCTTCATGATCCACGATCGGTTGTTGCGACCGGCGAAAGTCGGCGTGAGTTCAACGCCGAAATCCTGATAGAAAGACTGGGGGCGTCATGCCCCCAGTCGGCCATCAGGTTTTCCAGAATTCAGATCAATCCGTGAGGAGCGCGCGCAATTCGTAAAGTGCGTTTAGCGCTTCCTTCGGCGACATTTCATCAGGGGTGAAGGATTTCAACGCCTCTTCTAGCTCTGAGTTTCCAGCAGGTTTTGGGCTGGGTTGGGGTGTGTTAGAGACTGAAAACAACGGCAGATCATCAATGACCGCCTGTTTCTTGCCGCCATTTTCACGCTCGCCCTTTTCCAAAGCATCCAGAACGACGCGGGCACGTTCGACAACCGAGTTCGGCAGGCCCGCAAGGCGCGCGACTTGGACGCCATATGACCGATCCGCCGCGCCTTTGCGCACCTCGTGTAGGAAAATCACCTCGCCGTCCCACTCTTTGACCGTGACAGTGGCGTTCTCGACGCCGTCAAGTTTGGCCGAAAGCGCGGTCATTTCGTGGTAATGGGTCGCGAAAAGCGCACGGCACCGATTCGTGGCGTGCAGATGTTCCATCACGGCCCAGGCGATAGAGAGTCCGTCATAGGTGGCTGTGCCGCGTCCGATTTCATCAAGGATTACCAAGGCGCGATCATCGGCTTGATTGAGAATCGCGGCGGTTTCGACCATCTCGACCATGAAGGTCGAACGCCCACGCGCAAGATCGTCTGCGGCGCCTACCCGCGAGAAGAGTTGTGAAACAATGCCGATATGGGCCCTTTTGGCGGGGACGAAGCTGCCCGCCTGCGCAAGTAGTGCGATCAGGGCGTTCTGGCGCAGGAATGTCGATTTACCGGCCATGTTCGGGCCGGTGAGCAACCAAATCGCAGGGGTCAATCCACTGGTCAAGTCACAGTCATTGGCAATGAACGGCTCGCCAGATCTTTTGAGCGCGGCCTCAACCACTGGGTGACGCCCGCCTGAAATCTCAAAGGCGCGGCTGTCATCAACTTTAGGTTCGGCCCAGCTTTCGTTTCGCGCCAAGGTCGCAAAAGCGGCGGCAAGGTCGATTTCTGCTAACCCGCGTGAGGCTTCACCGATCGGGCCAGATTGATTGAGAATTGCCTCTTTCAAGCTAGAATAGAGTCTTTTCTCGATCTCAAGTGCGTGGTTGCCAGCGTTCAGAATACGGGTTTCCAGCTCGCTCAATTCAACGGTCGTGAAGCGCACTTGGTTGGCGGTCGTTTGACGGTGGATAAATCGTTCCGAGAGAGGCGGGGCAAGCATCTTTTCGGCATGTGTCGCCGTGGTTTCGATGAAATAGCCTAGAACGTTGTTGTGCTTGATCTTGAGGCCGGTGATGCCCGTAACGTCGACATATTCGGCCTGCATCTTGGCGATCACGCTGCGACCTTCGTCGCGCAACTGTCGTGTTTGGTCGAGTTCTTCGTCATAGCCAGCAGCGATAAAGCCGCCATCGCGGGCCAAAAGCGGAGGTTCTGCAATCAACGCGGCATCCAGAATCGCGACTAGATCTTCGTGACCGATCAGCGCACGCGCAGCGGACTTGAGCAAATCGGGCGCGTCCGTTTGTTCTAGCGCCTCGGCGATGCGCCCGGATTGTTCAAGCCCGTTGCGGATCGCTGTCATGTCTCGCGGACCGCCGCGATCTAACGCGAGGCGCGACAAAGCGCGATCCATATCGGGGCAGCGTTTGAGGTCCGCGCGTAGATCATCGCTGAACTGCGCTTGTTCGAGCAGAAACCGAACGGCGTCATGGCGGGCGTGAATTTCAGGCAGGTTGCGCGAGGGCGCAGACAAACGACGCTCCAACAGGCGCGCCCCCCCAGCGGTTACGCTGCGATCGATGGCGTGCAAAAGCGATCCCTCGCGCCCGCCGGACAGGGCTTGCGTCAGCTCCAGATTGCGCCGGGTTGCAGCGTCAATCTGAACCGCACCGGCGCCATATTCGTGCACGGGACGGCGCAGAAGTGGCAGTTTGCCTTTTTGCGTGATGTCGAGGTAATCGACGATCGCGCCCATCGCGGCCATCTCTGCACGCGAAAACGTGCCAAACGCTTCGAGCGAACCAATCGAATACAAATCAAGCAGGCGCTTTTCGGCGACCTGACTGTCAAAACTGGCACGTGATAGCGATGTGAGTGCGGCGCGCACATCAGAGACTATATCCGCGCAATCTTGTTCTTTTGCCTCGCTAACGAGCACCTCCCGCGGGGCAAGGCGCGCCAGTTCCGGCCCGAGCCGCGTCAGCGGGCATGTCATCACGCGAAACTCGCCGGTCGAGATATCGACCCAAGCCAGCGCACCCGCATCGCGCACCTCGGCCCATGCGGCAAGGAAGTTATGACGGCGCGCTTCGAGCAGGCTTTCTTCGGTTAGCGTTCCGGGGGTAACGAGGCGCACGACATCGCGCTTTACCACGGATTTCGCGCCGCGTTTTTTAGCCTCGGCGGGGTTTTCGAGCTGCTCGGCAATCGCGACGCGAAAGCCTTTGCGGATCAGGGTCAGCAAGTAGCCTTCGGCGGCGTGAACGGGCACGCCACACATCGGAATGTCTTCGTCGTTATGCTTGCCGCGTTTGGTCAGGGCGATATCAAGCGCGGCGGCCGCATCGACGGCGTCCTCAAAAAACATCTCGTAAAAATCGCCCATACGATAAAACAGCAGCGCGCCCGGATTGGCCGCCTTGATCCCAAGATACTGCTCCATCATCGGCGTTACGGTCGGATTGGCCATGTGCCCCCCATTTCCTATCGCGCGACCCTACAAAACCCCGGATTCGGGCGCAATTCCATTGAGCGTGAGAAAGCCGGGCGTTAAGACGGTTAGGCCTGTAGGAGGAGCGCCCATGCCCAGCAAGACCCGTATCACCCCCGAAGAAGCGCTTGCCTATCATCTTGAACCCCGCCCGGGGAAATATGAGATCGTCGCAACGACTGCGATGGCGTCGCAGCGTGATCTGTCGCTGGCGTATTCGCCCGGCGTTGCAGTGCCAGTTGAGGCAATCGCGGCGAACCCCGAGTTGGCGTATGATTACACCATCAAGGGCAATATGGTCGCCGTTATCACGAATGGCTCAGCTATTCTGGGGCTGGGCAATCTTGGCGCGCTGGCGTCAAAGCCGGTGATGGAAGGCAAGGCCGTTCTGTTCAAGCGCTTCGCCGACGTCAACGCAATTGATATTGAGCTCGACACCGAGGACGCCGACGAAATCATCAACGCGGTTAAACTGATGGGGCCGACGTTCGGGGGCATTAACCTTGAAGATATCAAGGCGCCGGAGTGTTTCATCATCGAGCAGCGTCTCAAAGAGATGATGGATATCCCGGTGTTTCACGACGATCAGCACGGCACGGCGGTGATTTGTGCCGCAGGGCTGATCAACGCGCTAGAGCTATCGGGCAAGAAGATCGAGGATTGCAAAATCGTGCTGAATGGCGCGGGGGCGGCGGGGATTGCCTGTCTCGAACTGATCAAAACGATGGGCGCGCGTCATGATAATTGCATCATGTGCGACACCAAAGGGGTGATCTATCAGGGCCGCACCGAGGGTATGAACCAGTGGAAATCGGCCCATGCGGCGGTGACCGATGCACGTAGCCTTGAAGAGGCGATGAAGGATGCGGATGTATTCCTTGGCGTGTCGGCCAAGGGCGCGGTCACGCCGGAAATGGTGGCGGTGATGGCTGATAATCCGGTCATTTTCGCGATGGCCAATCCCGATCCTGAGATTACTCCGGAAGAGGCTCATGCTGTGCGCCCGGATGCGATCGTGGCTACGGGGCGCAGTGATTATCCCAATCAAGTCAACAACGTGCTGGGTTTCCCCTACCTGTTTCGCGGCGCGTTGGATATCCATGCCCGCGCGATCAACGATGAGATGAAAATCGCCTGCGCGCGCGCCTTGGCAGAGCTCGCACGCGAAGATGTGCCCGATGAGGTCGCGATGGCCTATGGCCGCAAGCTGAGCTTCGGGCGTGATTACATCATCCCGACGCCATTCGATCCGCGCTTGATCCATGTGATCCCGCCAGCAGTGGCGCAGGCGGGGATGGATACGGGCGTTGCGCGGCGTCCGATTATCGACATGGAAAGCTATACGCAAAGCCTCAAAGCGCGGATGGACCCGACGGCGTCGATCTTGCAGGGCATCCATTCGCGTGCACGGCAGGCCCAGGCGAAGATGATTTTCGCTGAAGGGGATGATAGCCGCGTCTTGCGTGCGGCGGTTGCCTATCAGCGTGCCGGTATGGGGCAGGCGCTGGTCGTCGGGCGCGAGCAGGATGTCAAAGAGCGGCTGGAAGCGGCGGGTTTGGGCGACGCCTATCGCGAACTTCGCGTCGTCAATGCGGCCAATTCCAAGCACACCGAAAGCTACAAGAGCTATCTTTACGAACGCCTGCAGCGTCAGGGTGTGGATCGCGAGGATGCGCATAAACTGGCCACGCGTGATCGCCATGTGTTTGCTGCGCTGATGTTGGCGCATGGCCATGGCGACGGGCTGGTGACGGGAGCAACCCGCAAATCGGCGCATGTGCTTGAGCTGATCAACAAGGTGATCGACGCTAAGCCCTCGGATGGCGCGGTTGGAATCACTGCGGTGTTGAATAAGGGGCGCGTTGTGCTAATCGGCGATACGCTTGTGCATGAGTGGCCCGATGAGAACGATTTGGCTGATATCGCGATCTCGGGGGCGCAGGTGGCGCGCGGTCTTGGGCTTGAGCCGCGCGTTGCGTTTTGCTCGTTCTCGACCTTTGGCTATCCGGTTTCCGAGCGCGCGACTAAGATGCATCGCGCGCCAAAGGTGCTTGATCAGCGCGGGGTGGATTTCGAATATGATGGCGAGATGACTGTCGACGTCGCGCTGAACATGGATCAGATGGCGAATTATCCGTTCTGCCGTCTAACCGGGCCAGCGAATATTCTGGTGGTTCCGGCGCGTCATTCGGCGTCGATTTCGGTCAAGCTGATGCAGGAAATGGCAGGGGCGACCGTAATCGGGCCGATCCTGACCGGGATTTCGCAGGCGGTGCAGCTCTGCCCGACGTCATCTACGGTGAACGATATTCTCAATATGGCGGCGCTGGCGGCTTGTCGGTTGGGGCAAGCGAAATAGGGTGGGGCGATGATTTATAATCTCGGCTCGATCAATGATGATCACGTCTATCGCTTAGGCAATTACCCACGTCGGCAGAGACTTTGGCGGCGCAGAGCTACTCGGTCGGGCTTGGCGGCAACCGTGCGAATCAGTCACTAGCGATTGTGCGGTTTGGTATGACACGGCGCGCGGCCATGTGATCCGCGTAGCGGGGGGGCTGTGACGGCTATTGATACAACAGGCGCGGGGGATACTTACGCGGGCTATCTGGTTGCCGCGCTGGCTGAAGGTCTGGCAGTGAAAGAGGCGATGCGCCTAGCGGTTGCTGCGATCAAGATCACACGCCCGGGCAGCGCCGATGTAATACCGGTGCGCGCCGAGGTTGATGATTTTCTGGCAGGATCAGCCCAGCGAATAGCCCGTGCCGCGCACCGTGCGCACCGGATCTATGCCGCCATGCGTCATCAGTGCCTTGCGTAAGCGCCCGACATGCACATCGATCGTGCGGGTATCGACATAAATGTCGCGCCCCCACACCCGATCCAGCAATTGATCGCGTGTCCAGACTCGGCCCGGTTTCTCCATCAGGGTCGAGAGTAAGCGGAACTCAGTTGGCCCTAATTTCAATGGCTTACCGCCACGAAAGACGCGATGTTCCTCGGAATCCAGCATGATATCGTCGTAAGTTAGCCGCTCTCCCATCGTCGCAGGGCGTGTTCGACGCAGCTGGGTACGCACACGGGCCATCAGCTCGACCACAGAGTACGGTTTTACTACATAATCATCCGCGCCCGTTTCGAGCCCGCGCACCCGATCTACCTCTTCGGAGCGCGCCGACAGCATGATGATCGGGATGTGCCGGGTGGCGTTGTTCGATTTCACACGTCGACAAATCTCGATACCCGAAACATTGGGCAGCATCCAGTCGAGCACGATGAGGTCGGGCTTTTCTTCGGCGACCATTAGGAGGGCCTCGTCGCCGTTTTCCGCCATTACAACGCGAAAGCCTTCGGCGTCGAGATTGTAGAACAGGACTTCGCGCTGGGCGGATTCATCCTCGACTACCAAAACGCAGGGCTGCTGGGCGGGCGCCATGTCAGGCCTCCGTTTCGATCACGCTGGAAGATTTCGGGCGGCTGTCATCGGGCAACTCTCCGGTGACGAGATAGATCACCTGCTCGGCGATCGAGGTTGCATGATCGCCCATTCGCTCGATATTCTTGGCGATGAAATGAAGGTGCATGCAGGGCGTGATGTTGCGTGGGTCTTCCAGCATATAGGTCAGGAATTCGCGAAACAGCGCGTTATACATCTGGTCGACTTCTAGATCCCGTTGGCGCACATCGCGGGCGAGCTCAACGTCGCGCTGAATGTAGCTGTCGAGCGCGTCTTTGAGCATCGTTTCGGTCGCTTGCGCCATCCGGCGGATCGCGGCGGGCGTGCCGCTGATCGGGGGGGTATCGAGCAGAACCTTAGAGCGCTTGGCGATATTTTTGGCGTAATCCCCGACCCGCTCAAGACTGGCGGAGATCTTGATCACCGAAAGCGCAACGCGAAGATCGCGCGCGGCGGGGGCGCGCAGGGCGATCAGACGGGCCGCCTCCTCGTTGATTTTTTCCTCAAGTGCGTCGACGGCGCGGTCGCGTTCGCGCACAGCCTTCGCCAGATCGGCATCGCGGGTTTCTAATGCCTTGGCACTATTGAGAATTTGCTCTTCAACGATGCCGCCCATTTTGACGACGAGGGCCTGAACGGCCTCTAGGTCGCGGTCGAATGCGGAAAGAATATGGTCGCTCATGCCTGCCTCCTTAGCCGATCCGGCCGGTGATATAGCTCTCGGTCCGGGGGTCGGTGGGGTTTGTAAAAATCTTGTCCGTATCGTCATACTCCACCAGATTACCGAGGTGGAAGAAGGCCGTTTTCTGACTAACGCGGGCGGCCTGCTGCATCGAGTGGGTCACGATCACGACCGAGAAATTGGTCCGCAACTCGTCAATCAGTTCTTCGACCTGAGCTGTGGCAATCGGATCGAGCGCCGAGCAAGGTTCGTCCATCAACAGCACTTCGGGCGAGGTGGCGATGGCGCGCGCGATGCACAGGCGCTGCTGCTGGCCGCCCGAAAGCCCGGTGCCCGGCGCGGTCAGGCGGTCTTTCACCTCATTCCACAGGGCGGCTTTGCGCAGCGAGGCTTCGACAACCTCGTCCAATTCGGTACGATTGCGCGTCAGGCCGTGGATTTTCGGACCATAAGCGACATTATCATAGATCGACTTCGGGAACGGGTTGGGTTTTTGAAACACCATCCCGACCTTGGCGCGTAGCTGCACCGGATCGACGCGGCGATCATAGATATCTTCACCATCCAGCAGGATTTCGCCCTGCACGCGGCAGATGTCGATCGTGTCGTTCATCCGATTGAGGCAGCGCAGGAAGGTAGATTTGCCGCAGCCCGAGGGTCCGATAAACGCAGTCACGGTCTTGTCGAGAATATCGACATCGACATCCTTGATTGCGTGGTTTTCGCCGTAGTAGACCTGCACGTTGCGCGCGGTGATCTTGTTTTCGGTGGCGTTCACAGCTCTCTCCGTCAATGTCATGTCGTTCATGGCTGCGTCTCCTTACCAGCGGCGCTCAAATTTGCGGCGCAAAATGATCGCGATGATGTTCATGCTTAGCAGAAAAACCAGCAAGATGATGATACCGCCCCAGGCGCGTTCGTAAAATGCCGGGTCGGCGCGTTTGGCCCATTCGTAGATCTGGGCCGGCATGGCCGAGTTGGGCGAGACGAAGCCGTCTATGAGCCCGTCAGGCGTGTTCGTTGCGACAAAGCCCACCATCCCGATCAGCAAGAGCGGCGCAGTTTCCCCGAGCGCTTGGGCCAACCCAATGATCGTGCCGGTCAGGATGCCGGGCATTGCCAGCGGCAGGACGTGATGAAACACCGATTGCATCTTGGAGGCCCCGACCCCCAGCGCCGCATCGCGGATCGAGGGCGGCACCGCCTTGAGCGCGGCTCGGGTCGAGATGATGATTGTGGGCAGCGTCATCAGCGTCAGCACCAGACCACCAACCAGCGGTGCGGATTGCGGGAGATGCGCGAATTGGATGAACACGGAGAGACCTAGGATCCCGAACACGATAGAGGGCACCGCGGCGAGGTTGGAGATGTTCACCTCGATCAGGTCGGTGAAGCGGTTTTTCGCAGCGAATTCCTCAAGATAGATCGAGGCGGCAACGCCGATGGGCAAAGCCAGCGCGAGAACGACCAGCATCATGTAGAACGACCCTAGCATCGACACACCGATCCCGGCCTGTTCCGCGCGCGAATCCGAGGCATCCGCCCCAAAGATAAAGGCGGTATTGAAGCCCTTATGGATCACCCCTGCCTTGCGCAAATTGTCCGTCAGGTTGAGCTGAGCGACGCTGATATTCTTGTCCTGTGCGATATCGGCGCGCTTCACCCGGCCCTTCAGGTAGCCATCGACGCGCGAAGAGGCGAGGATCTTGAAATCGACCGTCTGACCGATCAGCGAAGGATCGGCGAGCACCCGGTCACGCACCTGCGCGGCGGCCGAGGCTGAAATCAGGTTCTTCAGATCTTTCGCCTTGCTCAAATCTGTCTCTATCCCTGCCTTTTTTACGACATCCAGCAGTCCGTTCTGAATCAGGGGCGCGTAGATAAAGGTCGTGGTTTTCTTGAGATCGGCGAGATCGCGGTTGCCCTTTTTGTCGATCTTGGCTGGGTCCAGATAGACCGGCACGTCAATGAAGGTCTGCTGAAAGGCCGAGCTTCCGTTGATCACAATTGTCGTAAGCAGCAACACTAGAAAGGCGATGCCGATGCCGATTGCGCCGATGCCCATCGCTTTGAATCGATTTTCAGAGGCGTTACGGCGTTTCGTGCGTGCATCAATCGCATGCAGGGAACGGTTTGTTGGCTTGTGCGGTGCGGAATGGGTCGCGTCGCTCATTCGTATTGCTCCCGATATTTGCGCACGATCCAGAGCGCGAAGATGTTGAGGCCAAGCGTGATGACAAAGAGCGTCATGGCGAGGGAAAAGGCCACCAACGCCTCAGGGGAGGCGAAATCGGCATCCCCGGTCAACTGGCTGACGATCTTGGCGGTTACGGTGGTCATCGCGTCAAACGGATTGAGCGAAAGCCTTGCCGCGGCCCCTGCGCCCAGAACGACGATCATCGTCTCGCCGATCGCGCGCGAAGCTGCCAGCAGGATGGCTCCGACGATGCCGGGAAGGGCGGCTGGCAGGATCACCTGTTTAACGGTTTCCGATTTCGTGGCGCCCAGCCCGTAAGACCCATCACGCAGGCTTTGCGGCACGGCGTTGATGATGTCATCGGACAGCGAAGAGACAAAGGGGATCAGCATGATGCCCATCACCAACCCGGCGGTCATCACTGCGGTGCCAGCGTGCATCCAACCGTTCTCGACAATCGCTGCCGTGGGCCCGTTCGGGCCGAAGATCGACATCAGGAACGGGCCGACGGTGAGTAGGGCGAAAAGGCCGTAGACGATGGTGGGGATCCCGGCGAGGATTTCGAGCAGCGGCTTGATTGCGCTGCGCACCGGATGCGAGGCGTATTCCGACAGATAAACGGCGGCATAGAGGCCGATCGGAACCGCGACTAGGAGCGCGATGAACGAGATGTAGAGCGTGCCCCAAAGCAGCGGCAGAATGCCCAGCTCGGACCCGCCGCCAAAGCTCGGCGTCCAGTTAAGCCCGAGGAAGAAGCCTTTAATCGGGTAGAGATTGAAGAACTCGACCGTGTTAAAGACGAGCGACAGCGCGATGCCGATCGTAGTGAGGATCGCGACGCTCGCAGCCGCAATCAGCAGGCCACGCACCCCTGTTTCGACGGCGTTGCGCGCGCGAAACTCGGGGCTGATCAGACGCAGGCTAAGGGCGAGGCCAATCAGCGTCGCGAGAAGCGTTGCCACAGTCAGGATAATGCCAGTGGCATTCAGGGCGAGCAGCAGAACGAACAGTATCAAGGCGGGGAGAAAGGCGGACATCGCAACCAGCGCGCCCGCGTAGGATGGCAGGGAGTGGAGCCGTCGGCGGTCTCCGTCCACCGAACTAAGCGCCCGCGACCGCCCCATCACAAAGCCCGCACCTGTCAGCGCCAGCACGATTACGAAGATCCAGAAAACAGGCATATGCCTCGCCTTTGTCTTGGAAAAGGTCCTAAAAGGGCGGTGGGGGCGACGGAATATGCCGCCCCCGGAGCCGCGTCATGAAACGCGGCTCCTGTTTATTGCATTGTGGTTTCGTTTGCCACGGCGTCTTGCGTCTGGGCCAGTTCTGGGTCCGAAACGAGACCGTATTGCGCCAGCGGGCCGTCGGAGCCAGCCATGTCGTCAGAGACGAAGAACTCGGCATACTCTTTCAGGCCGGGGATCTCGCCGATATGCGCTTTCTTGACGTAGAAGTAGAGCGGGCGCGAAACCGGGTAGCTGCCATCGGCGATGGTCGCCGTCGAGGGCGCAATGCCCGACATGGTCGCAACTTTAAGCTTGTCGGTGTTGTTCTCGTAGAAGGCCAAGCCGAAAACGCCAACGCCATTCGGGTTGGATGCGATGCGGGCGAGGGTCTCGGTGTAGTCGCCGTCGATATCGACAGCTTTGCCGTCGGTGCGCACTTTCATGCAAGCCTGCGAGGCGGCCTTGTCGTCCATGCCCTCGGCCTTGTAGGCTTCGAGTGCCCCGGTGGCTTCGCAGCCAGCTTCGAGAACTTTTTCTTCGAAGACTTCACGGGTGCCGTGCTTGGTGCCGGGGATGAAGGCCATGATGTCGGCATCGGGGAGGTTCGCGTTGAATTCGTTCCATTTGCCGTAGCTGTTGTCGACGAGCTTGCCGTCTTTCATCACCTTCGCGCCGAGCGCGTTATACAGGTCCGCCGGCTCGAAGGCGGAGAAATCCGGGCCGTCCTTCTGGCTGGCAAAGACGATTCCGTCATACCCGATGCGAACTTCCATGATGTCTTTCACGCCGTTTTCGGCGCAGGTGGCGATTTCTTTGTCCTTGATCTTGCGCGAGGCATTGGCCACGTCGATCGAGCTCTCGCCTACGCCTTCGCAGAAACGCTTGAGGCCAGACGACGAACCGCCCGATTCCACGACCGGAGTCGGGAAGTCGAAGTTTTCACCGAAGGCTTCGGCAACGATCGACGCATAGGGCAAAACGGTCGAGGAGCCAGCAACCTGGATATTGTCGCGGGCCAGAGCTGCGGTGCCGGAAGCTGCAATCAGGGCAATCGCCGAGGCGGTGAGGGTTACGGATTTCATAGATCTCTCCACAGTGTTCAGTTTTGGCCCTCGTGGGGCTTGATGGCGTCCTATTGGGCTTCGGTGACGCTTATGCGAACGTTGTGTAACAGCTGTATGACATTTCGCGTGGTCGATAAGCTGGCGTGATCTTGAGCGTTTGTGGACCGCGAGATGTTACCGCTGGTGAGGATCAGGTGTCTCTCCCAGCCTCCAAGCCAGTGGTAGCGTTGTGGCGTGCCGAAATCCGCCAAGAACAATTAAGATATTGTTATTGTTATAATTTTAACGAAAGTAAACTTGCGCCGACTCGGATCTTTAGGTAGAACCAACCTACCGGCCAGGATGGCCAGATCCGATATACAGTTTCACGTGTGGTGCGTTACGGGAGCACGTGGGTGGCAGAGGGTTCTGGTAGGGGTGCCGGAACCCTCTTTGTCTTTTCAAAGGGGGCGTATATGATTCCTACTCGGGATCGACGCCGCCCAGATCGCAGACGATCTTCCATTCTTTCTCGGTTACCGGCTGAACTGAAAGCCGCATTGAGGTTACCAGCGACATTTCCGTCAAACGTGGGTCAGCTTTGACCTCGGCCAGCGTTACCGGGCGCTTGAACGGCTTGACGGCCTTGATGTCAACGCAATCCCAGCGCGGATCGTCGGTGGTGCTGTCGGGATGGCTGAGCGCGCAAACCTCAACAATGCCGACAACCTCTTTGCCGATATTTGAGTGATAGAAGAACGCGCGATCGCCTATTTTCATTTCACGCATGTTGTTGCGCGCCAGATAATTGCGAATCCCGTCCCATTCTTCGCCAGTCTCGCCTTTGGCGACCTGCTGATCCCAGGACCATTTGTTGGGCTCGGATTTGAACAGCCAGTAGCGCATTAGCCCACCACCTTTTTCCATTCCTGAACGCTGACATCGGCGAATAGTCCGGCCTTGGCGTAAGGGTCATTCGTGGCCCATTCCCGCGCAGCCTCTAGGCTGTCGAGCGTGAGGATGACGAGCGAGCCGCGCATTTCGCCCGCCTCAATGAACGGCCCGGCCATAAACACCACACCGGTTTCAGCGATATAAGCCAGATGAGCGTCGCGGTTGTCTTTGCGAATTTGGAGCGCGCCGGGCTTATCGCGGCAGATAAGGGCAAAATACATGTCATTCCTCCTTTAGGGGACGTGCGAGAAGGGCCTCAACGGCGTCGCGCACGCTAATTTTCTGTTCGGTCAAGGCAGTAACCATCGCAGCGATGGGCATCTCAATATCGCGGTTTTGCGCCAGTTTAGAGACTGCTTTGGCTGTGGCGACTCCTTCAACCGTAGTCGCGGGATCAAAGGGTTCGTTGGCGCCAAGCGCATGGCCAAGTTTGAAATTGCGCGATTGCACCGATGTGCAGGTCAGCACCAAATCACCAAACCCCGACAGGCCCGAAAGCGTTTCAGCGCGCGCGCCCAGCGTGGTCGCAATGCGCAACATCTCGGCAAACCCGCGCGTCATCAGCGCTGCGCGTGCAGAATCGCCCAAGCCCGCGCCAATCACCGTTCCCGCCGCGATGGCGTAGACATTTTTAAGCGCGCCACCCAGTTCCGCTCCGATCGTATCGGTTGTGCGGTAGAGTCGCAGATTTGGCGTCGACAGCGTGGCCTGCAGGCTTTGCGAATGATCAATGCAGGCCAGCGTAAGTGCGGTCGGCAATCCCCGCGCGATATCGGCGGCAAAGCTGGGCCCGGTCAGCACGGCGGCGCGCGCACTGGGGCAATGTGCGTGGATCAGGCCGGTTGGCCCTTGCCCCGTGGCGATGTCGATCCCTTTAGAGCACGACACCAGCGTTTTGCCTGAAAGCGCTTTGGCGTGAGCGTTTAGAAAGCCGCCCATTTGTTGCATCGGCATCGCGAGAAGCAGAGTATCCGCGTCGAATACATCGCCCAGATCCGCCGTGATAGAGACGTTTTTCGGCAGATTGACGCCCGGCAACCGTCGTGCATTGCTGTGCGATACCTGCATCTGCTGCGCATGCAATTCATCGCGCGCCCAAAGCGCCACGGGACCATTTTGGGCAAGGCTGACGGCGAGTGCAGTGCCAAAGGCACCCGCGCCGAGAACGGCAATACTCATGCTTTGGCTCCTTTTTTGCCTGATCCCAAAAGTGCAGGCGACGTTTGATCCAGCGGCCAGCGTGGGCGAGCGGCAAGATCCATCCCGTCGCGCGCACCTGCACGAAAGCGCTCAATCCCCGCATAGGCGATCATTGCCGCATTATCGGTGCAAAGGCGCAAGGGCGGCGCGAGGAATTCCGCGCCAAGCTCCACGCAAACAGTCTCTAAGCTGGCACCAATGGCCTTATTTGCCGCGACGCCTCCGGCGACGGCCAATGCGGGGCGCTTTGGTGCATATGCGAGATAATCGTGCAACGCCCGGCGTGACTTTTCTGTCAGAACATCTGCCACAGCCGCCTGAAACGAAGCGCAGAGATCGGCGCGCTGGGCGCGCGGCAGACCGCCATGCTGGGCAATAATCTTGTCGCGCGCGCGCAAGACGGCCGTCTTGAGGCCGGAAAAGGACATATCACAGCCCGGTCTGTCGAGAAGCGGGCGCGGCAGAGGGATCGATTTGGGATCGCCCTTGGTGGCCTCGACCTCAACTGCGGGGCCTCCGGGTTGGGGCAAGGCCAATAGCTTGGCAACCTTGTCAAAGGCTTCGCCGGGGGCATCATCGATGGTACCACCAAGGCGGGTGAAGTCTTCGGGGCCCTTCGCGATCAAAAACTGGCAATGACCGCCTGAAACAAGCAGCATCAGATACGGAAAATCTAACCCATCGGTCAGGCGCGGCGTCAGCGCATGGCCCGCCAAATGGTTCACGCCAATCAGCGGAAGCCCAGCCCCCGCCGCAAGCCCCTTGGCGCACATCACGCCCGACATCACGCCGCCAATCAGCCCCGGCCCGGCGGTGACCGCGATCCCATCCAGCGCGTCCAGCCCGATCCCGGCTTGCTCCAGCGCCTCTTCGACGCAAAGATCCAGCTTTTCGGCGTGCGCGCGCGCGGCAATTTCGGGTACGACGCCACCAAACGGCGCGTGCAGCTCGGTTTGTCCCGCGACGACGGAGGACAGGATCTCATTTCCATCGGGCGTGCTGCGCACCACGGCGGCGGCGGTGTCGTCGCAGCTGGACTCGAGTCCGAGGAATGTAAGCGTCTGTGTCATCAGGGCCGATGTTGCTTGGGCGTTGCTTCGCAGGTAACACCGGGGAAGGGTTCACACAATCCCGAGGCGTATCTGGCAGATGGGTGAGCGTATCGAAAAACCGATTCTGCTGCTGACGCGGCCGCGTACCAGCTCCGAAGCGTTCGCGCGCCAGTTTCACGCGCGGTTCGGGGCGGATTGGCCTGTGATCGTCTCGCCATTGCTTGAAATTGTGCCTTTGGATGCGACAATTCCACCTGCTGATGCGCTTATTTTCACCTCACAACATGGCGTGAACGCGTTCGCTACGCACGAGGGCGCAAACGGGCGCGTTGCCTACTGCGTTGGCGCGCGAACGGCGCAGGCGGCGCAGGCCGCCGGGTTTAGGGCGATTGTGGGTGACGGGGGCGCCAAAGCCTTGGTGCCAATAATCGCGGCGGCGTATCGCGGGGAAAGTTTGCTGCATGCACGCGGCGAAGAGGTGGCGTTCGATGTCCAAGAATCTCTGAATTCCGCAGGAATAGTCACTAAATCAGTCATTTTGTATCGACAACACTCTTTGCCTTTATCCGCAGAAGCGATTACCGCACTTAAGCGAGAGAGAGGTTTGTTGGTGCCGCTCTTTTCACCCAACAGCGCCCGCGCTTTTCATGTGGCACTTCCCGACCCTCATGCGCCACTGCTCATTGCGGCGATTAGCGCGGCAGTGGCACAAAGCTGCGCCCCAGCAGCCGATATGCGCATCGAAGTGGCCCCCTCGCCGGACGCGAACGGGATGCTGGAAGCCATATCCTCTCTGCTGCGCGCGCAAATGGCGGGTTGAGCCGGGGGCGGCACCTCTCTAGATTGATGGAATACCGCGAAATTTCGGCGCGAATCTTGGAGGGCGTGGCCAATGGCAAAACCGAGAACCCGGAAACCGAAATCCGAGGATCTGCCAAATGATATCGTTGAAGATGCTGAAGTTTCGGGTGTTGATCCGAAAGCTGACGTGACCGAAGATACTCAGCCTGCGGGCATGGATGAAACCGAGGTGGCGCTCGATAGCGCGGGCCCATTGGCATCTTCCGATGAGCCCGCCGTGACGGATGAGCCGATCTTGACGCAAGATCCCATAGATCCGCCCGACGCCAGTCACGAAGCCGCTCCTGAGACCTTGGATGAGCCTGCCGAGGAAGCGTCAGTAGATGATACGCCTAAGCCAGAGCCGGTGATGCAGCCGCAAGCTGTCCCAGTGAAACGCGGTGGTTTCATGCCGCTATTGCTGGGCGGCGTCATCGCCGCAGTGGTCGGTGCGGGTGCTGCGATTTACACGCTCCCCAAGCTGCCGCCGCAATTTGCCGCATGGTTCCCCGCCGCGCCTGATAATGGGGCCAGTGCCGAATTGGATGCCAAGCTAAGCGCACAATCGGATAAGATCGACGCGCTCAGCTCGGATCTGGCGGCGATGAAATCGGCGCAGCCGCCTGCACCCGATTTGTCGGGCGTCCAAGGCGCGTTGGATCAGATCGGTTCAGAGGCGCGGGCGAATAAAGCGGCTTTGGATGCGCTCAAGGAGCAAGTCTCGGGCTTGGCGGCGTCTGGATCTGCTTCGGATGCAACGGCGCAAGCGCAGATCGAGGCAGCTGCAAAAGCCGCGCAAGAGCGTATTGATCAGGCCGAGCAACAGGCAAAGCAGCTGCAAGAGCAGTCGCAGGCAGCGGCGAAGGCTGCGATGGCGCAAGCGGCAAGCGCGCGGATGAAAGCCGCGCTTGATGCAGGCGCCCCGCTTGATCCGGCGCGGGCCGATTTGCAGGCCGCGGGTGTGACAATTCCAGCGGCGCTGAGTGGCGATGTGCCTTCACTGCAATCTTTACAAGCCAGCTTCCCCGAGGCTGCGCGATCCGCTTTGGCGGCGGCGCGTAAGGCTGATAGCGGCGCAAGCCTGAGCGACAAGCTGGGCGCGTTTTTGCTAACCCAGACTGGCGCGCGGTCTTTGACGCCGCAAGAAGGTGATGGTCCGGATGCGGTATTGTCGCGCGCTCAGGGCGATGTGAATACGGGTGATCTGAAAGCGGCCTTGGCCGAGATCGCGAAATTGTCCGAAGCGGCGCAACCTGCATTGGCCGATTGGTCTGCGCAAGCGCAGGCACGAGTCGCGGCGCTGGATGCGGCCGGCCAGCTTGGCCAGAATCAATGAGGAGCCGCAGATGATCTGGACGTTTATTAAAGTCGCCCTTTTTCTTATTATCGTAGCTGCGGCGACGCTCGGGGCCTCACATCTCGCGGATATGTCGGGCGGTTTACGGATTTCGACGCTTGGAATGGAGTTCACGCTTGGCCCGTTGCAGGCGCTGATTGCGGCGATCTTGCTCTTTGTTGCGATCTGGTTAGTGATCCGGATTGTCGGGTTTTTGGTGGCGTTCCTGCGGTTTATCTCGGGCGATGAAACTGCCATTAGCCGCTATTTTGATCGCAACCGTGAACGCAAGGGCTATGAGGCGCTGGCTGAGGGTATGATGGCAGCGGCGGCAGGCGAAGGGCGGCTCGCACTGTCCAAAGCAGCCAAGGCCGAGCGGTATTTGCAGCGCCCCGAACTGACCAACCTGCTCACGGCGCAGGCAGCCGAGGAAATGGGCGACACCAAGAAGGCGAGCGAAGTTTACAAGCGCTTGCTGAGCGATGATCGCACCCGTTTCGTGGGCGTTCGCGGGCTGATGCGCCAGAAGCTGGAAGAGGGTGACACTGATACCGCGCTGGAGCTGGCAAAAAAGGCCTATGCGCTCAAGCCGGGTCAGCGTGAGGTGCAGAATACGCTGCTCAAGCTGCAGACGGAAAAGGGCGATTGGAAAGGCGCGCGTGGCGTACTGCAATCCAAGCTGCGCCAAGGGGAATTGCCCCGCGATGTGTATAAGCGGCGCGATGCTGTGATGGCGTTGCAAGAGGCCAAGGACGTGATGGCCGAAGGTGCAAGCGTCGAGGCCCGCGAAGCTGCGATTGCTGCGGCAAAATCATCGCCCGATTTGATTCCGGCAGTTGTTATGGCTGCGCGGTCTTATATCGAGAAGGGCAAGCCGCGCGCCGCCGAGCGTCTTTTGCGCAAGGCTTGGGGGGCGCAACCTCATCCCGATTTGGCGTCGGCCTATGCCGAGATCGCGCCGGATGAGGAGCCTGCAAAGCGCCTCAAGCGGTTTGACAAGCTGTTGGTGACGCGTCCCGAGCACGAGGAAACGCGGCTTTTGAAGGCCGAGCTGAACATCGCCGCCGAAGATTTCCCCGCCGCGCGTCGCGCGCTGAGCGATCTGCCTGAAACCCATCCGACGGCGCGTGTTCTTACGATCATGGCGGCGGTTGAGCGGGGCGAGGGTGCCGATGATGCCGTCGTGCGGGGGTGGTTGACGCGCGCACTGACGGCTCCGCGCGGGCCACAATGGTGCTGTGACAATTGTCAAAATATCCAATCCGAGTGGACTCCGGTTTGTGACAATTGCGGCGGGTTTGACACGTTGAGCTGGCGCGAAACCACGCAGCAAGCAGCGCCTTTGCCGCATGGAGCCGAGATGCTGCCGTTGATCGTGGGCAAGCCCCAGTCTGCGGCAGAACCGGAAGAAGACGTCGTTGACGCCGAAGTTGTTGAGCCCAGCGAGACGGTCGACGCCACAGAGGAAAAACCGGCAGCGATCTGAGGCATTTTTGGGCTACACATCCGTGCGCGCCCATGCTAATCGCCCGCTAACGGGGCAAATTGCCTATGGCGTTTTGTTCATAAGGTCGCCGCACTAGCTCAGTTGGTAGAGCACATCATTCGTAATGATGGGGTCGGGGGTTCGAATCCCTCGTGCGGCACCACTTCTTCTTGTTTTGTCTGACCTGCCTCGGGATTTTTCTCCACTGTGGATTAGAGTCCGGCCCAACTTGAGGGCGGTCGATAAGGCGAACGAGGTTCACGGACCAGCAGCTCATCCTTGGCCCGGTAGGCGATTGCAAAGCATTCGGCCGAGTGTGGTAAGCCAGGCAACTGAACGCCGATCTCTGTAACCGAGCAATCATTTTTGGTTGCTGGGCATTGCCGAGAAAATCCTGGCCAAGAGCGGCACCCAACCACCGCAGCAATCTTAGAAATCGTTTAGGTGGACCGATATCTGGGCATGGCTCTGTTCCCATGTGAAATTGGACGGCGATGAAGGAGCCATTATTGAAGGTCGCGGATCTTGCTGACAATCAAGATCGTGATCGCTCGCAGCGATCCATTCAGCGCACGGCCAAAGAGCAGGGCGATCAAAAGGCTTTTCATACCTTCGTTCCATTACTTGCCTGCTGACAATCTGCTGACAGCCTCAATCAGCGGCGCGTCAGGCGACTCGTGTCATCAATGCTGCATCAGGGATGACAACATCGTC
The DNA here is from genome assembly GCF_048263065.1 of Thioclava sp. Classification (NCBI taxonomy): domain Bacteria; kingdom Pseudomonadati; phylum Pseudomonadota; class Alphaproteobacteria; order Rhodobacterales; family Paracoccaceae; genus Thioclava; species Thioclava sp. Next base: position 186,564 of record NZ_JBLXEM010000001.1, read on the forward strand.
TCTCGCAACGTCAATATGGAGAAAGATACCATGAAACGCACAATTCTTTTCACGACCGCACTGGCAACCACCGTTAGTTTTGCCGCAATAGGCGCCGCCCAAGCATCGGGAAAATCCGACAACGGCGAATACGGAAGCGTGTTTCGCAATGCTTACGAGTTCGTTTCAACCCAAATGTCGGACGAGAGCAACACATACCGCGAACGCAATGAGTACACGCAGCGCAAAGAATATCGCGAGCGCAACAGGCATCAAGAGCAGGAAAACGCCCGGGGAAATGAAGGCCGCGGCGAAGGTCGTAGTGATGGCCGCAGCGGCGACTGATCAGAGCGACGGTACCGAGGCACCCCGAAACTGCGCAACAGCTGTTTCGGGGTGATAATCCGGGCGCGGCGCCTCCATCGGTCGAACGGTGACCAACGCCGCCGTTCGGTGGTTTCTGGCCTGCTCTTGGCGGACGATCGTGGTGGGTTAATCAAGATCAATGGAGTGGCGGCGTGGCCATGTAAGCCTCGATCTTCGGAAACGGATAGCAGGAAAGGACAAAGGTTATGAAGCTCACTTTGATTTCAACGTTTGCGCTTGCGATGAGCATCACTGTTCCCAACATAGTTGTCGCACAGGACCAAACTCAGGACCGCAACCAGCTTAAAGGTTGCGATGGCGTGTCATCGAATGCCTGCGCCATGCTTTTGCGCGAACGTGATCTTTTGCAGGAATGTGCCGACCAAGATCGGGACAGGGACCAATCCAAGGATCAGGACAGGGGCTGCGCCCCGAATTCTGCAGGCTCGGGCGGTTCCGGTAAGAATTGAACTCAAGCGATATCGGTTTAATCGCTGCGATCGGCACTTCTTTCCCCAACACAAAGCTAGAGTCTAAGATGCCCAAATACATTTCAGTTCGCTGCTTGGTGGCCGCAACCACGGTTATGGTCTCATTGGCAACCGGAACGGTCGTTCTGGCGGAGAGTGACTCTGAAAATGACGACATGATGCAGGTCGTTCCGTTCTGGTGCGGACCCTATGGTGGCGGCGCGATGGGAATGGTGGCGCGCCCGGTCGATACTGACGGCGACGGGATCGGCCGGGCATCTGAAGCATCGACACATGCTGAGTTCATGGCAAAGGCGCAGGCCAGTTACGAACCTGCGGACACTAACAAAGATGGCAAGAATACCGTCTGGGAATTTCGCGCGCAACAAAACCCGTTCTGACCCGACGCCCTGTCTGCACCAGCCTTTCCCCCTGTTGCGTGGCGATCTCTTGATCCGCCCGCGTAGCGGGGGAGCTTCTTGCAAAACACGACGAAGCCCAAATTGAAAAGGAAAAATCCCATGTGTGAAAACCATATTCCGGAACCGCAGTGTCAGCATAAACCGAAGCCAGCGGCCATTGGCAGACGCGAGTTCGTCAAGCTCGCCGCGCTTGGCGGCGCGGTCAGTCTATATCAGATGATCGCCCCAACTGCGGCGCTGGCCGCAACAACCGATGCCTTGCTGCTGAGTTGCATGGACTACCGTTTGATGGATGACATCGTGCGCTACATGGACGGGCGAGGCATGACTGACAAATACGACCATGTCGTACTTGCGGGTGCGTCGCTCGGGGCGATGACCGATCAGTTCTCGGAATGGGGCAAGACGTTCCGGGACCATCTTGAAGTTGCGATTGACCTGCACCAGATCAAGCAGCTCATCATCATGGATCACCGCGATTGCGGCGCTTACAAGACCATCCTTGGCGAGGATTTTGCCAAGGATCCTGCAAAGGAAACGCAGGTCCACACAGAATATCTCGCCCTGCTGGCAGCAGAGATCAAGACACTTCATCCCGAACTGCCGGTGGAAACGCTGCTGATGAACCTCGATGGAAGCGTCGAGCGTATCGCAATCTGATTGGGGAGCACCTGCGATGAAACCTGCAACAACACCCGCCATCAAAGTCTGGGATCCGTTCGTGCGCGTTTTCCATTGGTCCCTCGTCTTGGCCTTTCTGGCCGCCTACTTCATCGAACCCGAAGACAGCACCTTGGCGGTTCATGTCTGGGCCGGATATGCCGTTGGTGGACTGATTGTCCTTCGCATTATCTGGGGGTTTGTAGGGTCTCTGCACGCGCGATTTAGCGATTTCCTGTTTGGTCCTCTGACCGCATTTCGATATCTGCTGAGTTTGTTTGGCGGTCGTTCAAAACGCTACCTTGGCCACAGTCCCGCCGGGGCGTGGATGGTCTTTGGGCTACTCATAGCGCTGTTGATCACAGTTCTGAGCGGCATGTCAGTTTATGCTCAGGACGAGAACAAAGGGCCGCTGGCACCTCTATTCGCCTCTTCGGGTGACATGCTGAGCGGGATTTCCTTCGTCGCTCCGGCCAGTGCAGATGTTGGTGAGGAGAGTGACGACGATGGAGGTATGCGGGGCGAAGGGGCCCAAAACGAGCTGTTCAAGGATCTGCACGAAGTGGCCGCCGATCTCACCCTGATCCTTGCTTTGTTGCACATTGGCGGCGTTTTCCTTGCGAGCGTTGTCCACAAAGAAAATCTGGTTCGTTCCATGGTGACGGGTCGAAAGAGACCGGAGTAGGTGATTGGGCGGGCAGGGCGTTAATAAGACCGCCCGCCAATTGAGATATTTCTGCAAACCTGCCGGTCCATTTGGCTCTCGGCAGGCTCAGTCCTATCTTTTCTTCCGGTAAGGGGGATTTGGGCACCACCGCAGACGAGGCTCCAATCAGAAAAACGAGTCCGCCCAGCCGTGTGTTCAGTTAGAACACACGGCTGGGCGCTCGCCGCCGATCCTCCTTCTGAGCTTTGCGCTTAGTAAGAGCAAAGCTCAGAAGGCACGCATTTTTTGCCAGACCTCTCAATCATCCCCAGAGGCCCATCCTCGAATCCCGGTCATGCCGCTCCCTTGGCGGACCGGGTCAGGGAGGATTAATTAGATTCAGGATAAGTTATATCCTCGCACGAGAACTCGCGGGAACTCGACCGCGTCGCCGCCAACATGACACAAGAAGATGTCGCATTGTATCGCTCAGCTGTCTGCGCGCACCCTTCCGCAGCTTGAAGCGGGCGTTCCAATTCATGGCACGACCAAAAGGTGCTATGTCGCCCTAAGCGGTAGCCTGATGCATTGAGAAAATGAGACGGCAAGATGGAAGACGCCCAATCCAAACAGATCCCTGACGCATGCTCGCAGCAGACGTCGAAAGGAAAGGCCTCCTGTGCTGGGTGCGCAAAAAAGCCAAGCCCGAGGCAGTCTTCAAGGCGCTCGACGAAGCTGAGAGTGTCATGATCTGTTCGTACCCCGCGAACGCAACGCATCGTATATGCGGCGCGCAAGTCCGGCCATGGCCAACAGCCAGGCCAAGAGTGCCACGAAGATCAATAGCTTTGGCAGTGGATCGAGGAACCCGTATTCCATTGCCCGGTCGAACTGGTAGGTGCTGGTCGTGTACATTCCCAACGGGAACACCATTCCCCAGACCGCTGGCTCATATGTGAATCTGTCGCGCAACCAGACATAGCGCCAGCCCATCAGCGCGAAAAGAAACGGAATCCACCAGCTCGCCAGCGACCAGAAGAAAAACGTGAACCCCTTGATGAACGGCAACAACGGCCCGAGCATTGGCCAAGTCTCGCCTCTGAGTATCAGGATAGATCCTGCGAGGGCCGTTATTGCGACGGCTCCCATGTTGATCCAATAGGGCGGCGTGAAATCCTCCCGCCCCATCGATACGAAGGTAAGCCGGTAAAAGATCAGGGGTATGATCGCCAGATAGAGCGCGCAGCCGATCATGAACATTTCGATAACCAGAAACTGGATCATCTGCGGCGGCGGCGAGGCGATGTCGATGACGCCGCGCAGAACGACCACAGCCTGAGTCGCAACGGCTGCAATCAGCCAGGCGCCATTGATGCCGCGCGCAAGCGTGGGTTTGCGTTTGCGCACCGTCACGGCGGTAAAGAATGTGTACATGACCCCGAACCACATGATCAGCCCCAGCCACCACAGCCCTTGGCCAATCCCAATCGTACCCAAGACGACGACATTCTGCGTCCCGAGAACGCAGGTCCCGGCCACGATCGTGAAGAAGCCGGGCGCGCGCTGATGATCCGAGATATCAAGCAGCAGCAGGTCGCGAAACCGCAGTGCTCGGGTGATCGTGAGCATCCAAAGCACCAGATACGCGATCCAGTTGACCGCGATCAGGGCCAACGAGATCGGCCGCATGCCCAGGAAATGGCAAGCGATGGATACTACTCCGGTCGCCATAACCAGTGCGAAATATCCCGGAAACAGCGATTGCGCCCCGTTCAGGATCGCGTTTTGCAGCCTCGATCGCTTGCGCAAGGCATTCTCAACCGGCATCGCTCTGCCTATGCGCCAATAGCGAAACCTGCAAAAGACCTCGGAAAAATGCGCCGTTCATCTTCCAGTTCATGGTTCACCCGCCGCTGATGGGTTGAGGGTGCCGATCCCGGTCAGGTGTTCGGATGCCTCCAGCGCCATGCGGCGCAACCGCGCCACCGCCTGAGGGACGACATCCCAGAAGTACGAGACCGCGCTGATGTCTAGATCAAGACAACGGGCGATCTGGGCGTCAAGCAGGATCGGCACACCGCAGAGCGAGGGGCGCGGGTCCGTGCGCCGGGTCATGCTGGCCGACCCTGCTTAAGCGCCGCGTTCAGGTAATCGCGCAGAACGACGGCCTGATTAAAGTCGCGGTCCTTCGCCGCGTAGAGCAGGATGACGGGGCCTTTTCGGCACCAGTCAAGACAGCGTTCGACCGCGCCGGGGTTGCTCTCAAGCTCGGCCCAGTAGCGTTCGCGAAATCGCTCCCACTTCTCGGGGACATGGTCGAACCATTTTCGCAGTTCGGTGCTGGGGGCCGCCTCCTTGATCCACTCATTAAGGCCCAGGCGTTCTTTGGCGATGCCGCGTGGCCAGACACGATCTACCAACAGGCGCGCACCGACGGTTTCGCCGAGGTCGTCATAGACTCGGGCGATGCGGATGCTGGCAGTGCTGGTCACTCGGTGTTCTCCTCGTCCAGAAGGTCGAGCGCCTTGATCGAATGAGCAAAGGCAGCCCCCGCGCGCATCTCGGCAGCGACCCAGATCGCCTCCATGATCTGCTTGCTTGAGGCACCTGCCCGCTGTGCCGCCTTGGTGTGGCCCTCGATGCACCAAGGACATTGCGTCACATGGGCCACGGCCACCGCGATCAGCTGCTTGGTGCGCGAGTCAAGCGCGCCTTCGGCAAAGACCGCCGTGGAGAAGGCATGAAAGGCATCGTCGGCCTCGGGGGCAAGCGCATGCCGACGTTCGGCCGTCTCGCGCGTGGGTTTGGGGAAGCGAAGATCAGCCATGGACCTGCACCGCTTGTTCGAATTGTGGAAACAGCACGTCGTTTTCCAGCCGGATATGCTCTTCAAGGTCGGTGATGAATTCGTCCAGCCCGGAATACAGCTCGGTCAAGGTGCCACAGGCCCCATCGGGCACCGCCAGATTTCCGGTCAGACGACGGATCTCGGCCAGCTCGGCGGCATGATCGTCATGGTCGGCGCGCATCACGGCAATGGGAGTCTCGATGCTGGGCGTCCCGCCCTTGCGGATTGCCGGAAACAGGATCAGTTCCTCTTTCTTCATGTGCACCTCCATCTCGCCGACCATCTTTTCCAGCAGATTTGCCAGACCTTCGGGCACATGATCGTCGCCAAAATGCACTATCTCGACCTTTTCTGCCATCGCGGCCAGTGCGGGAAGCTGTTCGCGATGCCGCGCGTGATAGCGGGTCTCGATATGGCGGGTCAGGGCGGCGGGATCGTGAAGGGGGGCGGTCTGGGTCATCGCGGCATCCTTTCATCAGCGCAAGGTGGGAATGGCGTTCTCGCGGGTGCTGGCTGTGTCTTCGACGGCCATGTAAAGCGATCTCGCGATGCGCTCGGCGCGCTCAATCACATGTGCAGCACCCTCGGGGGTGCAGGTTTCATGCGCGGTCTCGCGGAACAGCGTCAGCCAGTGCTCGAAATGTCGCCACATGACCGGCAAATTCGTATGCGCCGGGACCGGAGCGCCGTGATAGGCTCCCGTCATCAATGCGACCGACGACCAGAATGACACCATCCGCTCCAGATGTGGCGGCCAATCGGTAATGCGGCTGGCGAATATCGGTCCCAGAACGGCATCTGCGCGTACTTTTTCATAGAAGCGGTGCACGAGGTCGGTCAAAACCGCCAAGTCAATCCCGGTGCGCGCAATGATCGTGCGTGTCAACTCGGGCCGTGCCGATGCGATACGGGAGGTGTCGGCCATGCTGGCCTCCTGCGACATTTGTGTTGCGTCAAGAAATAGACCTGTTAATGGGTATTGTAAATACCACTTCAATGAACGGACCCTCATATGCGTCTCACTTCGTTTACGGACTACGGCCTGCGCATGTTGATGCGCATGGCAGCTGCGCCGGAACGCGCTTATTCCACGGCGGAACTGGCGACGGAATTTGGCCTGTCGCGCAACCACCTGAGCAAGATTATGCAGCGCTTGTCACGCGGCGGGATCGTGGAAACGCGGCGCGGAGGCGGTGGCGGTGCGATGCTGGCGCGGACCCCGAATGACATCCTCTTGGGAGACATCGTGCGCTTACTTGAAGAGGATCTGCCTCTTGTCGAATGCTTCCTGCCCGAAACCAATAGTTGCGCTCTTGATGGCCGATGTCGGCTGAAGGCCCGTTTGCGCGCCGCCGAAACGGCGTTCCTAGCCGACCTTGATCGCTCGACTCTTGCAGACATTGCGCTGACGGCTGCGTGACGCTGCCGTCGAAATCACCGAAACGAAGAAAGGACGCAACATGTCGACATGGCTGCCCACCCTGATCACGAGCACCCCAGAAGAAGGCTATGCGCTGGCGATTATTCTTGCGCGTATGGCGGTCAAACTAACCCAACCTGACCCTGAGATACGCGACCGTCTGCGCCCCGAATATTCCGAAGATGCTGAGGCTTTGATCTCTGTCTCGCAAGTCGTCGCCACGCATTTCGCAACTGTCGCTGCGGCCAACGGCTACTGGAAGGATGTGTCGTGACGGCGATCGAAACGGCCGATGACGGACGGGTTTTTCGTCGAATACCAAAACAACCAGCGCCACCACGAAAGCCTGAACAACGTCACACCAGCTGACGTCTACTGCGGCCGTAACAAAGCCATTCTGCGAGAACGCGGGGAAACCAAAAAAACAGACGATCCATCACCGCCGCTTATGACATCAAAAACAAGCGGCATAATCAAACATATAGACGGACCAGAGCTTCCAAAGCTCAAACCGGTCTGAAGTCCCAGTTTGCTTGATGTCAGACAAGCATTGAAGTGCTTCGTAACAAGTGCGAGGCTGCGACAATCTGTCGCAATCCGTGGAGAGATGAGTTCATGATCAGCGGTAGCTTACTCACTTTACTCCGTGTCGCTATTTTGGTGGCGGTTGGGTTCCTTGCTGCTTCGGCGCAGGCGCAGACACCGGTCCTTGCGGGGTATCTCGAAAAGATGCCCGCTGCTGATCTGGTCGCGGGTGCGGATGGCTATGGCGAAATTCGCCCTGACCTCCCTGTGGCATCGGTTCTGAAGGGCGACGAAATCCTCGGCTGGGCCTTTGTCACCTCTGATTTCGTCGGCACCACGGGCTACTCTGGGAAGCCGATTCACACGATGGTTGCCGTTAATGCCGAGGCGCAGGTGATCGGTGTGAAGCTTCTCAAGCATTCCGAACCGATCGTGCTAATCGGCATTCCCGATTCAAAGATGCAAGCTATGGTTGCTGGCTATGTCGGGCTTGATCTTGCAGCCGAAGCCAAGGCGAGCGGCGAGGCGCATAAGTTGAACATTATTTCCGGCGCGACGGTCACCGTGATGGTGATCGACGATTCTATCGTGCGCGCCGGGCTCATGGTAGCGCGCGGGCTTGGCTTGGGCGGGCTGACGGCCCCGATTGCCGCCGTCGGGCCGCAACCCGAGATCGATCCCGAGGTGCAAGTGACGGGTGATTGGGCGACGTTGGAGGGCGACGGCACGATCCGCAAATTGTCGCTGGACGTGGAACAGATCAACACGGCCTTTGCGACGCTTGAGGATAAACGCGCGGCCGCTCGTCCCGAGACGGCGCCCGCCGACGCAACTTTCATCGACATGCGGACGGCGTTGGTCAGTGTTCCCGGCATCGGCCGGTCGCTGCTGGGCGACGCGGAATACCGCAATCTCGAATCGTGGCTGAAGGAGGGCGACAGCGCGATCGTGATCGCCGGGCGCGGGATCTATTCATTCAAGGGGTCGGGCTATGTTCGCGGCGGCATTTTTGACCGCATCGTGTTGGACCAAGGCGATATTTCGGTGCGCTTCCACGACCGCGATCACCGTCGCTTGGGCCGCTTTGCCATTGATGGTGCCCCGGAGTTCCCCGAGGTAGATTTGTTTCGAATCCCCGCCGATTCCGGTTTCGATCCGGCCAAGCCGTTCCGGTTGCAGCTCCTGGTCCAACGCCCTGTCGGAGCGATCGAGAAGGTTTTCACGACCTTTGACCTCGCGTATCAACTGCCCGAGCGCTTTCTGAAGATCATGGCGCCCGCGCCCGGCCCCGCTCCAGCGAGCACGGCTGCAAGCGCAAGCGAGCAGGCCGCCCAAGCAGCCCTTTGGCAACGCATCTGGCGCGACAAGACCCCCGAGATCGTCGGGCTGGCCATCATGCTTCTGGTGCTTACCGGGGCGTTCTTCTTCCAGACTTTCGTAACCCGCTCCGAGCGGTTCACGTTCTGGTTCCGGATGTCGTTCCTGACGGTCACGCTGGTCTTTCTGGGCTGGTATGCCAACGCCCAGCTTTCGGTTGTGAACATTTTGGCATTGGCGGGCACGCTGGTCACAGGCTTCAGCTGGCAGGCGTTCCTGCTCGATCCGCTGACCTTCATCTTGTGGTTCTCTGTCGCGGCCGCGATGATTTTCTGGGGGCGCGGTGCTTATTGTGGATGGCTGTGCCCGTTCGGTGCGCTTCAGGAGCTCACCAACCGCATCGCACGCGCCTTGCATGTCCCACAATGGACATTGCCGTGGGGCCTGCATGAACGTCTTTGGCCGATTAAATACATAATATTTTTGGGTCTATTCGGAGCCTCTCTGGCATCAATCGATCAGGCCGAGCATCTGGCCGAGGTCGAGCCATTCAAGACGGCAATCGTGCTCAAGTTCATCCGCGCCTGGCCATTCGTCGCTTACGCGCTGGCCGTGTTGGTCGCAGGTCTGTTCGTCGAGCGGTTCTATTGCCGATATCTCTGCCCCTTGGGCGCCGCGCTCGCGATTCCGGCGCGCATCCGAATGTTTGACTGGCTCAAGCGGTATCAGGAATGCGGGAATCCCTGCCAGACCTGCGCCATCGAATGCCCCGTTCAAGCAATTCATCCCACCGGCGAGATCAACCCGAACGAATGCGTAAACTGTATGCATTGCCAAGTTCTGTATCAGTCCGACACCAAATGCCCGGTCGTTATCCGGAAACTGAAAAGGCGCGCGGTCGGTGCTGAAAGCACGGCGAGCTTGGATCGCTTCATCAAGAACAAACCCACGACCGAGAACCCATCCAATCTAAGAGGATAGCAATCATGGCTAACGATACCGAAAAGAAGGGTCTGAGCCGCCGTAGTCTTATCGGCGCGACGGCAAGCGGTGCGGCACTGTTGGGCGGCGCGGCTGGATCGCGAATGGCACTCATGGGCGGCGCGGCCGGACTTGCGACGGCGCTCGGCGCGACTTCGGCAAGCGCGCAAGAGTCGAAATTCGAGCTCGCTCCGGGTGAGTTGGACGAGTATTATGGCTTCTGGTCTTCGGGTCAGGCTGGCGAGATGCGCATTCTGGGTTTCCCGTCGATGCGGGAATTGATTCGCGTTCCAGTCTTCAACCGATGCTCGGCCACCGGCTGGGGAATGACCAATGAGTCCCTCAAGATTCTGACCGAAGGCCTATTGCCCGAGACGAAGGAGTTTCTCGCCAAGCGCGGCAGAGTGACCTATGACAACGGCGACCTGCATCATCCGCATATGTCATTCACCGATGGCACCTATGATGGGCGCTATGTGTTCATGAATGACAAGGCGAACACCCGCGTCGCGCGCGTGCGCTGCGACGTGATGAAATGCGACCGGATCATTGAAATCCCCAACGCCCATGCGATCCACGGTCTGCGCCCACAGAAATTCCCGCGCACCGGCTATGTGTTCGCCAATGGCGAAGATGAGACGCCGATGGTCAACGATGGCAAAATCTTGGATGAGCCGGATAAATACGTGAACTTCTTCACTGCTATCGACGGGGACGAGATGACGGTCGCTTGGCAGGTGATGGTGTCGGGAAACCTCGACAACTGCGATTGCGACTATCAGGGAAAATACGCGTTCTCGACCTCGTATAATTCGGAAATGGGGATGAACCTCGCCGAGATGACCGAAAACGAAATGGACCATGTCGTGGTCTTCAACATCAAGGAGATCGAGAAAGGTGTCGCAAGCGGCGACGTTGAGATGCTGAATGGCGTTCCGGTGATCGACGGGCGCAAGGGACAGAACAAGAAGTATACCCGCTACATTCCGATCCCCAACAGCCCGCATGGCTGCAACACCGCGCCGGATGGCAAATATGTCATTATAAACGGCAAGCTGTCGCCGACCTGTTCAGTGATTGACGTGCGCAAACTTGACGCCCTATTCGATACCGATGCCGACCCGCGTTCGGCCGTGGTCGCAGAGCCGGAGCTTGGTCTCGGTCCGCTTCATACTGCCTTTGACGGCAACGGCATGGCGTATACTACGCTCTTCATCGACAGCCAGGTGGTCAAGTGGAACATCGAAACGGCGATCAAGGCCCATGCGGGGGACGAGGTCGATCCGATCATCTCGAAGGTCGATGTGCACTATCAGCCCGGTCACAACCACACTACAATGGGCGAGACCAAGGAGGCCGATGGCAAGTGGTTGCTTTCGCTGAACAAGTTCTCGAAGGATCGATTCATCAACGTCGGCCCGCTGTAGCCTGAGAACGAACAGCTTATCGACATCGCCACCGATGACATGAAAGTGGTCCACGATGGCCCAGCCTTTGCCGAGCCCCATGACGTGGTTTTGGTCCGGCGCGATATCGTCAACCCATTGAGCGTCTGGAACCGTGACGACCCGATGTGGGAAGACGCGCGCAAGCAGGCAGAAGCCGACGGGGTCGACCTAGAGGAAGGTAGCGAAGAGGTAATCCGCGATGGCAACAAGGTGCGGGTCTACATGTATTCGATGGCGCCAGTTTTCAGTCTAGAGAAGTTCACGGTGCGACAAGGCGACGAGGTGACGATCTATGTTACCAATATCGATGATGTCGATGATCTGACGCACGGCTTCACGCTGAACAATTACGGAGTCGCGATGGAGATTGGCCCGCAGGCCACCGCCTCCGTCACGTTCACGGCCGACCGGCCCGGCGTTCACTGGTACTACTGCCAATGGTTCTGCCATGCGCTTCACATGGAGATGCGCGGCCGGATGCTGGTCGAACCGGCTGGCGTCTGAACCATGCCACGCCTCGGGTCACTTGTTTTCATTCTCATAGTCTCGGCCTTGCAGGTCGGGGCGGGGACGATTCAAGTCACACCGGGACCGGGGGCGCTGGTGCAGGCCATCTCCAATGCAGACGTCGGCGATGAACTTATCCTTGCGCCGGGCCGTTACGATGGCCCGGTGGTTCTGGATCGTGCACTCACGCTTGACGGCGGCGGGGTAGCGGTGATCGACGCCCATGGTAAGGGCAGCGTGATCACCCTGTCCGGCCCCAATATAACCGTTAGGGGCCTCGAAATTGTCGGGTCCGGCTCATCGCATGACACTATCGATTCCGGTATCCGGTTAATCAAGCCCGCGACCGGAGCCGTGATCGAAGACAACCGCATCCTCGGCAATCTCTACGGCGTTGATATTCATGGCGCGAAAGATACCCTTGCGCGTGGCAATAAAATTGTCGGGCGTGACGATCACCGCATGAACGCACGCGGCAACGGCTTTTATGTCTGGAACGCACCGGGCACCGTCATCGAGGGCAATTCGATCCGGCTTGGCCGTGACGGCATATTCGTCAACACCTCGCGCAAGAACATCTTTCGCGACAACGTCTTCCGCGATCTCCGTTTTGCCATCCATTACATGTATGCGAACGATTCCGAGGTCTCCGGCAACATCTCGATCGGGAGCCATCTTGGCTATGCGCTAATGTTCTCGAGCCGCATCAAGGTTGTGGGCAACCTGTCACTGCAGGACCGCGATCACGGGATCATGCTAAACTATGTCAACGACGCCGATATCCGCGGCAATCTAGTGCGTGGCGCGCAGAAATGCACATTCATCTACAACGCCCATCGCAACGTGATTGTCGGCAACCGTTTCGAGGGGTGTGATATCGGCATCCACTTTACCGCCGGATCAGAACGCAACGTGTTGTCTGGCAACGCGTTTATCGGCAACCGTACGCAGGTCAAATATGTCGGCACGAAAGACGTGGAATGGAGTTTCGAGGGCCGTGGCAACTATTGGTCGGATCATCCCACATTCGATCTGGATGGCGATGGTGTCGCCGACGGTCCCTTTCGCCCCAACGATCTGATGGACCATATCCTGTGGTCTCAGCCTGCCGCATCGCTGCTGCTGGGCTCACCCGCCGTCCAGCTTGTCCGCTGGTCTCAGACTAGCTTTCCCGCGACGCTTCCCGGCGGGGTCGTGGACAGCTTTCCAAGCACCACCCCAATCGCAATTCCGGTTCCCGATGCCATCGAGCGGCTCGAAACCATGACGGTGCCCGCTGGGGCGAGAGAGTGACAGATGACGCAGACGCTATCCCTTTCGCATATCACCAAGGGTTTTAACGGCGTGACCGCGCTTTCGGATGTCTCGCTGGAGGTGGCCGCAGGAGAGCGTGTCGCGCTGCTGGGTCATAATGGCGCGGGCAAATCAACCCTGATGAAGATCGTGCTTGGCCTAATGTCGCGCGACGGGGGAGAGGTAAGCGTCGCAGGCGCTGCACCGGGAACCGCTCGGGCGCGTCGCGCTGTGGCCTATCTGCCCGAAAATGTCGCCTTCCACCCAGCCCTGACAGGGTTGGAGCAGATCCGCTACTATCTTAGGCTGCGCGGCGAGACGCCAGCGCTGGCGCCGTCCTTACTTGATCGCGTAGGTATGGGCGATGCCGCACGCCGCCGGATCGGCACATATTCGAAGGGAATGCGGCAGCGCGTCGGCTTGGCGCAGGCATTGATCGGTGCCCCTGAGCTGATGGTTCTGGATGAGCCGACGAGCGGTCTGGATCCGATCTCGCGACGTGATTTTTACACACTTCTCGACGACTTGGCGCGGCGTGGCACAGCGATTCTGCTATCCAGCCACGCCCTGACCGAAGTCGAGGCGCGTACCGACCGCATCATCATCCTGTCGAACGGCGTCGTCGCTGCCACCGGGTCGCTGGCAGAGCTGCGAAAGCAGGCGGCGCTGCCAGTCGCGCTTGTCGTTACCCCGCGAGAGGGGGCTCTGCCCGTCCTTGCCCAAGCCCTGCCGGATGCCACGCTGGAGCTAGGGGGGCAGCTGCATCTGGAATGTGCGCAAGAGGCCAAGCTGGCTCTGCTGGCGCGGATCACGGAGCTTAGCGATCACGTCGCAGATCTCGATGTGATACCGCCGAGCCTTGAAGACATCTACAGCCATTTCAGCCGGGGGGCGGTGCTGTGATGCGCCTTCTTGCCACTGCCGTGATCGAATTTCGCATCGCATTGCGCAACCGTTGGGTTGCGATTTCGATTGCGATAATGGTCACATTCTCGGTCGTCCTCGCCGCCGCGGGAAGCGCCCCGACAGGGGCGCTCGGCGCCGATCGATTGTCGGTGACGGTGGCCAGCCTCACTTCGCTCGCAGTCTACCTAGTGCCGCTGGTGGCGTTGTTGATGGCCTTCGATGCCGTCGCGGGCGAGACCGAACGTGGCACGCTGCCCTTGCTGCTGACCTATCCGCTGTCCCGCTTCGAGCTGATCCTCGGCAAGCTTGTGGCGCATCTCGGGATCATCGCACTGGCTGTTACCCTTGGCTATGGTTCTGCCGCTGTGGTGACGGCCGCTGCCGATCCGAGCTCGGTTCAGGGCTTGCCGGCGCTCTGGCGGTTGATTTGGACATCGGTCCTGCTTGGCGCGACGTTTCTCGCAGCAGGATATACCCTGTCGGCGCTGTCGCGACGCCCGGCCAGCGCGGCGGGGCTTGCCATCGCGCTGTGGCTGACGGCAGTCGTTCTATATGATCTCGGCTTGCTCGCGGTGATTGTCGCCGATGATGGCGGCACGCTGACGACCAGAGTCTTTCCTTGGCTATTGACCGCCAACCCGGCAGATGCGTTCCGCCTGTACAACCTGTCCGTATCAGAGGCCACGGCTGCGGCTTCGGGCCTGTCTGGCGCCGCCCAGACGATACCGGCTTGGCAGCCTCTCCTGTCGCTCGTCCTGTGGCCCTTCGCCGCACTCGCATTGGCGTTAGTCGCAATCAAGAGGGTCGTTCCATGAAATCCACCCTCCTCGCCGTTGCCCTGATCGCGTTGGTGGCCTGCCGAGATGAAGCCGCAGACCTGCCATCCCCGACAACCATGACCGCTGCAGCAGTTGGTCACTATTGCCAGATGAACCTGCTGGAACATGTCGGCCCGAAGGCGCAAGTTTATCTCGCCGGAATGCCACAACCGCTATTTTTCTCGCAGATCCGTGATGCGATCGCCTATCAGCGGCTTCCCGAGCAGAGCGATACGATCCGCGTAATCTATGTCAGCGATATGGGCTCGGCCCCTAGCTGGGACGCCCCCGGCGCAGACAACTGGATCAACGCGGCCGATGCGTTCTACGTTCTCGGCTCAACCCGGACAGGCGGCATGGGCGCGCCCGAATTTATTCCGTTCACAAGTACCACCGAGGCGGAGAAATTTGCCACACGCTATGGCGGCACCGTGATGCAGTTGGACGAAATCCCGGATGCTGATGTTCTAACACCGGTCGAAATCGCGCCCGACACGGCAGATAGCGACGAGTTGAACTATCAAAAAAGACTTCGTGCGCTTTCCAGAGAAATCGGAGACTGAGATGACCCTATTTACCCGCCGTAGGTTTCTGTCGATAAGCGCCGGTTGTGTCGCGCTTGCTGGCCTGCCCAGCCAGGCCGCACCCACCCTCTACCGCTGGCATGGCGTGGCGCTCGGGGCCGGAGCAGAGATCATCCTGGCCCATCCCGATGCCGAGGCGATAACCGAAAGCGCCCGTATCGAGATCGCGCGACTTGAGGCTATATTCAGCCTCTATCAGCCGGACTCGGCGCTGTCGCGGCTCAACGCTATGGGCCAGCTCGACGATCCACCGTTCGAACTTCTCGAATGTCTCTCGCTTTGCGCCAGCATTCATCACGCCACCGCTGGGCGCTTCGATCCCACCGTGCAGCCGCTCTGGACGCTTCATGCCGACTCCTACGTGGCAGGGGCGGCACCTGACGCGGTGCAGATCGACGCGGCGTTGGCCCGGACCGGCTGGTCGCGTGTGCAGTTCGACAGTACTCGGATCGCGCTCGCCCCCGGGATGGCGCTAACCTTGAACGGCGTTGCTCAAGGCTACATCGCCGATCGGATCACCGCACTTCTGGGCGAGGCGGGGCTCAGCAACATCCTGGTCAATACCGGCGAGATCCGCGCGCTTGGCGGTCGGCCTGGCGGTGGTGGCTGGCCCGTCACCATAAAAGATGTGGGGCAACGCGAACTTTCCAATCGGGCCCTTGCAACATCAGCCCCTCTTGGCATGGTGTTCGATAAAGCGGGGCTTGCCGGACACATCCTAGATCCACGAACCGGCCAACCCGTGCGCGCCATCTGGCATCAAATCAGCATAAGCGACAAGTCTGCGGCGCTGGCAGACGCGCTCTCGACGGCGGCTTGCTTGATGCCCGACCGGTCGACGATCATGGACACGCTTCGCAGGTTCCCCGAGACGCGGCTGGAAGCGCTCATCTGAACGCGGCCGCATTTGCATGTCGATGCGCGATGCATCCGCGTTGCCGGTAAATGGCACACGCGCCGACTCTCTCGGGCGGCGCTGAAATGGACCGGACTGCTCTCCTGCGTGCGCTCAGGCCTGAGAGGCCATGGCGATGCGCCGATAGCCGGCCTGCCCATGATAGAAGCCGTTGCTGAAGCGAGTCGTCCCGCAAAGCTCGCAAAGCGATGCTTCCGCCTCTTCCAGGGCAATAGTTTCGTCCAACGCGCCACGGAAGGCACAAGCCACCGCCACCATGTCCACCGCCTGCGGCATCAGCCGAAGATGGGTGACACCGTCAGCCACCAGCCGCGCGGTTTCGGGCAGCAGATCGACATAGCTTTCGGACTGGGTCTGGATGCCGTTCACCCTCAGGATTGGCCGGTCATCCGTGGTGCGCAGCGGCATCCCGTCCGCGTCATTCTCGCAGACGAACTGGCAATTGTCTTTGGTACGGCCATGGGCACGGGCGTGGTAGCAACGCGCCGACACCGCAAGCGATGCCCTGCCAAAGACCTGCACCTCGACGCCCAATTCAAGATCGCGCGCTGCCTGCGCTGCAACGGCAATAGCCGGGGCGGGCATCTCGCTGGGCAGGCAGACATGGGTCGCCCCCTGCCCAGCCATCCAGGCGATCGTGGCCTCGTTATAGACATTCATGAACGCGCCGACGCGATGCGAGCGCTTGCCCCGCGCATATAGGCCAGCGGCATTGTTGATCTCGATCTCAGGGCCGTCCATCTCGACCAGATCGTCGGTGGCCTTGCGCTCGCGCTTCAGCATGACCTCGGCCAGGGTGGAGAGGATCACCGTCTTGCCCGCGCGTTGCAGGCGCTCGATCGTGGCCGGCAGATCGGCTTCGTGGAAGGGGGCCCGTTTGGAGCAGATTACCTCTCCTAGGTAGACCTCATCTACCGGGGCTTCGTCGGCGATCCGGGCATAGAAGTCGCGGCGCGTCTCTGCGGACCAATGATAGGCGATCGGGCCAAGGGTCAGTTTTGTCATCTCTCTCACCGCCATTTTTTTGTTTCGAACGCGCCCTGGGTTTGTTTCTGCCCTTCGGTCAGCGCAACCAGATCGGCCATGTTCGCCGGCCGTCCCGCACGAATGTCATCCACGGCCTTGCGGAACGCCGTTACTACGCCGCGCACGTAGCTCTTTGAGCGTTGCCGCCCCTCGATCTTGAAGGCATGAACGCCCGCGTCGATAAGTTCGGGCAAGAGCCGCGAAAGGTTGAGGCTGATCGGTTCCTCGAAAGCATAGTAACCCTCGGAACGGTGCGGCGCGGTGTAGCGGCCCTTGCAGATCGTGGGATATCCAGCCTTCTCATCAGCGCCGAAGCAATCGATGGTGAAGCCCGCGAGTTTCGAAGACATTGAGCCATCCTCGTGGCGGGCATATTCCACGTCCGAGGCCGGGGAACAGACCCCGTCCATATTTGTGGACTGCCCCGTAAGATAATTTGTCAGGCTACACCGACCTTCGACCATCAGTCCGTGATTGCCGAAAATGAAGGTCTCAATCTCGCAGGGGATTTCCTTGCGGATCTCGCGGATCTCGGGGATCGTCAGGATGCGTGGTAGGACAACGCGCTTAACCCCGAAGTTCTCGCAGTAGTAGCGGATCGCCTCGGGGCTTGAGGCTGCGGCCTGCACGGACAGGTGCAGACGGATAGCGGGATGCGTGCGCGCGATGTAGTCGGCCACACCCATATCGGCGACGATGAAGGCATCGACACCAAGCCGCGCCCCGGTATCGGCTGCCTGTCGCCAAAGGTCGACCTTGCCCGCAGGCGGATAGGTATTGAGGGCCAGCAAAACCTTGGTGCCCTTGGCGTGGGCATAGGCGACGGAATCGCCCAGCTCTTCCGGGGTAAAGTTCAGCCCGGGAAAGTTCCGCGCATTGGTGGCATCCTGAAAGCCGCAATACACGGCGTCAGCGCCCGCATCGACGGCGGTGCGCAGCGCGGCTGGTGTCCCGGCAGGGCAAATCAATTCAGCGAGGCTCATCTCGGGTCATTTCCTTTCGCATCGTTTGGATAGGCGCGCCGCAGCCGGGCCAGTATCGCGCGACCGGGCGCCCCGAACATTTCGGCCGCTTCTTCGGCAATCGAGCCGTCGATATCATCCAGCGCGTTGCGCAGTCGCACTACGGCCTCGGTATCCCCCGAAACTTCGAGGTCGCGGGAAAAGAATGCAGCATCGCCATCTTCTTCCGAGTCAAGCAACTCCAGCAGCAGCATGAACTTCCCCCGGATCACTGCGCCCGCGCTTGGTGCGGCATGGCGCGGGACAGCGCGCAACACCAGCGCCTGCGGGTCGGGGCGCAGGTGGAGCGCAAAAGGAAGCTCTAGCGGATCGATCAGAAAATCAGTTGTTTGATGCGCACCCAGCCGCGCGAAAAGTGTCGGATGCCGAGACGCGATGCGCCGGACGACTCGGGTTAGGATCGGCTGCGCAAGCCCGCAGGCAAGTCGCGATAGGACTGCCTTGCGTTTGGGTGCATGGGGATGGGTATCGGAAGTCATGCTCATGATAGTGAGTCCCATTCTACAGCCGTACCGGGGCAGGTCACGATCGGGCTGACCGGCAGGAAATTGGGGTTGCGGATCGATCTCGCGGCCCTGCGGGGCCGCGAGGCGAATTGTCCAGTTGCGCTCATCGCCCGATCTCGAACCGGTGAAAGGGTGACATGCGTTGAACCCGTAGAGTGCAGGTCTCGCGCGGTGAGGATCGGGCCGAGCACCGGGGCGCGGCAAACCTTGTCATAGAATCGGAGCATGTGGTTGCGCAGCAAATCTTCGTTCAGACCTGTTCCTGCCATGATGGCAGCCGTCATGGCTGCCCGGGTAGAGGCGATCTGCGGTGATGCGCTGACAATGGCCATGGAATTCGGGCCTTCTCCATTTTCAATCGCAACTACGCCTACTAATGGGTATTGTAAATACCCATACGACAGCATCGAACAGCAACAATGCGTCTTGCCACTTCTACCGATTACGGTCTGCGCATGTTTATGCGCATGGCCGGTTCGCTCTCGCGCGCAATCAGCGGGCCAAAATTATGTACCACCTCACCCACGCCGCGTTGATCGAGACGCGACACTGCATCAGTATCCAGTTCGCAGTCATCCCGAGGCTGCGCTTTCCTGTCTGTATTCCGGGTTGACGGTTGGTCAGGGGGCGACAAGTTTTATCATCCGCCAAGCGTCCGTTGCATTAACGCCAATAACCCGCAGCTAAGGCTGATAGTGCTATCCGGTCATGCCGTGTCCGAGAACGGTCTGGCAACGAAGTCGATCTCGTTGATCACCCCGGTTTCGCAATTTTCGAACTGTCCTTTATGGATGGTGCAGAAGGTTCCGATGGCTATAAGCGGAGCCTTGGCTCCGGCGAGTGTGAGAAAGCCGCGCATGGATCGCAATCGCGGCTTATGGGCAACATGATCGATCTTGAGGCGACGGTTCAAGGTGCTCGCGCTCGATAGACCATTGCGGCCCGCGCTAGGAGCGATGTGCGCCATAGGCACGCCTACGCAACTAGGGCCAAACCTACCTATCCAGCGGTGGATGGGTGAGGCGTCGACAGTCACGCTCCGCTCGGCTAACGCAACAGTCCCTTTCTACCTAACACTTCGCGATAAAATCCTTCTCTTCGCAGTAGGGGCGCGCGCCAACGATGCTCGCGCCCGGACAGCGATCATGCGCAGGAATCGGTGCTGTGCCAGCTTGGCTATGTCCTTCGGAAACAGGTCGTGCAATCCGACATGTGCACCGGCATCAATAGCGCGGTTTATGCCGCAATCATGATAGAATCGGTTCAGCGTCGCGACCGAGTTCCCATCTAAAGAGCGCATGAGCATCAGGGCATGACTCTGAACTGCATTTCCATCCGGCATCGGGCGCCAGCGCTGTGCAGTTCCCGCGAACTTTCGCCCTGCTATCGTGATGTTGAATCGTCCGTCACAAAAGGCCCCCGGCACGGCCCCATAACTCGCGCTTATACCTGCATCAGAAAGAGCCTCGCAAATCGGAGAGGTTAGTTGCCTATAGGCATCCTCAAGCCCGAAAGCTGCGCCCGGAGGGGCGCGGAACAACAGCGATAAGTTCACAATGTCAGGGCCCTGCGGCACCAGATCGCCGCCTGTGGCGCGCAGATGAACCGGCCAGCCTGCGTCATTGGCGCGTGAACATGCGCGCTTAAATCCGGGTTGTCGGCTGAGGCTTGCGGGCGCAACCAGCGCGCGTTCGCAGGACCAAAGCAGAGCAGCGGCGCAGCAACGCCCTGCGGCGATGTTTGCCAAACGTGCAGCCTCCCATTCCAGTGCGTCGGCAAGCACCAATTCTCGCACCGGACTATCCACCGCTGTCATGGTCACGCGATCGTCCCGATCACGTCTCCCTTGCGCACAATGTCATTGGCCTGTTTCGTGATCGTCAGGACGCCATCGGCGGGCGCAGTCACTTCAAACTGCGATTTCTCGACCATGATCTCAGCGATCAACGCCCCCTTTCGCACGGTCGCTCCGTCGCTTGCCAGCCAGTTTGTAATAACGGCTTCCATACTGTCGTCCTGCCACAAATCCTGTGGCACCTTCACCTCGGTCGCCATGCGGCCACTCCTTTATGTGATGACCACGAATTACATCTTGCGATACGCGGCGATGATCTTGTCGGGATTGGGCAGGCAGAGCTGCTCCATATGTCTGGCATAGGGGATCGGCACATCCGGATATGTAACGCGTGCCGGGGACGCCTTGAGCTTTGAGATGTCATGCTCGGTCACGGTGGCTATGATCTCGCCTGATACGCCATAGCTGTGGTAATCTTCGTCGATCACAATAAGACGCCCGGTCTTAGCGACCGAATTGATCACCGTCTCACGATCAAGCGGAACCAGCGACACGAGGTCAATCACCTCGGCGCTCACACCTTCCTCTGCCAGCCTGTCAGCGGCCTTCAGCGCGTTATGGACCCCCATTGCAAGGCCGACCAGCGTCACATCGGTGCCCTCGCGCACGACCTTCGCCTTGCCGATCTCGACAATATAATCGCTTTCGGGTGTGTTGACGGTAGCGCCGGGTTCGGTGCTCAACCAACCCATCCCCTGCAACCCCTTGTGAAACATATAGATCACGGGGTTGTCGTCGCGGATCGCAGCGGTCATCAGCCCTTTGGCGTCATAGGCATTCGAGGGCGATATGACCTTCATTCCCGGCAGATGCGCAAAGGTGCCGTAGAGACATTGCGAATGCTGCCCCGCATCCGAATAGCCGCCACCGGTCGAGGTCATCAGCACCATCGGAACGGAGGCATTCCCGCCCGAGAAATAGGTATTTTTGGCCATCTGATTGTAGATCGCGTCAAAACAGACGCCGAAGAAGTCGACGAACATCAGTTCGACGACAGGCCGCATCCCGTCCATCGCCGCGCCCACGGCGGCGCTGATAAAGCCGGTTTCGGAAATCGGGGTGTCGCGCACGCGCTCCTTGCCGAATTCCTCGAACAGGCCGCGGGTATTGCCGAAGATGCCGCCGAAGCTGCCGATATCCTCGCCCATCACAAAGACAGTTGGGTCACGTTGCATCTCTTGCTGCATCGCCTCGGCCATCGCGCGCGCGATGGTCAGACGGCGTTCGTTTGTTGGCTGGTCAAGCATGGGTCAAATCCTTTCATGCCACAGATTTGTGGAGGTCGGAAAATCAGACAAAAACGGCGGTCAACGCATCGGTTTCCGGCGCATACTCGCTGTTGCGGGCAAAGGTGATCGCTTCGGCCACGCGGGCCTCGGCGCGCTCTTCAAGCTTGTCCAGGCTCTCGTTGGCATGGCCCTCAGCGATTAGGCGTTCGCGCATTTTGGGGATCGGATCCTTGGCAAACAGCGCTTCCTTCTCCCCTTTTGGGCGATACTGCTCCGCATCTCCCATGAAATGCCCTGCCAACCGATAGGTTTCGATTTCGATCAGCGTCGGACCCTTGCCGTCGCGGGCGCGCGCGATTGCCTGACCTGCGATGTCAAAGATCGAATAGGGATCGTTGCCGGGGATGTAATGACCGGGCATACCGTAGCCCGCCGCGCGCACATCATTGCGTGCCACGGCTGTCGCCTCGGATTTGGGAACCGAAATGCCCCAGGAATTATCCTCGATCACGAAGACTACTGGAAGCTTCCAGACCCCAGCGAGATTGAGAGCCTCGTGAAATGCGCCTTGGTTGGCCGCACCCTCGCCCAGAAAGGCGACCGCAATCCCCGGCTTTTTCTGCAGCTTGCGTGACAGCGCAGCGCCGCACGCTGGACCACAGCTTTCAGCGATGATGCCCGAACAGGCGAAATTCACCGCCGGATCGAACAGGTGCATGTGGCCACCCCGCCCACCAGACAATCCGGTGGATTTGCCAAATATCTCGGCGGCCATCCTTTTAAGATCCACCCCCTTGGCAATCGCCTGATGGTGCGGGCGGTGGGTTGCTGTTACAGAGTCACCAGCTTCCAGATGCGCACAAACGCCGACGGCTACCGGTTCTTGCCCGTTCGACAGGTGCATCTCGCCCGGTATCGGACCGTTGGCCATGTTGAACGCAGGGGTCTTGCCTTCGAGATAAACCTTCTCGATCGCTTCTTCGAAGCGGCGGCTGACCACCATGGTTTCATACATCCATAGTGATTGCTCTTTCGTCGGTTTCATGTGAGTCCTCCGATCAGTAGCTTTCGTGCAAGCGCACGAACCCGTTAACGCTAACCGGCATCCGGCAGTCCGCTTTGATATAGGTCAATGCAGGCTGCCGCCGCGTCACTTCTTTCCAGTTACAACGCGTATTGCTCGCGCGCGAATTTCCCGATGCCGGCAGCGTCCAATGCAGACAGCGGCGCGAGGAACGTCACCTGAATGACGCCCGGCGCACGACCGATTTCGATAGCCCCGTTGATGGTGGCGCGGTTTCGCACCTCGGGCACCGTCATGCCAAGCAGGTCGGCAGCTCGACCTAGACCGTTCTCGATCGCCTGATTTAGTGTCGGGCCAGTGCCGATAACCGAGATCGGAGCCGTTTCCTCCAACTGGTCGATGTCCCATTCCCGCGCCAGTGCGATGGCTTTCGCCTTTTCATCGGCGCTGAAGGGTCGGGCCATGGGCGGCAGATCGTCAAGCCGGGGAAACAGCACCGGACCGGCAAGGGTGCGGCCCTTGATCACCTCGACCTGCAATGTGACGCTGCCAGCCACATCCATCGTGTGCCCCGCGATCTCACCATCGCCCTGTCCGGCATGCATGTCACCGATATAAACGCCCGCCCCCGGCACCTTGACCGGAGTCAGTAGAATTGCGCCTTCGCGAACTGCATCGATATCCATGTGACCATCTGTGCGATGCTCATCCAACTGCTCAGCCGTCACCGCGTATTGGTGCGGGGCGCCAATCAAGGCCGAGCCAAAATCACCCGCATTGTGCGAGTCTGGCAATGGCATCGACGGGGTCGTGCCAAGTTGCCCAAGAAACGGTCGCATCCGGACCATCACTGCGGGCATGTCAGAGGGCGCATAGACGAGGATGGGGTGCTGAACCGAATGATCGGGCAGCGCTGCATAATGTTCGGCGTTATGCGCAATCTTTTCGGCCGCCTTCTTGGGCATGGTTACCCCAACACTGCGGGTCTCGTCGAAAACAACGGTGTATCCGTGAACCACCTCAAACGGCTTGACGGGATTGCCGCACTTGTCGCAGCGCACTGCGTCTGGTCCGATACCTTCGACATGGGTTTCAGGCCAGAGCGTGTCGCAATGCGGGCAGCGAGCCGCCACATAGGGATCGCCAAGACAGAACCCTTCGGGTGAGGAATCGTGACCCGAGGCAGTGGCGATCGCGGTCACGGTGATGTCGCGAATCCGGATCGCCAGCGCATCGCCTGGCTCTGCGCCATTCACGTAGACAGGTCTTGTGACTTCGTGTCCGCCGCGAAGACGCGGAGTGATCATTGGTCCCCAGCATCCCGGTGCGGTATTGGCGATGATCGTGCCGCCGTCTTCAACTGGTCCAAGCATTGGCTGCGATGGGTCCAGAATGCCGTTTGTAAATTCCTGTACGACAAGACTGCGCTGCGCTGTGCGGGGGCCGTTTTCAGTTTGATCTTTTGCCACGGGTGTCTCCTATCTGGGATAGGTGCCGGTCAGGTCGCGACCAGCGCCTGGTTGAGCGGAATCAATTGGCAACAGCGTTCGCAGCAAGCATGAGTGTCGAAAGACTGCGACCTCGAAAGGCGACTCGTTGCCTAGAACGGCGCTACCAGTCAGCTTCATCCTCGTTCTGAGATAACCGCGAGTCAATTGGTTTGACTGGCCGCGCATGCCTAGATCGGTTAGGGGGAAAATGTGTATCTGGTCGCTATCACGATGTCCGACATCCGTGCTGAGGACTGCATAAAGACCTCGTTCAATTGCTACTGCCCCTTGGGATAGGCGCACAGTCGAATGGCCCATGTCGTTTTTGAAAGTCATTCAAAGCTGACCCGGAGGAGCCAAGAATTGTCACTGACCGTTTTCGCGCCGCAGGGAACCCCGACAAAGTCGTTATTACAGCCGTAACTAGAAAGATTGTCACAATCGCGAACGTGCTTTGCGAAGCTCAATTTAAATGGGCCAACCACCACGCCTGAGGACTACTGTTGCTAGACGCTCGAGACCGGAAACCTTGACGTGTTCGCCGCAGCTCCGTTTTGCGGCCCGCCCAAAAACAAAAAACCCGGAGAAACCAAGTTTCTCTGGGTTTTTGTGACTAATTTTGGTGCCCAGGAGAGGACTCGAACCTCCACGCCTTGCGGCACACGGACCTGAACCGTGCGCGTCTACCAATTCCGCCACCTGGGCAGGTGTCGTGGAGCGCGATTTACAGAGCGGCGCAGGTGCTGTCAACGGGGCGCAGCACGAATTCTTGTACGACCGGCATGTTCGTCGCCTTTGGCCTTGTTCCTGTGAGGGCGAGGCGGTAATCAGGAAGCCAATTCTTTGCAAGGAAAGGCCTATGCGCATGTCCAAGCTGGTCACGATCTACGGCGGTTCGGGGTTTGTCGGGCGGTATATTGCGCGCAGGCTCGCAAAAGAGGGTTGGCGTATCCGGGTCGCCGTGCGCCGCCCGAATGAGGCGCTTTTCGTCAAGACTTACGGCGCTGTGGGGCAGGTTGAGCCCGTTTTGTGCAACATTCGCGACGAAAGCAGCGTGCGTGCCGCGATGATCGGGGCCGATGCGGTGGTCAATTGCGTCGGCATCCTTGTGAACGAGGGCAAGAACAAGTTTGATTCGGTTCAGGCGGCGGGGGCTGCGAACGTTGCACGCATCGCGGCTGAGCAGGGTGTTGCGAAACTGGTGCAGATTTCCGCGATCGGCGCGGATGCCGAGAGCGAAAGCGCCTATGCCCGCAGCAAGGCCGCTGGCGAAGCTGCCGTCCTTGAGGCCTATCCGAATGCGGTGATTCTGCGTCCGTCGATCATCTTTGGCAATGAAGACGGGTTCTTTAACAAGTTTGCCGCGATGGCGCGGTTTACGCCTGTTGTGCCGATCGCCGGAGGCGACACGAAATTCCAGCCGGTTTATGTCGATGACGTCGCCAAGGTCGCGGCGATGGCGACAAGCGGCGATGTCGCGTCCGGCATCTATGAGCTGGGCGGTCCCGATGTCGAAACCTTCCGTGATCTGGTCAAGAAAATGCTTGGCGTGATCAATCGCCGCCGCCTTGTTGCCTCGCTACCGTTCTGGCTGGCGGGCCTTATGGGAGGCGTATTTGATCTGGTGCAAACGGTCACGGGCGGGTTGATCGTCAACCGCATCCTGACGCGCGATCAGGTAAAAAACCTGCGCGCCGATAATGTCGTGGCCGAGGGTGCCAAGGGATTCGCCGATCTGGGCATCACGCCTACCGCGATGGGCGCGATCCTACCCGACTACCTGTGGCGCTTCCGTCCCGACGGCCAGTATGATGCGATCAAGGCATCGGCGAAAAACCTGCATAAGTCTTTGTGATTAGGCGCTGTTTGCGCATCCCGACCCTTTAACAAAGGCTGCTCAGATTGACCTATTTCAACGACGTCCTGCTTGGCGTAATCGAAGGCATCACCGAATTCCTTCCGATTTCCAGCACCGGGCATTTGTTGCTGGCCGAACATTGGCTCGGCGCGCGCTCGGATACCTATAATATTGTAATTCAGGCGGGCGCAATTTTGGCCGTGACTCTGATCTATTGGCGCCGGATCGTTGAGCTGCTGACCAACTGGAGTGACCCCGACAACCGCGACTATCTGGCGAAGCTGACGGTGGCGTTTCTGATCACCGCCGTGCTGGGCTTGATCGTGAAGAAACTGGGGTTCGAGTTGCCGACGACGATCCAGCCGATTGCCTGGGCGTTGGTGATTGGCGGCTTCTGGATGATTGCCGCCGAGCGGTTTGCCGAAAATCAGCAGGACCGCAGCGCTATTCTTTGGCGCGTGGCGATTGCCGTTGGTCTGGCGCAGATCGTGGCGGGGATATTTCCCGGCACCTCCCGCTCTGCGGCGACGATTTTCGCGGCAATGCTGCTGGGCACCTCGAACCGCGGGGCGGCGACCGAGTTTGCATTTCTGGTTGGCATTCCCACGATGTATGCGGCGAGCGGCTATGAATTGCTGAAACAATTCACCAGCGGCGGCGGCGCGCATGCTGAAAACTGGACGTCGATGGGTATCGCCTTTGTTGTTTCGACGGTGACGGCCTTTATTGCGGTGAAATGGCTGTTGGGGTTCATCCAGACCCACCGCTTTACTGCGTTCGCGATCTACCGCATCCTTTTCGGCGGGCTTCTTTTAGGATTATCTGCGACGGGGCTATTGGGCTGAGGGTGGCGAATCGGCCTTTGTAGCGGAGGCCGTGCGTTGATTTCTTCATCGATCCGGCATTTGGGTAAATGTTGCTGACCTAAAGCCAGCGATATTTTCAGCACCAGACCTCCGCAACTCGAATTATTTCGTATTTAGGTCAGCGTCACTTACTTTTATTGATGCGCGAAGCAGTGTAGCAAGTCTTACCCACAGTATTCCTAGGGAGACGCCGACATGGCCAAGCAGCCGATGCTCAAGTTCGTGAAAACGGCGAAAGAGATGCCTCAGAAGCGTGACGCCGATGTGCGCTCGCATGATTTTGACGAAATCTATCGCGAATTCGCGGCGGAAAAAGCAGCCGAGCAAGCCAGCCGGTGCAGCCAATGCGGCGTGCCCTATTGCCAATCGCATTGCCCCTTGCACAACAACATCCCAGACTGGCTGCGCCTGACCGCCGAGGGCCGGTTGCAAGAGGCTTACGAGCTAAGCCAAGCCACGAACACCTTCCCGGAAATCTGCGGCCGTATTTGCCCACAGGACCGCCTGTGCGAAGGCAACTGCGTGATCGAACAATCCGGCCACGGCACTGTCACCATCGGCGCGGTAGAAAAATACATCACCGACACCGCCTTTGATATGGGCTGGGTCAAGCCGATCAAACCGATGCAAGACCGCGCTGAATCTGTCGCCATCATCGGCGCTGGTCCCGGTGGGTTGTCGGCGGCAGATGTGCTGCGTCGTGCCGGTGTGCAGGTAACGGTTTATGACCGCTATGACCGCGCGGGCGGCTTGCTGACCTACGGCATCCCTGGCTTCAAGCTGGAAAAAGATATCGTCATGCAGCGCGTGCAGCAGCTTGAGGATGGTGGCGTCGAGTTCGTGATGAACTGCAATGTCGGCACGGATATCTCTTTTGATGCGATCCGGGGCAAGCATGACGCGGTTCTGGTCGCTGCGGGTGTTTACAAGACGCGCGAACTGACTGATCCAGGCGCGGATGCTGACGGGATCGTGCGTGCGATCGACTTCCTGACGGTGTCGAACAAGAAAAGCTTTGGCGACGAGGTGCCCGAGTTCGATAACGGCACGCTGAACGCCGAAGGCAAGCGCGTGGTTGTCATCGGCGGTGGCGACACCGCGATGGACTGCGTGCGCACGGCGATCCGTCAGGGCGCGACATCGGTGAAATGTCTCTATCGTCGCGACCGCGCCAATATGCCCGGCAGTCAGCGCGAAGTGCAAAACGCTGAGGAAGAGGGCGTCGAGTTCGTCTGGCTCGCAGCGCCTGCGGGCTTCGCGGGCAATCCGGTGGCTTCGGTCTCGGTGCAGCAGATGCGGTTGGGCGCGCCCGATGCCTCGGGTCGTCAAAGCCCCGAGAAAATCGAGGGTGGCATCTATGATGAGCCTGCTGAACTGGTGATCAAGGCGCTTGGATTTGAGCCCGAGAACCTGCCCGAGCAATGGGACGCGCAAGAGTTGGAAACAACGCGTTGGGGAACGGTTAAGGCCGAGTTTGGCACGCATGC
This sequence comes from Thioclava sp., assembly GCF_048263065.1. Lineage (NCBI taxonomy): Bacteria > Pseudomonadati > Pseudomonadota > Alphaproteobacteria > Rhodobacterales > Paracoccaceae > Thioclava > Thioclava sp. Next base: position 215,033 of record NZ_JBLXEM010000001.1, read on the forward strand.
CACCTCGATCCCCGGCGTTTATGCGGTGGGCGATATCGTGCGCGGCGCAAGCCTGGTGGTTTGGGCGATCCGCGACGGGCGCGAAGCGGGGGATGAAATCCTGCGCTATCTCGAAAATGTAGCGGCGGTGGCGGCCGAGTGATCGCGCCGCGACGACGTTTCAAAAAGGGCTGACATAACAATGAACGCAGGCGCAATTTTGTGGGCAATCTGTGGGGGGCTACTGGCCGTCCTGCCTGCGCATGCGGCCAATTTCACCCCGCCTAAAGGCTGCGAGGTTTACATGACTGCGCAGCTTCACAACTGTCAGGTTGCTAATTTCTACACCTGTGCGGCGGATGATGCGGGCGATCAATGGGTGTCATATGCCGATGGCGAGGGCACCTATTTCCTAAGTCACATCGATAGCGAAACCCGCTGGATCGAGGCGTATTCGCTGGAAACCGGAGAGATCGCTTTGATCGATCAGGCCGCGTCCAAAGACAACGCGTCGTTCAACGCTTTGTTGGCCTCGGGGCGCGATGATTATGACTTCATCACGCATAACAATTTCGCGCAAACCCTGCGCTATGTGGGGGTTGATACGCTGACGGGCGAAAGCGTTACGATTGATGGCGTGCCGCTGGAAAAATGCAGCTTTAATCTGAGCGAATATGATGCGCAGGGTCAAAAGCTATCCACCAGAAGCGGTCTGCAATATATTAGCCGGAAATATCGAATTTTCCTAAGCGGGCCGGAAAGTTACGAAAACGCCTCGGGTGAGAAGCAGTCTTTTGACGACAGCCCCGCGCGGTTTGATTTTCCCGGCGATCCGGGCTTTTCCACCGCAACGCCTGAATATGACTGCGACATGATGATGACGGGGCTTGCCCCTGCGGACGAGCGCGGATGAGCGCCGCCCCAACTTTGCCGAGTGCCGCCGAACATTGGCGCGCCGATCTAGAAGCCACAGGTTTAACGCTTTCTCCGAAGGAGGCCGGACATGACGAAATATGATGAATCCTGGGTTGCAGCCCAAGAAGCCAAACGCCAGTGGATGCATGAAAATTCGCTGTGGAAAGAAGGCGACGAAAAGGCCTCTTGCGGCGTTGGTCTGGTGGTTGCAATCGATGGTAAGCCCTCGCGCAGGGTCGTCGAAAACGGCATCGACGCGCTGAAAGCGATCTGGCACCGCGGCGCTGTGGATGCTGATGGCAAGACCGGTGACGGCGCTGGTATTCACGTGCAAATCCCCGCCCCGTTCTTTTACGACCAGATCCGGCGCACCGGGCATGAGCCCGATATGGAAAAGATGGTCGCTGTCGGTCAGGTCTTTTTGCCGCGCACCGATTTTGGCGCGCAAGAACGCTGCCGCACGATCGTAGAATCCGAAGTTCTGCGGATGGGCCACTATATTTACGGCTGGCGCCACGTCCCGGTGAACACGGCGGTGCTGGGGGAAAAGGCGAACTCGACCCGCCCCGAGATCGAACAGATCCTGATCCGCAACGAAAAGAACATCGACGACGAGCAGTTTGAGCGCGAGCTTTACATCATCCGCCGCCGGATCGAGAAAGCCGCCGTCGCGGCGCAGATCGCCGGTCTATACATGTGCTCGCTGAGCTGCCGCTCGATCATTTACAAGGGCATGATGCTGGCCGAGCAGGTCGCGGAATTCTATCCCGATTTGAAAGACGAGCGGTTCGAAAGCGCCTTTGCGATCTATCACCAGCGCTATTCCACCAACACTTTCCCGCAGTGGTGGCTGGCCCAGCCCTTCCGCATGCTCGCCCACAACGGTGAGATCAACACGCTTCGGGGGAACGTTAACTGGATGAAGAGCCATGAAATTCGCATGGCTTCCACCGCGTTCGGCGAAAGCGCCGAAGATATCAAGCCGATCATCCCGGCGGGCGCGTCCGATTCCGGCGCACTTGATGCAGTGTTTGAGTTGATGGTGCGCTCTGGTCGCTCGGCACCGATGGTGAAAACCATGCTGGTCCCCGAGCCGTGGTCAAATGATGAAACCATGCCGCAAGCGCTGCAAGATATGTATGCCTATTCCAATGCCGTGATCGAGCCGTGGGATGGCCCCGCCGCTTTGGCGATGACCGACGGTCGTTGGGTTTGTGGCGGGCTGGATCGCAACGGTTTGCGCCCGTTGCGCTATGTCATCACCGGTGATGGCGTGCTGATCGCAGGCTCTGAGGCCGGGATGGTGCCGATTGACGAGTCGATGGTCGTTGAAAAAGGTGCGCTTGGTCCGGGCCAGATGATCGCGGTCGATATGACCAATGGCAAACTTTATCACGATTCCGAGTTGAAGGATAAACTGGCCCATTCGCAGCCTTTCTCGGAATGGGTCAGCAAAGTCACGGATCTGAACGAACAGTTGCGTGAAGTGCCTGAAGCCCCGAAATTCGAGGGTGCCGAGTTGCGCAAACGCCAGATAGCGGCGGGCTATTCGGTTGAAGAAATAGAGCAGATCCTTGCGCCGATGGCTGAGGACGGCAAAGAGGCGATTGCCTCGATGGGCGACGACACGCCCCCGGCGGTGCTGTCCAAGCAATACCGGCCGCTGAGCCATTTCTTCCGCCAGAACTTTAGCCAGGTCACCAATCCTCCGATTGATAGCTTGCGCGAAAGCCGGGTGATGAGTCTGAAAACGCGCTTTGGCAACCTCAAGAACGTGTTGGACGAGGACAGCTCGCAAACTGAGATTTGGCTGCTCGACAGCCCGTTCCTTGCCAATTCCGAATTCGACGCAATGCTGGATCAGTTTGGCGAACAGGTCACAGTGATCGACTGCACCTTCGCGTCGGGCGGCAATCAGGAAACGCTGCATGATGGGCTGACGCGGATCCGCAACGAGGCCGAAGATGCCGTGCGCTCGGGTGCGCTGCATCTGGTGCTGACCGATGAGGGCCAAGACCCCGACAAAGTCGCGATGCCGATGATTTTGGCGACTTCGGCCGTGCATAGCTGGCTGACCAAGAAGGGCCTGCGTACCTTCTGTTCGATCAACGTGCGCGCCGCCGAATGTATCGACCCGCATTATTTCGCGGTGCTGATCGGGTCGGGGGCGACCACGGTGAACGCCTATCTGGCCGAGGATACGATTGCAGACCGGATCGCGCGCGGCTTGATCGAGGGAAGCCTTGTCGATGCGATGCGGCGTTATCGCGATGCGATTAATTCGGGCCTCCTCAAGATCATGTCGAAGATGGGCATTTCGGTGCTGTCCTCGTATCGCGGTGGTCTCAACTTTGAGGCTGTGGGTCTGAGCCGTGCGATGGTCGCGGAATATTTCCCCGGCATGCACTCGCGCATTTCCGGCATCGGTCTGCACGGCATTCAGCACAAGCTGGAACAAGTCCACGCCAAAGGCTGGAAGGGCGGGCAAGACGTGCTGCCAATCGGCGGGCTGTATAAAGCACGCCGCACGGGGGAGACCCACGCTTGGGGCGCGCAGACGATGCATATGCTGCAAACGGCGTGCAACCGCGCCAGTTATGATCTGTGGAAGCAGTATTCCGCGATGATGCGGGCCAATCCGCCGATCCATATCCGCGATATGCTCGATATCAAATCGCTGGGCAAACCGGTGCCGATTGAAGAGGTGGAAAGCATCACCTCAATCCGCAAGCGGTTCGTGACGCCGGGGATGTCGCTGGGGGCGCTCTCGCCCGAGGCGCACAAACTGCTCAACGTCGCGATGAACCGGATCGGTGCGAAATCCGACTCCGGTGAAGGTGGCGAAGATCCGGCGCATTTCGTGCCTGAACCCAATGGCGACAATCCAAGCGCCAAGATCAAACAGGTGGCGTCAGGGCGTTTCGGCGTGACCGCCGAATACCTGAACCACTGCGAAGAGCTGGAAATCAAAGTCGCGCAGGGGGCGAAGCCCGGCGAGGGTGGCCAGCTTCCGGGCATGAAGGTCACAGACCTGATCGCGCGGCTGCGGCACTCGACCAAGGGCGTGACGCTGATTTCGCCGCCGCCGCATCACGACATCTACTCGATCGAAGACCTCGCGCAGCTGATCTACGATCTCAAGCAAATCAACCCGCGCTGTAAGGTGACGGTGAAGCTGGTGGCCTCGTCTGGTGTCGGCACGATTGCGGCTGGCGTGGCCAAGGCCAAGGCCGACGTTATCCTGATTTCGGGGCACAATGGCGGCACGGGTGCCTCGCCCGCGACCTCGATCAAATATGCCGGTCTTCCGTGGGAGATGGGCCTGACCGAGGCGCATCAGGTTCTTGCGATGAACAACCTGCGCGAGCGCGTGACCTTGCGCACCGATGGCGGCTTGCGCACGGGGCGTGACATCGTGATGGCGGCGATGATGGGGGCCGAGGAATACGGCATCGGCACCGCCGCGTTGATCGCGATGGGCTGTATCATGGTGCGTCAGTGTCAGTCGAACACCTGCCCGGTGGGCGTGTGTACGCAAGACCCTGAACTGCGCGCCAAGTTTACCGGAACGGCGGATAAGGTGGTGAACTTGATCACCTTCTACGCGCAGGAAGTGCGAGAACTGCTAGCCTCAATTGGCGCGCGGTCCTTGGATGAGGTGATCGGGCGCGCCGATCTGCTGACGCAGGTCAGCCGTGGCTCGGCGCATCTGGATGATCTTGATCTCAACCCGCTGCTGATCACGGTCGATGGCTGGGACAAGATCGTTTACGACCGCTCCAAGCCGCGCAACTGGGTGCCTGATACGCTGGACGCCGAGATCATCCGCGATGGTGCGCGCTTCTTTGAAGAGGGCGAGAAGATGCAGCTGTCCTATGCCGTGCGCAACACGCTGCGCACCATCGGCACGCGCGCCTCAAGCCATATCGTCAAGAATTTCGGGATGCGCAACGCGTTGCAGCCCGACCATCTGACGGTCAAGCTGACCGGATCGTGTGGGCAGTCTTTGGGGGCATTTGCGGCACCGGGTCTCAAGATCGAGGTCTCGGGTGATGCCAATGACTACGTTGGCAAGGGCCTGTCGGGGGGCACGATTGTGGTGCGTCCGCCGATGACCAGCCCGCTAGTGGCGGCTGAGAATACGATCATTGGCAATACGGTCCTTTACGGTGCGACCGACGGGTATCTGTTTGCCGCAGGGCGCGCGGGCGAGCGCTTTGGCGTGCGCAACTCGGGGGCCAAGGTGGTGATCGAGGGCTGCGGGTCGAACGGCTGTGAATACATGACTGGCGGGATCGCGGTGATCTTGGGCTCTATCGGGCCGAATTTTGGCGCGGGGATGACGGGCGGTATGGCCTATCTCTATGATCCCGATGGCGCGGCCGAGGATCTGATGAACCTTGAAAGCCTCGTCACCTGCGGCTTGGGTCATCCCCACTGGGAAGCCCAGCTTAAGGGTTTGATCGAACGCCACGTTGCCGAGACCGGTTCGCGAAAAGCCGCGGATATTATGCAGCATTGGGCCAGCGAAAAGGCCAACTTCCTGCAGGTGTGCCCGAAAGAGATGCTGCTCAACCTGACGCACCCGCTTTCCGATGAGCCGCAGGCGATGCCAGCCGAGTAAGGGAACCCTTACGCAAACCAGACGTTTTAAACGGGCGGGGCTACAGGTCTCGCCCGTTTTGTATCTTTCTGGAGGTTGCCTGATGTCCGAGTTGCTTGTGATTGCCCGTGACAACGAAGAGGCGGCGTTTGAATTACGCGATACATTGCAAAACTTTCAGAAACAGGGTCTGTTTCGTGCCGAGGATATCGTTGTCGTGACGCGCGAAGACGACGGTGCCGTGCGCTTGCATCAGATGAGAAACACCACGGCGATGGGTGCAGTTGGTGGTGCTGTGTGGGGTGCTCTGCTGGGACTAGTGTTCATGTCGCCGGTCATAGGCGCTGCGATTGGGGCTGGAACCGGGGCAGTGGCCGGGCATGCCACCGATCTTGGAATAAATGACGATTTCATGCGCGAAGCGGGCACCAACCTGCCCCAAGGCGGCGCGGCGGTGTTCATGTTGATCCCCAAAGCGGGTGCCGAACCGCTGATGGCCCAGCTTCAAACGCTAGGTCACACCGACGCTATGATCAAGCGATCTGATCTACATCCCGATTTCCGCGACCGTCTTGCGAAGACTCTTGCTGCCGGGGGTGCAACGACTCTTGCTGGTGAAGAGCTGACTGCGGGTGCCGCTGGCAAGTCTGGTGACATCGTCGGGGGCTCGGTGCGTTAGGAAAATAAGGCCAATCGTACTACGAAGAGATAAGGCGGTGGCCAGCTTGCCATACTTCTGCCGTAATTTTGGCGCCTTTTTGGAAACAATAAGAGCAATAAATAGCAGGCTCCTTTCATGGCAACGTATTACGACCAGTTCTATTATATTGATCCGGGCAATCCTCCGGACGCGGGCACATCTCTGACCCCTCAAACACTGGAGATCACTGATCGCAACAACGATGATTGGATTTCGTACAGCGGTGCGGACCGTATTGACGGCTCTCGTGTAGACTATGTCTGGCGCGGCGATACGATTACCGTTCAAAATGAAAACGGCCGTGAATTCACGATCACTGGCGACACTTTCTACCTAAGAAACGGTGATCGTGTGTTTACGCCAAGCGATGGCTCGATCCTGCACAACGCAACCTTTGTCAGTTCGACCTATGTCACGACCAGCACACAGGCCCCAGTGGGCGATCTCGGTCCCGAATGTTTCGCAGCAGGTAGCTTGATTGATACCCCAAGCGGGCCAACTCCGGTTGAATGGCTGAGGCAAGGCGACTTGGTTTTGACACGCGATAACGGGGCGCAACCGATCTTGTGGACTGGCGGGCGTTTTGTGGAGGGAACGGGCAAATTCGCCCCCGTGCGCTTTGAGACTGGCGTAATTGGCAATCGCCGCCCGCTGCTGGTTTCGCAACAGCATCGAATATTGATCGAGGGTTGGCGTGCGGAGCTGGCATGCGGCACGTCCGAGGTCTTGGTGGCCGCCAAACATCTCGTGAACGGCCAGACCATCCGCGTCACACCGGTGCCGAGATTGCGCTATATCCACGTGTTGCTCGACGCTCATCACGTTCTGAGTGCCGAGGGTGCCCCGTGCGAAAGTCTGTTCCCCGGTGAGATGATTCTTGATGAAGATCGTGCAATTTACGGCGAAATACGTGACGCTTGGGCCGCACATCACAGCGATGCAATCGAGACCATGGTAACCGCGCGACAGGTCGCGCGCGGCGCGGAGGTTTCGCTTTTGGCGGCTTGACCGCCCCCGTGCGAGCGTGACTTATACGCCCATGGCGAAAACGAGAAAATCGAAAAAGAAGACCCGCCGGGGCAGTGCAACTTCGGGTCTGATCGCGGGAATGACCGCGCCATTCCGGCTAATCCTGAAATGGATGGGCCGTGCGGCCTTGGTCGTAATCGCGATCTATTTGGCGCTGATCGTTGTTTTTGCCTTCATCAATCCGCCGACCGATTACTACATGTGGTCTGAACGCCACCGCCTTGGCGCGGTTGATCAGCAATGGGTCGCGATGGATGATATCGCCCCCGTCATGGCGCGCTCGGTTGTCGCCGCAGAGGATGCAAATTTCTGCAATCACTGGGGTTTTGACATGCACGCGATCCGCTCGGCTATTGATGACGGGGCTAATCGTGGGGCCTCGACGATCAGCCAGCAGGTCGTGAAAAACGTCTTCCTCTGGCAAGGGCGTAGCTGGATTCGCAAGGCGATGGAGGCCGCGCTGACCCCGGTTGTCGAGGCCGTCTGGTCTAAGCGGCGCATCCTAGAGGTTTATCTCAATGTCGCGGAATTCGACGAGGGCGCTTTCGGTGTCGATGCCGCAGCGTTTCGTTACTTCCGCACCTCGCCAGACAAGCTGACCGCGCGCCAGGCGGCTTTGATCGCCGCCGTTCTGCCCGACCCCAAGGGGCGTTCGGCCGCCAAGCCTTCGGCCTTTGTGCAGCGTCGGGCGCGCGCCATTATGGACGGCGCGGCGACGATCAAGAATGATGGCCGCGCTGCGTGTTTCGAATGATCACTCGGCGGGTCGACCGTCGGGCATGCGGCGCATCACTGCGAACAGCTCGGCCACTTTGATCCCGAATTTACGCATCTGCGAACGGTTCAGCAATGTGCCATCGGGCATCTGGTAGATCCAATCGGTCACATCCAGAACATGCCCGCCCGCATCCTCGGGCAACCGCAACTTGTAATGCATCTCAAGCGCATTGCCGCGTTGGGCCATCGTGGCCACGCCTTCGATATCATCAGCGGTCGAGCTGATCGTGCCATCATCGGCAAAGCGGATATTCCACGCCCGGTTTTGCGTGCGCCCCGAGGCGTAATGAAACTTCTCGTTAATCACGCCGCCTTCATTGGTGAACGTGCCGACCATCATCGCGCGAAATCGCGACGTGACCCGTCCGGTCGGTCCGTAAATCATGCCATGCGCCTCAACCGGCCCCTCAAATGCCTCACGAATGTCGAAACTTGGGCTCTCGCTGGCATAATCGGATAGGCGCTGCGCCGGGTAGCCGAAAAACACCTGCCGGATGATGAGAGCGGCGAAAATCAGAACGGCTATTGCCAAGAGAATCTTGATCATCACTCACGCCCTCGCATGCACAAGTTGAACCTGAACCACATCGGTATGATTGACGGTAAAGGCCGCCGCGCAGGCCTCGAGATAGTAAAGCCAGCCGCGCAGAAAATCGGGACCATAGCCCATCTGCGCGGCCCGTCCGGCGCGCTCTTTCAAACGGGTCGCCCATTGGCGGCAGGTTTCGGCGTAATCCTGACCAAAGCCGAAGCTTTCTTTCACCATAAGACCTGCCCGCGCCGCCTGATCGCGGATCACCTCATCTGACAGCAACATGCCGCCGGGGAAGGTGTATTGGCGGATAAAGTCAGAGGTCTCGCGATAGGTCGGAAAGTAAGAATCAGACACTGTTATGGCCTGAATCACCGCAGATCCGCCTTCGGAGAGGCGGTCTTTAAGGGTTGCGAAATAGGTCGGCCAATAGCGCTCACCGACCGCTTCGATCATCTCGATCGACACGATATGGTCAAATTTTCCGGGCGTGCGGCGATAATCTTGCAGCCGGATATCCGCACGGCCATCAAGGCGCGCATCGGCATAGCCCTTTTGGCTGGGCGAGATCGTGATTCCGGTGACATCGCGCCCCTGCTCGGCGGCGCGCTCGGCAAAATGGCCCCAGCCGCAGCCGATTTCCAGCACACGTTCGCCATCGCCCAGCGAGTCGAGAATACGGTCTAACTTGCGGTTTTGCGCCCTGTGCAAATCTTGATCGCCCGGTGCAAACAGGGCGGAAGAATAACTCATCCCCTCATCAAGCCAGATCTGGTAAAACTCATTTCCAACGTCGTAATGCGCGCGGATGTTGCGCGATGAGCCGCGCAGAGAATTCGCGCGCATCAACCGGTCAACGATTTTGAAACGCAGGTTCGACCAGAACCCCGCATAGGCGTAACTGTCTGCGATGGATAGGTTTTTCAGTGCAATCGTTAGTAATCCCTCAATCGAGGGCGTGTCCCACATTCCGGCAACATAGGCCTCGCCCAGACCGACATCACCGCGCGCAGCCATCATCACGACCGCTTGCCAGTCGCGAATGACCATTTCAGCATGCGGTGCGCCGCGACCGAAATGACGGATCTCGCCATCGGGCAGATGCAAGCTGAGCGTCCCGTGCTCGATCTTCTCGCAGGTATCCAGAAACTCTTTGCGAATCCGGTTGGTGAAAAAGGGCATCATCGCGAGATCTCCTCGTGCGGTGGGGCGGGGTGCGGACGGTAAGCGGCCCCTTTGAGTTTCAGTCGAAGCGCTTGCCAATAGATCAGCAAAATCGTGCGGATCGGGGTGAGCGGACGGCGCAAGGCCACGGTGATCAAATCGCGCGAGCGTAACGGACGGCGCGTTGTGACGAGCGTCGCAGTTACCCCTTCCTCGCCGTTTTCATGCGCGATACGGATGGCGATTTTCGTGTCTGTAATCGCAAAGCGGAACTGATAGTCGCCTGCGATATCCTGAAACGGCGAGACGTGAAAGATTTTCCGACTTTGAGTTACTGTTTGCGCCGTAATAGGGTCGAAATTTGTGGTTGCGCATAAGTAGGAATGTCGATCGCCAAAAGTGTTGTTTACCTCGGCAATCACAGCGCGCAGATTGCTTTCCGCGTCAAAAGACAGCCAGAAATTCACCGGATTAAACCCCCCACCTAAGATGCGCGGTTGGGTGAGCAGGCGCAGCGAATGGGGGAGCGGCGCTCCAGCCTCGACGAGCTTACATCGCGCCCATTTCGCGCCATCGCCCTGCCCACACACGCCACCGTAATCGCGATCCCGCAGCACGGCCAGATTTCGACCCTTGCGCGAAAACAAGCGCGGCCAAGGCCCCTTGGATTCAGGGTCAATCAGCACATAGTCGACATGGTATCGGAACCCGTGGGTAATCGCGCCGCGCCGCGCGTGACCAGTGGTTCCGGGGCAAAACTCGGCGTTCATGCGGACACCAGATCAAGAATGGGTTGGATTTGGGCGTTTTGGTTGATCGCACGCGCCACCCGTATTGCCGAGGCAAACCCGTCTTCGTGAAAGCCATGCCGCAACCACGCGCCGGCATACCACGTACGATTTAGACCCTGAATCGCCGCGATATCGCCCTGCGCCTGCAAAGCGGCACGATCAAAAACCGGATGCCAGAACTCCTCATGATCGTAGATCGACTCTTGCGCGATCTCGGCCTTGGGGTTGAGCGTGACAAAAAGCGGGTCGTTTTGCGGGATGTTTTGCAGCTTGTTCATCCAATAGGTCACCCCCAAACGGGTCTCGTTCTGGCTTTGCGAGGCCTGATAGGTCCAGCTTGACCAACAGGCGCGCCGGTGCGGCATCTGCTTGTCGTCTCGGTGCAGATAAACATCGTTGGGCTGGTAGCGGATCGCCCCAAGCGCGGCCGTTTCCCGCGAAGTTGGCTGGGCCAGCAGGCGCAGCGCTTGATCGGAATGGGTCGCGATGATCACCTGATCAAACGTGTCGGGAAGTGCATTTTTGGCCGAAATAGTGACGTTTCGAGCGCCGCGCCGCACTGAAGTAACCGGCGTGCCAACGCGGAATTCAACGCCGCGCAGACGCAGAGCAGCTTCCAACCGTTTGACGTATTCGATCGAACCGCCCGAGACGGTCCACCATTGATGCTGTCCGGTAGCGGACAGCAGCGCGTGGTTTTCAAAGAACCGCATCAAGCTGCGGGCCGGAAACGCGCCGATCTCTGCCGCTGGAGTCGACCAAATCGCCCCGCAGATCGGCAGAAGATAGTAGCGGCGAAACCAATCGCCCATTTGGAGTGCGTCCATCAACGCGTCGATGGTCATGTCATCGTTTTGCGCCATCTCTACGGCGCGCGCATTGAATTTCGCGATATCGGCGACCATCCGGTAGAAACCGGGTCGCGCGAAGTTGCGCTTTTGCGCCACCAGTCCGCGTAGGTCGCGCAGCGCATACTCGATCCGACCCTGATCAATGCTGACGCCAAAGCTCATGTCCGACCTTTCGACTGGCACGTCAAGCTCGGCAAACATCCGCGTCAGATGCGGGTAGTTGGCGTAGTTGAACACGATAAAGCCCGTATCAACAGGTTGATCGCCTTGGCGTCCGGCGAGGATCGTGCGGGAATGACCGCCCAATCGGCTTTCCGCCTCATAGATCGTGACGCGGTTATGCGGTGCAAGCTGCCAAGCCGCGGCCAGCCCGGAAATGCCCGACCCGATGATGGCAATGCGTTGCGCGCTCGGATGCGGTGCGTCGAAGGACATAACATTACTCCCAATCACTTGAACCGATAACGCTGGGTGCTAAGGTTTGGATCAGAAGTTTTTTCACTGCCGGGTGATCCGGGTGATAAGACGACGCGTAATCTGGTTATGTTGAGCACCATGACCAGAGCACTCGAAACAAAAACGCCACTGCCGCGAGGTCTGCGGTTGGGCAATTCTGGAACTCAGATGAACGGTAATGGCGCACCAACGGATCAGCCTAATCAAGGTTGCGAACAGACCGTCTGGTTGGTGGCCGTGCGCGATCATCGCGACAAGGCGGCTTTCGGGCGGCTTTACGACCACTTCACCCCGCGCCTCAAAGGTATGTTGATTCGATCTGGCATGTCGGGTGCTGCGGCAGAAGACGTGGTGCAGGACGTGATGCTGACGATTTGGCGCAAGGCGGATCTGTATGACGAGGGACGCGCGCGGGCCTCGGCATGGATCTACCGGATCGCGCGCAATCGCCAGATTGATGTGATTCGCCGCCGTCCGCGCCCTGTGCCCGATGAGATGATTGCCGAGGCCGAAAGCCGCGAGGCCCGTGATGCGGATGCGACCGTCAGCCTAGCGCAAGAAGCCGTGCAACTGCACGAAGCCCTAGCGATGCTGCCAGAATCGCAGCGGGAGATTATCGAGCGCGCCTATGTCGGCGAGTTGACGCAGGCAGAAATACGAGAGGCCACGGGCCTTGCCTTGGGAACGATTAAGTCGCGAATTCGGCTGGCTTTGGAGAAGTTACGGCACGAATTGAAAGATCTGAGGAACGAATGAAAGAGATTACGCATCATCTGCCAGAGTGGTTGATCCGGTCTTATGCCGCCGGAAGCCTTGGTCATGCGTTTTCGCTGGTTGTGGCGGCGCATGTCACCCAATGCGACGAATGCCGCGCGCGGCTTGAAGCCGAGGAGGCAGCGGGTGGCGTCGTTCTGGAGGGGCTTGAGGCCGTGGACACGTCTGACGATCTGCGCGCGCGGGTGTTTGCCGGGCTTGATGAAGACGTCGCCCCCGAAGCCCCTGCGCCTAAGCAAACTGGCATTTACCCCGGTGCTTTGATTGCCGAGATGGGTGCAGATCAGCCGCGTTGGCGGTCTTTGGGTGGCGGCATTCGCCAAGCCATCTTGAGCGAGGACAAACAGGGTTCGGCGCGGTTGCTGTATATCCCGCCGGGAATGGCCGTGCCCGATCACACGCATGGCGGCTTGGAGTTGACCTTGGTGTTGCAAGGCTCGTTCCATGACGAGACGGGCGAATTTGGCGTCGGCGATGTCGAGGTGGCCGAGGACGATCTGGATCACACCCCGACTGCGGGCATGGGAGAGGCCTGTATTTGTCTTGCTGCGACCGACGCGCCGCTGAAATTCAAGGGAATGCTGCCGCGACTGTTGCAGCCGATCTTCCGCATCTAGCGCGGCTGCGCAAACCTGCAGTTTTCAAGGCCTGCCGTGCGTGACAGTTATGGCGGGTCTTTGCATTTTCTCCCTCGTTTTCCCGCTCAGACAAAGGGTGCGCCTACGCAGATCATCTCGCGCGTTGGCAAGGGGGACACAAAGCGCTTATATGCCTGTCAGGACGACCAAAAAGGACACGCCGTGGCGATCCATCTGCATGAGAACGACTTGCCGGACGGGCTTAATCTGGGGCCGGTCGTGGCTATTGATACCGAAACGATGGGTCTTGATCCGCGCCGTGACCGGTTGTGTCTGGTGCAGCTATCCTCGGGTGATGGCAATGCCCATCTGATCAAGATCGCCAAGGGGCAGACCGAGGCACCGCGCCTGTGTGCGATGCTGGCCGATCCCCACACGGAAAAGCTGTTTCATTTCGCGCGCTTTGATCTGGCCGCGCTATACAATGCGTTTGGCGTTGTAACGCAGCCGGTGTTTTGCACCAAGATCGCCTCGAAAATGGTGCGCACGTTCACGGATCGTCATGGTCTAAAAGTGCTACTGCAAGAAATCGTGGGAGTTGATATTTCTAAGCAGCAACAAAGCTCGGATTGGGGGGCGGCCAAGTTGAGCGCCGCGCAAAAAGACTACGCAGCAAGCGATGTGCTGTATCTTCATAAGTTGCGCGATGAGCTGGAGCGCCGCCTTATCCGCGAAGACCGCCGTGCTTTGGCGCAGTCTTGTTTCGATTTTCTGCCCGCGCGTGCGCAGCTTGATTTACTAGGATGGGGAGAGCCCAATGACATCTTCCACCACTGATTACAGCGCAACGGCGCGCCGCGTGATCGCGATTGAAATTGCGGGCATGAGTGCGTTGGCCGACAGTCTGAATGGCGAGTTTTCCCGCGCGGTCGAGATGATCTTGGCCACCAAGGGCCGGGTGATCGTCTCGGGTATGGGGAAGTCGGGCCATATCGGGCGCAAGATTGCTGCGACCTTGGCCTCGACCGGGACGCCCGCGCATTTCGTCCATCCTGCTGAGGCAAGCCATGGCGATCTGGGCATGATCACGCAGACCGATTTGGCGCTGGTGTTGTCCAATTCCGGCGAAACGCCCGAACTGGCCGATCTGATCGCGCACACGCGGCGGTTTTCGATCCCGATGATTGGCGTGGCAAGCCGGCCAGAGTCGACGCTGCTGAAACAGGCCGATCTGGCGCTGGTGCTGCCGCAAGCCGAGGAAGCCTGCGGAACGGGTGTAGTGCCCACGACCTCGACGACGATGACGCTGGCGCTGGGCGATGCGCTGGCCGTGGCGCTGATGGAGCACCGCCACTTCACCGCCGAGCATTTCCGCACCTTCCACCCCGGTGGCAAGCTGGGGGCGCGTCTGGCCAAGGTCTCGGATCTGATGCATACTGATCTGCCGCTGGTGCCCGAACCGACACCGATGTCCGAAGCCTTGCTGGTGATGAGCCAAAAGGGCTTTGGCGTGATCGGCGCGATGGATGCGCGGGGCCACCTGACCGGCATCGTCACCGATGGCGATTTGCGCCGCCATATGAACGGGCTGCTCGAACACACCGTCGCCGAGGTGATGACCGCCGCGCCGCGCACAATCACCCCCGATCAACTGGCCGAAGCCGCCGTGGCGCAGATGAACGAACGCAAGATCACTAGTCTTTTCGTCGTCGAAAACGCGCGCCCCGTGGGCTTTATCCAGATTCACGATTGCCTGCGCGCCGGGATCGTTTAATGGACTATGACAACAGCCATTCGCAACTGGTGAGCTGGGCGAAAATTGCCCTGCCGCTGAGCGCGCTTGTGCTGTTATCGACGTTGTTTTTGTTTTCCAACCGGATCGACCCAAGCGCGGCCATTCCCTATGCGCAAGTCGATGTCGAAAAGCTGGCGCGTGAATCGGCGCTGACC
Organism: Thioclava sp.; assembly: GCF_048263065.1. Taxonomy (NCBI): domain Bacteria; kingdom Pseudomonadati; phylum Pseudomonadota; class Alphaproteobacteria; order Rhodobacterales; family Paracoccaceae; genus Thioclava; species Thioclava sp. Next base: position 230,132 of record NZ_JBLXEM010000001.1, read on the forward strand.
CGACCCGAATTTTCCAGCATAACGCAGGATGGCGGGACGCTGACGGTAACGGCCGAGCAGGCACGTCCCGAACCTGACAACGGCGGCGGCGCATCGGCGGAGCAGTTGATTGCCAAGCTGACCGCCAAAGATGGGCTGGTCACCGATCTAAGCGCGAAGCAGGGTCGCTTTGACACAGCTGCGGGTCAAATCATTTTGCAAGGGTCGGTCGCGATGCAGACCTCGCAGGGCTATCATATGACGTCGGATTTGATCGAAATGCAGACGGATCGCAGCAAGATCGTCTCTCCCGGTCCGATCCAAGGGGACGCGCCGTTTGGCAGGCTTGAGGCGGGTTCGATGACGATGACGGCCGCCAAAACGAGTGGCGATGACGATCTGGTTTTCAACAAGGGTGTGAAGCTGATATATCAGCCAAAGCAATGAGGGTGTGATGCGAAGCCTTGCGAGTGTTCTGAGCTTGAGTGCGATCCTGCTGATCCCCGTGATCGCGCAGGCCCAACAGGTCACGTTTGGCGGCATGCGCGCCGATACCAAAGCCCCGGTTGAGGTCACGGCCGATCAACTCAACGTCAACCAACAAAGCGGTAAGGCCGTGTTCAGCGGCAATGTGCTGGTGGGTCAAGGCACGATGCGGCTCAAGGCGGCGCAGGTCGAGGTGCAATATGCCAAAGACGACCGCACGAAAATCTCGCAGCTTGTGGCAACGGGGGACGTCACGCTGGTATCTGAGACCGAGGCCGCAGAGGCCCAGCAAGCCGTCTATGACGTGCCCGCCGGAACCGTAGTGCTTAGCGGGAACGTGCTGCTGACCCAAGGCGACAACGTGATGTCTGGCAATCGACTGAATGTTGATCTAAGCACCGGGACAGGGCAGATGGACGGTCGCGTGCGCACGATCCTCAAGCCCGGAACGAAATAATGAACGTTCAGACTGAGAATCGCGGCGGGCCGACCTCGGTGATGCAAGACACTGACGGCTTGCATGTGCGCGGCTTGCGCAAAAGCTATCGCCGTCGTCCTGTGATTCGCGATGTGTCGCTGGACGTTTCGCGCGGCGAGGTGGTGGCGCTGCTGGGGCCGAACGGCTCGGGTAAGACGACGTGTTTCTACAACATCGCGGGATTGATCCGCCCTGATGCCGGGCAGGTCATGCTCGACGGGCGCGATGTGACGGGCCTGCCGATGTATCGCCGCGCCCGGCTGGGTATTGGCTATCTGCCTCAAGAAGCCTCGATTTTTCGCGGCCTCACGGTGGAACAGAATATTATGGCGGTGCTGGAAATTGCGGTCCCCGACCCCCACGGAAGGCGCGAACGACTTGAGGAGCTGCTTGGCGATTTCTCAATCGGGCATCTGCGTCAAGCGCCCGCGATGGCGCTGTCGGGGGGGGAGCGGCGACGCTGTGAAATCGCGCGCTGTCTGGCGGCCGATCCGAAATATCTGCTGCTGGATGAACCCTTCGCGGGCGTCGATCCGATTGCGGTCTCAGAGATTCGCGCGCTAGTGTCGCAACTAAAAGATCGTGGCATCGGCGTGCTGATCACCGATCATAACGTGCGCGAAACGCTCGAAATTGTCGAGCGCGCCTATATTTTGCATGATGGCAAGGTGCTGATGTCGGGCACGACCGAGGAAGTCGTGCAGGACGAAAATGTGCGTCGGGTCTATCTTGGCCAGAATTTCCGCATTCTTTGATAGCCGTGTGAGCAAACTGGTCAGTTTCAACGCAGGTCAACCGTTGACACCCCGACCGTTCCGTCCCCAAATATACTTACATGCGTGATTGTCGCCCCCACCTCCAGCGCACGTCCGCCGAGCCCAACTCGGTTAACGTCAGCCTTTGGCCAAATCGCAAAGCCGGTGGTGCTATGATCCGCATCTTCCTTAGGGAAATTAACCGGCTCGCAACCTGTCCGTGTCACGGTCAGGCGGCGTGGCCCAATGCGTGAAGGAGAAACTCCATGCGGTACCAGATCACTGGCAAGCAAATCGATATTGGCGAGGCGCTGCAATCCCATGTCAAATCCGAACTGGGTGAAACGATCGACAAATATATGCAGCGACCCACGGATGCGGCGATCACCTTCTCAAAGAACGCACATGAATTCATCTGCGAGGCCTCGGTTCATCTCTCCACTGGGCTGACCGCATCGGCCAAAGGTCATGCGACCGAGATTTACGCAGCCTTCGATAGCTGCCGTGAGAAAATGGGCAAACAGTTGCGCCGCCATAAGCGCCGCCTCAAGGATCACCATCGCGATCGGGTGGAACCGGTTGAATTTGAGTCTGCGGGGATGTATGTGCTCGCCGCAGAGCAGGAGGACGAGTCAGGCGAGGCGGCCAATGTCGCGCCGGTGATCGTGGCAGAGATGGAGACCAAGGTGCCCACTCTGTCGGTTGGTGAGGCGGTGATGCAGATGGAACTTTCCGATGCGCCGTTGCTTGTCTTCCGGAATGAGAAACATGGCGGGGTCAATGTCGTGCATCGTCGCGACGACGGCAATGTTGGCTGGATTGACCCGCGCAACAGCAAATGAGCGCTTCCCGAAAGGGCAGCGCGGAAAAGACGGGTTATATGGATCTATCGAGGTTGCTCAAACCTGGAGCTGTTAAGGTGCTGTCCACTGTGACGAGCAAGAAGCGCCTTTTTCAGGATCTTGGCGATATCGCGGCGACGAGCTATGGGCTGGACGCCGCGCAGACGGTGGATGCGTTGCAGGAACGTGAAAGCCTTGGGCCGACCGGTGTCGGTCACGGGGTGGCGCTTCCGCATGCCCGTCTTAACGCTCTGGATGAGGTAGTAGGCGTGTTTCTACGGCTCGAAAAACCGCTCGATTTCGACGCGGTAGATCGGCTGCCGGTGGATTTGGTCTTTGCGTTGTTTGCGCCCAAGGATTCGGGTGTGGAACATCTCAAGGCGCTGGCTTTGGTATCGCGCACGATGCGCGATGCTGAAACTTGCGAAAAGCTGCGCGCCAATTCCGATCCTTCAGCGCTGCATGCTGTCCTGACCGAGGCGCAGGGCCGTCGAGCCGCCTGACGCTTGTTGGCTAGCAAAAGAAAAGCGCGCCTTTCGGGGCGCGCTTTTTCAGTTCCGTTTCCAGTCGTCAAAACCGAATTGCATGAAGTCGCGCGGATAGCATTCACGCGCTGCCGCCTCAAGATCGGGCGTCCAATATTCGGCGAGCTTGAGGGCGGCGACATCTACCTCTGCGGCGTCAAATTCGGGCGCATGTTCAATCCCGACGCTCTGCGCCAAATAGTCCAGATCCAGCGCGATACGATCTTCGCGCACCAAAAGATCGGGCAGCGCGAATTGCGCGATGCCTTGCAGCAGCGCCGATTGCGTCGCCCAAAGCGCATTCACTGGCAGGCTTGTTTGATTGGCGATATTGGCCTTGAGCCAGCCCATGAACCCGATCAGTGCCTCGGCGTGGCGATCAGCCGCCAGCGTTTGCTCTTCATCTGGAATCGCCAGCTTGTAGCTTTTGCGCAGAACCGCGCGGGTCTCAAACATATTGTCCCACTCCAGCACGGCGGCAAAGGCCAGATGAGCGCGCATCAACGGGTGCCGCAGCACGCAAAAACTGCGATGGCCGGTGTGGCGCCGCTTCCATTGGCGTAGCGTCTTTTGTGAAAACCCCTCTTCCAGCCCGCCGATCTTGCCGAGCCATGCCCGGATTGGAGCATCCATCGCGGGGCGTATCGGCATATACAACAGCCCCGCCTCTTTGCAGGCGATGAAACCGGGCACGCCGGGGCCGCGACGCGGTTCGAAATTGGGCGTGCGTGACAGGTTGAACCGGTCGAGCCGCGCCAGAGACGCCTCCATCCCCGGAAAATTCGATACCTTCGCCTCAAGCGGCTCGGGGTTTTGCACCTTGAGACTGTCGGGCATCGCCTCAAGCCGCCCATCCACACCCAGCCAATGTGCCAGCCCGTTAATCACCTCAACCGATTGCGCGTCCTCATAGTCGATATAAAATGCGGTCTGTCCCGATTTTTGCAGCGCGTTCATCAGCGTGATCTGAAAGTTCTGAAATTCCTCGAGGTGTGTCTCGAACTCGGCTGCTTCAAAACGCGCCTTGCCCGGTTTGCGATGCTTGGCATCGCCCAGTTTCCACTGCCCCGTTGCCTGCGCAATCTTGAGGCTAACATAGCTTTCGATGGGATTGCGGGTCAGCACGATCTTGGCACATTTCGGGTCTTCCAGAAAGGTCGACAGCATGCGGGGATCGTGATCGTGGAAATAGCGACACCCGTTCAGCCCCTCGCTTTGCTTGATGGCTTTCCACAGCACCATCGGGTCGCTGTCGCGCAGGCTTTGGCTGACGCCCAGCAAATCCTTACGATTGGGATAACCGATCAGCACGGGATTAAATGCCTCGCCGTGGCACGTTGCGCCCGGTAGCGCGTTGAGCGCGGCTTCCAGCAGGTTTGACCCGGTGCGCATTTCTGCAAAAACGACAAATGTTTCGAATTTTGCCATCGGCTCACTTCACCAGATAGGGACGGCCACGCCGTGTCGTGGATTGGCGCGCGCCCTCATCCAAGGGGAAATCACCCATCACAAGCGGCTGCATCCCTTGGTTTTTAAGGTTTTGCAGAAACTGGCCAAAGCCCGTCAGGTCCACCATCTGCGGTGCCTCGGTCAAGCGGCGGGTGCTGCGAGGGGAGATTTCGTCAATGATGGTTTGCAAGGGCTCCATCGGGTTTTCAATGAACTCCGCAATCGACCAGATCCGCACGCGCGCCTTCACATACATTGAGCGCAGGATATCCAGATGCTCCAACTCGCGCTTTTGCAACCGCGCAGCCTCGCGTCGGATCGTTGCAAAATTCTCGTTTACCCGCGACAAGGGCAGCGCCCAAGCGCCGGAAATAACGGAAATCTGCGCATTCGGATCGGTTGCGGTGAACCAGTTATTGTCCTGATTGTCGCGCGGGCTGAACATGAAACACTGACGTTCGCCGCGCGAATTCCAGATCACGTTTGTCAGGAAGGCGCGCGGGTTGTAGTCACGCATCACCGCGCTGTCGGTCAGGCAGCCGCTAAACATCTCTTCGCCGCTGGCAAATTCGGCACGTTCGGGCGCGAACAGATGGCCATGCACCCGCGCCCCGACATATTTCGCGAGCCAGCCATCGAAATTCTCAAACAGATCGGAAAACCCGTGGAAGATTGAGTAAGGCGCCGAAGTCTTGCCGTTCTCATGGTCCTTTTTCGGAAACCGGCTTTGCATGTATAGGCCTGGTCGCCCTTTGGTGCGCCGCTCGATGGATTTTGAGAAGAGCCGGTCTATCTTGGCTGGATTGGGTTCGGCCATCACCGAGCTGCCATTTCCAGGTGCAAGGAAGGTTGAGTAAAGCCGATCCGCCTTGGGCCAGACCTTGCGCGCGACAAAGCAATCCGAGCGGCGCAAAAGCTGTAAGTGATCGTCGTAAAAGATATGCGGTTTACCCTGAAAGTCGAACTTGGTCAGTGTCAGCGAGCGGCTTTCGACCGAGGTCGCATAAAGTCGCGTCAGCGTTTGAAAATAGCTCTCATCGGGAATCCAGACGCGCTTGAAGTAGCGGTCATACATGTCGCGATCGGGATCTTGCAGTATCGCGCTTAGCGTCTGGCGCGTCAGGCACCACCATTGGCTGCCAAGATGGGGCACCATGCCATCGGGGATACGTCGCTTGAACTTGACGCGACGCTGCAATTCGACATAGCGGTCAAACAAGCGGCGCTGCTTTTTCCACGAGAACGGAAAGCGCAGAGTGAAGCGCTCCATATCAATTCCACCGACGGTCCAACCGACCTCAGTCGTGGTCACACTTTCGATGAAATCGGTATAGGGGCGCGCGGCAAGATAGTCGGTCAGCTCGCTGAGCGGGCGCAACGGCAAGCATGAACCGGACGCCAGATAGACATGGCGCACCTCGCGGTGGCGTTCCAACATTTGCTCGGACGCGGCTTGGGCGGCAGCCACCAAAGACCAGGTTCCCCACTCGCATTTGTAGCGGCGCGAGAACGAGATATCCTCGAGATCGGCAAGGCTACGCCCCAACGCGGAATAGTCATGTTCACTGACGCGGGCATCGACGTGAATCACCACCGGCGCACCACTGGTCGCCCAGTAGCGCGCAACTTGCGCCGCGCGATCCAGCGCCGTGTGGCACATCATGATGAAACCGACCGTCACTTGCGTCGTCCCCTAAGCCCAATTGCCCTTTGACATTAGCCCAAGAATTTCGAGCTGGCGCCAATTGATATACTTTTCCGACCATTTGCACCACAAATCGGGTTGTTTGCCTATGGTTTGAGCGTAGGCGCGATATTCCCGCGAACCTGCGTAATGCTGGCCGCGATCCAATTCTTCCTCAACCTTCTCGGTCAGGGGCGACAGGAACTTCGCGTGCATCAAGCAGCCTGACACCATCTCGCCGCCACCGGTGTCGTAGGTGTGGTTCAGCCCGCGCGGCAAAAGCGTATGGGTCGATGAGGTATAAACAAACCCACGCTCCCATTTCACAAGCGGAATTTTGTTCAGCGACGGGGCAGCTAGCGGTTCTTCTGCAAAGATAACGCGCGCGCGCGGGCCGCCTTGAATCCACAAATTGTGCATCATTGGATTGCGCGAGATCATGTAATTCCCGGCGTCGAACCAGCAGGCGCGATCAAACGGGTTTTGCCCCTCGACATAAGGCACCGCATCAATCGGGCCTTTGGGATACATATCCAGCAGCATAGCGGGAAAGGACCGGATGCTGTAAGTATCGAGCCAGTCGGTCAACGCGTCGATCGGGCGGGTATCGCTGAACGGGTAGACGAAGAACTCGTCAGGGTCGATAGTCAGGGTCCAATGCCCGGTGCCATATTTGCGCAGCAGGTGGTTCAGCCAATCCATTCCGAAATTGGCTGCCTTGTAGGATGCCCCGGTGACCCAGACTGAGCAATCCTCTTGCTCGGTCAGATATTCGCGCGTCCCATCATCCGAGTCATTGTCCACGAACAGGAAGTGACGAATCCCCATGTTACGGTAGTAGCGCAGGAAATAGGGCAGGCGGATGCGTTCGTTGCGCAGCGTGACAAAGACCAAAATATCTTCGGGAGCGATCTTGCCAGTGCGATCCGCAATACCGGCGATTTCACGTCGTTTGCGAAAGGCGCGTATCTGGCGAAACCTGCGCATTCGACGCAGTTGTATCAGCTCCCTCGATCCCAAAGCCCGTTCCTTCTGCCGCACTTACGTCTTTTAGCCGAAATTGGTTACCGGTCTGTTATTTTTTTCCCATTTGGCGCGTTAGCCACAAGAAATCACCTTGAGAATACGCATAAGTTCCGCATGCGTAAACTGCTGACGGCACTAGGTCCAGTCGCCTGTGCGCGTCAAGCCATAGCGGATCAGACAGTCCGGCCCCGTATAGCGCGCCGAGTGATCACAAGACAGGTCCGGATCGCCGCTAATCGCGTCATAATAGGCGTTGTAGCGGTCACGATGGGTGAAATGCTCGCCTCGCTCTTTTTCCTCGCGTGCGCGTTGCAAAGCGCCGTCGAGAAACTTGGAATGTAGCAAAGCTCCGGTGGGCAAGCCGCCGCGTGGATCAAAGCCGCGGTTGAGCATGCGCGGCAGCGCCACATGGGTCGAGCTGACATAGGCATAGCGCCAATCCCATTTGATCAGCGGCACCTTATGCAGATGCGGGGCGTGATCAGGCTGGCTTGCAAAAAACGCCCGTTTGCGCGGCCCGCCCCGGATCGAGATATTGCCAAAACGCGGCTGGCTTTCCCAAGTGTAGCCTTGGGTATCAAACAGCGGCAAAGCCTGCGTCGGATCATCGCCCGTCGTGGAGCGCGCGCTGGATAGCGGCCCGTCTGGATACATATCCAGCATCATCGCCGCCATCGCGGGCGCACCACGTGCCGTCAGCCAATCGGTCAAGGCAGGCAGTGGTCGCGTCTCGCAATCGGGATAAACCAGCAACTCATCGGCATCGACAGTGGCGCACCAGTGACCCCGCCCGTAGCGCATCAGTAGCCAGTTCAGCCAATCCATCCCAAAGCGCGAATCGCGGTAACTGCGCTGCGTGCTCCAGAGCGAAACATCAGGCTGGGCGCGCAAGATTTCGACGGTCTCATCGGTGCTGTCATTCTCGACAATCAGGAAATGGCGCACGCCCAATTGCCGGTAATGGCGCAGGAAATAGGGCAGGCGCTGCGCTTCGTTGCGCATCGTCGCGAATAACAGGATATCGCCGCGCGCAATCTGGCGGGTCTGGTCAAGTCGCGTGCGCAATGCGTGACGACTGCGCAGCGCGCGCCACAGCAATTGTCGTCGCTTGAGGCGCAGCCGATAGGCCGCGCGCCAACCTGTGTCTTCGCTCATACCAGACCCTTTCAGGGGGTCAGTATTCATACTCTGGCGCTTGATGCCAGCGCCACGCATCGGCGATCATCGTCGCCATGTCCGAGCGTTGCGGTGCCCACCCCAAATCGGACAGCGCGCGTCGCGAACCCGATACCAGCGAGGCCGCATCACCGGCACGGCGCTCACCCTCGACAATCGGCACATCGCGATTGGTCACGCTGCGCGAGGCGTCGATCACTTCGCGCACCGAAAACCCTTTGCCAGAGCCAAGACAGAACACCGCATCGCCCTTATCCTGTTCCAGCCAGCGCAGCCCCAAAACATGCGCATCCACCAGATCGCAGACATGCACATAGTCACGCACGCAGGTGCCATCGGGCGTCGGGTAATCTGACCCAAACACCGTCAAAGCCGCGCGCTTTCCATCAATCGCGTCTAGCATTAGCGGGATCAGATGGGTTTCGGGCACATGCTGCTCGCCAACTTCGCCATCGGGATCAGCGCCCGCGACGTTGAAATACCGAAAGATCACCGAATGAAGCCCATGGCTCGCCCCGAAATCGCGCAGCATATCCTCGATTGCGCGTTTCGAGCCGCCATAGGCGTTGATCGGGCGTTGCGGCGTGTCCTCGTTCAAAACAACGCCATCCTGATCGCCATAGGTCGCGCAAGTCGAGGAAAAGACAAAGTTTTCACAGTCTGCCGCAATCGTCGCCTCGATCAAGTTGAGGGCGTTATTGACGTTCTCAGACCAGTATTTCGCCGGGTTCGACATCGATTCACTCACGAGGCTGAGTGCGGCGAAATGCATCACCGCGATCGGCTGATACTGCTGGAAAACCTCATCAAGGCGCGCGCGATCCGCCAGATCTCCCTCTTCGAGCGGTCCGTATTTGACCGCCTGTTTCCAGCCGGTAGAAAAATTGTCAAAACAGACAGGGATGTAGCCCGCTTTGCGCAAGGCCTTGCAGGCATGCGCGCCGATATAGCCCGCACCCCCGGTGACCAAAACATGCTTGGACATCGTTACTCGGCCGCCTGACGCATCGACATGAGATCGGTCAGATAGTCACCGAATTCGTCTTTCAGATCAGGGCGCTGCAGACCGAAGGCGACCGTCGCTTGCAAAAAGCCCGCCTTGGTGCCGCAATCATAGCGTTGCCCGCGGAAGCGATACCCGTAGACCGGATTGCCCTCATCGATTTCCTGCGCAATCGCATCGGTGAGCTGAATCTCACCCCCCGCGCCGGATTTCATCTTGTTGAGGTTCTGCATGACCTTCGGCGTCAGAATATAGCGCCCAATCACAGCGAGGTTCGAGGGCGCATCCTCGGGAGCGGGTTTTTCGACCATACCCTTAACCTTAACAGTCGCGCCGGTTTCGCTGTCGCAATCCAGCACGCCGTAGGATGAGGTTTTCTCGCGCGGCACTTCCATCGCGGCGACGATATTTCCGCCAGTCTCGTCATAAGCCTCCATCATTTGCTGAAGGCAGGGTTTTTCGGCGGCAATCACGTCGTCCGTGAGGATGACGGCAAAGGGCTCGTTGTGCACAAGTCGGCGCGCACACCAAACAGCGTGACCCAAACCGAGCGGCTTGTTTTGGCGCACATAGGCGATGGCGCCGGATTCCATATTCGTGGCCTTCAACTCTTGCAGCAAATCGTCTTTGTTTTTCTTGCGAAGAGCGGTTTCCAACTCTGGCGCGTCATCAAAGTAATCCTCAAGCGCGGATTTCCCGCGCGAGGTCACGAAGATGAACTCTTTGATGCCCGCCGCGCGTGCCTCATCAATCGCGTATTGGATGAGCGGTCGATCCACCAGCGTCAAAATCTCTTTTGGGATCGATTTGGTCGCGGGCAAGAAGCGCGTTCCAAGGCCGGCAACCGGAAAAATTGCCTTTGTAACCTTGTTTTTCATACTGCACCTATAAGTTGATTCCAAGTGGCCGAAGCCAATTTTCAACGCATTGTGGCTGTAATTGCGGCGGGTAACAAGGTTGCAGCACGGGGCCGCGCGGCACGCTTGCCGTTTATCGCCTATCTATATGTCAGATGCGCGAATTTCGGTCATTTCCCGTGAAAGGAGCCCGAGCGTTGCAGGTTCGACGCGATCAGGGCAGCTTCATTTCGGCCATCATCGCCTGAAGGCGCGGCACGTCGGAGGGGTTGTTCAGCTCCCAGAACTGCCGCCCACGCGCCTCGACCTCAACACATAAAACTGCGCGCCCATTTTCCAGAAAACGTAGCTGTTCCAGTCCTTCCAGCTCTTCAAGGGGCCCAACGTGCCATTCGGGATACTGCGCGAGAATATCGGGGCGATAGGCGTAGACGCCAACGTGATGAAACACCGGCGTCGGGTCGTGGGGCAGGTAGCTTCCAGCGGTGTAGGGAATCACCTCCTTGGAGAAATACAGACCCCGATTGCCCGCACCAAATACCGCCGCGGTGCCGCCGACGCGACCGTGATGGCGATCTTCGCGCAGACTGGCCAGCATCTCGCCCTCACAGCGCAACACCGGGGTGGCCAATTCGGCCCACGCATTTGCGCGCAGCCCAGCCACCAGATCTTCGATGAACCAAGCGGGGGTGAGCGGTGCATCGCCCTGCAAATTGACGACGATCTCGTAAGCGTCGCCCAGTTTTGCCGCCGCTTCGGCGCAGCGCTCGGTTCCATTGCGGCAGCTTTCCGAGGTCATCACTACCTCGGCCCCAAACGCCTCGGCGGCGTCGCGAATGCGCGCATCATCTGTCGCCACGACGACGCGTTCCACGCCAGTCACCGTCATTGCGGCTTCCCAGCTGCGCTGGATCAGGGTCTTGGCAACGCCCGTCGCGCCAGTCAATTCGACCAATGGTTTGCCGGGATAGCGGCTTGACGCATAGCGCGCCGGAATAACGATGAGAACGGACATTATTTTACCAGTAAAACGCCAGGAGCATAGGCGATGAAGAACGGGTTTTCGAAGCCGGGTTTGCCATATGTGAAGGGGGTATGATCGTCAAAGCGCACCACTTGCCCTCCCGCGCCGCGCAACACCGCATCACCCGCTGCGGTGTCCCATTCCATCGTGCGACCAAGGCGCGGATAAAGATCTGCCTCACCGGTGGCGACCAAACAAAACTTCAGCGACGAACCCGCCGATTTCAGGTCTGCCACCGCATATTGGCCGATATAGTCATCGGTAGCCTGATCGCGATGTGATTTTGACGCGACAACCATCAGCGCGCGATTGTCAGGCACCGAAACCGAGATCGGCTCTTGCTTGCCCGGAGTTGCCTTGTCGAAATTCGGTCCGATTTCCTCAATCGAGCGGCCATCGGGGAGCGTGTAAAACAGCCGCCCCTTCACGGGAGCGTAGACGACGCCGCGCAACGGCTTGCCGTCCTCGACATAGGCAATATTGACGGTGAAATCACCACGGCGCTTGACGAATTCCTTCGTGCCATCAAGGGGATCAACGATCAGGAACGTCGAAACCGTCTGACCGTGCGAAGCCGCCTGTTCTTCGGTGACCAACGCCATGTCGGGAAATTCCGCGCGCAACCCGGCTGCAATCAACGCATCGGCAGCCTCATCTGCCTCGGTGACCGGCGAGTTGTCAGATTTAGATTTCACCTCGAATTCGGGCGCGTTGTAGATTTCCATGATCTTGCCGCCCGCTTCGAGGGCCAAGCGGCGCATCACGCGTGTCAGATGTTCGAAATCCATCACATCTCCATTTCGGCCCAATTCTGGCCTAATTGCTATGGTTACCCACCTCCCTTATGATGCGCCGTCAAGGGAACGACAAGGTTTCTAGCTTAGAGTGTCGGCGCAGGCAGCCAGGATGGCAGAACATGTTCAAGGCAGGACGTAGTAATTCCACGATTGGATCAACCTTCAGCCTGCTGGAGCTGATTTATCATGCGACCGTGCGGCACCTGCGCAAGTCGCATGGCAACGCGCTGCTTGGGCTGCTCATGAATATGTTCCAGACCGTGCTTTTGGTCGCGACATTTTACATCATGTTTGGCGTTTTGGGTCTGCGGGGCAACGCGATTCGCGGGGATTTCCTGCTCTATGTCATGAGCGGGATTTTCTTGTTTTTGACGCATACCAAGGCGATGGGCGCCGTGTTCGGGGCCGAAGGGCCGACCTCGGCGATGATGAAGCACGCGCCTATGACGACCGCGATCTCAATTTCATCGGCGGCGCTCAGCTCGCTTTATATCCAGTTACTGTCGATGTTCGTGGTGCTGTTCATCTACCATGTCGCCTTCCAACCGATTGAGATTTACAATTGGGTTGGCGCGATGGCGATGGTGTTGTTGTCGTGGTTCACGGGCGCGGCCATCGGATTGGTGTTGCTCGCGGCAAAGCCATGGGCGCCCGACGTGGTTGGCATTATCCAACAGGTCTATTCGCGCGCAAATATGATCGCCTCTGGCAAGATGTTTCTTGCCAATAATCTACCTCATAAGATGTTGGTATTGTTTGACTGGAACCCGTTATTTCATACGATTGATCAGGCGCGGGGCTATGTTTTCATTAACTACAACCCGCATTTCTCGAACTGGGAATACCCGCTATATGTGGGCTTGGCCTTGCTGATGATCGGCTTGATGGGTGAATTCTACACGCGCCAATATGCTTCGCTAAGCTGGGGTGCGAAACGCTAAGCCTGATCTCAGAGTGCCTTGAGCTATCCGTGGTTTCTTAGAGTTTTCGGATCGTGTCGCCCAGTTGCAGCACGGGCTCCATTTCAATCACCTCGCCAGTGGCTTGACCGCCTTGCGAGCGCGCGGCCACGATCTGGGCCGCTTTGCGCCCAATTTTGCCGCGACACGCGTCCATCGTGGCAAGCCGTTGCGAGAACCCGTCCAACAAATCAAGTCCATTAAACCCTGCAAGCCCGATCCGATTGGGCACGTCCAGCCCCTGATCGCGGCAATATAACAGCCCGCCAGCGCCGACCATATCATTGGAATAATAGATGAAATCCAAGTTCGGGTTGCGTTTCAACAGGGCGTCGGTCATCTCGCGACCCTTTGCCAAGGCAGAGCCGCCCGAGTAAAATTCGGCATCGGCCAAGGCGACCCCGGCTTTTGCCAAACCCTCTTTAAACCCTTCGAACCGTTTGCGCGCGCGGTGATCCTCGGGCATTTTCGTGCCGATAAACCCGATCCGGCGATAGCCTGCCGCAATGATCGCCTCGGCCATATGCAGCCCGGCGCGGCGATGCGAAATACCGACAACGCTATCAATGCCCTCGCCATCGACATCCATAATCTCGACCACCGGAATGTCAGTGTTTCGCAACATCGCGCGCGCGGCATCGGTATGTTCCAGCCCGGCAATGATCACCCCGGACGGGCGCCATGACAGCATCTCATACAGCACCTGTTCCTCTTTCTCAGGAGAGTAATTGGTGACGCCGACAACAGGTTGCAGCCCGGTATCTTCCAACTCATCCGATATGTTTGACAGCACTTTCGGAAAAACAAGGTTGGACAGCGACGGGATAATCACGGCCACCAAATTGACCCGCTGCGAGGCCAGCGCGCCCGCGATTTTGTTGGGCACATAGCCCAGCGTTTTTGCGGCCTTCAATACCTTTTCTCGGGTCGCATCTGACACATCGCCGCGATTGCGCAAAACCCGGCTGACCGTCATCTCCGAGACCCCCGAGGCTTCGGACACATCGCGCAAAGTTAGGGGGCGGCGGAGATCATGAGGGCGGGTCACGCAAACATCCTTTGATGGTGTTATTCTTGTTAGCGCCAAACATTTCCCTTGCGCAAGCGAATGATGCGCGTCATGTTAGCGGTAACAGAAGCCGGGAGCTTCGGCCAATCCGACTTCTGACATCACCTAGCTCACGCGCATGTAACGCACGCGGGACAGGTACCAAAAGGGGGAGCGGTGGGCCAATACGCTTCCCCTTTTCGTTTTCAATCCCCTCACGCACTTGCACGATTGCTGCTTTGACGCCATCAAGGGCCGCGTGGTCCCGTGGCTCAACTGGATAGAGCAGCCCCCTCCTAAGGGGCAGGTTGTTGGTTCGAATCCAACCGGGATCACCAATCACTACACAAAAAAAGGCCCACACTGGGCGGGCCTTTCGATGTAATTTTGGGTGGATCAGATTTCGGTCCAAGCCTTGTCTTCGCCGCCCAGACCACCGATCTGCACGCGGGTTGTCAGGCCGATGCGTGCAAGCACGGTAAAGAACGGCTTCGGGTCCAGCTCTTCGACGTTCTTCATCGTCTTGGCCTCCCAATCGCCCTGCGCAACTAAAATTGCGGCGGCGACTGCGGGCACACCTGCCGTGTAGGAAATGCCCTGCGAGCCGACTTCGTTATAGGCCTCTTTGTGATCGGCCACGTTATAGACGAACAACTCAATCTCTGCGCCTTCTTTCACGCCTTTCACAAGATCGCCGATGCAGGTCTTGCCAGTGTAGTTGGGCGCCAGCGAAGACGGATCGGGCAAACAGGCCTTAACCACCTTGAGCGGGATGACCTCTTGCCCCTCGGCAGTGGTAACGGGAAGCTCCGACAGTAGGCCGATATTCTTCAGCACCGTGAACACGTTGATGTAGTGATCGCCAAAGCCCATCCAGAAGCGCACGTCGGCATCGGGGTAATTCGCGGCTAGCGAATGCACCTCGTCATGACCCGACATATAGGCTTTTTGCTTGCCCACCACCGGCAGATCCCACTCGCGGCCGACCTCGAACATCGCGTTTTCCTGCCACGCGCCTTGCTGCCAAGAATAGACGGTGCCGGTGAACTCGCGGAAGTTGATCTCGGGGTCGAAGTTGGTCGCGAAATACTTGCCGTGCGAGCCTGCGTTGATATCCACGATATCGATGGATTTGACCGTATCCATCTGATCGGCGGCAAAGCGGGCATAGGCGTTGACCACGCCCGGATCGAACCCAGCCCCCAAGATCGCCGTCACGCCCTTTTGTGCGCAGAGATCGCGCTTTTTCCACTCATAGTTGGCATACCACGGCGGGGTCTCGCAGATCTTGTCTGGCTCTTCGTGAATCGCCGTGTCGATATAGGCCGCGCCGGTCTCGATACAGGCATCCAGCACGTATTTGTTCACGAAAGGCGAGCCGACATTGATCACGATCTGCGCGCCCGTCTTACGGATCAGATCGGCGGTTGCGGCCACATCCATCGCATCAAGCGCATGGGCCTCAAACGTGCCCTCGACCTTCATTGCGCCCTTTTCGCGCACGCTATCAAGAATCGCGTCGCATTTCGCCATGGTGCGCGAGGCGATGTGAAGATCTCCGAGAATATCGTTATTCTGCGCGCATTTATGGGCCACGACTTGTGCGACACCGCCCGCTCCGATGATGAGAACGTTCTTTTTCACTTCGGCTGTCTCCTTTTGATTGGACAGGGGAAGGGGGCGCAAGCGCCCTCAGGACAATGAGGACAGGTAGTCCTCATAGGTGAAGTCTTTGATCCGCTCAATCGTGCCATCAGCACGGCGAATCGCAATTGCCGGCATGGTCACGCCGTTGAACCAGTTCTTTTTGACCATCGTATAGCCGGCCGCATCGGCAATCGAAATCCGGTCGCCGATCTGCAAGGGCGCGTCGAATTTGCCATCGCCAAAGATATCGCCCGCCAGACAGGTTTTGCCCGCGATCTGATACTCATGCGTGCCGTTTTGCGGCAGTTTCGCCGTCTCGCGATAGATCAGCAGATCGAGCATATGCGCCTCAATCGAGCTGTCCACGATGGCGATTTTTTTGCCATTATCGAGAATATCCAGCACCGACACTTCAAGGCTGGCGGTTTGCGTGATCGCCGCCTCGCCGGGTTCCAGATAAACTTGCACGCCGAAATCGTCGGAAAACCGTTTCAGCCGATCTGCAAGATCATCCAGCGGATAGTCCTCGCCGGTAAAATGAATACCGCCGCCCAGACTGACCCAATCGAGCCGCTTGAGGATATCGCCAAACTCCGCCTCGATCCGGCCAAGCTGATGATCGAACAGCGCAAAGTCACTATTCTCGCAGTTATAATGGATCATCACGCCCGAGATCCGCCCCATCGCGACCTCAAGCCGTTCGGTATCCCATTCACCCAACCGCGAGAACGGCCGTGCCGGGTCGGCCAGATCGAAACCGCTGGTCGAAAACCGCGGGTTGAGCCGCAGACCACGTTCGATATGCGCAGCCTTGTCGCCGAAACGGTCCAACTGGCTGAGCGAATTGAAGATAATCTTGTCGGCGTAACCGATCGCCTCGTCGATTTCGCCATCCGTCCACGCCACGGAATAGGCGTGGGTTTCCTTGCCGAATTTCTCACGCCCCAAATGTAGCTCGAACAAAGAACTCGAGGTCGTGCCATCCAGATAGGGGCGCATGATGTCAAACGCCGACCATGTGGCAAAGCATTTCAGCGCCAGCAGTGCCTTCGCCCCCGAGCGGTCGCGCAGGCGTTCGATCTTGCGCATATTCGCAAGCAGGCGCGTCTCGTCGATAAGGTAGAAGGGCGTGTCGGACATGGCGTTTCCCTCGGCAGAACAGGCACGGGATATAGGACGCATGTGACAGCGGTGCAACCGGACTCAATCGACGCGGATCGCCTCTTTCGCGACGCTCAGCGCATAGCCCTTACGCGCGATATTGCGCACCAGCAGCTCTGTCACCAGCTGATTTCCCAACGCATCGCGCAGCCGTTTGATCCGCGTCGCGCCCGCCGCCTCTTCGCAATCAGCCGCATCGCGCCCCGAGATCATCGCCTCAATCTGCACGCCCGTGAGAATATCGTCATCCATCCGCGCTTCGGCCAGAACCGAGAGCGTCTCAATCGCGGCGGGCGTCAGAGAAAACGCCATATCGTTCAGCATCACGGCGTTCTCGCTGCGCAGGATGCGCAAGGATTGCACCTCGATTCCGGCACGACGAATCTCGATCATGCGCCGATTCAGCCCGATCAGCAGCAGTAAGAAGATTAGCGTGACGATCAAAAGCGCCGCCGCAAAGATCAGCAGGATGAAAATGATCACCCGGTAGCTCGACAGCACATCGGAAAACGCCGTGCCCGATTGCGCCAACACCTCGAGCAATTTGATCTCAGCCTGCGAGGTCAGATTGTTGTTCTGCACGAAAATCTGTTCAACCCGCGCGTTGAACGCGTTTGCATCGGGGAGTGCCGCAAACAGCAAGCCCGCCGCCACGGCGAGAATCGCGACCACCGCCGCAATCCCGCCGATGACCGCGCGCGAACCCAGCCGCAAGCTGTCAGTAACGGAGGAAAAATGGTCCGGCACTGGCCTTCCTTTGCGCTAAGCCTTCGGGGCCGAATGTGGAGACAACCGTAAGCAAGGTCCAGCCCGCAGCCCGCAGCCTCGGCGCTAATTCGCGCGCGGCCTTCTGTTTCGAGCACGCCCCGTCCGAGACTTTCGCAACGCCATATTGCAACTGCAACGGGTTGTCGCGCTTGGCTTTGTAATCGGCATAACACTCGGCCTGAGCCGTGCCTGCGATGGCGATAAAGGCGCATATGAGGATGAGCTGTTTCATGCCGATCACGTTGCGCAAAGTGGCGCTGTTATTCAATAGCGAAAGGGGGTTGGCGTGGTTGATATCTGATAACAAGGCGGCGTTATTGCCTGTCGATGGCGGTTGGGGCGAGGGTTGGGGCATCGCAACCGATGCGGCCTGAACGGGTCGCTGCACCGAAAGGACCGATCATGTCGCTCAAAACCAAA
This sequence comes from Thioclava sp., assembly GCF_048263065.1. NCBI lineage: Bacteria > Pseudomonadati > Pseudomonadota > Alphaproteobacteria > Rhodobacterales > Paracoccaceae > Thioclava > Thioclava sp. The sequence continues at coordinate 248,215 of NZ_JBLXEM010000001.1, forward strand.
ATCACCGCATTGTTCACGGCTTCTGCACTGGCCTTGGGCACGTTTGGAATCTCGGCCAGCCCCGCTGCCGCGCTGGGCAAAAAGGATCGTCAGGCACTGACGGTTATCCTTGGGGTCGGAGCGGCTGCGCTGCTCCTTGATTCGGCGAATAACAATCAACGCCATGTGCGCCATGCGCCGCCGCCCCCTCCGCGTGTGGTGTATCGCGAAGTGCGTCGCGATGATCGCCATGATGCGCGTCGCATCGACCGTCGTATTGACCGCCGTATCGATCGCCGCGTTGACCGCCGCATCGACGCCCACAATCGCAACCGCTGGGATCAACACAACCAGCGCGGCACGCGTTACGAGCGGCGCTGATCCAGTTGGCAGGTGCCACTTAAGAGCACCAATCGAGCAGGGGCGGGGGCACATGGCCCCCGCTTTTTTCGTTGAACGCCCGCGCGATCCGGGGCATTCCGGCACCATGACACAGAGTCCAGATTACGCCTTCGAAAGCGCCGCCCTTGCGCGCGGCTTCACCCTGATCGCTGGCGTCGATGAGGTCGGGCGTGGCCCACTATGCGGCCCCGTCACCGCCGCCGCCGTGGTGCTGGACCCTGCCAGCATTCCCGCAGGCCTGAATGATTCCAAGAAACTCAGCGCGACAAAACGCGCCAAGCTTGCCGCCGAGATCATGCAAACCGCGCAGTTCTGCGTCGCCCATGCCAGCGTTGAGGAAATCGACGAGATCAACATCCTGCAAGCCTCGCATCTGGCGATGTGCCGCGCGGTTGCGGGACTGCCCAAGCGCCCCGATCACGTCTTGGTCGATGGAAACCGCCTTCCGCGCGACCTTGACCTCTCAGCCGAAGCCGTGGTGAAAGGCGATGGCCGTTCTGTATCGATTGCGGCGGCCTCAATTCTTGCCAAAGAAGCACGCGATTTGCTGATGGTGGATTTGGCGCAACAGTATCCGGGCTATGGCTGGGAACGCAACGCGGGCTACCCGACCAAGGACCATCTGCAAGCGCTCCTAGATTTGGGGGTAACCCCCGTTCATAGACGTTCGTTCAAGCCCGTCCACAATATCTTGTGCCAAGTGAAATCTATAACCCCTTGATTCAAAAAAGAAATTGACTGCGAATCGCCTTTGACTCATCTTGGACTGCATAGATCGGCGCAAAAGCCGACACCCGATAGGCGGGCAGAAAGAGGCGAGTATGACCAAAATCAAGACCCCGGCGGCGCGCAATGCGCTGCCCCTGAACCAGATTCTTGCAGGTGACTGCATCGAGGTAATGAACAGCCTGCCCGAGGGTAGCGTTGACCTGATTTTTGCCGATCCACCATACAACCTGCAATTGCGCGGCGATCTGCATCGGCCCGACAATTCCAAGGTCGACGCGGTGGATGACGCGTGGGATCAATTCGGCTCGTTCGCGCATTACGACCAGTTTACCCGCGACTGGCTGGCCGCCGCGCGTCGTATCCTGAAACCCAATGGTGCGATCTGGGTCATCGGCTCGTATCACAACGTGTTCCGAATGGGCGCCGAGTTGCAAAACCAAGGGTTTTGGATTCTCAATGATGTGGTCTGGCGCAAATCGAACCCGATGCCGAATTTCCGCGGCAAACGCCTGACCAACGCGCATGAAACGCTGATCTGGGCCTCAAAGGCCGAGGGCGCGAAATACACCTTCAACTACGAGGCGCTGAAATCGCTGAACGAGGGTATTCAGATGCGTTCGGATTGGGTGATCCCGATCTGCAATGGCGGTGAGCGTCTCAAGGATGAAAACGGCGACAAAGCCCATCCCACGCAAAAACCCGAAGCCCTGCTGCATCGCCTTATCGTAGGCACTACTAACCCCGGCGATGTTGTGCTGGATCCGTTCTTTGGCACCGGCACTTCGGGGGCCGTGGCGAAAATGTTGGGCCGTGATTTTATCGGCATCGAGCGCGAGGAAAGCTACCGCGAAGTCGCGCAGAAACGTCTGTCAAAAATCCGCAAATTCGACCGCGAGGCGCTAGAGGTCTCGACCTCGAAGCGCTCTGAACCACGTGTACCCTTCGGTCAACTGGTAGAACGCGGCATGCTGCGCCCGGGCGAAGAGTTGTTTTCGATGAACGGGCGTCACAAGGTCAAGGTGCGCGCCGATGGCACGCTGATAGGCGATGATGTCAAAGGCTCGATCCACCAAGTGGGTGCCCATCTCGAAGGTGCGCCCAGTTGCAATGGCTGGACCTACTGGACGTTTAAGCGCGATGGCAAACAGGTTCCCATCGACCTTCTGCGCCAACAGATCCGCGCCGAAATGAACTGAGCTTCATACTAACCACAAAGTTTACCGCCAGTGCCTGAGGGTCGCCCTCAGGCACAGCCTTGCCCCGTCGTGTCAAAGCGACGGGGCCTTTTGCGTTTGAAGGAAAACGGGGGCGCTGCCCCCTCTGGCTGCGCCATTCACCCCCGGGATATTTCGATCAAGAGGAAGTTAGGGCTTTCTTTACCAGAATCAGGCGAGCTTGGCCCTACGGAACAGGCGGGGACGCCGATGGCCGTTCAAGGGGAAGCGCCCGGCCTTGCTACCCAAAGACGGGCCCGAGCCGGGCGTTTTTTCTTCCTCTTGATTAAAATATCCCGGGGGAGGCCGCAGGCCGGGGGCAGCGCCCCCAATCCGGTCAGCTTTCTTCCAGCCGCGCGCGCAATTCGCGTAAGACCGGCAAGGTTGCGCGCACTTTATCGGGGCCCAGATCGCGCACGATCCCGCCAATGATCGGCATTAACGACGCCAGCGCGCTATCGCGGGCCCGCCGACCCGAGGGCGACAGCGACACCCATTTGCGCCGCGCATCATCCCAATCGGGGCGGACATGCACATGTCCCGCCCATTCCAGCTTGGCAAGCGTATTGGTCATTGCGCCGCGCGTGACATGCAGCGCCTCGGCCAACTGTGCGGGCGTGCGTTCTTCATTGATGTGGCTGAGCAGGTTGAGCACCGAAAAATGTGAGATTTCCATCCCTTTGGGCAGCGCGCGGCTGACCACATTGCGCGCCAACTGGTCGGCCATGAAGACCTCGGCGAACAGGGCTGCGGCAAGGGGATCGGGATCTTGGCTCACGGTGCCTCATAGCTCCGGTCGTGAAACAGCGAGCGCAGGCGCTCGCGTGTCGTTTCGACCTCATCCAGATTGATATCAACAAGGCTCACTCCCGGCTCAGTGCCGCCATCGGCCAACACATCGCCCCAAGGGTTCACTGCCAGCGAATGTCCCCAGGTTTTGCGTGGGCGCCCCTCGTGCGCGCCATGCGTGCCACATTGCGCCGGCGCGAGGACGAAGCACGAGTTTTCAATCGCGCGCGCCCGCACCAGCACTTCCCAATGGGCACGCCCGGTGCCCGCAGTAAAAGCCGCCGGAATCGTCAGCATCTTTGCTCCGGCCTGTGCGAGTTGGCGATACAGATGGGGAAAGCGCAAATCGTAGCATATTGACATCCCGATTAGACCGTATTTCGAGGGTGCAAGCACCGCCTGTTTGCCGGGGCGATAGCCCTCTGATTCGCGGTAACGCTCGGTTTCAGACACATCGAGATCAAACATGTGAATCTTGTCATAACTCGCCCTGATGGCCCCTTTGCGTCCGATCAGAAAAGATCGGTTGGCGAAGCGTCCGTCATCATCCTCTGTTTTCAGACACAGCGAGCCAATCAGGACATAGACGCCCAGCCGTTCCGCCTCTTGCCGCATCGCAGCCAGCGTGGGGTCATTATGTTCGTGATGCAGCACCTCGCGCTGGTAGGCGCGATCTGAGGAAATTAGGTTGGTGCATTCGGGCGTGGCGATCATCTGCGCGCCTCCGGCCGCAGCTTCACGGATGAACTCTAGCGTGACCGGCAGGTTCTTGACCGGGTCATCGGTGACAGAAAGCTGAACCAGAGCGGCCTTCATCGCGTCACCCCGCCAACAACGAATCAAGCTTGCCCGAATGGTCAAGCGCGTGCAGTTCGTCGCAGCCGCCAATCGGCTGATCATCGATGAAAATCTGGGGGACCGTGCGCCCACCCTTGGCGCGCTGCATCATCTGCGCGCGCAGATGCGGGTCGCGGCCCACATCGGTTTCTTCATAGGCAACACCTTTTTGATCCAGCAGGCGCTTGGCCATGATGCAAAACGGGCAGGTTCGGGTCGTATAGATCTCGACGCGCTTCATGCGAAAGTCCCTTTCAAGTCGGCTCGACTATAGGGATTTAGGGCGCCTTCGCAACGCGCGCCAGTGTCACAACGTCAACTCGGGCAGCACCAGCTTGCATGGCCGCCTGTGTCGCCGCCCCCAGCGTCGCCCCCGAGGTCATCACATCGTCCACAATCAGCACGTTGCGTCCCGCGATCTGATCGGCGCGTGCCGGGTTTACAGTGATCGCATCGGCGAGATTGGCAAGCCGTGCGTTGCGGTCGTGACCCTTTTGGCTGGGGGTGTTTCGAGTGCGCAGCAACAAGTCGACGCAGCCCTCGCGCCCGGTGATCCGCGCTATCGTCTGTGCCAGTAGCGCGGATTGGTTGTAGCGCCGTTTCAGCAATCGCCAGCGATGCAGGGGGATCGCCGTAATCAGCGTTTCGGGGGTGATCAAGGGGCGCGCTGCCTGCGCCATCCACCCTGCCATTGGGCGTACCAGATCAAGCCGGTCCGCATGTTTGAATGCCAGCACCAGATCGCGCCCGACTCCGGAATACATCATCGCGGTGCGCCCGCGTGTCCAAGGTCGCGAGTGGGTCAGGCAGTCATCACAGAATACCGCCTCGGTCGGATCATCACCGGGCAGCGGCACCCCGCAAGCGTCGCACGCCGTTCCACTGGCGAAACTCGTCTGCTCCCAGCAGGTCAGGCACAATCCGAAATCAGACCCGACCTCTTCGCCGCAGGCAATGCAGCGCGGCGGGAAAACGGCGTGCAGCGCATGCATCCCTCCCGCTAGCATCCGTGCGCGAAGCACGCTAAGACCTGTCTCAGCCATGAACATACCGCCCCTCTTGACCGACCGCGCCGCCTTGATGCGCCAACGCGCCCGCGCCGCGCGCGCCCCCGAGCTGTTCTTGCATGAGGATGCGGCCGATGAGCTGTATGAAAGGCTCCAAGAGGTTAACAGAACCTTTACAGCACCCGCCGTAATCACCGCTTTTCCCGAGCCGTGGCAAAATATCCTGCCCGACGCCAAGATTGTGGCCGATAGCGACCTGCTTGATTTGCAGGCAGGCGCGCATGATCTGGTCGTGAACGCGATGTGCTTGCATTGGGCGAATGATCCGGTCGGTCAGATGGTGCAGGCCGCCCATGCGCTAGAACCCGACGGACTGTTTTTGGCGGTGATGTTTGGCGGCCAGACCCTGAACGAGCTGCGCGCGGCGCTGGCGCAGGCCGAGGCAGAGATCACCGGCGGCCTTAGCCCGCGCGTTCTGCCAATGGGCGAAATTCGCGACCTTGGGGCTTTGCTCGGGCGGGCTGGGTTCGCGTTGCCGGTGGCGGATGCGGTGACGCGTAAGGTGACTTACGAGACGCCGCTACGCCTGCTTAGCGATCTGCGCGCCATGGGCGAGACCAACGCGCTTGCCGCCCGCAGCCGCCATTTCACCCGCCGCGACGTGATGGCTGAGGCGCTGCGGATCTATTCCGATACCTATCGCGAGCCCGATGGCCGCGTGCGCGCCACGTTTGAGATGGTCTGGCTGACGGGCTGGAAACCCCATCCCAAACAGCAAAAACCACTGCGCCCCGGATCAGCCGCGAAACGTTTGGCCGACGCGCTGGGCACGATGGAAATTCCAACGGGTGACAAGCCGGGCCATTGATTGGCCCACCGCCGTCTACCCCAGCGCGGTTAAGAACGCTTTTGACCACCAGTGAACATCGTATGTGGTCAGCCCCCTCATCAGTGCGTGATACCGCTCACGCCGTTCAGACAGCGACATCAGCAAAGCGGTGAGCATCGAGGTCGCCATCTGCTCGGTGTCATGGGGATTGACGATCAGCGCCTCCTCCATCTGTTCGGCCGCGCCAGCAAATTGCGACAAGATCAGCACGCCGGGATTTTCGGGGTTTTGCGCCGCGATATATTCCTTGGCCACCAGATTCATCCCATCCATCAGCGGCGTCACCAACCCTACTTGCGAGGCCCGATACAGCCCCGCTAGAACCGCGCGCGGCACGGGACGGTTGATAAAGCGGATCGGTGCCCATTGGATATCGGCGAATTGCCCGTTGATGCGGCCCGAAAGATGCTCGGTCTCTTCGCGAATGTCGTCATAGGCGGGCACGCCTTCGCGTGTGGGCGGGGAAATCTGGATCAGCGAGACATGACGGTGCCAATCCTCGTGGCGTTCCAGAAACTCGCCAAAAGCGCGAAACCTTTGCGGCACGCCCTTTGAATAATCCAGCCGATCCACCCCGATCATCAGGCTGCGATTGGCTTTGATGATGCCTGCGGGCAGCTTTTCGATCTCGCGCTCGGCAAGCGTTTTGAATTCGCCCGCGTCGATGGAAATCGGAAACGCCTCGATGCGGCACTGACGCGGCGACAGGTGCACAAAGCCGTTGCCCAAATCCGAACCACCACCGATCTCGACCATTGAGGCCAGACAGGCGCGCACATCGCGCTCGGCCTGCAATCCCACCAAATCAAAATTCGACAACCACTGGCAAATCTCACGCCCGTTGGGCAGGGCCTGCATTGAGATCGGGCCGGGAAACGGCGTGTGCAGGAAGAACCCCATAGGGCTTTGCACGCCCAGTGCGCGCAGTTCATAGGCCAATGGCAGAAAATGGAAATCATGTACCCAGATCCGGTCATCGGGCTGGATGATCGGCGCAAGCATCTTGGCCAGCCGCCGATTCACCTGCTTGTAAGAGTTCAGATATTCGTGCTGAATCTGCATCAGATCGGTGCGGCCGTGAAACAGGGGCCACAGCACCGAATTGGAATAACCGTCGTAATACAGCGCGTGCTCTTCTTCGGTCAGATCAAAGCACAGCCGCTTGAACGGCCCGCCCTTGATCTCGCGCAGCGCGGTGCCGGGCTGTTCGGCAATCTCGCCCGACGTGCCGATCCATAATCCGCCGTTTTCGGTGAGAACATCGCCCAGCGCCACGACCAGCCCGCCCGAGGGGTTCGCCCCGGTGGGAATGCGGTTTGATAGGCATATCAATCGTCCCACGCTCAGCCCTCCAACGCCGCAGACAGCCACACGCGCAACTGATTTGGCGCATCCAGTCGAAACCGCGCAACACTGTCGCCCGCGCCTATCTTGATCCCGAAACCACCATGTTCTTCAGCCCAAGCCAGCGCGGGCTCGTCGGTGGTATCATCGCCCGCATAGACCGGGCGGCGGGCGCCAAAGACGGGCAGGCCGGACAAAAGCGCCAGCGCGCCGTCCTTAGAAAACCCCGCAGGACGCAGTTCTACTGCCATCTTCGCAGGCTGCACGGAAAATTCGTGATAGCGATCGGCCAGCTCTTGGGCAAAGGTTTCAACGTCTGTTTGCCGATGCGGATTTGCACGAAAATGCACCGCGCCGCCATGGCTTTTGTGTTCATACAGCAGGCCCAGATTGCTTGCGAAATCCACCATCTCTTTTTGCAACTCCAACAGGCCCTCAGGCTGATGCGCCATCGGCGCGGTCATGCCGCGTGCCTCGGCCCCATGAGAGCCCACCATAGGCCCGTCAAACCCTCGCAAAAACGTCTCTAACTCGTGCAAAGAACGCCCTGACACGATGGCAAGCGCCCCGTTGAGATGCGCGGACAACTCCTGCAAAACGTCGGGCAAATCATCGGGCACTTTGATGGCATTGGGGGTGGGCGCAATCTCGACAAGACAGCCGTCGAAATCCAGAAAAAGAGCATCCCCCGCAGCGTTCAGGGCGGGCGGTTCCGGTTTGGCGGGGGTTTTGTCATCCAAAGTCATGGTGCGAACGTAAGTGATCCTGTCCCGGTTGGATAGGCCGCATTGACCTGACCGGGAAACCCGTTAAGCCGGGATCAGGTTCCAGAAGACTAAAGACAGGACAGTGACAGATGACGAATGACGCCGCCACGCGCCTTGCCCATGCGCCAGCCGACCATCCGCCCGTGAAAGCCGCCAAAATCGGCTTGCTTGTGGCCAATCTTGGAACGCCGGACGGCACGGATTACTGGTCGATGCGTCGATATCTGAGCGAGTTTTTGTCCGACCACCGGGTCGTCGATATCGCTCGCTGGAAATGGCAGCCGCTTTTGCAGTTAATCATCCTAACCAAGCGGCCCTTTACCAGCGGCGCGAATTATAAAACGATCTGGAACAACGAAGCCGATGAAAGCCCGCTGATGACGATCACCAAGCAGCAGGTTGCCAAGCTGCGCGCGGCGGCTTCGCAGCACTACGGGGCTGAGGTGGTGGTCGATTACTGCATGCGCTACGGCAACCCCTCGACGCAATCGGTGGTGGACCGCATGGTCGAGCAGGGCTGTGAAAAGATACTGTTTGTGCCGCTTTATCCGCAATATGCCGGCCCGACCTCGGCCACGGCCAATGATGAATTCTTCCGCGCCTTGATGAAGCAGAAACGCCAGCCTGCCGCGCGTGTCGCCCCCGAATATTTCGATCGCCCCAGCTATATCGAGGCGCTCGCAAGCTCGGTTGAGCGCGTATATGCCACGCTGGATACCAAACCCGATGTGCTGGTGGCCTCGTATCACGGGATGCCGCAGCGCTATCTGATGGAGGGCGATCCCTACCATTGCCAATGCCAGAAAACCTCGCGCCTGCTGCGCGAGCGGCTGGGCTGGGACAAGGACAGCATCGACACGACCTTCCAGTCGGTCTTTGGCCGTGAGGTTTGGCTCAAGCCCTACACGGTCGAACATGTTGCCGAACTCGCCAAGGCTGGCAAAAAGAATATCGCGGTGATTTCGCCCGCCTTTTCCGCCGATTGCATCGAGACGCTCGAAGAGATCAACGGCGAGATCTGCGAAGCGTTCAAACATGCGGGCGGCGAGACGTTCACCTATATTCCCTGCCTGAATGACGACGATCTGCATATCGCGGCGCTGATGGATCTGGTGCAGGAAAATCTGGCGGGCTGGATCGAATAGACCCTATTCCCACTTAAATCAGCCCAAACCGATCAATTTTGGCACCTGCGCCATATCGGTAAACAACTCCGCGCCTTCTGCGGCTAGGTGCGGATTCGGCCCCTGCGGTGCATAGCCCAAACAGCGCATTCCCGCGGCTTTCGCAGCCCCCGCGCCTGTCGGGCTGTCCTCAATCACCACGCATGCGCCCGGATCGGCCCCAACGGCGCGTGCCGCATGCAGATACAGATCCGGCGCGGGTTTCGGGCAGCCCATATCCTGACCCGAGAACAGTCGTCCGTCGAGACGCGCCTTGATGTCGGGATACTGGCTTAGCGTGGCTTCCATTTTAGCCATGCGCCCGTTCGAGCCCACCGCATAGGCGATGCCCGCTGCATCGAGCCGATCGAGCAGTTCCGCAATCCCCGGCATCAGCGCGACCCCCTCGCGCAGCCGTGCATAGAGCCGGGTGTAATAGCTCTCGACCCAATCGGCGGGCAGGGTAGCGCCCATCTCGCGCGCCTGACGTGCGACGCCTTCGATGGTGCCGCCAATAAACATGTGTTCCATCGCCTTATGCGACATCATCAGGCCATGCGCAGAGAGTTCCTCGCCCAGAAGATCAAAGGTCGCGGGCTCGCTATCCACCAGCACCCCGTCGCAATCAAACAGCACGGCTTGCACGTTCATTCGGGGTTCCTCGCCAACGTGACCAGCGTGTCGCCATAGCGGCGCTGGTCAATTTGCAGCAATGGGGCGGGAACGATTGGCGCGGCGCTTTCCTCCCAGACGATCATCGCGCCGGGAGCGATCCAACCGCCTTCAAGACATGAGGCAATCGCGCGCTCACCCAGACCCATCCCATAAGGCGGATCAAGGAAGATCAGGTCATAGCCCGGGCCCCGGCACTGCCCCATCTTGGTCGCATCGCGCCGCCAGACATCCGTGACGCCCATCGCGCGCATCGCGTCGATGTTTTGGCGTATCAGCGCGCGCGCCACCGTGCCGTCATCAACAAAAGCGACCCGTGCCGCACCGCGCGATAAGGCCTCAAGCCCGAGCGCACCAGTGCCAGCAAACAAATCAAGCACCCGCGCGCCTTCCAGCGGGTTTCCATGCCCGCCATTGATCAATAGGTTAAAGATGCTTTCGCGCACCCGGTCGGTCGTCGGGCGCAGATGCGCCTGCGCATCGCCCGCCCCCACATCAGCCAGCTTCAATCCGCGCCGCGCGCCGCCGATAATTCTCATTTCAGCAAGGCTTTCAGGTCGGTGTCTGGATCGGCCACCTGCGCGGGGGTGACGGGCTTACCCCCCTCGATCAGCCGCTTGCCGATCATGTAGGCGCGCGCATCGCTAAGCGCATCGACGGCGATCAACTGCCCCGCGCGGAAATACCAAAAGCTTTGGCCCTCGCCGTTGCGCGCGATCACCTCATCATATCCTGCATTGAGCCCCGCGATCTGCAGCTTGGCATCGAACTGATCGGACCAGAACCACGGCTTGGGGCTGTAATCGCACCCCGCGCTCAGCATGTTCTGCGCAACCAACTCACCCATATCAATCGCATTGCCGACGCTTTCCAGCCGCAGCCTGCCATCCGCCATCGGGAAGGACGCGCAATCGCCCGCCGCCCAGATATGCGGGTCAGATGTGCGCCCTTGCAAATCCACTGCGATGCCATTTTCACAATCGAGGCCAGCCGCGCGCGCAATCTCGTCATCCGGGGTCACCCCAATGCCGACAACCACGAAATCCGCAGCGATTTTGCGGCCATCTTGCAGCTCCGCCCCGGTGACCTGCGCATCCCCCGTCAACTGTGTCAGGCCCACTCCTTCGATGATCTCGACCCCATGTGCGCGATGCAGCGCGCGGATCGCATCGGCGGTTTGCGCACAAGCGACGCGGCCCAGAATACGCGGAGCGGCCTCAATCAGCGTGACCTCAAGGCCCAGTTTGCGCGCCACCGCTGCCGCCTCAAGACCGATATAGCCGCCGCCGATCACCACCAACCGCTTGCCTGCCACAAATAGCGCGCGCATCGCATCGACATCGGCCAGATTGCGCACTGTAAACACGTTGCCCAACGCCCCGCCGATTGCGGCTGGCAAGCGTTTGGGCGTGGCCCCCGTGCAAAGCGCCAACTCGATATAATCAAGGCTATCGCCATCCGATAAAGTGACCACTCGCGCACTTGGATCAATCGCCGTCACCGTCGTGTTCAGATGCAGGCTCACATCGTTTTCCGCCCACCAGGTATCGGCGCGCAGCGTCAGTCGCTCAACCGCCATTTCCCCCAGCAGATAAGCCTTGGACAGGGGCGGGCGCTGGTAAGGGGGCACGGGTTCCGCACCAAGAACGCTGATCGCGCCATCATAACCGAGGCCACGCAATTTCGCCGCCATTGAGGCTGCTGCCTGACCCGCTCCGACAATAACGATCCCGCTCATGCAACTCTCCACTGGCCTGATCCGCGCCTGACCCTATATCGTTGCGGGCGATAAACGCAACGCGACAACAACGGAGCTTTCGATGACCATTACAACCGGAGACGTCCTTCCCGGCGCCACCTTCCTCGCGATGGGTGCCGAGGGCCCGCAAGATGTCAGTCTTGGGGATAAGATGAAAGGCCGCAAGATTGTAATCTTTGCCGTGCCGGGCGCTTATACAGGGGTTTGCACGACCGCGCATGTTCCCAGCTTTATGCGCACCAAAGATGCGTTTGTAGCTAAGGGCGTGGATGAGATCATATGCATTGCCGTCAACGACCCTTTTGTGATGCAGGCTTGGGGTGAGTCGACGGGGGCCACCGAGGCTGGGTTGACGATGCTCGCCGATGCCGAAGGCGCGTTCACCCAAGCCATCGGCATGGATTTCAGCGCCCCCCCGGCGGGTCTTATCAATCGCTCACGCCGCTATGCGATGCTGGTCGAGGATGGCGTCGTGAAAGTGCTGCATCTTGAGGAAAGCCCCGGCACCTGCGAGGCATCAGCGGGCGAAAGCTTGCTGGCTGCAATCTGAGTGCGACAGGCGGAGCGCATCAGCCCTCCGCCTGCCCAACCCTATTCGGGGATCCCATCCGCGAGCCGCATGATCGGACGCCCGATATCGCGATCGACTTCACCCTGATCGCCAACCAAGGCGTCAAGCGCGCGCGCCAATTCAATATCTAGAACGCTCAAACCCCCGCAATCATGCGTCATCAGCGTGATTTCGACCTTATTGTAAACGTTGCGCCAATCGGGATGGTGATCCATTTTCTCGGCGCAAAGCGCGGCCTGCGACATGAATCCCCACGCGGTCGAGAAATCTTTAAAGATCAGCCGCTTGATCAGCGCATCCGCGCTATCTGCTGCGCGCCATCCGGTATCTTCCAGCCCGCGCAACAGTGCTTTGCGTTCCTCGGAGTCTAGCTTTGTGGTCATATCGTTCTCCCATACCGCATCTGACGAAACGTAGCACCCCCGCGCCTGCCTGCAACTCAGGCCGCACCGCTTTGCACAGGCTTCTGTGCAGTTTCGATGCGCGGCACCTGCACGACTTCAAGCGTGCGCGTCGGGAAGGGAATGCCGATATCATTGGCGTCGAACTCTTCTTTGATCTTGCGCAGCAACTCGGATTGCAAACCCCAGTAATCGCTTGAATTGGCCCAGACCCGGAAGGTGAAATCAACCGAGCTATCCCCCAGCGCCTTCACCCGTATCGTCGGCGCAGGGTCAGACAAAGCGCGCGAGTCCGAAGTTGCAAGGTCTTCCAAAATAGACTGGGTCTTTTTCAGATCGGCATCGTAGGCAACACCGATCGTCAAATCCATCATCCGCGTCGCATTGGCCGAGTAGTTTATGATCGAGCTCGACCAGATATCGCTGTTGGGAACGATGATCTGCAACCCGTCATAGGTCGTTAAAACCGTGTAAAACAGCTGGATTTCACTTACCGTGCCGCTTTCACTGCCCGCCTCGATGAAATCTCCCTGCCGGAACGGGCGAAACATGATGATCATAACCCCGGCGGCCAAGTTCTTCAGCGCCCCTTGCAGCGCCAGACCCACGGCGAGACCTGCGGCACCGATCAAGGCGGCCAGCGATGTCGTCTGAATACCAAAGCGATTGAGAATGAAGATAATCCCGAGCCCGAGGATCAGGTATTTCGCTAGATTTCCCAGAAAACCGAACAGGGTGTCATCAAGCTTTTGATGATTGTTCGACAGCCCTACGATCCTCCGCTTCGCCCAAGCCGAGATCGACATAGAGACCAGCAGGATTACCAGCGCAGCCAGAACATTTATCGCCACAAGGATTGCCGCGTCGATACGCGACTGTGTCAGCCACCCGCTAACATTGGTAAGATCGTCCAAAGTCATAAAAGTCCCCTTGATATGTCCTGTGACAAACGCCCTATGCCCGTCACGGTTCCCTGTGGGTCCGAAACGGCCCCATCTCGGTCAATATTTCGATGTCTTCGCCGACAGCGGCACGCTCGGCCTCTAGATAGTCGGCGATGGCGCGGCGCAGCCCCTCATGACCGATCCAATGCGCTGAATAGGTCGGCACAGGCAGATAGCCGCGCGCGAGCTTGTGTTCGCCCTGCGCCCCGGCCTCAACCCGCTGTAACCCATGCGCAATCGCCCAATCGACGGCCTGATGATAACACAGTTCAAAATGCAAAAAGGGGTGATCTTCGACGCAGCCCCAATAGCGCCCGAACAGCGCGTCGCGCCCGATGATATTAAGCGCCCCTGCAATCGGCTGCCCATCACGCAGCGCCAGCACCAACAGCACATCCTCACGCATCTCGTGCAGCGCATCGAAAAAAGCCCGCGTCAGATAGGGGCGCCCCCATTTTCGACTGCCGGTATCTTGATAAAACGTCCAGAACGCATCCCAATGCTCGGGGAGAATATCATCTCCCGTAAGCTGGACAATCTGTCCGCCGAAGGCCTGCGCTCGCGCGCGCTCCTTGCGCAGCGCCTTGCGTTTGCGCGAGGAAAGCTCGGCGAGAAAATCGTCAAAACTGGTATAGTTGCGATTGATCCAGTGAAACTGCTGGCCGATCCGCGCAAGCCAGCCAGCATCTTGCGCGGCGGTCATCTCGGGTTGCGTGCAAAATGTCATATGCACCGATGACACACCCGCGTCCTCGGCAATCTGCGCCATGCCTGTCAGTAGCGCACTGCGCCCCATCTCTTCCAGATCCGGCAGCACCAACAGCCGACGCCCCGCCACTGGCGTAAACGGCACTGCGCATTGCAGCTTGGGGTAATAGCGCCCGCCGGCGCGCTCGAACGCATCCGCCCAGCCGTGATCGAACACATATTCGCCCTGAGAATGGCTTTTGATATAAAGCGGCGCGACACCAATCACTCGGCCCTCGACTTTCGCCACCAAATGGCGCGCGTCCCAGCCGGTCCCCGGCCCAACCGATCCAGATATCTCCAAAGCGGCTAAAAACCGATGTGTTGTGAACGGATCATAGGCCCGCGCGCCCAGCGCAACCTCTGCGCAGGCGCAGGCATTCCAATCAGTTTCGCTTATTTCGGAAATATCCGAATGAAGCGTGATTTCGACGCTTTGGTCCATGACACCTGCCGGGATTTGTGGGGTCTTTCGCTGAACTTGGGGCGAGCCGTCTTTTGGTCAAGCGGGCAGTGGCGAAAGATAGCCCTCAAAGGTGACGTTATCGGCCACGCGGCGCGCCTGCGTTTCGGCTTCAAGCGAGCGGATCGTCCAGCACAACACCGGCACATTGCGCGCCTTCAGCTCTGCCACGCGTTGTGACTCCAAATCCTTTGCCTCATGCGAAATGAACTGCGCGCCCAGCGCGTCGAAATCGGGGATCGCACGCAATGCCTCGCGCCGTGCGGCTGGCAGCAATTTCCAGTCCTGCGCGTGATAAGCTGATGTTGTCAGCCCAACGCAAATCTCCGGCGCAGCTTTGGAAAACGCCGCGATCGAATGCGGATTGAACGACATCACCGCCAGCGGCCCGGCGTAATCGCGCAGCAACTTTGCCGCCGCCGCCTCGAGCGGGCCGACATCGGGGCCCATCGCGCCGTCCTGATCCTTGATCTCGATCAACAGCGGCGTGCGTCCGTTCACCAACGCCAGCACTTCGGCGAGCGTTGGGATGCCCGTATCCCCGCCACTCAGCACGATTTTCGACAGCTCCGCCGCGCTGCGCCCCTTCACGGGGCCGGTTTCCCCGGTCAGCCGTTGCAGGCTGTAATCGTGAAACACCATCACCACGCCATCCACCGAGGGCTGCAGATCAAGTTCAATCCCGTAGCCCGCCGCAATCGCCGCGCGCATCGCCGCGAGGCTGTTTTCAGGGCGACCCGCCGCCTTATCGTGCAGCGCGCGATGTGCCAGCGGTTGGGTCAGGAATGCAGGATGCAGCGCCATCATTCGACCTCGAAAATCGCCTCGATTTCAACGCCAACGCCGAGCGGCAGGCTTGGCGCTCCGACGGCGGCGCGCGCATGACGGCCCGCATCACCAAACACCTCGACCATCAAATCGGAACAGCCGTTCACGACCTTGGGTTGCTCGGTAAAATCGGGCGTGCAATTCACAAAACCAGTCAGCTTGACCACCCGCGTCACGCGGTCCAGATCGCCCAACGCCGCCTTGGCCTGCGCGATCAGTGCCAATCCGCAAAACCGCGCGGCCAATGCGCCCTCAGTGGCGTCCATACTTGCACCAAGACGCCCCAAGATCAGCCCGTCCGGCCCGTTCGAAATTTGTCCCGAGACATACAGCAAGTTCCCGCTGCGCACGAATGGCACATAGTTTGCCGCAGGCGCTGGGGCCGCAGGCAAGCTGATCCCGAGTTCTTCCAGTCGCGCTTCGATTTTCGCCATTTTCGCCTCCATGAATTTGCGCCGGAGGCTAGGCGCGCGAAACGCCGCTCGCAAGGACAAAACCATGCCGCGCGATTTAGCCCTCGCTCTCGGCGCAATGGCGGCGGAACGCTTGTTTCAACAGATCCAACTCGGCGCGCAGCAATTCGATCTCGGCGCGCAGATCATCGGCCAGCGGTTCGCCTGCCACAATTGTGAAATGCGCAACCTCGCCGCCACTGGCGCAATCGCGGACAACGAAACTTAGCACGCCATCTGACAGCAGCTCTGCGGGGATCGGTTGTGAGACCTGCCATTCACCTGCCTTGCCGCTAACCGTCAGCCCGTCCAACACCTGACCCAGATGCAGCACTTCCAAATCCGGTGCGGCCTCCTGATGACAGATCGCCTCCCAGTGACCAGCTCGTAAGCGCGTCATTTCCAGCATGGCAACCCCCTCATATATCGGCCCGTGCGTAGCGCGAGAACGTCATGTCGCGCAGCACAATCTGGTTCATCGCGGGGCGTTCAAAAATGATGTCGACCCAAGCTTTTTCCAGCCGCTTTTCGTTCATCCGCGTGTAGGCCAGATCAAATTCCACAAAGCTATCGCCCTGCGACAAGGGCATCTCACGCACCAGTTGTTCGTTATTCGGCCCATGCTTGACGTTGAGCCTACAGAAAATCTCAAGCGGGCGCTCGAGTTCCAGCTTTAAATCCAGTCGCACAAGATGGTTCAGATGCAGCCCGCGCAACGCGGTCTCGGGCAGATCCAGTGCGAAGGACAAAAACGAGCCGCCAAAGCGAAACACATCCATGCGCAGCGCAAACGGTGCGAGGTCGGTCTCGTGGCGGTTGCGAATCTGGCGCAGCGTGATCTCGGATTCGGGGCAATCGTGAAACAGCGTCAACTCACGGCCCAGTTGCGCGCGGTTTTGCGCCCCCGCCACGCCAAAAGGCGAAACGGGACCGCGCCACAATTCGGGTCGCCATGTCCAGTCACTTGTGGGCGGTGCAGGAACCGAATCGGCCCCAATCCGGGGAAGTTGCAGTCGCCCTTCAACTTGATGCAACACAACGTCGATTTCACGACGCAGCGCACGCGCATCCGAACGCAAAAGCGGCAGTTGCGCCAAATCCAGACTGCCCGCAGCCCGCGCAGCCTCGCGCCACCGGGCCAAAGCGCGCCGCTGAACCACACGGTCAAGAAAGGAACTTCGCGGTGTCTTTGCCATCCAAATCCAAGTTTCATCGCCCGCAGGCGCGTCAATTTCCAATATCGAAACAGTTATTTCTTATCGTTTCTTTACGCGAAAGGGCATTTCGAAAAATATCGCGCAAAATTCTTCAACTGTCTTCCTGATAAACGGCCCGAACCACTCTTAATTCGCGCTCCGAATAGCCTCGGCAAAGCGCGTAATCAGCACCTTCTGCGCCTGGGCGCTCATCTCTCCATCTTTCAGCGGCATAACGGAAAGCGCTGTAATGCGCCCACCCAAGTCAGCGATTGCGCGCAAGTAAATCTGTGCCACTGGCGGCCCGCCACTTTGCGAGCGATCCTGAATGCGCAACAATAGCATGTCTTGCGATATCTCGGAGTGCAGGATTTTCACGTCAGAGCTTTCGCCAGACCGCGACAGCGCCGCGCGCCCGATATCCGAACGAAAAAATGTCTCCATTCGCTTCAGCCGATCATGGCTAAGCTTGCCGTTTTCGTCCTTAACGGTGGGCGGACCCACGGTCGCACTTAGCAAGGCAGGCTCGGTCGCGCGCGCATCGTCGGGATTGCCCGAAATCGCGGCGCAATTGCCAAACAAGACGAACCCGCCATTGCGCTGATCGCTCAGCGTTTTGGGATCAACGCACCAGCCTTTGGGGGCAGCGATGGTCAACGCACCATCCGCTAATGTCGTGCGCGCCTGACCCACTTGCGTGCTGCCCATTCCAGTGGGCACGCAACCTGCCAGCATCAACGCAAGCGAGGCCGCGATTATGGGCTTGAACGGGGAGGGGCGATTGACGGGCATGAAACTGACTAACATGGCAAAACAGATAGATTGTTGCCGCGCGGCTCGCAAGCCTGACAGCCGGTTTATCGACCCAAATGCACCACACGATCGGCTGCCAGTGCGTCTTGTTCATCATGGCTGACCATCAGTGCCGGTATTGCAGATGCGGCGATATGGCCCAGAACAAAGGTGCGGATGTCTTCTCGCAGCCCCGTATCAAGACGCGCAAACGCCTCATCAATCAGAATGGCGCGCGGCTGTGCCAGTAATGCACGCATCAGCGCCACCCGCATCCGCTGCCCGCCCGAAAGCGTTGCTGGATCGCGGATCGCAAACCCTGCCAGACCGGCTTGCTCCAGCGCCGCTGCCACAGCCTCATGCCGCGCTTCGCGCCCGCGCACCTTTGCGCGCAACCCGAAGGCCAGATTGTCGCCCACCGACAGATGCGGAAAAAGCTGCGCGTCTTGAAATAAGACCCCAACATCGCGTTTTTCCGCCGGTAGCACCCCCAGATCGCTGCCGTTGAGCGTGATTGCCCCTGTGGAGCGAAACCCGCGTGGCAGATGCCCGCCGATATGCGCGATCAGGCTGGATTTCCCGACGCCGGACGGCCCCATCACGCAGACCGTTTCGCCGGGCGCGACTGACAGCGAGAGCGGCGCGAACAACGCAGCCTCTGCTCCCGGCGCGATCAGGCTCACATTGCTTAGAACCAAACTCATAGCGTTCCCCCGCGCAGCCCGCGCCGATTACGATGCAACCAAAGCGGCAGCGCCAAGGCCAAAAGATAGCCCATTAGCGGCAGCGCCGCCTGCATTAGCGCCATGATCGCCGCCAAACGTCGATCCGCACCCGATGCCAGCGCCACAGCCTCAGTCGCAAGCACCTGCACCCGCCCCGCACCGGGCAGCAGCACGGCAAGATATTGCGCCACCGATACCGCAACCCCAATCGCCACCGCCATCATAATCGGCGCGAGCAGCATCGGCAGCTTCACCGCCAAGAGCCGCCGCAACGGCCCCGCACCAAGGCTCGCCGCGCTCGCCATCAAGGCGGGGTCAAGCGCCCGCCACGGACCCGCCAGAGCGATCATCACATAGGGAAACACGAACAATAATTCAGCCCAAGTCACGGCCACCGCGCTGGGCGGTAGGCCCAGCCACAGGAACCCGGTCGTCAACCCTTGCAAAAACCCGATCTGGGGCAGCAACAGGGGCATCGCGATCATCCATCCCAGATGCAACCTCCGCTGCGTGCGATCCTCGATCTCAAGCCAAAATAGAGCCAAACATAGCGCAATCGTGGTGCTCGCCACAGCCAGAGCCAGCGTGTTTAATGTCGGCCCGACCCAATCAGCAGCCCGCCAAAGCCGCGTTGAGAACCCGCTCGGCCACGCATCGGGAAAGCGCCAGAACGTCGCCATGCTCCACAGCACCAACGCCCCCAGCGCGCCAATCCCCAAGCCCATCCCGATGATCGCCATAAACGGCCCGACCATCTGCGCGCCGCGATGCCCCCGCCCCCCCCGGCGCAGCCAAGCACGACCAAGCACCACCACCAACCGCTCACCCGCCAACCACGTCAGCAGACTAGCCGCCATCACCCCCAGCAAAATCACCTCCATCGCCGAGGCAGGCTGCGCCATCGCCGGATCGGGCGCGCCGAACAGCCGCAAAATCTGCACCGCCATCACCGGCGGATTCGACGGCCCCAGCACCAACGCCATGTCCACCACCGACAGCGAAAACCCCAACACGATCAGCACGGGTAGGCGCAGCGCCGGATAAAGCTGTGGCCAGATCATCAGCCGCCAAACCTGCCCGCGCGGATACCCAAGCGCACGCCCCGCCGCCATCTGCCCAGAAATATCGCGTGGCCCAGCGGCCACCAACGTCGCCAGCACCAGAAACGGCACCTCTTTTAGCATCAGCCCTAGGATCAGCGTCATGCCCCAAGGATCGCCGACCGTAACCAGCGCAGGCGGCAGATCCCAACCCGTTGCCCAAGGCGAGATCAGCCGCGCCGCCCAGCCCGAAGGCGATAGCAAAAACGCCAATCCAATCGCCAGCGCGGCATGGGGAACCGCCAAAATAGGCGTCAGAAACCGCACCGCGCCCGCTTTTCTGACAAGCCACAAGCCCAGCGGAACAGAGACAAAAAGCGACCCTAACGTTGCCCCAATCCCCGTGATTAGCGTCAGTCGCAAGCTGCTGGTAAAACCGGGTAGGGCGAGCGCCTGCGCAAAGCCCTGCCCGCCCAGATCAAACCGCCCGATCCCCGGCTGCCAGCCCAGCGCCGTGCCAAGCGTCAGCCCCACGCCAATCAAAACCGGCGCGCCAAACAGCAACAGGAACAGGGCTCGGGCGGCGATCATTTCGTGTAGCGCTTGGCCCAATCCTCGGTCAGTCGGGTCATCCAACTGGGATGCGGTTCGGGCAAGGTTGGCCCCAGATCCGCGAGGCTCGGCAGCGCTGGCGCTGTCGGCAAGGTCGTGAAATCTGCCTTGGCCGCATCATCCAGCTTGGCCGGATCGAGCACCGAATAGCTGCCCAAAACGTCGATATTCTGCATGTGCGCCTGCGTTGCCGGATCTAGCAGGAAATTCGCCACCAATTCGGCCCCCGCCCGGTGCGCCGCGTTATAGGGAATCGCGACGAATGACATATTTCCGATGGTCCCATCTTTAGGCACCCAAACGCGCACGCTGGGCGGCAAAATCTGTTGTTGGATCAATGCGGCAGGAGCCGCCGGATCAAAGAACATCGCGAAATCAGTCTCTCCATCCGCCAAAAGCTGAGCCTGCGCACTTTCGTTTTCGGGGAAATCGCGACCCTCGCGCCAAAGGTTGGGACGCAATGCGTCATACCACACCCAAAGCGGCGCGGTTTCTTCGATATAAGCCGCATCCGTGACGGGGCTGGCCAAAGCCGCCGGATCTGGCGCCATCTCGACCAAAGCCTGCTTAAGGAACGTCGCGCCCATGAAATTCGCCGGATTCGGGTGGGTAAACCGCCCCGGATGCGCTGCCGCCCATGCGTCAAGCCCCGCCATATCTTCGGGCAGGTCGCTCACCCGATCCGCATCATAGGCGAAGACAAACTTCGCAAGCCGCCACGGGCTTTCATACCCTTCAGTCGGCACGGTGAAATCGGTCGTGGCCGCTGATCCCGCCGCAAGATCAAGATATTTTGCGTTCGGCAGATCGGCCAGAAATGGCCCCGCCAACAGCCCCGCCTGTTTCATCGCCAGAAAATTCGGCCCGTTGATCCACATCAGATCCACCGCGCCGCCCGTGTCTTTACCAGCCGCTTTCTCGGCCTGCACGCGCGACACCGCCTCGGACGTATCACTTAGCTTGACCTGCTCCACCGTGACGCCATAGCGCACCTGCATCCGCTCTGACACCCAGTCGATAAACGCATTGGTGCGCGGATCGCCGCCCCAAGCGTTGAAATACACCGTCTGACCCCTGCCCTCGGCCTGCGTTCGTGCCCAATCCGCCAATGCCGGAGTGCCCAGCGCAAAAGACGCCGCAAGACTCAATGCGATAACAAGTTTCTTCATGCTTACTCCGTGTCGGAAAACGCCCGCCAGCCCATCAGCCAGCGGGTTAGCGTGGTCAGGCCACACGCCAAAGCGAACAGATAGGCGAGTAGGGGAAAGGCTGCGGGAAACAGGCAGATCGCGGCAAAGAACAAGATCGTCTCGGCCCCCTCAGTCAGCCCGCCCAGATAGTAGATGCCTTTGCTCGGGTAGCTTTCGGCGCTCATGTCGCGCTTCGCGGCAATTGAGGCAAACGCCAGAAAGCTTGACCCGCTACCCACGAATGCCGCGATCAACACGCTGGCAGCCAGTGCATTTCGCGTCGGATCGGCGAGTGCAAACCCTACCGGTACCAGCGCGTAAAACACAAAATCGAGTGCGATATCCAGGAAAGCCCCGCGATCCGTCGGCCCGTTGATCCGCGCGATGGCCCCGTCGAGCCCATCAGCCAGTCGGTTGAGCAATATCAACACCAGCGCCAGCCAAAAGGCGTGCATCATTAGCGCCGGGATCGCCAGCACCCCGATCGCAAACCCCGTCACAGTCACCTGATCGGCGCGCACGCCGCGCGCGGCCAAGGCGGTTGCGGGTGAGCGCAACATCGCGCGTTGAAGCGGTAAAAGCGTTGCGTCAATCATCCGCGCCTCCATTCCATGAACCGGCTCGCAAGCGCCAACATGCGCGGATTCACATGCCTCTGACGCCAGCGCCCGGCCGCGTTTTTCGCAGCTTCCGACCAGCTTGGATAGATATGGGGCGTGGACAGGATCTTACCTAGCCCCAGCTTGTGGCGCATCGCCAGCGTGATCTCCGCCAGAATTTCGCCCGCGTGATCGCCCAACACGGTCGCGCCCAAAATCTTGTCCGAGCCTTTCGCCGTAATGATCTGCACGAACCCCTCGCGCGCGCCCTCAGTAATGGCACGATCCAGATCGCCAAGTGGATAGCGCACCACCTCATGCGCGGTCTCTTGAGCGTCGGCCTCGGCCACAGTTAACCCGACTCGCGCGACCTCGGGTGCCGTGAACACCGCCGCCGGAATTGGCGTGCCATGCGCTTTGAACCGCCAGAACGGGGCCGCAAGCGCATTGGCCGCCGCAATCCAGCCTTGATGACCGGCCGCATTGGTCAGTTGCAACGGTCCTGCGACGTCACCTGCAGCAAGGATATTGGGTAGCAGCGTTTCAAGATACGCATTGGTTTCGATCACCCGATCGGTGCGAATACCCAGCGCTTCCAGCCCATACCCCTCAAGCCGCGCACGCCGACCCACGGCGACCAGCAGCATGTCAAACGCGATCCGCGTGCCATCGTCCAACTCGACCCATTTGCCATCATCCGCGCCGAATTGCACCGCTTTCGCGCCGATTTTCACATCGACACCATCCGCCCGCAGCGCCGCTTCCAGCGCTTGTGACACCTCGGGCTCCTCGCGCAAAACCAAGCGATCTGCCGCCTCGACCAGCGTCACGCCACCGCCAAGCCGTGCAATCGCTTGCGCCAACTCGCAGCCTATTGGTCCACCACCCAGAATGACCATTCGCTCGGGCGGGGCAGGGCGCGCAGCCAGCGCCGCCCACAGTGTTTCCGAGGTTAGTGGTTCGACCTGATCCAGCCCCGGCAAGGGCGGGATCACCGGTGCGGCCCCTGTCGCCAGAACAATCGCGCGGCTAGTCCAGCGCTGGCCGTCAACTTCCACGGTCCACGGGTCGATCAGCGTGGCATGACCGTGTTTCACCTCAACGCCCAAGCTTTCGTAGCGCTCAGGCGAATCATTAGGGGCAATCGTCGCGATCACCTCGGAAATCCGCGCTGTCACCCGCGACCAATCCACATGCGGCGCGCTGCTGACGCCCAACGCGGCCCCTGCGCGCGCATTCGCCGCCGCACGCCCCGATGCAATCAGCGCCTTGGACGGAACACAGCCGGAATTGAGACAATCGCCGCCCATCTGCGCCTGCTCCACCAAGGTCACCTTAGCCTTGGCTTGCGCCGCGACATAGGACGCCACCAAGCCCGCCGCCCCCGCGCCGATCACGGTCAAGTTGCGATCAAACGACTTCGGGCGCGTAAAGCTGCGATAAACACGCTGACGCGCCACAATTCGCAGCCCTGCCCGCGCGATCCACGGGAAAATCGCCAACAACACAAACGCGCCAAGCAATCCGGGCGACAGAATACCCGACAAGCTGTCAAGCTGCCCAAGCTGCGCGCCGGCGGCCACATACACCACCGTCCCCGGCAACATCCCAAGCTGCGAAATAATGTAAAACCGCAGCGCCTTCATCTGCGTCAAACCGAACGCCAGATTGATCACGAAGAACGGCACGACCGGGATCAACCGCAGCGAAAACAAATAAAACGCCCCGTCGCGCGCCACGCCCTTTTCAATCGCGCCCAACCGGTTTCCCAGCTTACCCCGCACCCAGTCGCGCATCAGGTAACGGCCCACCAAAAACGCCAGAAGCGCCCCGATAGACGAGGCAAACGAGATCAACACCAAGCCTTGCCAGAACCCGAACAACGCCGCGCCCAGCAGCGTCATCCATAGCGCAAACGGCAAGGACAGAGCCGCAATCGTCACATAAAGAACGAAAAACCCGATCGGAAGCGCCAGCGGATAGCTGGCTTGCCAACCATGCAAACCGTCGCGCAGATTGCGCAACGAGTCCGGGCTCGGATCGGACACGATAAAGGTCGCTATGACAGCCACCACGATCAGTGCCGTGAATATAAATGGTTTGCGCATCGGTCCCCGCATGTGTCGTTTTAGTGATAAAGCCCGCAGGCTACTTTCCCAAGACGTTTCAGTGGTGCATTTCGTTACACTCTTTCGCTCATCGCGTGGCTTTGGCAGTGTTACGTCGCAAATGGAGGCAGGGATGCATTTTCTTGGACTCGACGGGGGCGGCAGTGGATGCCGCGCGGTTCTGGCCGACGAAACAGGCCAAATTATCGGGCGCGGATCAGCGGGCCCGGCCAATATCGCAAGCGATTTCGAAAGCGCTGCGCAAAACATCCGCGCGGCTTGCAATGAGGCGATGGCGGGCGTCGAGATAGCCGATCTGCGCGCTGTTCTCGGGCTCGCAGGCGCGAATCTCGGCGACGCCGCCGAGGCGCTTGCTGCGCAACTCCCGTTTGAGACGCGCGTGGTGCAAGACGTAACCACCTCAGTACGTGGCGCGCTGGGCACGGGCGACGGGATCGTGGCGGCCATCGGCACCGGCTCGGTTTTTGCGCGCCAGATGGGCGGTGTGATCCATTCCATTGGCGGCTGGGGGCTGCGTCTAGGCGATGAAGGCTCGGGGGCTTGGATAGGTCGCGCGCTTGGCAGGACGGCCGCGCGAGCCTCTGATGGGTTTCGCGAGGTCACGCCGCTTTTGCGCGATGCACTAAGCGAATGGGACGGTCGCGCGGGTCTGATCGCCTTTAGCTTACGCGCCACACCGGCCGATTGGGCCGCATATGCGCCGCGTGTGCTCAATAGCGATGATACCGCAGCCTATGAGATCCGTGATCAGGCCAAGGCCGAAATCCGCGCCGCGATCACTTTGCTGCAACCCGAGTCCCCGCTGCCGGTCACTTGGATCGGAGGGTTGGGCAAACTGCTTGCGCTCTCGGATTGGCCCGCGCAGGACGCGTTAGGAAACTCGCTTGACGGGGCATTGGCGATGGCGATGGAGGGTCGAACATGAGTCAACTTATAATCGAAGCCGCGCGGATCTTTGACGGGTCCAAGATACTTGAAAACCGTGCAATTGTGCTGGAACAGGGTCGAATTTCGGCGATTTTGCCACTGGCCGAGGCTCCCTCGGGCGACATCATCGCGCTGCCCGATGGCGTGCTCGCCCCCGGTCTGGTTGATCTGCAAGTCAATGGCGGTGGCGGGGTGATGCTGGACGGGGACGTGACCCAAGACTACCTTGCCACGATCTGCTCCGCCCACGCAGCCCTTGGCGCGACCGCAATCCTACCGACACTGATTACCGACAGCTTTGCCGCCACGCAAACCGTGCTGGCGGCTGGCGTGACGGCCGTTGGGCGCGTGCCGGGCTTTGCCGGTCTGCATCTGGAAGGCCCTCATCTTGACCCCAAGCGCCCCGGCTGCCATCCGCCCGGCCTGATCCGCCCGATGGATGAGGGCGATATCGAGCTGCTTCTCGAGGCGAAAACTGGGCTGCCAGCGCTGATCGTGACGCTCTCGCCCGCCTCGGCCACGCCAAAGCAGATCGCGCGGCTCTCGGATGGCGGAATTATCGTCAGTCTCGGCCATTCCGAGTGCAGTTTTGAGCAGGCCCAGACCGCAGTGCAGGCCGGAGCGCGCATGGTCACCCATCTGTTTAACGCGATGAGCCAGCTTGGCAGCCGCGAGCCCGGTCTGGTGGGCGCTGCGCTCGCCTTGCCAGTGTCGGCGGGGCTGATCGCCGATGGCATTCACGTGCATCCCGAAACGATTCGCCTCGCGCTGGCAGCCAAGCAATCTGGCGATCTGTTTCTGGTGAGCGATGCGATGGCCTGTTCAGGCACTAATATGGCGGAATTCGACCTCGCAGGGCGCAAAATACTGCGCCAAGACGGGGCGCTTCGGCTGGAAGATGGCACGCTGGCTGGGGCCGATCTGTCACTGCCCCAGGCGATCCGCCTGATGATTGAGACGGTCGGCGTCGCGCCTGAGCGCGCTCTCGCCATGGCCACCCGCGTTCCGGCACAAGCGATCGGCGCGCCATTGGGTCAGATCGCGCCTGGCCTGCCTGCCGATCTGGTGCATTTCGATGAAAACTGGGCGCTTACTCGTGTCTGGCAGGGCGGTCAGGCGAAATCTGTCACCGCATAGCCCTGAATATACAGCAATGCGCTGAGATCGCCGTGGTTGATGCGAATATCGCATTGGGCCGCGACCGAGGGCTTGGCGTGCAGCGCCACTCCGGCCCCAGCCAGCCCCAGCATCCCAAGATCATTCGCGCCATCGCCCACCGCCATGACCTCGCCATGGGCAATTCCCAGCTTTTCGGAAATCTCAAGCAAGGCCTGCACCTTCGCCTCGCGCCCGAGGATCGGGCGGGCCACATCGCCGGTCAAATGCCCATCCGCAACCAGCAGCGTATTTGCGCGGTTCTCGTCAAAGCCCAAGGTCTTGGCGACATGCCCAGTAAAGGCGGTAAATCCCCCCGACACCAGCGCGCAGTAGGCCCCGTTTGCCTTCATTGTGGCCAGCAAATCATGCCCACCCGGCATGAAACTGATCCGCGTTTCGATGACCTCGTCGATCACGCTATCGGGTAAGCCTTTGAGCAAGCCGACTCGTTCCGTCAACGCTCCTTCAAAATCCAGCTCGCCATTCATTGCCCGCGCGGTGATATCCTTGACCCGCGCCCCCACACCGGCCACATCGGCCAGCTCGTCGATGCATTCCTGCTGGATCATCGTGCTGTCCATATCGGCCAGCAGCATCTTCTTGCGCCGTCCCGAGCTAGGCTGCACCACCAGATCAACACCTAAGCCCTGCAGGCCTTCCCAAGCCTCGGCGGCATTGCGCGGCACGGTGTCGCAGGAAAATTCGGCGGCCACATTCGGGTTCAGCCACCGCGCCGCCCCACCCCCCCAAGCCCCGCACAGCGCATCCAGCGTGGCCTGATCCAGATTGGCCTGTGACGGGTCGGCAATCAGCGTGACGATGAACATGCGCGCTCCTTCGGGACGTAGCGGATCAATTGGCAAAGGGCGCTTAGCGCAATTTTACCGCGCAGGCCATAGCTCGCCGCTGTTCCGTGCGGCAAAGAGATGTCAGTTTGACGCGCCTTCCTGTTCAAGCGATTGGCGCAAGGCTATTTCTTCCTCGCAAACGGCGCGAATGGTTGCCCAGTTCTCTTGGAGTTTCGGGTCGTATTTTAGTGCGTCGATTCGCGCGCGATGCGCTGCGATGGCAGCATGATGAAGGTTGCGCAAAATCTTATCTTCAAGCAGATGCGCCATCTCGGCCCGGATCGCATCGCCATAGCGCAGCATAGTTTCATTGACTTCACGCGCAGAACTACGCTTGCGGGCGTAATGGGGCCGCAAGCGTTGCTGACGCACGGCATCGCCGCGATCGAATTTCAACAGCATGCTCTCGCACGAGCGCACCGAATAATGAGCCAGCCACGCATCGCTATAGCGGCCACGCACGTCATATCCGCGATCAACCCCGACGCGGAATTTTCGTGGCACGCCTTTACCCGAACCATCCATCCAACGGATCCCCTGACGACGCTCCATTTGTGGGCGGTGGTTGTTCCATTCCAGGATCGTCGGGGTGACCTTGGCGATGGTCTTGACGCCACGCCGCGCGCGCCGCTGCCGTGGGGCCATTTCCGCCGCCCAGGTAAAGCGCTCAGTCACCAAGCCTTCCTCAAAGCTGTCCCGCCCGCCAAAGCCAAACAGCAGATCTCCAAATGCGACCGCATCGGGGAAATCATACATTGCCAAAAGGCCGGGCAGGGTGCCGTCCGCAGCCTCGATGTGAAAAAACTCGGCGATATCGCAGATCATCGTGTAATCAGCCGCGCGATGACGCCGCTATTGCGCACCATAGGCCAGCGCCTTGCGGTAAAACTGGCTGGATTCCATCAGCGTCGCGGGGTTTGGCAGGTGCTGCACAACTCCCATCGCATCGAGTCGATCCAGAATCTTGTCCGTGCCGTCAAAGCAATCATTGGAAAAGACGATGAAATCAGCCGCACCAATGGGCCAACCATTCAAGTATGAACGGTCCCTCATTTTTCATCGGTGTGATCAGGCAGACGCGCATATTCTTTGGGTCGATGATTTGGGTCACGAGGTTAAACTGTCCTGATCAAATACGTTTAGCCAGCTCGGCATCGGTCGGTTTCATAGCATGAGCTGGCGTTTTTCCGTTCATGCAGTCGCGGAGCCGTGCGTAAGAAGCAAAGCGCGTTCAGAGTACATGATCGCTCTGCGACAGCGAATGCTTTCGCGGCTTTTCCGCCCAAGCCGCTTCGATCCGTCCCAGCTATACAACGTTTCGGCGGGTTGCCGCGCCGCGATCGATCGGCTTGGGCGCAAATGAAGAGGATCGTTCCATTTTCTCTCTTGCGTGCTTGTCTGGCTCGGCGTATCTCCAGCAGCGGGACACCCTTCCCCAACGAAGGGCACATATCTGAAAGGATACCAGCAATGGCTATTCAAGCTCCGGCAGCGCGCCCGGCCAATCCGCGTTTCTCTTCGGGCCCTTGCACGAAGATCCCCGGTTTCTCCCTCGACATGCTGTCCGACGCGCCCTTGGGTCGCTCGCACCGTGCCGTTATCGGCAAAGCCAAGCTGAAAGAGGCGATCGAAACCACCCGCGAAATTCTAGGCATCCCGGCGGATTACCGCATCGGCATCGTGCCTGCCTCTGATACCGGCGCTGTCGAAATGGCGATGTGGTCGCTGCTTGGCGAACGCAAAGCGACGATGTGCGCTTGGGAAAGCTTTGGTGCTGGCTGGGTGACCGATGTGGTCAAACAGCTCAAGATCGACGCGGAAACCAAGACCGCCGACTATGGCGATATCGTCGATTTCGGCACGCTCGATTTCAACACCGATGTCGTGTTCACTTGGAACGGCACCACCTCGGGCGTGCGTCTGCCGAATGGCGACGCGATCCCGGCAAACCGTGAAGGTCTGACGATTTGCGATGCGACCTCGGCAGCGTTTGCGATGGATCTGCCTTGGGACAAGCTCGACGTCACCACCTTCTCTTGGCAGAAAGTGCTGGGCGGCGAAGGCGGCCACGGCGTTCTGGTCCTGTCGCCCCGCGCCGTTGCACGTTTGGAAAGCTACGCCCCCGCTTGGCCGCTGCCGAAAATCTTCCGCATGACCAAAGGCGGCAAACTGATCGAAGGCATCTTCGTCGGTGAAACCATCAACACGCCCTCGATGCTGTGTGTCGAAGACTACCTAGTGTCGCTGAAATGGGCGAAATCCATTGGCGGGCTCGAGGGCCTTGTGGATCGCGCCACGGCGAATGCGAAAACCGTCTGGGATTTCTGCGATGCACGCGACTGGATCGCGAATCTCGCCAATGACCCGGCGACCGCCTCGACCACCAGCGTCTGCGTGAAGTTCACCGATGATCGTATCAAAGATGGCGCGGCATTTGCCAAAGCCGTCGCCAAGCGTCTGGAAAAAGAGGGCGTCGGTCTTGATCTTGGCGCCTATCGCGACGCGCCCGCAGGTCTGCGGATCTGGTGCGGCTCGACCGTCGAGCAGGCCGATATCGCAGCGCTTCTGCCGTGGGTCGAATACGCATTCGAGGCCGAGATTGCGGCGCAAGCCTGATCTTGATTGATTGACGGGCGGGCCATGCAGGCCCGACCCCTCCCCAAAATTCAGAAAATTCAAGGAACCCAGAAAATGGCTCCCAAAGTTCTCGTCTCCGACAAACTCTCCGAAACCGCCGTGCAGATTTTCCGCGACCGTGGCATCGAGGTCGACTTCGAACCCGGTCTTGGCAAGGATAAGGAAAAGCTGGCCGAAGTGATCGGCAAATATGACGGTCTTGCGATCCGCTCGGCCACCAAGGTCACCGCGAAACTGCTGGAAAGCGCGACCAACCTCAAAGTTGTCGGGCGCGCCGGCATCGGCACCGATAACGTCGATAAAGAAGCGTCCAGCAAAAAGGGCGTGATCGTGATGAACACGCCGTTTGGCAACATGATTACCACCGCCGAACACGCCATCGCGCTGATGTTCGCCGTTGCGCGCCAGATCCCCGAGGCCGATGCCTCCACCCAAGCGGGCAAATGGGAAAAGTCGAAATTCATGGGGGTCGAGCTGACCGCCAAAACGCTGGGCGTGATCGGCGCGGGCAATATCGGTGGCATCGTGTGCGACCGTGCGCGCGGCCTCAAGATGAAAGTCGTGGCCTATGACCCCTTCCTGTCCGAGGAAAAAGCCGCAACGATGGGCGTCGAAAAGGTCGAGCTGGACGAGCTGCTCAAGCGCGCCGATTTCATCACGCTGCATGTGCCGCTGACCGATCAGACCCGCAACATCCTGTCGGCGGAAAACCTCGCCAAGACCAAAAAGGGCGTGCGCATCATCAACTGTGCGCGCGGCGGTCTGGTCGATGAAAACGCGCTGGCCGAGTTGCTGAAATCGGGCCATGTCGCGGGCGCGGCCTTTGATGTGTTCTCGCAAGAACCTGCCACCGAGAACGTGCTGTTCGGTCTGCCCAACGTGGTCTGCACGCCCCACCTTGGCGCCGCCACGACCGAAGCGCAGGAAAACGTGGCCCTGCAAGTGGCAGAGCAGATGTCGAACTACCTGCTCGACGGGGCCGTTGAAAACGCGCTCAACATGCCCTCGATGACGGCTGAAGAGGCCAAAACGATGGGCCCGTGGGTCAAACTGGCCGAGCATCTGGGTGGTTTCATCGGTCAGATGACCGAAGACGCGATCAAGGCGATCAACGTCACCTATGACGGTGTAGTGTCGGAAATGAACCTCAAGGCGCTGGATTGCGCCGTGATTTCGGGCATCCTCAAGGCCAGCCAACCGGACGTGAATATGGTCTCCGCCCCGGTCATCGCCAAGGAACGCGGCATTCAGATTTCCACAACCTCGCAAGATCAAAGCGGCGTGTTTGACGGCTACATCAAAGTCACCGTCGTCAGCGAAAGCAAGGAACGCTCCATCGCGGGCACCGTGTTTAGCGATGGCAAGCCGCGCTTTATCCAGATCAAAGGCATCAACATTGACGCCGAAGTCGGCAATCACATGCTTTACACCACCAACAATGACGTCCCCGGCATCATCGGCAAGCTTGGCACGTTGCTGGGCGATCATGGCGTGAACCTTGCGAACTTCACCTTGGGCCGCTCGAAACAAAGCGGCGAGGCTATCGCAATCGCCTATGTCGATGAGGCGGTTCCCGCAAGCGTCGTGAAGGCGATGAAAGACACCGGCAACTTCAAACAGGTGAAACCGCTGGAATTTAACGTCGATTGATCTAACTGAACGCACGAACGGGCCCCTCGCGGTTGCGGGGGGCCTTGTGCATGAAGGGGGCGAAATGCGCAGCTATGCTATCGGCGATATCCACGGCCATCTTGAACAGGTGCGCGCAGCACATGCGTTGATCGCGGCAGATCGTGCGACCTGTGGCGATACTGACGCCCCAATCGTGCATCTTGGCGATCTGGTGGATCGCGGGCCGGAGTCAAAAGGCGTGATCCAGTTTCTTATGGATGGGCAGGCACGTGGCGAAAACTGGGTTGTGCTGCGAGGCAATCATGACCGGATGTTCCTGGGTTTCCTAAACGATCCAGCCGCACAAGACCCGATCCTGAGCAGCCATGTCACCTATCTCAACCCGCGCGTCGGCGGTGAAGCAACGCTGCAAAGCTACGGTATCCCTGATGCTTTTTCCCGCCCCCTGAGCGAAATCGTCCCGCTGCTTGGTGCCGTCCCGCAATCCCATCGCGACTGGCTGGCTGCACAACCCGCCTATTTCTTGCGCGACGCCGCGCTGTTCGTCCATGCAGGCATTCGCCCCGGCGTTGATCTGCACGATCAGGTCGAGGATGATCTGCTCTGGATTCGCGAGCCGTTCCTGTCAGATCCCCGCGATCACGGGGTGCTTGTCGTGCATGGTCACACTAACATTCAGGCGGCCACCCATTACGGCAATCGCCTGAACCTTGATAGCGGCGCAGGCTATGGCCACCCGATTTCTACAGCCGTGATCGAAGGGCGCGACGCGTGGTTATTGACGCCTGAGGGCCGCGTGCCCCTCACCCCTCACCGCGGCTCGAAGTAATCCAGCGGGATCTTGAGGTAGCGACGTCCGTCGCTCTCCGCCTCAGGCTTACGCCCGCCGCGAATGTTGATTTGCAACGCCGCGAGCATCAGCTTGGGCAGCGGCAAGGTCGCATCGCGCGCCTCACGTGTTTCGATGAAATCGGCGCGGCTGATCCCGTCCTTTACATGTTTGTTGTCGCGGCGATGCTCGGCCACCGTTGCCATGCAGCGCGGCTCGCCCCCGTCGCCGGGATAATCATGGCCGATGAACAGGCGCGTCTCACGCGGCAGGTCCAGAATGGCGCGCACCGAGTCCCACAACTCTGCGGCCGATCCACCCGGAAAATCCGCGCGGCTCGTCCCATTTTCGGGCATCATCAGCGTGTCATGCACAAACGCTGCATCGCCCACCACATAGGTAATCGAAGCCAGCGTATGCCCGGTCGACAGCATCACCCGGACATCGAGATTGCCGATCTTGAAGCTCTCGCCATCGGAAAACAGATGATCCCATTGCCGCCCGTCCTGCGGCAAATCGGGCGTGTTGTAGATACCGGCCCACAGGCTTTGCACCTTGCGCACCCGCTCACCAATGCCGCGTTTCGCGCCCAGCTGATCGGCCAGCCAGATCGCCGATGTAAAGTGATCGGCATGGGGGTGCGTGTCGAGCACCCATTGCACGTCGATCCCCGTCTCGCGGATATAGGCCAAGATCGCCTTGGCATTGCCCAGACCCGTCGCGCCCGCCTGCGGATCATAATCCCAGACCGGATCAACCACGGCCCCCTTCATCGTATCGGGGTCGTGAAACACATATTGCCAGCTACCGGTGGGTTTATCCCAAAAACCTTTGACGATGGGGTGGGCGGTCATGGTGGCCTCCTGAAATCACATTCGCTATCTGGAATGTGTCGCTGCCTTGCAAGATTTCAACCCCCCGCCATCCGCGCAGTAACGTGCCGTCATTTTCGCACCACCCCTCTGGCCGCAGCCGCGTACAAAGCCTACCGTGACGCCAACCCAAACTTCAGGAGGCTCTCATGACCGGCATCGTCATCCTTTCCGCGACCCGCACGCCCATCGGCACCTTTGGCGGTTCGCTTTCGGGCTTTTCGCCCATTGAACTCGCGACCATCGTCTCGAAAGAGGCCATCGCGCGCGCCGGAATTGCCCCCGAGAAAATTAACCAAGTGGTGTTTGGTCACATCATCAACACCGAGCCGCGTGATATGTATGTCAGCCGCGTCGCTGCCGTAAATGCTGGCGTCCCTGTCGGCACCCCAGCGATGAACGTCAACCGCCTGTGTGGATCGGGCGTGCAGGCAGTCGTATCAGCCGCACAAATGCTGATGCTTGGGGATGGGGATTTCGCGCTGGCGGGCGGCGCCGAAGTCATGAGCAAATCGCCCTACATCCTACCCGCCGCTCGGTTCGGCCAGAAGATGGGCGATGCGAAAGTGGTTGATATGATGACCGGCGCGCTGTCTTGCCCGTTCGGCACGGGCCATATGGGTGTGACGGCAGAAAACGTCGCTGCGGAATGTAACATCACTCGTGAAGAACAAGACGCGGTGGCGATGCAAAGTCAGGAACGCGCCGCCGCTGCCATCGCTGCGGGCCACTTCAAAGAAGAAATCATCCCCGTTGAAATCACCACCCGCAAGGGCACGATCGTTTTTGACACCGACGAACACCCGAAAGCCACCAGCCTAGAAAAACTCACGTCGCTCAAGCCGGTCTTCAAAAAAGACGGCACCGTCACCGCAGGCAATGCCAGCGGCATCAATGACGCGGCGGCAGCCCTAGTCATTGCCCGCGAAGACGCCGCCGCTGCTGCGGGTCTAAAGCCGCGCGCGAAAATCACCGGCTACGCCTTTGCCGGTGTGCGCCCCGAGGTCATGGGGCTTGGCCCGATCCCCGCCGTGCGCGCTTTGCTGGAAAAAACCGGTCTTAGCGCCAGTGACTTCGACTGGATCGAAAGCAACGAGGCGTTTGCCTCGCAAGCCATCGCCGTCTCAAAAGAGCTGGGCCTTGATCTTACTAAGGTGAACCCTGATGGCGGCGCGATTGCACTGGGCCACCCGGTCGGCGCAAGTGGGGCGATCCTGATCGTCAAGGCGCTCCATGCGCTCGAACGCACCGGTGGCAAGCGCGCGCTGGTCACGATGTGCATCGGTGGTGGCCAAGGCATCGCTTTCGCGATCGAACGGGTCTAAGTCGCGCCTAACACGATTAAATTTAATAGTATTTTCAGCGCCCTGTCGCCAAATACGCGCGTCTGAAATTAAGTGTAAATTCACCGCCCTGTGCCAATCTGCCCCCGAAGGAATGCTTTCGGGGGCAACTGGCGCGTGATGCAATCGACTATCGCGGATAAACTGGCGCAAGAACGCCGGGCCCGGCTTGGGGCTGAACGCATGCTGGAGCAGAAAAAGAACGAACTGTTCGCCGCAAACCAGAAACTGGCTGTGCATGCGCGTATGCTGTCTGACCAGATCGTCGAACAACGTCAGGGCCTTGTGCGCGCGCTCAATGAAACGGAAACGCTTAAGGGCGAAAATACGCGCGTAAAAACCGATCTCGAACACGCCAATTCGATGGCGATGATCGCGCAGCGTCGCCTCTGGGACGCGATCGAAACGATTACGCAGGCCTTCGCCGTTTATGATAGCGACCTGCGCCTCGTTGCGGCAAACCGGACATATCTGTCCTTCTTTGAGGGTGAGGTCGCGATAGCGCCGGGCACCTCCTATGATGATGTGCTGCGGTTCGTGGCGGAACGCGGCATGTTCGATTTGCAAGGGCGCGATCCGCAAGACTGGCATTTCGAAATGAGCGCGCGCGTTCGTAGCCGCGATATCCGCCCCGTCGAAATGCAATCCCATGACGGGCATTGGTATCGGCTCAACAATCGCTGGGGCGCGCAGGGCGATCTGGTGACCTACGCGCAAGACATCACCGAGTCGATCGCCCGCGAGGATGAGTTGCGCGAGGCCCGCGATAAGGCCGAGGCCGCAAATCGCGCCAAATCCGCCTTCCTCGCAAATATGAGCCATGAACTCCGTACTCCGATGAATGGCGTCGTGGGCATGGCTGATCTGCTTTCAGACACTGAACTGACCGAAGAACAACAGCTTTATGCCGATACGATCCGCTCCTCGGGTGAGGCGCTTTTGACGATCATCAACGACGTTCTCGACTATTCCAAGATTGAGGCCGAGCGGATGAAACTCTATCCCGAACCCTTCGATCTGGAACGTTGCCTGCACGAAATCACGGTGCTGCTACAGCCCTCCGCCAAGGACCGTGACGTCAAGCTGCTGGTCGATTACGACCTGTTTCTACCGACAAGGTTCAAGGCCGATCCCGGCCGGATGCGCCAAATCCTCACCAATCTGCTGGGCAATGCAGTCAAGTTCACGCAAAGCGGCCATGTGCTTGCACGCGTCGTCGGATTTGAACGCAGTGAGGCGCAATACGAGCTGCATATCACGATCGAAGACACCGGCATCGGCATCGCGCCCGAGTTGCTGGAACATGTGTTTGGCGAGTTCAATCAGGTCGAGGTTGATTCAAACCGCAAGTTTGAGGGAACGGGTCTGGGCCTTGCGATCACAAGCCAGCTTGTAGCGTTGATGGGGGGCGAGGTGTGGGTCGATAGCGCGCTGGGCGAGGGGTCATGTTTCGGCTTCAAGCTCACCTTGCCCCGCTGCGAACCCGTCACGCCCGTCGACGCGCCCTCGCCGCCCATCACCCTGCGCGCCGCGCTGGTCGTTGACGATCTGCTGGTCAATCGCGTCATTCTTGAACGACAGCTCCAGACCTATGGCCTTGAGGTCACGCTGTGTCGTTCGGGCGAAGAGGCGCTGCATGTTGTGCAGGACGGTGCGCAGTTCGACGTCGTGCTCAGCGATCATCACATGCCCAATCTTGACGGGTCCGCATTCGCACAAAAACTGCATGCGGCAGGCGTCGAGGTGCCGATCTTGCTGCTCAGTTCCGACCCGAACGCCGCGCAAAGCGAGGACGTGGCGGGCTATCTGCAAAAGCCAGTGCTGCGCTCGGAACTGTTCCGCGCCTTGCAAGACCTGTCAAAATCCACCCCGATGTCGCCCAAGCCAAACGCCCCGCCCGTCGCGCCCGCCAGCCCCGTGTCGCTGCGCCAAATGCGCGTGCTCGCCGCCGAGGATAATCGCACAAACCAGCTTGTCTTTGCCAAGATGGTCAAGGATTTCGACATCGACCTGCGCTTTGCCACGAACGGGCGCGAGGCCATCGCAGCATGGCGCGATTTTGCGCCCGATCTGATCTTTATGGATCTCTCGATGCCCGAAATGGATGGCCGCGAGGCCGCGCGCGCAATCCGCGATGCAGAACCGCTTGGCGCGCATGTGCCGATCTGCGCGTTGACTGCGCACGCGATGGACGGAGACTGCGAGTCGATCTTTGCCGCGGGCATCGACCACTATCTGACCAAGCCTTTGAAAAAGATTGCAATCGCCGAACGTCTCAGCGCCGGACGTCCAGATGAGGCGCGCCCGCCCATCCCCGAGTAACCTCGCTCAACGATACTCTGCCAGCACCGCTAGAAATGCATCGCCAAAGCGGTCCAGTTTCGCCTCGGGCAATCGAGTCAGCCGCGCCAGATCGTCTTGCGTGTGCGGCTTGACCTCAGCGATCTTGCGCAACAGCGATGTCGAACACGACAAGGGCCGCGCCAGCCCATCTGCGCCGCGCTCCAGATCGCGCTGAACCTGCGCCAGACGGTCAAAAATTTCGCCCGCCGGACTGCCTGCCAGCTTGCGCCGTGTCGGATGCATTTCCTCGACCGCCCCCGCGATCACACCCAGAAACGCCGAACCATAGCTTTCCAGCTTTTTCGCGCCGACCCCGCCGATCCCCGCCATCTCGTCCAAGCTCGCGGGCCGTTTCTCTGCCATCTCGATCAGCGTGCGATCATTGAAAATGATATAGGCAGGCATGCCCGCCGCCTCGGCCAATGCGCGCCGTTTCGCCTTAAGCGCGGACAGCAGCGGCGCATCCTCATCACTTACCAGCGCCTTCGCCGTGGTTTTGGCCTTTGCCTTTGTCACCAGATCACGCCGCAACGTGATGCTTTCCTCGCCGCGCAAAATCGGATGCGCGCGGGCCGTCATCACCAAAGCTCCGTGGCGCGACGCATCGGGCCGCATCAGATCATGCCCCATCATCTGGCGAAATACGGCCTGCCATTGCGCCCGGCTCAGATCGCGTCCGATCCCGAAGGTTGGCAGCTTATCATGGCCGCGTTGGGTGATCTTGTCCGTCGTGCTGCCCAGCAAAATCTCGATTAAGTGGCCCGCGCCAAACCGTTCATCGGTGCGCAGCGCCGCCGACAAGCCTTTGCGCACGGCCTCGGTGCCATCAAACAAGTCAGGCGGGCTGTTGCACAGGTCGCAATTGCCGCAGGCCGTAGCGTCCTCGCCAAAATAGCGCAACAACTTCACGCGCCGACATCCGGTCGCCTCGGCCAGCCCCAGCAGCGCGTTCAGCCGTCCGTGATCGGCCTCTTTATGCTCGGGCGGGGCAAGCCCCTCGTCAATCTGGGACCGCCGAAGCCGGATATCATCCGGCCCGTACAGCGTCAGCGTCTCGGCAGGCGCGCCATCGCGCCCTGCGCGCCCGATTTCCTGATAATACGCCTCGATGGATTTCGGCAAATCGGCATGCGCGACCCAGCGGATATCGGGCTTGTCCACGCCCATCCCGAACGCCACTGTCGCCACCACGATCAGCCCGTCTTCTTGCTGAAACCGCACCTCGACTTCGCGGCGATCATCGGCGTCCATCCCGCCGTGATAGTGGCACGCCGAATGATCCGCCTCGCGCAGCGCCCGCGCCAGCGTCTCGGTTTTCGCGCGCGTGCCGCAATAGACGATGCCAGACTGGCCCTTGCGCGCTGCCGCAAAGCTCAGGATTTGCTGACGCGGCTGATCTTTGGGCGAAAATGCAAGGTGGATGTTGGGTCGATCAAACCCGCGCAGAAACGTTTCCGGCAGCACGCCATCAAACAGCCGCGTGACAATTTCGGCGCGGGTTTCTTCATCGGCGGTGGCAGTAAAGGCCGCCAAAGGCACCCCAAGAGTGCGCCGCAATTCCCCGATACGCAGATAATCGGGGCGGAAATCATGGCCCCACTGGCTGACGCAATGGGCCTCATCCACCGCGATCAGGCTGACATTCGCGCGCCGCAGCAAGTTGATCGCCCCACCCGAGGCCAGCCGTTCCGGCGCCATATACAGTAGTTTCAGCCGGCCCTCATCCAGCGCAGCAAAGACCTCTTCGGTCTCTTCCTCGGTATTGCCCGAGGTCAGTGCGCCCGCCTCAACCCCCGCCTGTTTCATCGCGCGCACCTGATCGCGCATCAGCGCAATCAGAGGCGAAATCACCACCGTCACGCCATCGCGCATCAAGGCAGGCAATTGAAAACACAAGGATTTGCCGCCTCCCGTGGGCATGATCGCAAGCACATTATGCCCCGCGATCACCGCACGGACGACCTCTTCCTGACCGGGCCGGAACGCATCGAACCCCCAGACCCGCGCCAACAGCGCGGATGGGTCGTCGATCAGGTCCGACTCAGACATTATATGGCGTTGCCGTAAAAGAAGCCCGCGTTGTTAAACAGCGCCTGACGCAGGATGATAATCACGATGAAGGCCACCAAGGGCGCCAGATCAAGCCCGCCGGTATTAGGCAGGAACTGGCGAATGCGGCCATAGATCGGCTCCAGCAGGTTATTCAAACCATACCAGATCTGACTGACCAACGGCTGACGCAGGTTGAGTACCTGAAAATTGATCAGCCAACTCATGATGATATGGGCAATCATGATGAACCAGATCACATTCAGAATAAGGACGAGCGCTTGGAAAAGCGTGACCATTGAAAACCTCCGCTTTGGGTCGCTAGGACAGGTAAGCGAGCCTTGCACGCAATGCAACCGTCACACCTGCGGCTTTTTCCGTAACGTCGTTATTGACGCGCCTGCTGCAGCGCGGCACCGCTAGGCTATGTACCCAATTATTCGCATGACCAAAGAGTACCTGAAGTTCCGCAAGGCGCCTGCATTGCCGGTCACGGGCACCCATATCAGCCATCACAGATGCTGGCCGTGGGATATTGACCTGTGGATGGAGTTGAACAACGGGCGCACCCTGACGTTGTATGATCTGGGGCGTATTCCGCTGGCGATGCGCACCGGTCTATGGGGCGCGCTGAAAAAGAACCGTTGGGGCATCACGGTGGCGGGCAACACCACGCGCTATCGCCGTCGCGTGCGCGCCTTTCAACGCTTTGAGATGCGCTCGCGCTGCATCGGTTGGGATGACCGCTGGATGTGGCTGGAGCACGCGATGTTCGTGGATGGTGAATGCACCTCGCATGTGCTGATCCGCGGTGCTGTGACCTCGCGTAAGGGGATGATCACCCCCGCGCAGGTGATTGCCGAGATGGGGCTTGATATGCCAAGTCCCGATTTGCCCGACTTCGTGACCGCTTGGGCCGAGGCCGATACAAAACGTCCCTGGCCACCAAGTTTCTAGCGCTTCCAAGCACTGTGACTTGCGCCACCCCGATATTTCGGGCTTGATCGCGCGAAAGGCGATTAACGTCTGCGGGGGACAACATGATTACAGCACGCAAGCGCATCTGGGGCTGGTGGTTTTTCGACTGGGCCAGCCAGCCCTATAACTCGCTGCTGATCACGTTCATCTTCGCGCCGTTTATGAAAGACCTGCTAGGCTCTGGCACTGGTGCTCAGACCGTCTGGGGCTATGGTGTCGGGCTGGCGGGGCTGGTCGTTGCGCTGTTTTCGCCTTTCCTTGGGGCCATCGCAGATCGGTCGGGGCGGCGGATGCCGTTTATCTGGGTGTTTTCCATCATGTATGTGCTGGGCGCTTGGGGCCTTTGGTATGCGGTGCCGGGCAATTACAGCCTGATGCTGATCATGCTGTCTTTCGCCATCGGCATGATCGGGATGGAATTTGCCACTACCTTCACCAATGCCATGCTGCCCGATTTGGGCCCGCGCGAGCAGATCGGAAAAATATCAGGCTCGGGCTGGGCCTTTGGCTATGTCGGCGGGCTGATCACGCTTTTAATTATGCTGTTTTTGCTGCAAGCCAGTCCGACTTCTGGCAAAACAATGCTAGGGATCGCGCCTTTGTTCGGTCTTGATGTGACCACGCGTGAAGACACCCGCGTCGTCGGGCCACTGGTGGCGATCTGGTATACGGTGTTTATGATCCCGTTTTTCTACTGGGTGCGCGAGCCGCGCAAAGCCGATGCCCTGCCAGTCCGCACAGCCCTGCGCGGCGCATGGCCCGAATTGCGCGCCACCCTGCGCGCGCTGCCCAAGCGCCGTTCGCTCTCGTCTTTCCTTCTATCGTCGATGTTTTACCGCGACGCCTTGAACGGCATCTACACATTTGGCGGGCTTTACGCGGCAGGCGTGCTGGGTTGGTCGATCACGATGATCGGCATCTTCGGCATTCTCGCCATCATCACCGGGGCGATCTTTGCGTGGCTAGGTGGTAAGGCCGATGACCGATTTGGCCCGAAATCAGTGATTGTGGTGAACGTGGTGATCCTGACGGCGGTAGTGATTGGCGTCGTGTTTATCTCGCGCGATCATGTCTTTGGCATCGCCGTCCCCGCTGACAGTAACCTGCCCGACATCGCTTTTTACGTCCTTGGCGGGTTGATCGGGGCCTGTGGTGGCGCATTGCAATCGGCCTCGCGCACGATGATGGTGCGCCAAGCCGACCCTGAAAAAATGACTGAACATTTCGGTCTTTATGCGCTGTCTGGAAAGGCCACGGCCTTTATCGCGCCGCTCGCGATTGGCATCACGACCCAGATCAGCGATAACCAATCCACCGGCATCACCCCGATTATCGTGCTTTTGATTCTGGGTCTGGTGCTGCTAAGCTTCGTGAAAACCAACGGAGATCCGCAGCCCGAAGGGTAAACTATGTTTCGTTTAATGATTATCGCCGCCGTTTCGCTTTGCACGTCCCTCGCTCCAGCGGCATCCGAACCTCTCGCGCGCCAGCTTTTTGGCTCAAAATCGGCCCCCTCAAACCAAGCCCCCGCCGCGATCGGGTTTTACTCGCGTGGCTGTGCGGCCGGGTTGCAAGCGATGCCGCAAAGCGGGCCGACGTGGCAGGCGATGCGCCTGTCGCGCAATCGCAATTGGGGCCAGCCCGAGATGATCGCTTATTTGCAAGATCTCTCGCGCTACGCGGCCAGCCTGTCCGGCTGGCAAGGTCTCTATATCGGCGATATTTCCCAACCCCGCGGAGGCCCGATGACGGGCGGTCATGCCAGCCACCAAATCGGGCTGGATGCCGACGTCTGGATGCTGCCGCCGCGACGCCTTGATCTGAGCCGCGCGCAGCGCGAGAAGATCTCGTCGATCTCGGTGCGCACCGCCGATCAGCGCCGCACCAATGGCAATTGGACCCCGCAGCACATGGCGCTGCTGCGTCATGCAGCCTCTGATCCGCGCGTGGACCGTATCTTTGTGACTGCGGCGGCCAAGATCGCGATGTGCAACTCCACGCCGCGCAATGATCGCGCGTGGTTGCAGAAAATCCGCCCGATCTACGGCCATAACACCCATTTCCACGTGCGCCTGAAATGCCCGCCCGGCGCGCGCTATTGCGAGGTGCAGAAACCCACCGTCGCGCAGCTTTCCAAGGGG
Source organism: Thioclava sp. (assembly GCF_048263065.1). Lineage (NCBI taxonomy): Bacteria > Pseudomonadati > Pseudomonadota > Alphaproteobacteria > Rhodobacterales > Paracoccaceae > Thioclava > Thioclava sp. Next base: position 290,212 of record NZ_JBLXEM010000001.1, read on the forward strand.
GGCGATGGCTGTGACGAGACGCTGAACTGGTGGGTGACCGACTACCTCAACCCGCCGAAAAACACTGCGCCGCCTAAGAAGAAAGGCCCGCGTAAGAAAAATGCCAAGACATACGTCATGTCGGATTTGCCCAACCAATGCCGCGCCGTTCTTTCCTCGCGCTAGTCGCGGGGGCGTTGGCGCTGGGGCTTGCGGGGCTATCTGCCACCGCCGCTCAACCGCGCGCGCAGTTCCTGCAATCCTATCACTGGCGGATGCCAGACCAGTCGCTTTTCGGTGGCTTTTCGGGGTTTGAGATCGGTCCGAACGGGCGCAATTTCGTCACCCAATCCGACCGAGCAACGCTGTGGCGCGGCCAGATCCAGCGTGACGAAAAGAGCGCGATCACGGGGATTGACCTGACGTCGGGACCGACCAAGCTGCACAACCTCAAGGGCGCGCTGATGCCACACCGCTTTGCGGATTCTGAGGGACTGGCGCTTGCGCCTGATGGCTCGGTCTATCTCTCGTTTGAAGGCGAGGCCCGCGTTGCCCATTTCGCCACCGATGGCGGCCCGGCGCATGATTTGCCCCGCCCCTTGGCGTTCAAACAGATGCAGCGCAACTCCTCGCTAGAGGCGCTCGCGATTGCGCCTGATGGCACGCTTTACACGATGCCGGAACGCTCCGGCGCGCTTAACAAACCCTTTCCGGTCTGGCGTTGCCGCGATGGCAAATGGAGCCAGCCTTTCGCTATCCCCCGCTCGGGCGACTGGCTGCTCGTGGGCGCAGATTTCGGCCCCGACGGGCGGCTTTATGTGCTCGAACGTGATTTCTGGGGGCTTCTTGGCTTTCTGACCCGCGTGCAGGTCTTTGACATTACAGGTGACACGCTCAGCGGCGGCGACGTTCTGATCCAGACCGGACCGGGCAAGCATGACAACCTTGAGGGCATTTCCGTCTGGCAAGACAGCACCGGCGCAATCCGTCTAACGATGATCTCGGACGATAATTTCCGCGTCTTTCAACGCACCGAAATCGTGGAATACCGCCTACCACCAACTCCCAAGGGGGATTGACGCAAACAAAACATAGGCGTATCGCGCGCTTGCTTGGATCGACCAAGCCATGTCCCCGCTACCATGTAAAAACGGATGAAATGATGACTCGCTTCCTACCTGGCATTATTGCCATGGCCATTATTGTGGTGGCCTCGAATATCCTCGTGCAATTCCTTGTCGGTGACTGGCTGACATGGGGCGCGTTCACATACCCCTTTGCTTTTCTCATCAATGACGTGATGAACCGCGTTTATGGCCCCGCCGCTGCGCGCCGCGTGGTGTTTGCAGGTTTCGTCGCCGGCGTGGCCTGCTCGCTCATCGGCAGCCAAATTATGCTGCAAGGCGATGGCTACACCTACCCCGCCGTCACGCTGCGCATTGCGCTGGGTTCGGGTGCGGCATTCCTCGTGGCGCAAATGACCGATGTGTTCATCTTTGACAAGCTGCGTAACGGCGTGTGGTGGCGCGCGCCTGCGGTCTCCACGCTGATCGGCGCCTCGCTGGATACGATGATCTTCTTCTCCATCGCGTTTTCGGCCACGCTAACCTTCATTGAGCCGTCCAATGACGTGTCTTGGGCGGGCGCACATCTGCCGCTTTTGGGGCTTGGCCCGGAAGTGCCGCTTTGGGTATCGCTGGCCTGCGCCGATTGGCTTGTCAAACTTGCCCTCACTTTAATTGCGCTGATGCCCTTTAAGGCAATTGTCACAAAACTTTCTCCACGGATTGCGTAAAAAAACTTGTCACACACAAAATATGTGGCAGGCTGTGGATAACGGCAACGCATGAAAGGAGGTGGTCCAGTGTCTAGAGTGATAGTGGAGAGAGGTGTCGGGACAGTGAGGGGGGCCGTGGCCTAAGGGCAAACCCTAGGGCAAATGAACCCTGACTGGGACGGCTGGATCCTTCGGACCCTAACCGGACCATCTCCGTAGATCTCGGAGGGCCGTCTCACATCGAGACGGCCCTTTCTATATGGAAAACCGCCCCGCCATCCGGCGAGCAGCCGCGTTTCACGCCTTGCAGGGCTGGACCTTAGATCACTTTGGTGGCATCCCAAGATCAAGCCCCAAAAGATCAGGCAAGGAGCGATAAAATGAGCGACGAACAGCCCGACGTAAAATCCCTCAGCTTTGAACAGGCGATGAAGGCCCTCGAAGAGGTGGTCAGCCAATTGGAACATGGTGATGTGGCGCTGGATCGATCAATCGCGCTCTATGAACGTGGCGCTGAGTTGAAAGCGCGCTGTTCCAAGCTGCTCAAAGAGGCTGAAGAGCGTGTCGAAAAGATCACGCTGGGTGCTGATGGCGCACCCCAAGGCACGACTCCTGCTGACGGGCTGTAAATGTTCAAGGCGCGCCTGATTGACGTTCAAACATCGGTGCAAGCCGCGCTGGACGCAGCCGTGGCGCGCCAACCCGAAGGCCCGCTGCGTGCCCCGATGCACTATGCGCTGCAAGGCGGCAAACGCCTGCGCGCGTTTTTGGTGCTCGAAAGTGCCGCTTTGTTCGATTTGCCGCAATCTCAAGCCATGCCAGCGGCGGCGGCGGTTGAGGCCCTGCATGCGTTCAGTCTCGTGCATGATGACATGCCCTGCATGGATGATGATGATCTGCGCCGCGGCCAGCCCACTGTTCACGTCAAATGGGATGAGGCCACCGCCGTTCTAGCGGGCGATGCGCTGCAAACGCTGGCGTTTGAGCTGTGCTGTGATCCGATTTTGGGCGCGCCAGATCGCCGGATCGCCTTGGTCGAGGCTTTGGCGAAAGCCTCTGGCGCGGCGGGGATGTGTCATGGTCAAGCGTTGGATATTGCTGCAGAAACCGCCAAAACCCCGCTGACCCTTGATCAGATTATCGCCCTGCAAGCGGGCAAAACCGGCGCGCTAATTTCCTTTTCGGCGCGCGCCGGGGCGATCTTGGCCGGGGCTGATCAAACCGCGCTGCGTATCTACTCCGATGCGGTGGGCCTCGCCTTTCAGATCGCCGATGACATTCTGGATGTGACCGGCGATGAGGCCGCGACCGGCAAGCGCGTGGGCAAGGATGCTAGCGCGGGTAAGGCGACTTTCGTGTCGCTGCTTGGGCTGGAAGGTGCGCAGACTCGCGCAGCCGAGTTGATTGAAACTGCAAGCGATGCGCTATCTGCTTATGGTGAACGGGCAGAAAACTTGCGGGATGCCGCGCGTTTCGTTATCTCCCGTAAAACCTAAGCGAGCCGAAAGCAGCCAGATGAGCGATAGCGCCAATCCCGTGACCGTGACCCCGACTCTCGACCGGGTGCGTCTGCCTGCGGACATGAAAGGTCTGTCGGATGCCGAGTTGAAAAAGCTCGCCGATGAGCTGCGCGCTGAAACGATTTCCGCCGTGTCGCAAACCGGCGGGCATCTTGGCGCGGGGCTGGGCGTGGTCGAGTTGACCGTGGCGTTGCATGCGGTGTTCGATGCGCCGCGCGACAAGATCATCTGGGATGTCGGCCATCAATGCTACCCGCATAAAATCCTGACCGGGCGGCGCGATCGTATCCGCACCCTGCGCATGAAAGACGGGCTGTCGGGGTTCACCAAACGCTCGGAAAGCCCCTATGACGCATTCGGCGCCGGCCATAGCTCGACCTCGATCTCGGCGGCACTCGGCTTTACGATGGGGCGCGAATTGGGCGCGGAAACCGGCGATGCGATTGCCGTGATCGGTGATGGCGCGATGTCGGGCGGCATGGCGTTTGAGGCGATGAATCACGCGGGCCACTTGGGCAAGCGGATGTTCGTCGTGCTCAACGACAATGAAATGTCGATCGCCCCGCCGGTCGGCGCGCTGTCATCCTATCTCACGCGGCTTTACGCCGAAGGTCCGGTGCAAGACCTCAAGGAAGTCGCCAAGGGTGCCGCGCGGGCCTTTTTGCCCGAGGCGTTTCAAGAAGGGGCGCGCCGTGCCAAGGAAATGCTCAAGGGCATGGCGATTGGTGGCACCTTGTTCGAGGAACTCGGCTTTACCTATGTCGGCCCCGTCGATGGTCACGATCTGGACCAGCTATTGCCGCTGCTGCGGATGCTCAAGACCCGCGCCAAGGGTCCGGTGCTGATCCACACGCTGACGAAAAAGGGCAAGGGCTACGCCCATGCCGAAAGCCGCCCTGATGGCGGCCATGCCACCGCAAAATTCGATGTCGCAACGGGTGCGCAGGTCAAGGCGGTGTCGAACGCCCCTAGCTATACCAAGGTGTTCGCCGAAAGCCTGATCAAGGAAGCCGCGAAAGACGAGAAAATCGTCGCGATCACCGCCGCGATGCCCGATGGCACCGGGCTGAAACTGTTTGCTGAACACTATCCGCGCCGCTGCTTTGACGTCGGCATTGCTGAACAGCATGCGGTGACGTTCTCCGCTGGGCTTGCGGCCTCGGGGATGAAGCCGTTCTGCGCGATCTACTCGACCTTCTTGCAACGCGGTTACGATCAGATCGTGCATGATGTCGCGATCCAACGCCTTCCCGTGCGCTTTGCCATCGACCGCGCCGGGCTGGTGGGCGCTGATGGGGCGACCCATGCGGGCAGCTTCGATGTGGGCTTCATGGCTAGTCTCCCGGGCATGGTCGTGATGGCCGCGGCCGATGAGGCCGAGCTGGTGCATATGGTCGCCACCGCCGCCGCACATGATAGTGGCCCGATCGCGTTTCGCTATCCGCGTGGCGAGGGGATGGGCGTGGATATGCCCGAGACGGGCGTGCCGCTGGAAATCGGCAAAGGCCGGATGATCGCAGAAGGGGGCCGCGTCGCTATTCTCAGCTACGGAACGCGTCTGGCCGAGGTGCTTAAGGCGCGCGAGGCATTGCAGGCGCGCGGTCTTGCGCCCACCATTGCCGATGCTCGGTTTGCCAAACCGCTCGACACTGATCTGATCGACCAACTTGTCGCCAATCACGAGGCGCTGATCTGCATCGAAGAGGGCGCGATTGGTGGCTTTGGCAGCCATGTGTCGAAATATCTGTCAGATCAGGGCGTGTTCGATCGCGGCTTCAAGTTCCGCTCGATGGTGCTGCCCGATACGTTCATCGACCATGCCTCCGCCGATGACATGTATCGCAGCGCCGGAATGGACGCGCCCCAGATTGAGGCGAAGGTTCTGGAACTGCTCGGCGTCGCCGTCGCCAAGCGCGCTTGAGATAAGCAGCGCTTAATTCAGACGCCGGAAAATAAGCGCGGCTTATGCGGCCTCGTCTGCGCTTAGCAAGCCCTCGTCAACCAACCGCCGCGCCCAACCATCTGGCCCCTCAAACAGGTGCGTTTTCCAACCAAACGTGTGCGCCGTGGCAATATTGTCAGCGCGATCATCCGTAAACAATAGCTCGTGCCCGCTAAACCCGCTCGCATCCTCGACCATCTCATAAATCTTCGGATCGGGCTTGGTCACCCCCATATGCCCCGAGATGAAATCGCGATCGAATTCGCGCAGGAACGGGTAATGGGTCGCGGCGAAATCATAGCTCCCGATCCCGAAATTCGTCAGCGAAAATACCGGCATTCCCTTCGCCTGAAGGGCCTTCATCAAGCGCAACGAGCGCGGAATCTCGGGCGTCGCCATCTTGATCCACTCATCATGCCAAAGCCGGATTTTGTCGCGCCATCTCGGGTGCTGCTCGGCCACGGCGTAGATCGTCTCGCGAAATGGTGCACCACGGTCGATGTCGTCATTCATCGCGTGCAAATCGACTTGCGCGAACATTTCCTCGCGCGCGGCCACGGGCATGATCGAGTCGTAATATTGCTCGGGTTGCCATTCGATCAGCACATTGCCGATGTCGAAAATCACCGCCTCAACCATGTTTCGCCTCTCTCATAGCGGCCCGCGTCACGCGATCCAGCGCATCCGCAAAACGCGAGCGATCTGCTTTGGAGAACGGCTTCCCGCCGCCCTGACGAAACGGATCAGCACTGCGCAAATCAGACATTAAGTCGCGCGTCGCCAGCACATTTCCGATATTCGCGGGCGTTAGTGCCTCGCCGTCCGGGCGCAAAACGCGCGCGCCTGCCTCAACACATTTCGCCGCCAGCGGAATGTCATTGGTCACGACCACATCGCCAACCGTTGCGCGCTCGGCGATATACATATCAGCAATATCAGGGCCTTGATCGACATAGACCATCTCAACCAACGGGTTGGGCGAGGGCCGCAGCCCGCCATTGCTGACCAAGATCAGTTTCACCTGCAATCGGGTCGCAACGGTCTCGGCCTCGGCTTTGACCGGGCAAGCATCAGCATCGATCCAAATCACTGCCAAAGCGCCTCGGCGTGGAAATCAATGTGATCGGGGATGAACGTTTGCACGAAGAAGTAGCTGTGATCATAGCCCTGCTGCATCCGGAACGTGCCCGGCTGCCGACGCGTTGCCATCGCACTTGCCAGCGCCTCGGGGCGTAGCAGTTCAAGAAACTGATCGGAGGTACCCTGATCGACCAAGACCTCGCCGTCAAAGCCGTTTTGCCACATCAGATGCGAGGCGTCATGCTGCGCCCAAGCCGTCTCATCCTCTCCCAGATACGCGCCTAACTGCTTGCGCCCCCAATCCGAGTTCAGTGGATTGGAAATCGGCGCAAAGGCAGAAACCGAGCGGAAGCGCCCCGGCAAACCCATGGCCAACGTCAACGCCCCATGCCCGCCCATCGAATGACCGGTGATCGACTGGCGTTCGCTATCAATCGCGAAACTGGCGGTCACGACGCGCGGAAGTTCTTCGGCGACATAATCCCACATCTGGAAATGCTTGGCCCAAGGGTCTTGCGTGGCGTTGACGTAGAACCCTGCACCCTGACCCAGATCGTAATCCTCGTGATCTGCCACCCCCTCACCGCGCGGGCTGGTGTCGGGAAAGACCAGTGCGATGCCATGTTCAGCCGCGTAGGCCTGCGCGCCGGTTTTGTTCATCGCGTTCTCATGCGTGCAGGTCAGGCCAGACAGATACCATAGCACCGGAACGGGGCCGAACTCGGCCTCGGCAGGCAGGAACAGACCAAAGGTCATTTCGCAATTCGTGACTTGCGAGTCATGCGCATAGACGCCTTGCACGCCACCAAAACAGCGATTTTCCGAGATCGTGCGCATCGCGCCCTCCTACATTTGCACCCAGTGAATGACCGCCGGAACGGTCAGAATCGAAACGGCGGTCGAGACGAGGATCGCTGCTGACACACGCTGCGGCGCGACCCCGAAATGTTGCGCTAGAATATAGACATTGCCCGCGACGGGAAGGGCTGCCGCCGCAATCATGACGCCCGCCGCATAAGGATCGACATCAAAGATCATTAGCGATGTGATAGCGATGGCCAGCGGATGCAGGAACAGCTTGCCGAAGGATAACCAGATCGCGGGCGCAGGCTTTTCGGCCGATTTACTGGCCAGCGAGGCACCAATGGCAAACAAGGCACCCGGCGTGGCCGCCGCCCCCAACAGCGTGACAAATTCTTCAAGCGGGCCCGGCATCGGCAGTTTTAGAGAAGCCCAGATCAGCCCCGCGCCCATCGACACGATCATCGGGTTCTTTAATAAGCCCATGGCAACCGGCGCAACGGAAACCCGCCCGTGGCGCGTGGCGGTGATGATGATCGTGATGATCGAGGAAAACACAATTAGATCGCAGGAGAGCACCATCAGCACTGGCCCCACCGCTGCTGGCCCGAGCAGCACGACCAGCATCGGAACGCCCAGAAAGCCGGTGTTCCCGGTCATCGCGGTGTGGCTTTCCATCGCCGCCAACGCGGTGGGCAGCTTGCGCGCTTTGGCAACCGCGAATGTGATCAGCCAAACCGCCCCAGAGCCGCCGAGATAGGCCAGCACGAAGTTCAAATCGAACAGTTCCGCCAGCTTTAGATTGGCCGAAAACTTGAACAGCATCGCGGAAAGCGCAAAGTAAAAGACGAATTTCGTCAGCCATGCCGTGGCTTCGGCTGTGAAAAACCGGATCTGCCCGGCGAACCAGCCCAGCCCGATCAGGGCGAAAAATGGTAGCGTCTTGAGGAAGATATCCAGCATTACCAAGCGCTAGCATGCGCTCAAGGCAAGTGCCAGATATAGAATGAGCGTTGTTTGCTCAGGAAAAGGTGCCTCCGGCGGGAGTATTTACGGCTAGATGAAAGGGGTACGTGACCTTCTATTCATCTAGCGCAAAATACTCCCCGCGGAGCGTCCGACATCGCCAAGGGCGCGAAGCTTGCTTTAGCCCGCGCCGATCAATACACCGGCGGCAAAGACCAGCGCGCCACCCAGCACGACCTGGAAGGCTGCGCGCAGGAACGGGGTTTCCATAAAACGGTTCTGGATCCAAGTGATGGCCCAGAGTTCAAGGAACACAACGATCATGGCGATGGTGGTTGCGGTCCAGAAATCGGGGATCAGGTAGGGCAGCGCGTGGCCCAACCCGCCAAGCGTAGTCATCACGCCTGAGGCGATGCCGCGTTTGATGGGTGAGCCGCGCCCCGAGATCACGCCATCATCATGGGCTGCCTCGGTGAAGCCCATGGAGATACCCGCGCCGACCGAGGCCGCAAGACCCACGAGCAGCGTGGTATGTGGGTCATGTGTGGCGAAAGCGGTGGCGAAGATCGGCGCCAGCGTGGACACCGAACCATCCATCAGCCCGGCCAGACCCGGCTGCACCCATGTCAGGATGAACTGGCGGTGGGCCTTGCGGTCTTCTTCTTCCTTGGCGTCTTCGGGAAGATGGGTCGCGGTTAGTTCAGCGGCCTTTTTCTCATGGCCTTGTTCGGCCGCAGCAAGATCGCCTAGCAATTGGCGGGTATTGGCGTCTGAACTGCGCTGTGCAGCGAGGGTGTAGAATTTTCCCGCATCGCGCTCCATCGCTTCAGCCTCGCCACGGATGGTGTCGAGCGAAAGGTTTTGCGCCAGCCAGATCGGTTTGCGCGCATAAAACCCCGCGACATGTTCGCGCCGGATGAGGGGGATCACGTCGCCAAAGCGTTTGCGGTGTTGCTCGATCAGGCGGCGGCGATGTTCGTCTTCTTCTTGCGCCATGCCGTCGAAAATTTCGGCGGATGCGGGGTATTCCTTGCGCAGCATCTCGCCATATTGGCGGTAGATTCGCGCGTCGTCTTCCTCAGAAGAGATCGCAAGGGCAAGCACTTCTTGTTCGGATAAATCGGCGAAACGGCGGCGGGAGGTGAAACCGGCGAACATGTGGCATCCTTATTTAGAACGTTTCTAAATTACCAAGGGTTGCGGCGATTGCAATGCGCTATTTTGACCGGATCGGTTATGAGCGCCCGAGATGGGCCTCTCCGCGTATTTCAGCAAGTCGTATTTGGTGTTCGCGTTCGCGGAAACGGGCACGATCTGCATCCGTAAACTCGGCAATACAGCGATGGCAGGACACGCCTTTTTCATAATCGGCGTGTCGCTTGTCTTGGGCTGAAACGGGGCGGCGACAAGCGTAGCAGCTTTCGTAATCGCCTATTTCCAGCCCGTGGCGCAGGCTCACCCGATTGTCGAACACAAAGCAATCGCCATTCCAAAGTGAACCCTCTGCGGGCGTTTCCTCAAGGTATTTCAGGATGCCGCCTTTGAGGTGGTAAACGTCTGAAACCCCTTCGGAAATCAGGAAATTCGTGGCCTTTTCGCAGCGGATGCCCCCGGTGCAGAACATCGCCACGCGCTTGTTGTGAAAGCGCGGGGCGTTTTCGCGCCACCAGTCAGGGAATTCGCGGAAGGATTTGGTTTTAGGGTCGATTGCGCCCTCGAACGTGCCGATTTCGACCTCGTAATCGTTACGGGTGTCGATCACCACCGTGTCGGGCGAGGCGATCAGATCGTTCCATTCGGCGGGCTCGACGTAATGGCCGACGCGGGCGCGCGGATCGACATCGGCGATGCCCATCGTCACGATTTCTCGCTTGAGTCGCACTTTCATTTTGCCAAAGGGCATCTTGTCAGCGCCGCTTTCTTTCCACTCAAGATCGCCGCAACCGGGCAGGGCGCGGATATGGGCCAGCATCGCGTCAATGCCTGCACGCGATCCCGCGATGGTGCCGTTGATCCCCTCGTGGGCCAGCAAAAGCGAACCTTTGACATCCTGCGCGCGCGCCAAATCGGCCAGCGGCGCTTGCAGTGCGGCGGGGTCGGGGAACTTGGTGAAATGATAGAGTGCTGCAACGGTAATCATGCACAGGGGCTTAGCGCCGCAGGGGGTATTCTGGCAAGGGCTGGATTGACCGCGCGGGCCTGCCGCCCTACCCATTATGAAACCTTGGGAGAAACGCATGACCAAAGCCTTGATCGTGATTGATGTGCAAAACGACTTTTGCCCCGGTGGGAAACTGGCGGTGGAAGGCGGTGACGAGATCATCGCGCGGATTAATGCGCTGATGCCGGAGTTCGAGGTGGTGGTTCTGACGCAAGATTGGCACCCGGCGGGGCATTCGTCTTTTGCCTCAAGCCATGAGGGGGCGGCGGCGTTTACGCAGATCCATATGGCGTATGGTTTGCAGACGCTGTGGCCCGATCATTGCGTGCAAGGCAGCAAGGGCGCAGAGTTTCACGCCAATTTGGCGGTTGATCGCGCTCAGATGGTGATCCGTAAAGGGTTCCGCGCGGCGGTCGACAGCTATTCGGCGTTTTTCGAGAATGACCACAAAACCACCACGGGGCTGGCCGGATATCTGCGTGATCGCGGCGTCGATGATGTGACCTTTGTTGGGCTTGCGACCGATTTCTGCGTGGCGTGGTCAGCGCTGGATGCGGCGAAGCTGGGGTTCAAGGCGACGGTGCTTGAAGGCGCGTGCCGGGCGATTGATTTGGACGGATCACTGGCTGGCGCGCGCGATGCGATGCGCGCGGCTGGCGTGACATTGGAGCAATAAGCATGGTCGATATTGCCACTCGCGTTTATAATCACAAATGGAAAATCGACCCGATTGTGCGCTCGCTGATCGACACGGATTTCTACAAGCTGTTGATGTGTCAGTCGATTTTTCGCAACCATCCGGACACGCAGGTCACGTTTTCGCTAATCAACCGCACGAAATCGGTGCGTCTTGCCGATCTGGTCGATGAGGGAGAGCTGCGTGAGCAGTTGGATTATGTGCGCTCGCTATCGCTGGCGCGTGGCGAAAGCACATGGCTGCGCGGTAACACGTTTTACGGCAAACGGCAGATGTTCCGCCCCGATTTCATGGAGTGGTTCGAGGGCTTTCAACTGCCGCCCTACTATCTGGAAAAGCGCGACGGCCAATATGAGCTGACCTTTGAGGGCAAGTGGCACGAGGTCATGCTGTGGGAAATTCCCGCGCTAGCGATCTTGATGGAGCTGCGCGGGCGTGCGGTGCTGGACCGGATGGGGCGGTTTGAATTGCAGGTGCTCTATGCGCGCGCGATGACGAAGGTTTGGGAAAAGATCGAAGCGCTGCGAGAGCTGCCCGGGCTCAAGATCGCCGATTTTGGCACGCGCAGACGGCACTCGTTTCTGTGGCAGGATTGGTGCGTGCGCGCGATGCTTGAAGGCTTGGGCGATAGTGGCAAAGGCGGTGCGTTTACTGGCACGTCGAATTGCCTGATCGCGATGCGTCGCGACATCGAGGCGGTGGGCACGAATGCGCATGAATTGCCGATGATCTATGCCGCGCTGGCCGAGGATGACGCCGAGTTGGCGTTGTCGCCCTATAAGGTGCTGGCCGATTGGCACGAAGAGCACGAGGGCAACCTGCGCATCATTTTGCCCGACACTTATGGCACCCAGGGGTTCCTTGATCACGCGCCTGATTGGTTGGCTGGATGGACGGGGATTCGCATCGATTCCGGTGATCCGGCGACGGCGGCTGAGGTGGCTATTGATTGGTGGAAGGCGCGCGGCGAAGATCCGCGAGACAAGCTGGTGATTTTCTCGGACGGGCTGAACGTGGATAAGATCCGCGAATTGCATGCGAAGTTTTCAGGCCGCGTGAAGGTCAGCTTTGGCTGGGGCACGCTGCTGACCAATGATTTCCGCGGGTTGGTGCCCGATGATGAATTGGCGCCGTTTAGTCTTGTGTGCAAGGCGGTCTCAGCCAATGGGCGCCCCACGGTCAAGCTGTCGGACAATCCCGAAAAGGCGATGGGCCCACCCGATGAAATCGCGCGTTACAAGCGTGTGTTCGGGGTCGGCGCGCAAGAGGCGATAGAAGTCATCGTTTAGGCGGTCATCCAGTCCAGCACGACATAGATCAGCGCCGATAGCCCGGCGCTCACCGGCACGGTGATGATCCACGCCGCGGCCACTGTCAGCATATGCGAGCGGCGCACCAGAAGACGGCGTTTGCGTTCCTCAACTGGCACCGGTTTGCCTTTGCGGATGCCCAGTTCGCGTGCGCGTTTCTCTGAATGCCATTCGCGATAAAAGCCCACGCCAAAGATGCCGCCGACCGCGATATGGGTCGAGCTGACCGGCAGCCCCAGCCATGAGGCGACAATCACCGTGATCGCGGCGGAAAGGGCGACGCAATAGGCGCGCATCGGGTTGAGCTTGGTGATTTCATTGCCCACCAGCCGGATCAGCTTTGGTCCGTATAAAAGCAGCCCGAACGAGATCCCCAGCGCGCCCACTGCCATAACCCAAAACGGGATGCCGACTTGCGAGGCGATATCGCCTTGTTCAATGGTGTGCACGATCGCGGCCAACGGGCCGACCGCGTTGGCCACATCATTGGCGCCATGCGCAAAGCTCAGCAGCGCGGCCGAGACGATGAGCGGTAGAGAAAACAGCGATTTCAGGGATTTTTTGCGATTCTCCATGCCTTCAGATTGGCGGCGGATCATCGGGATTGTAACCATCCAACAGGCAACCCCTGCCGTGATGCCGATCAATATCGCTTGCAGAAAGCTGATTTTGAACAGATGTTTCAGCCCCTTAAGCGCAAGATAGGCGGCGAATGCGCCTGCCATGATCCCGATCAGGATCGGCACCCATTTGCGCGCGGCCGCGATCTTGTCATCGACATAGACGACCTTGGTTTTGATAATCGCCAAGAAGAGGGCCGCGATTATCCCGCCCATCACCGGAGAGATCACCCAACTCGCCGCGATCATGCCCATCGTGCCCCAGTCAACCGCGCCAAACCCTGCCGCCACGATCCCTGCGCCGACAACGCCGCCAACGATGGAATGGGTGGTCGAGACGGGCGCGCCCAGCCATGTTGCGAGGTTGAGCCAAAGCGCTGCGGCCAAAAGCGCGGCCATCATTGCCCAGACGAAATGCGCAGAATCCGGCAGCGCGTTTGGCGCGATAATACCTTTGGCGACGGTATTGACGACATCGCCGCCCGCAACCAGCGCGCCGAGGCTTTCGAACACCGCCGCCAGAACCAGCGCCAGCCCCAGCGTCATCGCCTTGGAACCCACAGCCGGCCCCATATTATTGGCCACGTCATTGGCCCCGATATTGAGCGCCATATACGCCCCGATCACCGCTGCGGCGACGACCACAAGATGGCCCGGTTGCCCGCCCATCAGCAGCGCCGCTGCCAGCCCCGCGAGCACGATAAAGGCAAGCGCCACGCCCGGCGCGATCAAGCCGCGCGAAACGGTATGTGCGCCTGCCTCAAGCCGACCGATCCGTTTGAGGTCCTTGTCGAGCGTCTTCCACTGATTGACGGGCGGCTTGTTGTCTTCGGCACTCACGATCACATACCTGTCATGCTGCTGTCATATGACCGTCGGCCCTAACGGCTTCGTCTTGGACAAACAAGGGACAGGCCGTGTTTAGCGGTTCAGGCCCCGCAGAATTTTCTTCAAGCCGTGCTCATCAACACGTTTAGCGGCCTGATTGGGCGAAAACCATTGCCGTTTGCGCTGATGATCTTCGGGATAAGCCTTGGACATTCTCTCAATTTTGAGGTGATAGACCAAAACGTCAGTTGGCACGACCAAGCCGCCCTCAAGGCGCTTGTCATAGCGAAAGCTGCCCAGTGGATCTGAGGAAATGTGCCCTTTCACACCAGCCTCTTCCCATGCCTCTTGACGTGCCGCGCCCGCAAGTGAGCGGCCCCGCATTGGCCAGCCTTTGGGGATGACCCAGCGCCCGGAATCGCGCGAAGTGATCAGGAGCACCTGCACCTTGCCATCGCGCAAACGGGTGCAAAGCGCCGCCACCTGCAACGAGGCGGGGCGGCGTCCCAAAAGATCTTTGGCCACGCGTTTGGCCAGTTTCAGGGTTCCTGTTGCCACGGAGCCGTTCCATCAAGCATATGTTGTGCGAAATCGCATGCACGCTCTACATAAGCGATTTGGCGCGGGTCGTCACCCGCTGCACGGCTCACAATCCAGCCACATGACGCAAATCCGCGCAATGCCACAAAAAGCGGCAACAAGCGGGCCTGATTGTCAGGGAGCGCGCGCTGGGCGCGGTATCCGGCTAGCAATCCGCTGACTTGTGCGCCCCAAAGCGGATCGCGCCAGCCTTGCACAAGGGCCGTGGCCAGATCGTAAAGCCGATAACCCAGGCCGCAATCGTCAAAGTCAATCAGCGCCAGCCCTTGCGATGTGGCCAGCACATTTTCACGCAGGATATCTGCGTGGATCGGGCCGAAATCTTGCGCTTTGGTGATTTGAGTTTGCGCCAGCCTGCGCGCGTTTTGCAGCAGCGCAGCTTGCGCGGCGGTCAGCGCGGGGTGCTGCCAGAAGCGACCCCATTGCGGGTGCTCGCCGAGCAGGCCTTCGCGGTCCCAAGCATGGCGGGTGAAATTCGCCGGTGGGGTGGCGTCGCTCGCGTTGTGGAGCTGCGCGATCAGCGCGCCCAACGTCTCGGCGTGGGCGTTCACCTGTGCCGCGTCCGGCCCAAGCGATTGATCGCCTGCGCCAATCGGCACACCCTCAAGCCATTCCACACACGAGGCCACGCGATTGCCCGCGCCCCCTGTCAGCCGCCCGTTGACGCCGCGTACCGGGCGCGGCACGGCCAGACCCTGCGCACTGAGCGCTTCGCACCAGCGCAGTTCGGATTCGATCCCCGCGCGGCCTTGATAACCGGGGCGATGCAGGCGCAACGCGACGTGGCGGCCATCCTTCAAGTGCGCCTCAAAGACGATGTTCTCGCGGATGTTCACAAGCCGAGGCGGAATCGCGGTTTGACCCCAGGTGAACAGCGCGGTTTGCGCCATCGCCATCGCTTTGCGTTCAGACATCATGCGGGGATCTCGGCAAAACTGGCGCGGAGTTGGTCGATCAGGAAATCGACATCTTGGCGCGAGAAGACCAGCGGTGGGCGGATCTTGAGAATGTGCTGGGCGCGACCCACGCGCCCCATCAGAATGTGGCGGTTGCGCATCGCCTCGACTATTTGTCCGGCCTCATGGCTGGCGGGTTGCCCCTCGCGCGCCAGTTCAATCGCGGCGAATAGGCCAAGCCCGCGCGTGTCGGCGATCAGCGGGTGTTCGATTTGACGCAGGCCCTGCAGCAGATAGGCCCCGATCTCGGCAGCGTTTTGTTGTAGTTCTTCGTCGTCGATCACGCGCAGCACCGCCATTGCCGCCGCACAAGAGACTGGATTGCCGCCGAAGGTGTTGAAATAACCGAACGCCTCGCGGAAGGCAGCCATCACATCGGCGCGCGCGACTACGCCAGCCACCGGATGCCCGTTGCCCATCGGCTTGCCTAAAGTAACGATGTCGGGCGCGAAGCCCAGCCAATCATGACCCCAAAAATGGCTTCCGATGCGGCCGAAACCGGGCTGGACCTCATCCGCGATGATCAAGCCACCGGCTTGGCGGATGATTTCGACCGTTGGATCGAGAAAGCCGGGGGTGACGGCGGGCATTCCCTCGTTCGCGAAGATCGGGCAGAGCATGAAACCGGCGAGCCCGTGACCCGAGGACTCTAGTTCGGCAATAGCTTGCGCGACATTTGCCGCGAACGCCTGCGGTTGCGCCTTCAGCGAGCCGCCCAACGGCGCAAGACTGTCGGGCGCGGGCACACGGCGGATATGGTCGGGCCAGCCCCCGATTGGCGGACGCCGCGTTGAGAGATGCGCGACTGCCGTAGTGTTGCCGTGATAGGTGTTGTCGGTGGCGATAAAGCCGCGCTTGCCGGTCACCGCCTGAGCCATGCGCAAGGCCACGTCATTGGCCTCGGACCCGGTGCAGGTCATCAGTAGTTGGTCGAGGCCGTGATTTAGACGCGCCACTAACGCCTCACCGTAATCGAGAATTCCCTCATGGAGATAGCGCGTATGGGTGTTCAGCGTGGCTGCCTGATCGGCGATCGCGCCCACTACGCGCGGGTGGCAATGCCCGACATGGGCAACGTTGTTATAGGCATCGAGATAGCGCTGACCCTGCGCGTCCCACAAATACGCGCCCTGACCGCGTGTGATATGCACGGGCTGGTCGTAAAATGTCGGCACATTGGGGCCTAGCAAGCGCGTGCGCCGCGCAATCAGCTCATTCTCCATCATCCACCTTTCCGCGCATCGCCTTGACCTCTCCACGGATCGTCTTTGCCTTCAAACGGCGGCGCTGGCTGCCCTTAGTTGGCTTGGTAGCGATCCGGCGTTTGGGGCGTTCGCAGGCCTTGCGGATCATCTCGGCTAGACGCTCGCGCGCGATCTCACGGTTGCGCGCCTGAGACCGCGTGTCTTGCACCTGCAACAGCAGCGCGCCCTCCAGCGTCCATTTGCGCCCGGCCAGCCGTTTCAAACGGGCCTTCACGGCAGGCGGAAGATTGGGCGACCGCTCGGCCTCAAACCGCAATTCGACGGCAGTCGAGACCTTGTTCACATTTTGCCCGCCCGGCCCTTGGGCACGGGTGAAGCTCTCGACGAGTTCCCAGTCTTCGATGGTGATCTGATCGTTTATCCGCAACATGACGCCAAGCTAGCGCGTGACGGGGAAAACGAAACCCCTTGGGCTTCCTCTTGATCGAAATATCCCGGGGGCGCGCGCTAGCGCGGGGGCAGCGCCCCCTGCTTGGCTACTATTTATCGCCCTCCGGCGATGGGGGCAGCGCCCCCTCTGCGGCTTGCAGGCGCGCACCGTCATGCCCGGTGATCCGCACGTGCATCAATGTGCCCTCTGCCTGATCACTGCCGAAAGCCACTTCGGCAAAACCCTCGGTGCGGGCCATGCGCGGACCTTCTGTCAGCACGATGTGATCACGCCCGATCTGCGCATCCAGATGGGTCGTCAGCGCAGCCTGCCCCTTGGCGCGCAACCGGGCGGCGCGCTCTTTGATCGCGGGGCCTTTGACGGCGGGCATCCGCGCGGCGGGGGTGCCTTGGCGGGCGGAATAGGGAAAGACGTGCAGGAAAGTCAGCCCGCAGTCATCCACCAGCTTGAGCGAGTTTTGAAACATCGCCTCATCCTCGGTCGGGAAGCCTGCGATGATATCGGCGCCAAACACGATGCCGGGGCGTAGTTTGCGGGCCTCTTCGCAAAAAGCGATGGCGTCGTCGCGCAGATGGCGGCGCTTCATCCGCTTGAGGATCAGGTCATCGCCATGTTGCAGCGACAGGTGCAGATGCGGCATCAGGCGGGGTTCGGCGGCGATCGCAAGCATCAGATTTTCATCCGCCTCAATCGAATCAATCGAGGAAATCCGCAACCGCGCTAGATCGGGCACCAGCCGCAGGATGCGCATCACCAGATCGCCAAGGCGCGGGAGGCCCGGCAGATCGGCCCCCCAAGACGTCAGATCGACGCCCGTCAGCACCACCTCGTTAAAACCGCGATCGACGAGGCGCTTGATTTGTTCAACCACCACGCCTGCGGGAACCGAGCGTGAATTGCCCCGCCCGAACGGAATGATGCAGAAAGTGCAGCGGTGATCGCAGCCGTTTTGCACCTGCACATAGGCGCGATGGCGGCCAAACCCATCGATCAGATGGCCCGCCGTCTCGCGCACGGACATGATGTCATCGACCATCACGCGCTCGGTCTGACCAATGAAATCGGGGCCTTTCGGGGCAAGCTGCGCCCAAGTGTCAGCTTGCATTTTTTCGTGATTGCCGATGACGCGCGTGACCTCGGTCATCGCAGAGAAGGTTTCGGGTTCGGTCTGTGCTGCGCAGCCAGTCACGATCACTGGCACATCGGGATTTTCCCGCGCCAGACGGCGGATTTCCTGCTTTGCCTTGCGCACGGCTTCGGCGGTGACGGCGCAGGTATTGACCACGACCGCGCCTTCCAGCCCGGCCTGCGCGGCCAGTTCTTTCATCGCCTCGGTCTCATAGGCGTTGAGCCGACAGCCGAGCGTCGAGAAAACGGGTGGCTTCATAGCGTGGCCAGAAAGTCTGGGGTGAGGGTCGCGTCGAAGACATGCGCGACCGGGCCGGTCATCCAGACGCCATCTTCGCGCCAGTCGATTTCCAATTGGCCGCCATCGACATCGACCAGTACGCGCTTGCCCGTCAGCCCGCGCAGGTTCGCGGCGACGGCGGTGGCGCAGGTGCCTGACCCGCAGGCTAGGGTGATTCCCGCGCCGCGCTCCCAGACGCGCATGCGCAGGTGGTCGGGCGTGATGAGGCTGGCGAATTCGACATTGCTGCGCTCGGGGAAGATCGGGTCGTGCTCGACCGCGGGGCCGAGGCCTGCAACATCGACCGCCTCGGCATCGGCAACGAAATAAATGCAATGCGGATTGCCCATACCCACCGCAATCGGATCACCGCTGAGCGGCAGATGCGCCGGATCGGCCGAGGGCGCGATCGGAATCAGCGCAGCCTCAAGAATCGGCGCGCCCATATTGACTGAAACCAGCCCGTCCGCACGTCGCAGCGCCGCAAGCTGGCCGCGTTCCGTCGTTAGCGAGACCTGATCGCGACCCAGTTGGCGCATCATATAGTCGCTGACGCAGCGCGTGGCATTACCGCAAGCGCCCGCGCGCGAGCCATCCGAATTCCAGAAATCCAACGTGAAATCGGTGCCTTGACCGGGACGGATCACCGCCAACTGGTCAAAGCCCACGCCGCGATGACGATCCCCCAAAGCGCGCGCCAGCGCAGGCGTGACCGGATCGGCGCCTTCGCGGGCGTCGATGACGACAAAGTCATTGCCAAGCCCGTGCATTTTCATGAAGGGCAGACCAGCGGTGTTTTGCGCGTTGTTCATGGCGCGCGATATACGCCTGCGCCAAGGTTTTTTCCAGACATGCAATTTTTCAGAGTTTTTGGCCTTGACCCCCATGGCCGGGGTTTATAGAGAAACGCCCTGTGATGGGCCGTTAGCTCAGTTGGTAGAGCAACTGACTTTTAATCAGTAGGTCGTTGGTTCGAACCCAACACGGCTCACCATCACTCCCTTTGTTTACAAAGGATAGCGCGACGTCTGGCTATCGACGCCAACCGCGCCCGCCGTTTCCGAAAGCCATACGAAAGCACGTGAGCGCCAATTCTGGCGTTACAATTTCGCAACGGGCGAATCGGCAGGGCGGGGTAGCGCTTAGGGGCGAACGATTCGTCTCTGACGGTAACTGTTGGCAATCGCCGTAAGGTTCAATGGTTTCAGAGATATGTTGACCGCGTCTTTCGCTTTGAAGGTGCGGTTGTGGGGCTCCCGTCTGACAGGGCACTCATCGTCAGAGGGGAGCGGGCATCGGCATTCTTTGCAGCCTGGTCTGTCACTCAATGATTTGGTTGGGGCTACGAATACCCCGTGCCGCGGCTATTAAGAAGACACCGTCAATGGACTAGCCCTCGCGATGAATCCATTCAACACGTTCAGCATTCTGATTGGCTGACCGCCGCCAACTCGTCGGCCATGAGGCTCATTGACCTGCTGCCCGGCTGCGCATGCCGGCATCCGCGATAGCTGCGCTCGCGTAACTCAGCACGGGGCTGTCGCGATAGCAGCTATCGCGGATGCCGCATCTTACAGGTGTGAAACCCTGACCCTAAAATTCGGCCACGAGGTCACGCAAACCCTCGGGAATCTCAGGCCAGTCTGGCTCAATCCCCTCGGAAATCGCATGTCGCGCCGTGCTCAACATCGCAGAAATCCACTGCTGCGCGCGCCGGAATGCTTCCATTTGCTCGGTGCTCAGCTCGCCGATGATCGCGGCGCTTTGAATATTGGCCATCGTGTTTGCGTCAAGAATTCCCGCGATACGTGTCGCACAGGCGTCCTTGATTGAACGCGCCCGCATCGCCTTGGCTTCTGTCGCCTTCGCGTCAGCCGTCACCAGCTTGGTCATATCCATTTTAATGCTCATGCGGTGATCTCCTCATCCTGATAAGGTGGCAGCACAATCGGTCCGTCCTGAGTGACGATGATCGGCTGCGGAAAGCGGGTTTCATCAGGCGCATTCGGCCCGCATGGCAGCGCAATGATCAGACACAACTCGCCATCATTTCGGCTGATCGGCCCGACGATCCAGTCAGACCCAACGGCATCAGCAGGCAGGGTTGCGCCGTCTGGAATTGCCGATAAATCAAGCGTTTGACCGTTGAACGTCAGCGTTTCGCCTGTGCAGGACAGTGTCAAAGGCGTGTCTTCGCGGCGGGGGGATAAAGTGAGTTTCATGTCGATCTCCTCAATACCAACGGCCAATTGCATATAAATCTAGCGAAAAGGTTCCGCTTTGTGGAATGGGATTGCGAACGTTCCAGGAGTCAACGTTTCTCCCGTAGGCGTTTGTTTTTCCGCCATACCATGCCGTGGCGGCAGCAGAGCTGAACTCTCGAATAGAGGCAGAGCCGAACGGAGGTGTCGCGAAAACTGCGGGCATCGGATACGTCACGTTGAGTCCCGGCGCAAAATCATGATCGATTGTGGCGGTGCAAATTTGAGTGCCATCGGCAAACCGGACATATCTTCCATTCGCGTTTGATCCCCGTTCAAGCACAGCGCCCGACGGGGTGCCGCTCAATTGAGACACGGTGCCGACGACATTTGATTGGTCGTAAATTTGCGCCCAGGTGCTCCACGTGCCTGTGACGCAAACTCGATGCCATCGCCCCCCAACGCCACTGGTTTTCCAAACGATCTGTAATAGGGAGCCATTGCCGAACTGATGAACGTCGATTTGGCCATGGGTCACAGCGAAGGGGAGAGAGGCTACGTTGACGCTCGACGGGGAGAAATTCCAGTGACCGGCCGGAGTATCGATCGCGTCGATATCCGCAATTTCCGGACTATACCCCACGTCCGTCTGGCCCAATCCGAAAGCCCCTACGGTCATCAGCCGCCCTACTGTCACGTCCGCTGCGTCGCTTTGCACTGCGGCCCCGCTAAGCTGACCGCTTTGCGCGCTGATCCGCAATGCCTCGGTCCAAGCCATTCCATCATCGGACACCTTGATGTGAAAGTCGTTATCGCCCGACAGCCCCATCTCTGCATGGCCGGTCCAATCGCTCTGATACAACAGCGAGGCCGTGTCGGTTTCGCTCGCCTTGTTGAGCTTGAGCCGATGACCCGCCCCGGCATGGGTAAACAACGAGGCTTCGGATGCGACCGCAAGCCGGTTGGTCGTATCCCAATCGGTACCAATCCCCAGTCCATCCAAGCTTTGCAGTGTCGTGGCAATTTCCTGCCATTCCTCGTCCACAAAGATACATTGAATAGCGGCGCTCAGATCCCAAGCGTACCAGCCCTCTTGTGGCGCAATGAAAAGCCACTCAAAGCCGGTCCATTGCGCTAGCATCCCGCCTTTGCCAGCCCAATCACCTTGCGGCACGGTGGCCAAGGCATGAATCGGCCCGGCCTCGGGCACGGCTGGCGGGATCGTCGCCCCCCGCGCCTCCAGCACCAATTGCGTCAAAACATCGAGCCGCTGAAGCGCCTCGTTATAGGTGACGTGTTTCTGCGCCTGACTGGGCAGCATATAAGGCAGATCGAGACGTACGGAACTGTCCGACATGAGAGTTGGCCTCTTGCACTGTTAACAATTCAGCACTTTATGAGGCAAATCTCTCAACAAACTCTGGGGCGTCCGCCCGTCGCGGTCACAGTTCCTTAATCAATAACGCAAGATTTCCCTGCGTTTTGCCGCTAAACACCCTAACTTAGCGCGCCATATCGGGGCGCCCGATTGAGCTATACGCCTCGAACCCCGCATTGCGCGCGTCCTCCGCGCTATACACGTTGCGCAAATCTGCCATGCGCGCCGTCTTCATCCCGCCAGCGATACGCGTCAGATCAAGCGCGCGGAACTCGTTCCATTCTGTCATGATCACGATCAGATCACTGTGCTCGGTTGCCGCATAAGGATCATCAAGCCACTCGACGCCGGGCAATAGATGCTCGCCTTCATGGCGCCCCTGGGGATCAACAACGCGCACCTTCGCACCGCCACCCAGCAGCGCTGGCACCACAGTCAAGCTTGGCGCATCGCGCATATCATCGGTGTTGGGCTTGAACGTCACGCCCATGATCGCAATCGTTTTGCCGTTGAACGATCCGTCACACAGCTCCAGCAGCTTATCGACCATCCGGCGCTTGACCTGTTCGTTGATCGCGATCACGGCCTCGGTAATCATCATCGGCGAGGCATTTTCCTGACCGATCCGTGCCAGTGCCTTGGTATCTTTCGGGAAACACGACCCACCATAACCCGGTCCGGCATGCAGGAACTTCTTGCCAATCCGGTTGTCCAGCCCCATCCCCTTAGAGACCTGTTTCACATCCGCGCCGACTTTTTCGCACAGCGCGGCAATCTCATTGATGAAGGTGATCTTTGTCGCAAGAAACGCGTTCGCGGCGTATTTGATCATCTCGGCAGATTCCAGATCCGTCACGACAATCGGGAATTCACGCAGATAAAGCGGGCGATATATGTCCGCCATCACCTTCGCTGCGCGCTCGGTCTCAATACCAACAACAACACGATCCGGCTTCATGAAATCGTCAATCGCGGCACCTTCGCGCAGAAATTCGGGGTTTGAGGCGACGTCGAAATCCAACTCGGGGGCGGTCTCGGTCATCACCTCACGAACCTTGCGGTTGGTTCCAACCGGCACCGTCGATTTCGTCACGACAACGATATAATCCTTGGCCGCCTTCGCCACCTCTTGCGCCGCCGCCATCACATAGGTCAGATCCGCATGGCCATCGCCCCGCCGCGTCGGAGTGCCCACAGCGATAAACACCGCCTCAGCTCCTTCCATCGCCTCGTTCAGATCCAGCGTGAATCGCAAACGTCCCGCCTCCACGTTGCGCATCATCAACTGATCGAGTCCGGGCTCAAAGATAGGCACCTTTCCGCTATTCAGCATATCAATCTTGCGCGCATCTTTGTCGACACACACCACATCATGCCCGAAATCCGAGAAACACACGCCAGAGACAAGCCCGACATAGCCGGTTCCAATGACAACAATCCGCATAACAATCCCTCGTCTTTCAAGCTGGCGAAACGCTGGTGCGTTTTCGAACCGGACGACTGTTTTATAACCGCCGATTATACGATGTCCATTTTTCCCGATCATCCACAAGAGGCAGCCGGCGGATTGTGGCGAGGCAAAGACCGTCAATAGTGTTACCTAGGCGTATCAGCGTTGACGTGTTGGCACTTGTTCAGCACCGCAGCTTTGCTCATCTCGTGACCAGACAGGATTCTGGGTCTGAACGCCCCACACGTCCCTAAAGTAGTAACACGTGCTCTATTGATCCCGTAAAGAGTGAACGGTATGAGCGAATAAGGCAGGCTCTAAGGCTTTCTGGGCCACAATTGGGACGCCGCTGATCGCGGCGAGACAAATCAGGACACCGCCCCATGAGAGCCATTTGCCACATCGGGCATCATAAAACCGGAACAACGTCCCTACAGGCCTTCCTGTCCCGCAATGCCCCAAGCTTGCTCAAAGGTGGTATTTTGTATCCGTGGGTTGAATCTCAAGGTGCAGCTTTCGCTGTTGCTAGTGCCGTCGGTCGGCTTGATCTTCCAAAGGAGCTACCGATCAATATTCGCGAGGCGCATAACGCCCTAGCATTCCGGATGCTGGCAGATTCCGTTGAAAGCTGGAAAGTGCCGCCCTATCACACGGACCTACCGCACTCGCGTCAAATGTTGCTTGCTTTGAACAATCAAATCGAAGCGATCAGCCCCGATCATATCGTGCTCTGCTCCGAAGTCATGTCCCAGTTTGGCAAGGTTGCGAAGGGGCAAATCTCGCGTTTGCGTGGGGTCGGTCTCGCGGGTGCTGATGAAATAACAATCTGGTGCACCTTGCGCCGCCCCGATGAGCAATTGGTTTCTTGGCATGGTCAGCAGATTCGCTTTGGTCAGGCGCCCGCACCGCTATGCGATCCTGAAAATGGATTGAATCTGAATTGGCTCCATTTCGACTATCGCGGTGTTCTAAAGCCTTGGCTTGACGAAATTCCCGAGGCAAAAATTGTGCTGCGCCCCTATACGGAAACCTTGGCAGAGGGCGGCTCAGTCAAAGATTTCGTCAAGCATGCGGGAATTCGATTCCCCAAAAAACTGCGATCCGTCCCGCGGATGAATGTTAGTCTTAAGCCCGCGGTCCTCACATTGATGCGCGAAGCCAATCTGAATTTGCCCCCCCCCGCCGCGCGAGAATTGGCGCAGGTGCTCCCCCATCTTGTCGAGGAATTTACGCTTGCCGGATCAAGTGAGGTTGAACTCCTTGGTCAACCCTCTCGGGATCGACTTCTAGAGCGATTCCTTGCGATCCATGACTGGCTGTCTGAAATCTCTGGCCGGACGATGTTTTTTACGGATCTCGATGGCATGAGCCGTTGTCGTCCGATCCCCGAGAAAGAGGCATTGCGGCAATTGCTTGATCAGATGTCGCCCGACCTTTTCGCTCACATGGAGCACGCTGAAATTGGCGAATTTGTTGCCGGATTGTGCAATGCGTTCAGACCGTGAGATTGCTGAAAAGGTCGCGCAGCAGTGGTAGTTAGGCCCATTTTTCCGGTGCAAGCGCTTTTATGGCCCGAGTTGGGTGTCTCGACGGAGCGCGACTTATACGTAAAGCTTCACGGGCCGGTAACCTATTGCAGAGCGACGCAAAGTCTGACTTTCGGTCCCGATGGCGTTGCCGATTTCAGCACCGCAGCCAATCTACTTAGCCTTGGCAAGTGGCGCCGCGAATGTGGCTTGAAAACGCTGGGGCTCAGGGTCGAAGGACAAGGTCAGTTCAAGTTAACCGTCTTTCAGTCCGACTCGGAACACTCATCGCGTTACATTTTCAAAAAGATCGTCCATCTCGCAAAAGATCGCCCTTTCCAGTTGGATCTTTCGCCCTTCGTGCTACGCGGCCAATTGGGTGTGGTCCACTTTGCCCTAAAATCTCTGGGCGAAGGCGATGTGAGTGATGCAGTCTGGGAAACCAATGATCCACCGTTGCGAAATCCCAGTCTGACGCTGTCCATCACAACCTTCAAACGTGAGACGGCGGTGCAGGCCAGTGTGGCCCGGTTCGAGAGCTTCATGAAGAAAACGGCGCTCGCCTCTCGGTTTCATCTCTTGGTGGTGGATAATGGGCGCAGCGCGAATATCAAACCTTCCGCACATGTCTCGCCCATCGACAATGATAACCTTGGCGGGTCGGGTGGTTTTGCTCGCGGCCTTTACGAGGCCGAGGCACGCGGCGCCACACACTGCCTGTTCATGGACGACGACGCTGCGGTTCACATGGGCGCGATGGAACGGGTCTGGGCGTTTCTCGCCCATGCGCAAGACGAGAGCACCGCAATTGTCGGTTCAATTGCCATGGCCAATAAGCGCTGGGCCTTATGGGAAAGCGGCGCGATTTTCGATAGCAGTTGCCGTCCGCAATGGCAGGGAACGGATCTTCGAGATTTCTTAAAGGTGCTGGCGATGGAAACCGGTTCGACACTGCCAAAACCATACAATTTCTACGGTGGTTGGTGGTTCTTCGCTTTCCCGATTGCATCCGCGGCTCACAAGCCCTTTCCGTTTTTCGTGCGCGGCGACGATGTAAGTTTTTCGCTCGCAAACCGATTTAACTTCGTCACGCTTCCTGGTGTTATCTGTTTCCAAGATGCCGATTTTTCTGACAAAGAGTCGCTTCAGACCCTGTATCTCGACCTACGCAGCCATCTGATCCATCACCTCGCCCTACCGTCGATGGATATCGGTTTGAAGCGCACCCTTCGCATACCCGCCTGGTTCTTTGCGCGCAGCATGATGCAACTTCATTACGACTCCCTGAAGACCCTTAACCTCGCACTCGAAGACGTCTTGCGTGGACCAAAGTTCTTTGCCACCAATGCCGACATGACAGAGCGTCGCGCCGTTATCGCAAAGCTGCGCAAGATCGAAACATGGGCGCCACTGATCGGCGATCCTCCCGTATCAAAACGGCGCTTTGACCCTAGAAGTAATCGGTTCTGGCATGCGCTCATGAGATACTCATTGAACGGGCATCTGTTGCCGTTTTTTGGCTTTTGGGGAAATCACATCACGCTGAAATCCGGCCAGCGCGGAGCCCTCCACGAGGTTTGGGGCGCCGCGCGTATTACCTATATCAGCGCAGACGGATCGCAGAGCTTTACGGTTCGCCATTCCAAGCGCGCCGCTTTGTGCCAAGGGTTGCGGATGACCAAAAACGAAATCGCTTTGGCGCGACGCTATCGCGACCTGAAAGCACAATGGCAAAAGGGCTATGGCGATCTCACGTCGTGGCGCTTCTGGTTGAAAAAATTTGGCTTGGACGCGCCGGAAGGTCGTTGATGGGGGCGTCTGTCAGAAAGGCTCGCAGGCCAAGGGCTATTCAGCCTTGGACGAGCCCAGTGTTTCACCCAGTTTTGCAAGGTGACGCGCGACAAGCTTTTGAGCGATGTCAGCTTTGTCCGCCTCTGCGTAGCACCGGAATTCAGGCGCATTTCCAGAGGGTCGCAGATGCACGATGGTCCCATCCTCGAAACGCACGCGCAGACCATCGGTCAAATCCAGTCGGGTTTCGGCTGCTTCCTCGTCGAAGAATGACTGCCGCGCTGCGGGGTCTTGGACGAGTTTCTCAAGAAAGTTTCGCGACATTTCGCTGGGGACACCTGCAATGCGATCTGCGGCGGTAAAGCGTTGCGGCAAGCTGGCGACAAGAGACGCCAAAGTGCGACCGGTTGCGCGCGCGGTCGCAAGCGGCGCAAGGATCGGCAGCAGGCAATCGCGTGTCATCAGCGGCGCAATCGGCCCCGCCCGGCCTTGCGCCTCAAATCCCAGAAGAAAGCCGCCATTGGCCTCATATCCAACGACCCGGGCGTCAGGGGTTTGGGCGCGCACCTTCTCCATTGCGTCGATAACAAAGGGCGAGCCGATTTTCGTGAGATGAACGGCGCGAAACTCGGGCATCTCAGAGATCATGCTGTTTGACGACACCGGCGTGCAGATAATATCCGCGCCAAGGTTGCGCGCGGTAAGCGCCCCCAGCACATCACCCGCAACAATGCGCCCACTGGCATCGGCCACCATCGGGCGGTCCGCATCCCCATCGGTAGAAATGATCGCATCCAGGCTGTGATCTGCGCACCAACCTGCCAACATGGTGCGGGTCTGCGCATCGAGCGCCTCGGTATCTACCGGAATAAAGGTCCCCGAGCGCCCCAGCGGGATCGCGACGCCGCCCAAATCCTCAACGACGGCAACCATCAGATCACGCGCGACAGAGCTGTGTTGATAGACCCCAATACGTAGACCACGCAGCGCTTCAGGGCCAAAACCTAATACGTAGCGCGCCAGATAGTCCGCCGTTGCCGACGCATCTTCGTGTGCGAACCCGCCGCTCACATGCGCTGGCGGGCGCCCCAGATGGCCGTTGATCGCAACCTCGTCTGACTTCGAAATTTCCCCTGATGGCACATAAAACTTCAGCCCGTTGCGATCAGCGGGAATATGACTGCCCGTCACCATGATCGCCGCATGACCTTGGGCCATAGCTGAAAGCGCCAGCGCGGGGGTCGGCAGCGCGCCGCAGTCAATCACGCTTATGCCCTCGTCGCGCAAGGCCGCGCGCACCGCTTGAGCAATCGCTGGCGAGGAGGGCCGCAGATCGCGCCCTAGATGCACCGCGTCTCCCGTGGGGCAGGCCGCAACAAATGCCCGACAATAATCGCCCACGAGATCGGGAGTGAGTTCAACCACAAGACCGCGCAGCCCACTGGTTCCGAATTTGGGTGCCATCTTTGTCTCCACTCAATTTTGCGTATCTGGTCGCGGGCGCAGCTTGGGGATCAGTCCCGTGCGTAAACATCCTCGTAGCGAATAATGTCGTCTTCGCCCAGATAAGACCCGGTTTGCACCTCGATCAAAACCATAGGCACTTTGCCCGGGTTTTCCATCCGGTGAACCGCCCCAAGCGGAATGTAAACGGATTGGTTTTCGGTGACGAGCTTTACATCGTCGTTCACACTCACCTTTGCGGTGCCTTCGACGACGATCCAATGCTCGGATCGGTGATGATGCGATTGCAACGAAAGCGCGCCGCCCGGATGCACCACGATCCGCTTAACCTGAAAACGGTCACCGATCACGAGGCTTTCAAACCAACCCCACGGACGATGGTCTTTGGGGAAAGTGGTGGCTTGCAGTGCGTGCTTTTCTTTCAGCGCGGCGACGGCCAGTTTGACGTCTTGGGCGCGCGACATATCCGCGACAAGAACAGCATCGGGCATCGCAATCGCGATGATGTTTTGCAACCCGATCCCGACCACCTCTAGCGCCCCATCTTCAGAGCGCAGTAAACTGTTGTCGCAATCCAAAGCCGTCGCATGATCGGACGTGACGACGCCGCGCGCATCAGGATTGCCCTCGCGCCAGACAGCGTCCCAGCCGCCAAGATCGCTCCAGCCAGCGGCGAAGGGCACGACGGACAGGTTGTCGGCCTTTTCCATCACCGCGTAATCAATCGAAATATCGTTGGCCTTGGCCCACGGATCGGGGGCAAGGCGGAGAAAGCCCAAATCGGGTTTGCCCTGATCAACCGCCGCCTGCACCGGCCCGATTAAGTCCGGGGCATGGGCGCGGAATGCGGCAAGGATTGTTTTCACCGAGAACAGGAAAATCCCGGCATTCCAAAGATACCTTCCTGCCTGCAGCATTTCCTCGGCACGCGCCGCATCGGGTTTTTCGACAAAGCGCCGCAGCGCCAAGGGTTGGGCCGAGAAATCTAGCGGATCCTCGGCCAGTTCCAGATAGCCATAGCCGGTCTCGGGATGGGTTGGCTTGATGCCGAACGTTACCAACTGCCCGGCGCGCGCCGCCTCGGCCCCGGCAAGGGTGGCCGCGCGAAAGGCCTCGATGTCGGGAACAACGTGATCGGAGGGCGCGACAAGCATCAAGCCATCAGGGTCGCTTTTCTCCAGCCAAAGGGCTGCGGCAAGCACTGCGGGCGCCGTGTTGCGCCCCTCGGGTTCAATCAGGATTGCGCCGGGATCAATGCCAATCTCAGTCAGCTGTTCTGCGACAATGAAGCGGAAATCCGAATTCGTGAGCACCAAAGGGGGCGCAAACCCCGCATCACAAAGCCGCAACGCCGATGCTTGGAATAGCGTGTTTTCGCCAACGAGAGGCACGAATTGTTTGGGGTAAGACTTGCGCGACAATGGCCAAAGACGCGTGCCAGATCCACCGCAAAGAATGACAGGCGTGATCATGGTTCGGCCTTTCCGTTGGGTTATTTCCCAATGATTACCCATGAATTTGGCGAGTTTTTCAAGGCCTATTCCCCGACACGCATTTTAGAGGCCGAATCTTACTAAGATTTCAGGGCTTACGACTTTTCAGGCAACGCGGTTTTGACAATGCAATCATGAAGAACACATGGGTCTTGCCGAAAAGCATCCAGATGAAGGCGTCTTAAGCGTGTTTTGGACAAATGCCCGAGAACTTCTGATCTTGTTAATACGGTTAACTATAAATATGGACGGAAACTTGAAATGAAGGAGGGTGGCAGGGTCTGCGAACCCTGATCCGCCACATTGGCGGGCACACAGTTGGGGAACTGTAGGATGACCAAGAGGGCGCTTATCACGGGGATCACGGGGCAGGACGGGTCGTATCTTGCCGAACTTCTTTTGGAAAAAGGATATGAGGTTCACGGCATCAAGCGCCGCGCCTCGCTGTTTAACACCCAGCGCATTGATCACATCTACGAAGACCCCCATTCGGGAAAAGAAAACCTGAAGCTGCACTACGGCGATCTTAGCGACACCCTGAATCTGACACGGATCTTGCGAGAGGTCGAGCCGGACGAAGTCTATAACCTCGGGGCTCAATCCCATGTCGCGGTCAGTTTCGAAGCGCCGGAGTATACCGCAGATGTGGATGCGATCGGAACGTTGCGTTTGCTTGAGGCGATCCGGTTCTTGGGGCTCGAACAGAAATGCCGGTTCTATCAGGCCTCGACTTCTGAGCTTTTCGGGCTGGTAAGGGAGACACCGCAGACCGAGAATACGCCGTTTCACCCGCGCTCTCCCTATGCGGTCGCCAAGATGTACGCCTATTGGATCGCAGTGAACTATCGTGAAGCTTACGGGATGTATGCTTGCAACGGGATCTTGTTCAACCACGAGTCCCCGCGTCGTGGCGAAACCTTTGTGACGCGCAAGATTACACGTGGCCTGACCAATATCTCGCAAGGGCTGGAGCCGTGCCTGTATATGGGTAACATCGACTCATTGCGCGATTGGGGTCATGCCAAGGATTACGTGCGCATGCAGTGGATGATGCTGCAACAAGACGAACCCGAGGATTACGTGATCGCGACGGGCAAACAATATTCGGTGCGCGAGTTCATTCAGTGGAGCGCAGCGGAACTGGGCCTGACGCTGGAGTTCTCGGGGAGCGGAGTTGACGAGATCGCAACCGTTTCCAAGATTGAGGGCGATAAAGCGCCCGCGTTGAGTGTCGGTGATGTCGTCATGCGGATCGACCCGCGCTACTTCCGCCCGGCCGAGGTTGAAACGCTGCTGGGCAACCCCGCGAAAGCCAAACAAAAACTTGGCTGGGTGCCAGAGATCACCGCGCAAGAGATGTGTGCCGAGATGATTGCCGAAGATTTCAAAATCGCGCGGCGCTATGCTTTGCTCAAGGCGCATGGGCTGGAACTTCCCGTCAGCCTGGAGTGAGTGAGACGCATTTGAACGGGGGGCAAATCGCCACCCCAAAATCAGGATGCCAAGGCCATGAGTAAAATATACATAGCAGGCCATCGCGGCATGGTAGGGGGCGCCATTTTGCGCCAGCTTGAGGCGCGCAAGGCCGCTGGCGAGGACCTTGATCTGATCACCCGCACGTCGCGCGCTTTGGATCTGACGGATCAGGCTGCTGTGCGTGATTTCATGCAACGCGAAAAGCCAGATCAGGTGATCTTGGCCGCGGCAAAGGTTGGCGGAATTGTCGCCAATAATAGCTATCCAGCGCAGTTCATCTATGAAAATCTGATGATCGAATGCAACGTGATCCATCAAGCCTATGCCGCCGGGGTCAGGCGATTGCTGCAGCTCGGCTCGTCTTGCATCTACCCAAAACTGGCCGCGCAGCCGATGTCGGAAGATGCGCTACTGACGGGGACACTTGAGCCCACCAACGAACCTTACGCGATTGCAAAAATCGCCGGGATCAAGCTTTGCGAAAGCTATAATCGGCAATACGGCACGGATTACCGCTCGGTCATGCCGACGAACCTATATGGGCCGGGGGATAATTTTCATCCCGAAAATAGCCATGTTCTGCCCGCGCTGATTCAACGGTTTCACGCTGCGGCGCGCGATGGGGCTGATGAGGTTGTCGTCTGGGGGTCGGGCAAGCCGATGCGCGAATTTCTGCATGTGGATGATATGGCCGAAGCGTCGCTGTTCGTGCTGGGCCTTGACCCGGCGATTTATCAGCGCGAAACGCAACCGATGCTGAGCCATATTAACGTCGGTTCGGGCAGCGATGTCACAATTCGCGAACTGGCAGAGACGGTGGCGGATGTGACTGGCTATACTGGCAAGATCCGTTTTGACGCCTCTAAACCCGACGGAACACCGCGCAAACTGTTGGATGTTTCGCGACTCGCCCGCCTTGGCTGGACGGCGAAGATCGGCCTGCAAGAGGGTATCCGCGAGACTTACAAATGGTTCTTGGCGCAAGATCTGGCGACACTGCGCACGAAGTAATTCGGCCTCGACGATCACAACAAGACGCTCACCTATTTTAGTCGATGCGCGTCCTTTGCGCGGCTTGGTTTCTTACAAAGGCGAAGTCGCGAAGGCGGGCAGATCGGTCCCTTTGGCCAAGAACGCATCGGCGGTATCAAGCGCCTCGCGGATAGTCACGTCCATGTCGAGATAGCGGTAGGTGCCCAGACGCCCGACGAAGGTGACGCCCGAGGTTTGCTCGGCCAGTGCGACATATTCGGCCAACAACGCTTTTTCTTTCACCTGCCGGATCGGGTAATAGGGGATATCGTCTGGTTCGCAGGCGCGCGAGAACTCGCGGTAGCAAACCGACCCCTCATGGTTTTCCCAAGGCGAGAAATGCTTGTGCTCGGTGATGCGGGTGAAGGGCACCGCTTCTTCGCCGTAGTTCATCACTGCGCAGCCCTGATAATCGCCCTCATAGGTGAAGCGTTCGAAATCGAGCGTGCGATAGCCAAGCCGACCCAGTTCATAGTCAAAATAGCCATCGAGCGGGCCGGAATAGAAGACGTGGTCATAGTCGCCCACCATCTCGCGGGTGAACCGAGTGTTCAGATGTACGGTGATGGCGGGATGATCGAGGATGCGCGCGACCATCTCGGTGTAGCCATTCTCGGGCATGCCTTGGAAACGATGGAAGAAATAGTTGTCGTCATAGTTGAAACGCACCGGCAGGCGCTTGAGGATCGCGGCGGGCAATTCGGTGGGCGAGACGCCCCATTGCTTGATCGTGTAGCCTTTGAAGAACGCCTCATACAGAGCGCCGCCGACGAAACGCATCGCCTGCTCCTCGAAATTCTGCGGCTCGGCGATGCTGGTATCGGCCTGATCCTCGATGAAGGCGCGCGCCTCATCCGGGCGCATCGTGCGATTATAGAACTGGTTGATCGTATGCAGGTTGATCGGCAGCGAAAAAACCTGCCCGCCCGAGGTTGTTTTAACGCAGTTCTTATAAGGCATGAAGGTTTCGAAGGAATTGACGTAGTCCCAGACCGCTTCATCATCGGTGTGGAAGATATGCGGGCCGTAGATATGCACCATCACCCCGGTCTGCGCATCGCGTTCCGTATGGCAATTGCCTGCGATATGCGGGCGACTGTCAACGATCGTAACCGAATGACCCGCCTCTGCCAGCTTGCGACCAATGACAGCACCGGAGAGACCAGCCCCGACGAGCAAGATGTTCATACGTTGACTTTCAAAACACAACCTTAGCGTGTTTTTCCATAAAGCCCGCGAAAAATCAATATGAGGATACCGCTTGGCGCGCCGGCTCCCGAAGCGGCGCATGGATGACGGCGATACACTAAACTATGATGACGTCACTTGAGCTAATGTCATCGACCGACAGCCCTTGCAGCAACACCTCGCCGCCATGCCATTCCAGCCAGACGCCTTGGGAGGAGTTGGTCATTGCAAGTGCATCAAAGCTTTTCTCGCTGATATCAAGCACAAGATAGTCAACGCCCGGTATAAAATCGGTGATTTCGTTTCGATCTGAAAGAGCATCAAACGCGAATCCGTCAGAATCAAGTCCGCCAGTCAAAAGATCATAGCCGCTCCCGCCTTCAAGCCAATCTTTCCCGCCGCCACCAGATAGGACGTCGTCCCCGCCGCCGCCGAACATGGCGTCTCTTCCGGCGTTGCCAAACAGTTCGTCATTGCCTGAGCCGCCATTGATGAAGTCATTGCCGCCGCCGCCAGAAATGACATCGTCTCCGTTTCCGCCATCCAATGTGTCATAGCCAAACGCGCCATACAGTGTGTCATCACCATCCCCCCCTAACAGGGCGTCGCTTCTCGCACCGCCATGCATCCAATCATTTCCACCGCCGCCCGCCAGACTGTCTTCTCCGCTTCCGCCGAGCATGCTGTCATGTCCGTCGCCACCATCCAGCGTGTCAAAGCCATATGCGCCATACAGTGTGTCATTGCCATTTCCCCCCACCAGAGTGTCGCTTTTGCCACCACCGTGCATCCAGTCATTTCCAGCGCCGCCGAACATGCTGTCTGTTCCGTATCCGCCATCCAGCCGGTCATTCCCATCTTCACCGTAGATCGTGTCGGCTCCACCGTTTCCAAACAGAGTGTCGTTCTGTGCCCCACCATTCAGCCAATCTTTACCACCGCCACCTGCGATTGAATCGTTGCCGTTCTCTCCTTCAAGGCTGTCATTTCCAAACGCACCATAGATTGAGTCATCGCCATTGCCGCCAAGCATAGTGTCATTGTGCGCGCCCCCATGCATCCAGTCGTTGCCCTCCTCTCCGAAAATGAGGTCACGCCCATTCTGACCCTCAAGCCAATCATCGCCACCCGATCCGTAGATGCTATCTGCGTCGTCTCCCCCGATCAGCGTATCGTTTTGCGACCCGCCATGTAGGCCGCCAGGCACGTTTGTATCGGTATTGCCTAAGTCATCGGGAACGACATCGTCGGGCGTGCTGTCATCTTCGCCACTCGTAAGCACCATTGGCGGGCGGTTTGCGTTCCAGTCGATGGATTGAAAGATCCGATCTGCGGTCAGGGTTTTACCATCAGCACTGCGAATTTCGGTCTCTTCACCACCGCGAAAGGTAAGGACCGCGCCCCATGATGTTTCGGTAACGCTAAGGCGGCTGGTATCATACAGCATCGGGATTGCGGTCAGATCGAGATGATCGATCGACGCATCGAAATCGGTGATCACATCGCGTTTATCATCGGCATTCAGAACGAAAAAATCTGCTCCAGCGCCGCCGCTCAGGCTATCTTGGCCCCAGCCGTCGATCAAAATATCCGCGCCAGCGCCGCCGCGCAAATCGCTGTTGCCCGTTCCGCCGATGAGCATGTCGTCCTTGCTAGTGCCGTCCAGACGGCCACTATCCGTTGACAGCACGGCCCCCTGATTGGCGAGCGACACTGTGAGCCGGCTTAGCCCCGACGTCTTGTCCGAGCTGACTAGAATATCGAGCTGATCACCGGAACTGACTGTCGTAAGCGCCGAGATGTTTTCAAGCCCGGAATCTAACGTATCCGCAAGGCTATCGAGGTGAATCAACTGGCCGTTCGAGGCTAGCGTGAACAGGCTGAGGCCCGCGTCCCCGCCTCCGGCGACGATATATGTCCAGTCCCCAATCTGCGTGGCTGTCATGCTTTGCGTGCGGCCAAAGCGGGTGTCGAGCGTGTCGATCAAGTGGTCGGTTACGCTTAGTGATCCGTCATTGTGCAACTCAAGTGCGGTAAGCGCGCCGCCCTCGCCCGTGTCAGCAGAGCTTGTGACAAGAATGTAGCGATGCCCATCCACTTCGACAGCTTCCATGGCGGTCGGGTCGCTGAGAAGTCCAAGACCGGAGGCCACGCCAAGAGAGCCTGTGGTGGTCAGCGCGCCAGTACTTTGCGAAATGGAGAATGCACTGACGCCTTGTTCGGTGCCCGAAAGCGTTAACAGGAACTCCTTTCCGGCGAGTTGCACGGTCGCCATGGCGACCGGATTTTGCAGATAAAGATCGCCAGTGTCGCCATAAGACGCACCCGCCTGATAGCCGCCCGCTCCATCGGGGGCGAAGCATTGCAGCTTGTCTGCGGCGTTCATTGCATAGACGAAACCGCTTTGCGCGACGGCAATTACGGGGCCCGTCAGGCCATCTGCTTCGGGCAGACCCACCTTAGTCGATGACCCGATCTGGCCATTGGATTGGACGGAAAAACCAAATGTGCCATCCTGAGACGTGCCGCCCAAGACCGCGATTATTGACCCGCTTTCTACCTTAATCACGGTCGAGCCGCCTGTGACAGCATAAGACATCGACGTGTTATAGACGACGCTGTCGATCAGAACTGCATCGTCTGAATCGGCGCTTAGACAAAAGCTGAGCACCCCGCCTGATGGGCCGTTGACCGCCAGAATGATCGGATCGCCCGCAGCATCAAGAACCTGCATCGAGCGAATGTCGACCGCAAGATCGCCCCAAGACGCCCCTATTAGAGAACGGAATTCGAGACTCAGCATCTCTAGTCACCCATAATCGCTTACCCCAAAACAGGTCTGGCGCTGGGCTGTGGGGCTTTGGGGGGCGCAATCGGGCGAAACTGTGGAGAACGGCCCAAATTTGAAAAGAAGTTATTGCAAACCGGACGCGTTCGGCGTGCCTGTCACGCGCGCATTAGGGCTTCGTGCTCATCAATTGCCTCGTTGAGATCGTCGAAATAATACAGCTTGCCGCCGTCAAGTATGATCCCTGCATCGCAAAAATCGCGCATCTCTCGCATATTATGCGTCACCATAATCGAGCTACTCGCTTGCATCCGGTCGCGGAAAACAAGGCGGCTTTTATTGCGAAACCGAGCATCGCCGACGGCTGTCACCTCATCGACAAGATAGGTATCGAACCGGATTCCCATCGACGTGCCAAAGGTGAGCCGTGATTTCATCCCGGAAGAATAGGTGCGCACCGGCATCTTGAAGTGTTTGCCCAGCTCCGCGAAATCTTCGACGAAATCTACCAGGCTGTCAGTGTCGACTCCGTAGATCCGTGCCACGAAACGCACATTTTGCGCGCCCGTCAGTTCGGGGTGGAACGAACCGCCAAAGGCTACCGGCCAAGAAATCGACCCATCCGAGACGACACGACCGGAATCGGGTGGCAAGATGCCGGCGATGATCTGGATCAGGGTCGATTTCCCCGCGCCATTGCAGCCCAATAGCCCCAGCGATTTCCCCGTGGGCAAGGTAAGGTTAAGGTTGTCGATCACGGTCTTGCGCTCACCAGCAACCCAAAAGCCTTTTTGAGAGGTTCTCGAACCGGATCATGACACCCCTAACCCCGATCGCGGATCGAATAGTAGATCAAAACGATGATCCCCCAGCTCAGCAGCAAGAACAGCGCCGCAAGACCAAAAATCATGGCGCGTTGCGGATATTCTGGAGAGTCCGCCAAGGTCGGCGTGATGTAAGTCGCCAGATATCGGGTCTGACGTTGCGCGCTGTCATAGGCGGAATCGCGCGCGGTCAGAGCAGCGCGGTAGACCTTTTCAGCGAACTCTTGGTCGACGGTCAGGCCCTCAAACTCGGACATCAGGGCGGGGTAATCCTTGCCCGTTCCAGGCACGATCGTCGTCGCTAGATTTTTGCGTTCCGTCGCGATGCGTTCGCGAATGGCCTGAATGCGACGTTTGGCCTGAGTGACGCGCGGGTCGTCAGCGCTTGTCGAGGCGGCCAATTGGTCAAGCGCGACGAGTTCCTGGGCGAGTTGCTGCTGGAGGTTGTTCGTCACCCCCATTCGACCTTGGATGTCTGATTGCAGATCGACAATCTGCGTGCGGGTCCGAAACTCGGTTAGTTTTTCGCGCGCCTCGCGAAGCTGCTCTTGCGCCTTTTCAAGGTCGCTATCGGCATAGCGAATGGCATCTGCTCGGGCGAGATCGTTGAGCCCGTTGACCATTTTCGTACTTTCGTCGACGATTTCTTGCGCGATTTTCTGGGCCATGTCGGGCGTGAAAGTGTGCACATCAATTTGCAGCAATCCACTACTTTGATTGTAGGTAACGCGCACGACACGCCCCCAGTACCAATGCAAATCCTCAGCGGTCGCATCGGGCCACAACGCATAGGCTGGATCACTTTTCCAATGGGATGAAAAATAGGTGCGTAGATGGAGCTTTTTGTCGACCGCAAGCGCCAAATTCTGGCTACGGATGAACTGATACAGAACATCGCTATCGGGCGAAGAGGAGCCACCGGTAAACTGCGTCAAGCCACCCAAAATATCCGAGGAACTTGTTTCATCGGACTGGCGCACCGAGAACCCAGTCGTTGAGCCATAGCGATCATCTGCTACGGCCCACAAATAGATCGCGACAACAAAAAGCGGGACTAAAACGATTGCAATGAAGCTGGTCAAAACGCCCCAGTGGCGTTTGCGCATGCGCGCCGCTCGCGCCAGTGGCCGCGTCTCGACAGGTTTCTGGGCGCGTGTGCCCTGCGGTTTTCCTTTTTGCTTGTTGGCTGCCTGCTTTTGGCCCTGAGGCTGGCGTGCCGTCGGCTTTTGCGCCGGGACCGCGTCTTTATTATTTTCGCCTGTCAAATTCCTACCTCAAGAACGTGGTTTGCAATCGTGTCCAAGACTAACATAATAGATTTCGAGATCACCAATACAAAGGCGCCTCTCATTGACATCCGTCCCTATTCGCCCGCCTGCACCACCCGGACGCGGAGTGTCGCAAAGGTTTCGCATGGCGCGCACCGTGACAGCTCTTATACTGCGGGAAATGTCAACGCGCTACGGCCGATCACCCGGAGGATACGTTTGGGCAATTATCGAGCCTCTTGGCGCCATCTTGATCTTGACCGTAGCGTTTTCGTTCGTTCTGCGATCTCCGCCTATCGGCAATAGCTTCGTCTTGTTCTTTGCGACTGGCTTTGTGCCGTTCGGGTCCTTTCAGACGCTTTCAAACCTCATCGCGCGATCCCTTCGGTTTTCAGGGGCACTACTATCTTACCCGGTCGTTACCTGGGTGGATGCGATCGTGGCCCGCCTGTTACTCAACAGTCTGACACAGGTTCTCGTATCGTACATAATTTTGGGCGCGATCTTGTCCTTACAAGCTGACCCAGTCACGCTGAACCTGGTGCCAATCTTGGAGGCGATGGCGCTGGCGCTACTTTTAGGCTTAGCGGTGGGCACTCTGAATTGCGCGCTAATGGGGCTGGTGCACGTATGGGACCAGATCTGGTCAATTCTCACCCGGCCCTTGTTCCTCGCCTCGGGAGTGTTTTTTCTCTACGACGCGCTTCCAAAAATGGCGCAAGATATTCTGTGGTACAATCCGTTAATGCACATCACCGGTCTGATGCGTCAGGGCTTCTATCCCAGCTATGATGCCGATTATGTGTCCATCCCATATGTGGTCGGGGTCTCTCTGGTCATGTTGTTCTTCGGGGTTGTGCTGCTTGGTCGATATCATCGGCAAATCCTGACATCGTGACGGATCGCGTGTGATTGCATGTCCCTCTTGAAGGGCGACACACTGACCTGTTTGAAAGGGGGCTCAACGCTTACTTGCCCAAGCCAAAACGGTTTTATGAGCGATATCGGTACGTCGCAAGATGCCGTCGCGCAGCGCGCGACCGATCAGCGCGAGGAAAAGCAGCCGCTCGCCTTGATGGAAGCGCGCCTTCAACAGCCATTTCGGAACGATCACCAAGAGCACTGGCAAAAACATCCAACCCGCAGCCATGCGATACAGCAACAGCAGGTTGCGATGGTAGTAATAGACCTTCCACATCGGGTGAAATCGGCCTCGCTGCGAGTTGGCAAACGTCTGGCAGTCATGTTCAAACCGGATATCAGGCGCAAAGGCTATCCTGCCCCCCTTTTTCGATAGCCCAAGTGTATAAAGCCCATCATCGCCGTATAGAAACAGCCCCGGATCGGGCAGCCCGGCCAAGGCCAAGCCGTTGCGTGAAATGAAGAAACCAACGAATGAGGTCACGTCGATTTTCAACGCGTGATCTGAATCGTAAGCGTCGGGCGTTATGCGAAAACCGTCGCGCCCTTGCAGTAGCGTGCGCCAAAATGCCCGACCGTTTGAGAACGGATTGCGCGAAGGCCGGTTCATCTCACAGATCCGGCCATCAGGGAAATAAACCGCCGCCGCCAGCGCATCCCACTGCCCTAAATCACGCGCGTGAAATGCCGCCAAAGCGCCGGATTCGGGGCGGGCATCATCATCCATAACGACCATCCAGTCGGGATCAAAGCGATCCCGCGCGATCGCCATGCCGCCCGCGAACCCCCCGGCACCGCCAAGGTTGGTTTCACTGCATTCGATCACCAATCTCGGATCACACAGCGAGGCCAGCCAATCCGCAGTACCATCGTTTGAGGCATTGTTGAACACGATCACCGCTTGCAGGTCTTCGGCTGTGTTTTCAAGCAAGCGCGACATCGTCGCCTTGAGCTGAGCCAAGCGATTATAGGTCACTACCACCGCAACCAAACGGTTCGCCGCGCGATGTTGGCTGTCAGT
The DNA here is from genome assembly GCF_048263065.1 of Thioclava sp. Taxonomy (NCBI): domain Bacteria; kingdom Pseudomonadati; phylum Pseudomonadota; class Alphaproteobacteria; order Rhodobacterales; family Paracoccaceae; genus Thioclava; species Thioclava sp. The sequence continues at coordinate 330,334 of NZ_JBLXEM010000001.1, forward strand.
GATGTCGCCGTTCTGCATCAAAACGCCGTTCCTTTGTGTGCTCGTCCCGTAGCGCGGGTCGGCGCCGCTTGGTTTTCTATCGCGTGAGTGATGGCAAAAGACTTTACGCTTCGGAAATCAGACGTTTCAGATAAGCCCCGTAGCTGTTTTTCCCGAACTGATTAGCGCGTTCTGCCAAAGCGTCCGCATTGATCCAACCATTGGCAAAGGCGATTTCATCGGGGCTACCGCTTTGCAAGCCTTGGCGTTGCTCAAGTGTGCGCACGAAATTCCCGGCGTCGAGCAAGCTCGCGTGGGTACCGGTATCCAGCCAAGCGTAGCCGCGCCCCATTTGCTTGACCGACAACGCACCATCCGTGAGATACATCTCAAGCAGCGACGCGATTTCAAGTTCGCCGCGCGCCGATGGGGTCACGTCACGGGCCCGTTCGGGCGCTGTTTCATCAAGGAAATATAGTCCAGTGACCGCGTAGTTCGAAGGCGGTTTCGCAGGCTTTTCGACAATCGCGCGCACTTGGCCGTTAGCATCAAAATCCACCACGCCGTAGCGTTCGGGATCGGCCACATGATAGCCGAAAACCGTACCCCCGGCCGCCGCGCGATCTGCCTCCTCCAGCAAAATCGGCAAACCATGACCGAAAAAGATGTTGTCACCCAGCACCATCGCCGAGGGCGCGCCATCCAGAAAATCCTCGGCCAGAATATAGGCCTGCGCAAGCCCGTCCGGCGCGGGCTGCATGATATATTCCAGCGAGATGCCCCACTGGCTGCCATCGCCCAGCGTGCGTTTGAACTGGTCTTGATCGACTGGAGTCGTGATAATCGCGATCTCGCGGATGCCCGATAGCATAAGCGTGGTCAGCGGATAATAGATCATCGGTTTGTCATAGATCGGCAGCAGTTGCTTGGACACGCCGATGGTGATCGGGTACAGTCGCGTCCCGGTGCCGCCGGCCAGAATGATGCCTTTGCGTTGGGTCATTGCGCCGCCTCCAGATCGCTTAGAATATGTGCCAGCCCGGTTTTCCAGTCTGGTGGTTCAATCCCGAAATCCTGCGTGAGGCGTGAACAGTCCAGCCGCGAGTTATGCGGTCGCGCAGCGGGTGTCGGGTATTGTGCACCGGGGATACCGGTGACGGTGATGTCGCGGTGGGCTTGCACAAAAATTTCGGTCGCAAAGTCTTTCCAACTCACCCAAGGCATGCCGCCGTAGTGATAAACTCCGCCGCTCTGGCCTACACCCAGCGGCGCCGCAATGCGCAGCAATGTGGCGGCGATGTCAGCGGCAGGTGTCGGCCCGCCAATTTGGTCATCGACAATGGCCAGTGCATCGCGGGTTTGCGACAGCCGCAGCATCGTTTTTACGAAATTATTGCCGTGAGACGACACCACCCAGCTTGTGCGCAAGATCGCAGAGCGCCCACCCGCCAGCGCGATGCCCTTTTCGCCCGCCAATTTTGACCGGCCATAGGCGTTGAGTGGCGCAACCGGATCATCAGGCTTCCAAGGGGCATCGCCCGTCCCATCAAACACGTAATCGGTCGAGAGATGCAGAAACGCAATTCCCTTGGCGGCGCAAGCCCGCGCCATGGCCGCAGGTGCATCGCCGTTGATCACGGTGGCCAAGGATTCCTCTTCTTCCGCACGGTCTACAGCTGTGTAGGCCGCGGCGTTGATGACGCAAGTCGCGTTACTTTCCTCGATCACTTTGGCGCAGGCCGCCGGATTGCTTAGATCCGCCGCGTCACGGCCCAGTGCGGTGACCTCGCCTTGTCGCCGTAACTCGGTTGCGACCTGACCGGTCTTGCCGAAAACGAGGATCATGTCTTCACCCCAAGCCGCTCACCGACGCCGGAGCGGGTTTGCAGCGCACGCCACCAATCTTCATTGTCGAGATACCATTGCACGGTTTTCGCAAGCCCTTGTTCGACGGTCACGCTAGGGCGCCAACCCAACTCGTTGCGAATACGGCTGGGGTCAATCGCGTAGCGCGCATCATGGCCGGGCCGGTCGGTGACAAAAGTGATCTGGTCGCTATAAGAGCCCTGCGAGTTCGGCCTTTTCTCATCAAGGATTGCGCACAGCGTTTTAACCAACTCAAGGTTACTGCGTTCATTTTCGCCGCCGATATTGTAGCTGCGCCCCGGCGCACCTTTTTCGAGCACCAGCAGCAGCGCATCGGCATGATCCTCGACATATAACCAGTCGCGAATGTTCGAACCATCGCCATAGATCGGCAGCGGATTGCCCGCCAAAGCCTTCAGAATGACTACCGGAATCAGTTTTTCCGGAAAGTGAAATGGCCCGTAATTATTCGAGCAATTGCTTAGAACAACCGGCAGTCCGTATGTCTCGTGCCATGCACGCACCAGATGGTCGGAACTCGCCTTTGAGGCCGAATAGGGCGAGCGCGGATCATAGGACGTGGTTTCCGTGAATTTAACGCTTGGGTCATTCGGGAGAGAGCCGAACACTTCATCGGTTGAAATATGATGAAAACGGAACGATGCGGGCTTGCCTTGCGCCGCCCAATAGCGCCGCGCCGCCTCCAGCATGTTGTAAGTGCCGGTGATGTTCGTCTCGATAAAATCGCCCGGTCCGTCGATTGATCGATCGACATGGCTTTCCGCCGCCAAATGCATCACCGCGTCGGGCTGATGACGATCAAACACCGGATCAAGCGCGGCACGGTCGCGAATATCGACCTGTTCAAAGGCGTAATGCGCACTGTTTGACACGCTGGCAACGTTTGCAAGGCAAGCGGCATAGGTCAGAGCGTCTAGATTGACGACGTCATGCCCGCGCGAGATGGCCAGACGCACGACTGCTGATCCGATAAACCCTGCGCCTCCGGTAACCAAGATTCTCATTCGCGGCTCTCCCAAAAGAATGGGCTGTCGAGATCAGTGAAGCTAGCCGCCTCAGCATCTTTTGCCGAAAGTGCTGGCGCAATCCCCTCGGGAAGACCCCAGTCAATCGCCAGATTTGGATCATCCCACCGTATCGCGCCCTCAGTCTCGGGCGCATAGTAATCCGTGCATTTATAGATGATTTCGGTATCCGGCTCATGCGTCACAAAGCCATGTGCGAAGCCCGCCGGAATCAGCAGTTGCCGCCCATTCTCAAAGCTAAGTTCGGTCCCGAACCACTGACCATACGTCGGGCTCCCCTTGCGAATGTCGACCGCGACATCCCAAAGCCGCCCTCTGCCGCAGCGCACTAATTTGTCTTGCGCGTGGGGAGGCGATTGAAAGTGTAGGCCGCGAATCGTACCGTTCGCCTGGGACAGCGAGTGATTGTCTTGCACGAAATCAAAATTGAGCTGGTTTTGCGCGAACGCTTTTGCGCTAAAGCTTTCGCAGAAAAATCCACGGCTATCGCCAAAGCGTTTGGGGGTTATGATCAGGACGCCGACGAGGGGCGTTTGTTCTATAAGCACGCGGGGCTCTCATTGCGTTGGATCTTTCAATCGGCAAAATGGTCTAGAATGGATCGGATTGCCAGTGTGGAAACGCATTGGGGTCGCCGCAGAGGGGCCGAAGTCTCGATAACATTTTGCTTGAGTGGCTGAGTGGGAGTTTGGCCTCGCACCCAAAAATACCCTTCTTGTTCCACCAAAATTCTATCTGATTAATTCACCAAAAATTCGGCATGCAATGCGCCTGCGGCGTTGATGCTTTTTAGGATGTCGATCATGTCGCGCGGGCTCACCCCAAGCGCATTCAGACCAGCGATGACTTCAGACAATGTGCTGCCCCCGGTCACCTCCGCCATGCGAATTCCGGGTTCTTCCGTGATTGATGCCTGCGAGCGCGGCACGACCACAGTTTCGCCCTCAGAAAACGGGTTTGGCTGCACGACCAACGGACGTTCTTCGACTTTGAGCGTCAGGTTTCCCTGGCTGACTGCCACGCGTGAGATGCGCACATCTTGCCCCATCACGATGGTTCCCGAGCGTTGATCAACGACCACGCGGGCACGCTGTTCGGGTTCAACACCAAGGTTTTCGACTCGTCCGATGGCATGTGCGACTGATCGCGCGCGTGTGGATTTGATGTCAAGCGCGACTGTGCCGCCATCCAGCATCTCAGCGACGCGCCGACCGTATTCGCGGTTGATCACCGTTTCAATTCGACTGGCGGTGGTAAAATCTGGGGTGCGTAACGCAAGGCGCACCACGCTCAAATCATTGATCGAAAAATCAATTTCACGCTCGACGCGGCCACCAGCCGGGATGTTGCCCGATGTTGGTACACCCTGCGTAACGGTCGCGCCCGCGCCTTCGGCGACGGCACCGCCTGCAATGATCGTGCCTTGTGAAACGACATATATTTCGCCATCAGCCGCTTTGAGCGGAGTCATTACCAAAGTGCCACCCAGAAGACTCTTTGCATCGCCAATCGCCGAGACGGTGACATCTATTTGGCTTCCAGCGCGCGCAAATGGTGGCAATGATGCTGTCACCATCACAGCGGCAACGTTCTTTGGCCGAAATTGTTCGCCGGTAACGTTAACGCCGAGTCGCTCAAGCATGTTTGACATGATTTCTTCAGTGAAGGGCGCATTGCGCAAACCATCACCCGTTCCATTGAGCCCGACGACAAGGCCATAGCCCACGAGATCGTTGCCGCGCACCCCATCGAATTCGACCAGATCCTTGATCCGGATCGGAGTGGCTGCCGACAGGCAGGGCACGAGCAACAAACAGAGGGCGAGAAAGGTTTTGAGCATTATAGATAATCCGCTAGCGAGAGCCGCGAGAGCCGCGACGTCAGTGTGTAAAGCGTTTCGAGTTGGGTACTGACGGCCTCAAGTGCAGTCGCGCTTTCATAGGGATCGGCAGAGATTAACTCGGTTCTTGCCAGTTTTAGGGACGTACTCTCGGCTTGGTTGCGTGTTTGGGCATCGGCGATTTTACCTTGCTTCGAGCCGATTTCGGCTGCCAACCCTGTAAGACTAGAGTTGCCCGATAGGATACGTTCCCCTGCCGCTGCAGAGAGTGTTGAGCGCGCTCCTTGGTCCCCTTCGTACAGCCCGTCAGCCATCAGCGACGCGATTGCAAACCCTTTGATCACGTCTCGAATACGCGGATCGGACGCAGAGCTGTCAATAGATGTGGTTTCACCATCTGCGATACGAAAACTTAGTCCCAGCCCGTCATCGCCAAGATAGGCTGTGTCGACGAAGCCGCCGCCTCCGGCGGGCGCATCAAACCAGCTATCAATCAAGGCAATTGCATCTTCTGGCGATGTCGCTCCAGAAATTTCAGTTTTGAGCGCTGACAGGATATCTGCGGGATCTGCTAAAGGTGCGGTGTCGGTGGCCGCGCCAGAAAAGACATAGCGACCCGCCACGTTGGTATTGAGTGCCGATATCAATGTGTCGAACTTCACCGCCGCATTGGCAGCGGTGACATCTATCAATGTCGGGCTGGAATTTGTGGTGGCCGACAGTAAGGTCGTGCCGGTATCCTCGGATAAGGATCTCATAACAGATAATGTTTCCTGCATCGTATCTGTCGTAAGCGCCGCTTCGGTTGTGACGACGTTATAGCTCTCCATCATCGAAAGGCTGCGATTTATGCCGGATAGTGAGGAAAAATCGCCGGCCACGGCTGCGCCTATATCTTGCTTAATGCCGCTGACGACTTCTTCACTGAGTTGCGACAGCGTCGTCTTTAGCTGCGTGTTATGCTGGCGTAGCTGAAAGCTTTGGGCCATATCGCCGATGGAAACGTAGTTCATCTCACAGCTCCAGTAGTGTATTAATTAGAGTGTCTACGGTCTGCATCACCTTCGCGTTGGCGGCATACATGCGTTCGACTTGTAGAAGCGTTTGTAGCTCTTGGTCGGTATCGACCCCGTCGGCGAGCGCCATTTCGTTCAATGTTTCGTGGCGCGCGGTGGCAAAGCTTTCGGTTGCCTCAGCGCTTTGACGTTTGCTTGAAAACTCGGACATCAAACTCGCGGCCAAACTGGAGGCACTGTATTTCGAGACGCCAAAATCACCCGAAGACGGAGAGCTTTGAGCTGTTAGCGCGTCGGCGAGTGACGTCAGAATTTGTGAGTTTCCGACCGAGCCCGCGCTGGTTGCGCCCAAACCGTCGCGAAGATGCCAGAGCGCTCCGCCCTGATCGGGATCGGCAATTGCGTTGATCGAAATCCGACTGCCCAATCCCAGTTCATTCGCCGTGTCGAGCGCCCCACCAGCATCGGTAAATAGGCCCGGACTGCCGGGGCTTAGGGTTGGGTCAGTTGCGGGATCAGAGAAGCGTTCAATTAGGTTGCGCGCATAGGCGTCAACTTGGGTCTGTGCCTGCGGCGCCAGTTCGTCGCGGATCGAAAATAGAGCACCGAGCGAACCTCCGCCCATCAGTCGATCATCGGCGGTTGCAATGTCCATTCCGTTGATCGTGAGACCAGAAAGCGCCCCCGAATCCTGCGTCATGTCAGCGGTAATCGTACCCGCTGCGGAAAACCCGATCTCGACCGGATTGCTTTCCAGCAGAAATGCACCACCAGTCGTTACTAGGCTGATCTGATCATTATCGCGCGCGATTTGGCGAACGGGAACGATTGTCGAAACTTGATCAACCAAGACCTGACGTTGATCGAGCAGTGTGCTGGCATCATTACCGGATGCGCGCAAAGAAAGAATATTGCTGTTGAGGGTGTCGATCTGTGCCAGTGATTCATTGAGGAGATTGACTTGGGATCCGATAGATTGATCGGCATCCATGCGCGCTTGTTGAATGTTGTCGCTGGTATCGCCCAAATGGGTCGTGATTGATTTTGCGGCTTCCAGTATGGCCGTTAGGCGAGATTCGCTTTCAGGCCGACTCGCAGCCTCAACAAAACTGGCTTCGAGGTCGGACAATTGGGTTGAGAGCGACCCGGCCTTTTCGGGATTGCCGAGCCAGCCCTCCATCTGTGAATAGAAATCGGTGCGCTTGCCGGCGTTTTCAGCACTTGCATCGGCGAGGCGACGATCTTGCAGGACGGTTTCGTTAACCGCGCGATTGATGCTGGTTACTGCTACGCCAGCACCGTTTGCGCCAAGCATTTGAGACGATAGCTGCACCTCGCGGCGTGCATAGCCCTCGGTCATGGCATTTGCGGTATTGGAGGCCACGACCTCTGCCATCCGCGAGGACGCGGTGAGCCCGGACAAAGCGTTGGATAGAGCGAGCGTGATGCTCATCATGGCCTCCTATCTGTGATCCTACCTTGATCAGCGTTTGATATTCGTCGTCTCTTGCAGCATCTCGTCGACGGTCTGGATGACCTTGGCATTCGAGGAATAAGCGCGCTGCGTCTGGATAAGGTTGGTAAGTTCCTCTGCGACATCGACGGCAGAGCCCTCTCGTGCGTAGCCCTGAATCGAGCCGGTTGGCCCGTCGCCCGCGTCCCATAAGAAGAACGACCCCGACGTTGGCGAGACCTGGAAGGTCTGGTTATCGAGCGAGGTAAGCCCGTTCTGATTGGGCACATCAACGAGCGGGATTTGATAGACGGTGCGGATGAAACCCGTGTCATAGGTCGCTTTGAGATAGCCGTTCTCGTCGATTTCGACGGCCGTCAGGTTACCCACGGGAGAGCCGTCTTTGTTGATAGATGTGGGGGCAAAACTGTCTGAAAGCTGCGTCAGCCCGTTGGTGTCACCGATCTTACCGATGGTCACCTCCATCGAACCGCCTGCGACCGTCAGATCAAGAGTGCCTGCGGTAGAATCATACGATCCGCCCGAAACTACGCTAACCGAGGCAAGCGTTCCGCCTGACCCGCGACTGTCGTCGAAGGTTAGCGTGTATTCACCGATGATGCTTTCATCGGCAGCGGTGGCTGAGACATCAACCGTCGCAGAGTCACGGATCACCATCGTCCATTCATTCGAACTTCCCGTGGCGGGAACGGTCGGCGAGAAACTGATATCAAGCGTTTCTGACGTATCGAGGTTGCCGAAATACTCGATCGAAAGCGGTAGCGTATCTCCTGCTGCACCTGCCTCGGTGTCGACCGCAGGCAGGTTCACACCCAGGTTCATCTTCGTGGTCGGATCACCAGCTGTTTGGTTGGCGTTGACGACAACGGGTTGTAGACCGGCGGTGGTGTCGCGCGGCATGACCGAGATCGAACCATCGGCGTTGGCGGGCCACCCCATCAGGACAAGGCCGGACTCGGTCATCAGCGTCCCGTCGGCATCGGTGCGAAATGCGCCCGTAGTCGTTAATAGAAGGGTCGGGTCACCAGACGAGGCTTCAACCTCGACTGAGGCGGCAACGGGCAACATGCCACGCCCCGTCACCGCGATATCAAGCGCGTTCGAGGTGCCTACAAGCGCGCCCCGTTCTTCGATCAAACGGTTGGTCGAGGCACGCACACCACCAGCGGAATACGACCCCGCGCCGTTTGAGTCGTCGATCACCATACTTTCGAACTCGGTGACCACGCGCTTGTACCCGTAAGTCCCTGAGTTCGCGATATTGTCTGAAATTGTAGCGAGTCGGGTGGCATTGGCTGCCAGACCGGCTACGCCAGCGTTCAGCGAAGAGGAAATGGACATTAAGTGCGCCTTTCTGCTGCTGTGTCCGAATTGCAGCTAGATTGGCGCGCTTTGGTTTAAGATCGTCCTAACATCTCAAATTTTTCCGACTTCTTTTTAGCGACGACTGCGCAACAAGATGATCTCAAGCCTGTTATTGCGTACATCCATCGGCTTTTTTACGCTTGGTTTGCGGTCGGCAAAGCCAGTAAGGCGCTGAATGCGGATTTTATCGAAATCCGCCGCTTCCAGCAGTTCGCGCATGGTTTGCGCACGCGCCGACGACAGTTCCCAGACCGGATCACGCTTGAGCATTTGCGGATACGACCGCGTGTATCCGTTGATTGCGACCTGATTCTTCACCAAGCCGAAAACACGCGTCAGCATTTCTGCAAGCTCGCGGGTCAGCGGTTCTGGCGTGGCAGTATCACCGTCAAAAAGCGGCTCTCCGGGAAGATCGAAAAACTCTACGATCAGACCTTCATCAGTCACTTTTGTCACGATATGGCGCGCCATCTGCTCCGAGACCATCGACTCACCGCCCACACCCGTCAGGGCCTTTTCGATCTTCTTCGCGGTTTGGTCGAACTGCGCCTTTTCAGTGTCGTTTTTGTCTTCCGCCGAGTTTTGACCTTTGGCCTGATGTTCCTCAGTCGGATTTAGCGCGGTTGCGCCAGTGCCGGTTTGCGCGATCTGATCTTCGGAAAAGACTGACTCGCCGCCAAAGGCGCCATCGCCGCCACCGGAAATCCGGTTGATCGGAATTGTCGGACTAAAATAATCCGCGATTCCCTTGCGTTGTTTTTCAGTCGTTGCGTTCAAAAGCCACATCAACAGAAAGAAGGCCATCATGGCAGTCACGAAGTCAGCATAGGCAACTTTCCACGCCCCACCGTGGTGCCCGCCGCCGCTAACGACCTTCTTACGTTTGATGATGACTGGAGCCGCTGTATCGCGCGCACCCATCACACCACCTCATTTTCACCCATGAGGAGATTTAGCAGAGCGGGTTTAACACGCAGTTTACAGATAAAATGCGCGCTATCTTGCTCAGCCCTTGTTGTTGGTCGGGCAATCGCTAGATTTGGCACATGACGGGGCCTGTATTTCAGCAAGATCAAGACCTGAGCGGGCTGATTGCCTGCCCGTACTGTGATGTCTTGCACCGTGCAGAGGAACTGGCCGATGGACAGAGGGCGAAATGCGCGCGCTGTGGCACGGTTCTAATGTGGCCGCGCGAGGGGGCGTTTTTGCACGTTGTGTCATTCTCGTTTACCGGGATGATCCTGATGATCGGGGCGATCTTTTTTCCGTTTCTCGAAATCGCGGCAGGGGGTCTGTCGCATAAAAGCTCAATCTTTGGCGTTGCGATGGCGTTTTCGGACGGGTTTCTGGCCCCACTGGCCTTCGCGGTGCTGACGATGATCGTGGCCTTGCCGATATTTCGTTTTACCGCCCTGATCTACACGCTTTGGCCCCTCGCCAACGGCAGACCTGCCTATCCTCACGCCGCTACGACGTTCCGGCTGGTGCAAGAGCTGCAACCTTGGGCAATGGCCGAAATATTCATTATCGGAACAGCGGTGGCGCTGGTGAAAATAGCGGGGCTTGCGACGGTATCTTTGGGTCCGGCCTTTTGGGCATTTTGCGCGTTGATCATCGTGATTGCGCTAAAAAACAGCTTTGTCAGCGACTGGACGATATGGAAAGCAATAGGACAGAAATGAACGCATTAACGGCGACCGATGCCGGTCTCGTCGGCTGCACGCGCTGTGGCCTCGTCTGGCATCAGGATGAGTCGCATTGCGGGCGCTGTGGGGCGCATCTGCGCGTTGTGAACAGTCACGGGCTTCAGGCCGTTTGGGCGTGGTGGATTGCGGGATTGGTTTTTTACATTCCGGCCAACCTTTTGCCGATGCTGGTCACGACGACGCTAGGCCATGCGCAAAAGAACACGATCGTCGGCGGCGCGATTGAGTTGTGGAAACACCACAATTATGGGGTCGCGTTGATCGTATTTGGCGCCTCGATCATGATCCCGATTGGCAAATTCATCGCCGTCGCCTATCTGGCGCTGATGGTAGGCAACGAAAGCCGACGTGGCGGGGCTCCGCATTTGCATATGCTGGAGGTTGTCGAGTTCATCGGGCGATGGTCGATGATTGATGTCTTTGTCGTGGCGATCCTGTCTGCGCTTGTGCAACTGGGTTTCGTTGCTTCGGTTCACCCGGGCCCGGCGGCGGCGTCTTTTGCGCTATCTGTTGCTTTTACAATGCTTTCCGCCCAAAGCTTCGACCCGCGTCTGATCTGGCGCGGCCCTGATAGAGAGAAAAAATGACCGACACGCCCGAGCCCGGCCCGGCCAAACTTGATACCTCCAAAGCTCCGCGTCCGATCTGGTCGCGGCTTTCGGTGGTTTGGATCGTGCCATTGTTGGCCTTGGTGGTCACGCTTGGGGTCGCCTTTAAGACGTATTCCGATCGCGGGGTGCTTATTCATATCGATTTCAAAGACGCCACCGGGGTCGAGATTGGCACGCCGCTGAAGTTTCGCGAAGTTGATGTCGGCAAGGTTGAGACCGTGGGTTTCACCGCTGATTTAACAAAGGTGCGTCTTGGCGTGCGTGTGGATAACGATGTCGCGCCCTATATCGACACGAAGACAAAGTTTTGGCTGGTGCGCCCTGAAGTATCGGCGCGCGGGATAGAAAACTTGGGGACGGTGTTATCTGGCACCTATCTTGAGGGATTTTGGACCAATAAGCCCGGTGCCCCGCAGGCCGAGTTTACGGGGCTTGAACAGCCGCCGATTTCGCCCGATCCCAGCAAGGGAACGAGCATTGAGCTGAGCGCGAAGGATGCGGGCGGTATCGTTGATGGCGCGCCGATTCTTTATCGCGGGATCACGGTGGGCCATTTGCAAAATCTGCGTCTGGACAAGGACTCATCGGGCGTGATCGTCGATGCGTTCATAGAGACGCCCTATAACAAATTGCTTTCGACCCAAACGCGGTTCTGGGACACGTCCGGGTTCTCGGTGAAAGTCGACACTTCGGGTCTAAGTCTTGATGTGCGCTCACTGGCGACATTGGTGCAGGGCGGGGTTGAGTTCGATACATTCACAAGCGGTGGCGGGATCGTGGATAACGGTCACTCGTTCCGCTTGTTCGCAAGTAAGGACTTGGCTGAAAACTCGATCTTCCAATCCGATCAGATCGACCCGCCACGCTATACCCTGTTATTTGACGATCCGGTGCAGGGGCTAAATGTTGGCTCTAAAGTGCAGTTTCGAGGCGTCGAGGCAGGCGAGGTTACGGGACTTGCGATCAAGGTCCGTGAAGATTCGACGGGTCAGCGGTTTGCACAGCAACAATTGACGATTGCGCTTTCGCCCGACCGTTTGGGTCTGGCGCGCGATACTGACGCTGAACAGGTCACGCAGTTCCTTGAAGGCCAGATTGAGAATGGGTTGCGGGCTCGGATTGCCTCGGTCGGGTTGTTGGGCGGGACGATGGTCGTCGAACTGACCGATGTGCCAAATCAGCCTAAAGAAACGATGAATCTGGATGCGAAACCTTATCCCTCTATCCCGACGGCACCGATGTCTGAGAACGACATCGCGAAATCTGCCAAAGGGGTGTTCAAACGCATCGAGGATCTGCCGATTGAGGATCTGATGAACTCCGCCATTCGCACGCTGGATTCGATTTCGGCCGTGGCCGAAAACGAAAACACGCGTAAAGTGCCGGAGGAGTTGTCAGGGCTGCTTGAACAATTGCGCACCTTTACGGGCGATCTGAACAAGCAAGGCGCTGCGGATAAAACGGTGGCCGCACTGGATCGTGTGACCGAGGCCGCGTCTTCGGTGCTCGAAGAGCTTTCCGGCCTTGATCAAACGCTTTCTTCCGCCGACAAGGCCGCACAGGCCATTGCGGACATGCCGCTGGGCGATATCGGCAAAAAACTTGATACGATCCTTGCCGATATTAACGGGCTGCTGAATAAGCAGGGCACGCAAGATCTGCCGCAATCGCTGAACGCGACGCTTGAGCAAACGGCAGCGATCTTGGAGCAGTTGCGCAAGGCTGGGGCGGCGGAGAAGCTGAACGAGACTTTGGATGCAACGCAGCAAGCGGCCGGGTCAATCTCCAAGGCGGCAGATCGCTTGCCCGAATTGACGCAACAGTTGCAAGACCTCGTGGGTCAGGCGCGTGCGCTGGTGGCAACTTATGGCCAAGGGTCGAACTTCTCAAACGAGACGAATAACATGCTGCGAGAACTGCGCCGCTCGGTTGCCGATATCGGCGCAGTGGCGCGGCTAATTGAACGCAACCCGCGTGCCTTTATTCTGGGCCGCTAATTGGAGATACCGATGACATTGTTGCGCCTTATCCCGCTCTGTTTGCTGGCTCTCGCCGCGTGTTCGGACCCTGAAAAGGTCGCGCGCTATCCGATCGAGCCGCCTGCGGTTTCCAAGACCCTTCCTAACCGGCTAGGCACTGCCGAGCTGCGCGAAGTGTCGTTGCCGCAATATGCCACGGCGCAAGAGATTCCCTATCAAACGGCAGATGGGGCGTTGCGGTCAAACCCGGACAATCTGTGGGCAGATGATCCGGGCCGTTCGATGACGCTCGCATTGGCGCGCCAGATTTCAGCGGTGTCGGGGGCTACCGTGTTGTCTGACCCTTGGCCGCTCTCTGACCCGCCGCGCCGCCGCATTGAGGTGCGCATCGAACAGATCCTGCCGGGCGCAGATGGTGCTTTGCATGTCGCGGGAGTGTATTTTGTCACGCCAGCCGGGCTGGATGCCGGAAATGACGTCGTACGCCGCTTTGACTTTACCGTGCCAATCGCAACTGCCGAGCCTGGTGGTGAGCCGACCCCAGCCGCCATTGTCGCTGCTCAAGGTGCCGCGGTGACTGAATTGGCACGGCGGATCGCGCGGCTCAATTAACTCCCGCTAAGGAAGCGTCCGAATTCGCCTTTGGCAAAGACCAGCGGTGCGCCCTTGGCGGTCACGCTAAAGCGTGTGATGCGACCGATGATGATGGTGTGATCACCCCCATCATGGCGCGCCTCTGTGATACATTCGAATCGCGCGAGCATATTCTCAAGCAGCGGCACGCCTTCGGCATTGAGCGTGTATGGCAGCCCGTCAAACCCGTCGCCGCGTTTGGTGAAGCGTTGCGCCAGAGCCTCTTGGTCGTCGCGCAACACATGAACGGCAAAAGCGGGCGTTTGCGTGAAATGCGCGTGGCGCATCGAACTGCGCGCGGCGGACCACAAGACCAACGCAGGTGAGAGCGAAACCGAGGCAAAGCTATTCACAGTCATGCCGACCGGCGTGGCCTCATCGGTAGATTCACAGGCCGTGACAACCGTCACGCCGGTCGCGAACTGACCTAACGCCTTTCGCAACAGGCGCGGATCACTCGGGTTGGGCGCATGGCCAAGCCCCGACGCCTCGGCTTGGGTCATCGCCGCCTCGATATCGTTGCTTTCACTCATTCTCTCTCCTTGCCTGCCCCTGAAATAAGGGACGGGCTGGCAAGAGCAAGCCTTAGCAGTCCAATCTGAGGAAATGATCCAGAGAAAATACGCCGGGCCCCTTTTTGATCACAAGTATAAAGCAGATCGCCTAAAGCCCGTGTGTCAGCCATGCGTCGGGAAAGACAAAAGTCTGAATGACGAGCGTCATCATCAGCAACGCCAGTGCCGAAGCGCGCGTAAACAGGCCGAAAACAAGCAAGATCGGCATCAGGTGCTCTGCAAATGTCGCAGCGACCGCAGCGATGTGGGGCGGGATCACAGGCAAAGCATAGATGTGCTCAAACAGCGTGTAAGTTGAGTCCTTGATCGAGAACCCATCCACCTTGGTGCGACCGGATTGCCAGAAGATTGCCGCCGGAAAAACGCGCGCGGCGAGTAAGACGATACTGTCGGGACTAAACCCACCCGTCTTTGTGATGTACGAATATAGGTGAAATAGTCTCTTATTCTGGCGTTGCGCCAAAGTTTGATCGGTCATTTCAGCCTCCCTTGGGTGATGTCTGAGATCAAATCGTTTTGGACCAACAGGACCAGGGCGTCGGTGAGGTCAAACTCTGGTCCCGCTTGCGTGCAGAAGGTAGCAAGTGTTTGCCGCGCCAATAGTTGTTGAACGAAAACGCCAAGCTGCGGCGAGTTCACCGGAGCGATAACGTTCCCAAGGCCCCGCCGCGCGATCATCACGGTCTCGGCTCGCCAATTCTCGGAACATAGCGGTGGGGAACCTTCGGGTTGTTGTGAGGCCCAGATGCTGCCAGCGGGTGTTGAAAGCGTCAGTTTTGTACCGATGGATGCAGGTGCATACGATGATGCCGCGCCAAGGTGTTGAGCTGTGTCGCTTTAACCGGACTTGCATTGGCGGCTTGGTAGGCGCGGCTGCGTGCCCACTCGATACGCGCGACATCCGAAAGATAGGGTAGCGAAGATAGTGAGCCTAACGCGGCCAAAACTGCGGAAACTCGATGCACCAACCTGTAAGTATCGGGCTGCGTGGGGGGATGCTGCGCGATAAACATCTGAGCCACGCCAGCAAAGCATTCCGCCCCAACAAGCCGTTGCGTCGCCGGAAACTGCCGAGACAGCGCTTGAGCCAATTCATAGGCGACATTGTTGCGATAGACGTTGAAGCGCTGGGTAATGTCGGACGGATCATCCGCTTGCGCTCCCACCGGCAGTTGATCGCCGCTCAGTGCGATTTGAAAGTTGTGTGCAAATTCAAGATGCGAGGACATGGTGTGTGTTCTCCAGTATCAGAGCTGCACGATGCGCTTCGGCCATCAGGGTCGCGAAATCGGGTACGTCATTGGCCCATTCGACCAAGCTAGGCATTGGGCCAAATTAAGCGACTATTTCACCATAAAGTCTCCAAACTGGTTCACTTACAGGTTTACCACGAGAGTCGATAAGCAGGGGGCCAGAAGGCAGGTCTTCGCTGTCGTGCCCTGCAAAATGGATCTCGCCAACGGCCTGCATCGGGAACGTTGTGAGATAGGCGCGCGGATCTTTGCGATGGTTTACGCAGGATACAAACACGTTATTCACATCAAGAAGCAGACCGCATCCAGTGCGCTGCGCGATCTCGGTGAGAAAAGCGGTCGCCGGAATATCTGATCGTGCGAAGGTCAGATAGGTCGCGGGGTCTTTCCAACAGGATTTGGCGCCCGAGATGCACTTGCAGATGATCGCACACGATGCGCAGTGTCTCATGGGTGTAAGGCAGGGGAAGAAGATCGTGCATCCAAGTGCCGCAGTGGCTCGCCCACGCAAAATGCTCGGAAAAGCTTTCAGGCTGATAGCGATCGCAAAGGGTCTTAAGGCGCGTTAAGTGGATTTCATCTAGCGGGTCAGGGCCGCCGATGGACCGCCCGACACCATGCACCGAGATGGCATAGTCCGCGCGCAACCGTTCCAGCATCGCATGCGGCATTCCGCCGGCATTTATGTAATTCTCAGCAAGAACTTCAAAGAAGCCGAGATTAGTTTTTGTCTCTATTATTGCGGGAAAGTGCTCTGGTTAGAAGCCTAGGCCAGTTTTTGCAGGTAACATTTGCGGCTCCCTGGTGGGGTGCCGGGGCAGGCAGAGGCCCGCCCCAAAGCGTGATCACATTTTGATCGGTTCAAGCGAGCCCATACCATGAGGCGTCTCGATTTCGGCACAGGTGCCTGCGGGAACGAGTTTCCACGCGTTGCCTTGATAGTCCTGCGTGGCGGTGCCTGCGCAGGTGGTGCCGGGACCGGCGGCACAATCATTTTGACCGGCAAGCGCCACGCCAAAGCACTTTTCCATCGTCTTGGACATCTCATCAGCATGTGCGGCGGTCGCGATGCCCAAGGCACATGTGACGGCGGCGGCGATCCCTATAGTGGTTTCAATCTTGCTCATTTTATTCTCCCTAATTGGTTGCGGGCAGGTTGTGGCCCTGTAAACCATTCGCATCCGCTCACCGAAGCGTTACGATGAGTGAAGAAAAAAATTTTCGGGTGTGCAGTAACGAATGGGCGCTGCACTGCGAAGGGACCGAATGATGCATGATCGGCAGGCAGATTGGAGTCGATTGCTGCGCGCTGCCAATGGGGGTGACGCGGAGGCCTATAAAGCGTTTTTACATGCGGTGACGCCGGTTTTGCGCGGGGTTGTGCGCGCGCGCTCGGCAGGGTTGCCGCCCGATGATTGCGAGGATGTGGTGCAAGAGGTGTTACTGGCGATTCATCTCAAGCGGCATACATGGCGCCAAGATGAGCCCGCGGCGCCTTGGTGCTATGCAATTGCGCGTCACAAGGTGGTGGATGCGTTTCGAAAACGCGGGCGTCGGGTGCATGTGCCGCTTGACGACTTCGCCGAAGTTTTGCCTGCCGCGCCGGTCGCCGATCCGACCGAGCGCAATGACATTGAACGGGTGATTGATCATCTCGAGCCACGCGCTGCGCAACTGGTGCGCGCGATTGGGCTAGAGGGGCATTCAATTGCTGAGACCGGCGATATGCTGGACATGAGCGAGGGGGCGGTTCGGGTCATGCTGCATCGCAGCCTCAAGAAACTGGCCGCGCTAAGAGAAAGGCTGATCGAGATATGAAAACCGATGATCTGCTGAATATGCTGGGCAATGACCGGGTGGCAGAGTCGCTGCCGGGCGCAGTGCTGTGGCGTTGGTTGGTGCCTGCGGCCCTGTTTTCCTTTGCGGCGATGGCGTTGGGGCTTGGCGTGCGGTTTCCGCTGTCTCAGAACCTGTTTCAGCCTGAAATACTGCCGAAATTCGTGTTGCCGCTAATGCTGGGGCTTTTGGCTGCGCCGCTTGCGTTGCGTTTTGCGCGACCATTGGCGCGACCGCGACTGGCTTGGCTGTGGGTGATACCGATGCTTGGCATGGCGCTACTGGCCTTCGGTTATCTCACAACGCCGTCGCAGGCGCGTATGATGGCGTTCACGGGTAAGACGATTCTGCCTTGTTTAGTCTCTATTCCTGCACTTTCCGCACCACTTCTGGCTGCGTTTCTAATGGCTTTACGGCGCGGGGCGGTGTTGGCACCTGCGCGTGCAGGGTTGATCGCGGGGCTTGCCGCAGGGGGTTTGGGTACCGCAATTTATGCGTTGCATTGCACCGAGGACAGCCCGTTGTTCTATGTTGTCTGGTATGGCGCTGGGATCTTGATCACCGCCGGGGTTGGGGCGTTGATCGGGCGCAAGGTGCTGCGCTGGTGATAGCCACTAGCCCGGCCAGACGGCCAGCTCGTTGAGAAATGCAGCATGCAACGCCGGGTTGGCCACGACCAGCCCATTGGATTGCGGCACCGGCACGTTAAAGCGCAGCGCTTTGCCTTGGCGGTCGGTGGCAGCTAGATTGGCACGCTGCGCAATCAGGCTGGCGGCGGCGATGTCCCATTCCCAAGCGGGACGCAGCGAGATCGTGGCGTCAAACCGCCCCTCGGCCACCAGACACAGCCGCCAAGCCAAGGATGACCGAAAGCTGCGCTTATAGTTTGGCACGCCGTGTTTCCACTGACTTGGGTTGTCCGAAAGCTTTGACGTCAGCACGTCTGCGCCTGATAGCTCTGCGTGATTTCCGGACGTGATTGATACGCCGTTCAGCAAGGCAGGCCCCTCCGCCGTCGCGCTGTATGTCAGACCCAAAGCTGGCAGATGGACCACGCCAGCCACGACACGCCCGGCTTTGGTCACCGCAAGCGCATGGGCGAAACCACCATCCCCTGCCAAAAACGCCCGCGTGCCATCAATCGGGTCAATGATGAAGCAGTGCTCTTCGTCAAGACGCGCTGGATCGTCGACGCTTTCTTCCGACAGCCAGCCGTAATCAGGGCGGGCGGAACGTAAGACATCTTCGAGCATCGTGTTCACCGCCAGATCGGCCTCAGAGACAGGGCCGGCCCCATCTTCCTTGTCCCAGGCCTTGGGTGCGTTCTGCCAATATCGCAGCGCGATCTTTCCCGCCTCTTCAGCCGCTTCGCGCAGCAAGAGCAAATCAGTCTCCGGCAAGCGTCATTCCTTCGATTAAAAGGGATGGCACGATGTGGCTTAGGTGCAGCCGGGCGTCATTCGCCGGGCGGATCGAACGCAGCATATTGCGCAGATTGCCCGCGATTGTGCATTCGTTGACGGGATATTGGATTTCCCCGTTCTCCACCCAAAAACCAGAAGCACCGCGCGAATAATCACCGGTATTGGGGTTAATCGTGGCCCCGATGAATGACGTCACCAACAGCCCTGTTCCCATATCGGCCAGCAGCTCGGCGCGGCTTTGATTGCCTTGGGTTAGGGTCACATTTCCTGCCCCTGGCGATGGCGGCGACGAGGTGCCACGCCCGGCATTGGCGGTCGATTTTAGCCCCAACTTGCGCGCGGTCGCCAGATCAAGTGTCCAGCTGCGCAACACGCCGTTGTCGACGATGGCGCGGCGCATTGTCGGCAAGCCCTCGGCATCAAACGGGCGCGATCCAGAAATACGTTTGCGATGGGGCTCTTCGATGAGCGAAAGCGCGTCGGGCAGCACGGCTTGATCCATCGCGTCGCGCAGCCACGAGGCCCCGCGCGTGATCGCTTGACCGTTCACAGCCGCCAGCAGATGCCCGATCAGCGAGCCCGAGATGCGTTCATCCAGCAGCACGGGATAAGCGCCGGTTTTCGGGCGGCGCGGATTGGCGCGCGCCGCTGCGCGTTCGCCTGCGAGACGCCCGATTTCGGTGGCGCTGGGCAGGTCTGATTGAAAGATCCGGCTTTCGGCGGCCCAGTCACGTTCCATCTCAAGGCCCTCGCCCGAGATCGCCACGGCAGAGTTCGAGCGGGAACTGCGGCTGTAGCCACCGTTGAAACCGTTGCTGACCGCGAGATGAATCCGGCGGAAACTATAGGCGGCAGAGGCGGATTGCACCTGATGGACGCCCGCGACCTCTAGCGCTGCGGCTTCGGCCATGCGGGCATCTTCCTGCAAGGCTGCGGCTGCGGGTTCCTCTGCGGGATCGGACAATTCGAGGGCAGCGACGTCCCAATCTTTCGCAAGATCGGCGGCATCGGCGAGCCCGATATAGGGATCTTGCGGGGCTTCGCGGGCCATGGCGACCGCGCGTTCCGCCATTTGTTCCAGCGTGCGGGTGGACGTATCAGAGGCCGAAACGCAGGCCTGCCGCCCATCCATCAGCACGCGCAAACCGATCTCGACGCCTTCGGAGCGCTCGGCCTGTTCCAGATGGCCTGCGCGCACGTCAATCGCGACGGATCGGCCATCAACCGCGATTGCGTCGGCCTCAGATGCGCCGGCACGTTTTGCGGCTGCCAGCAACGCCTCGGTCAGCTTGGGCAGGGATTGCTCGGTCATGCTCACCTCATGAATGACTTGGGGCCGCCCGGTCGTGCCGGACGGCCCCGGTTGTTCTGCTACGTCTCTTACTGGACGCGTTGCCCGTTGACGAGGACTTCCCCGCCATCTTTGAATTCAACTTGCGACTGCATCTCGTCATCGCCGGTCGGCTTGGCGTAAAGGCCTAACATCATCCGGCCAAACATGATTTGATCTTGCGGCACCAATCCGGCGGCAACCAGATTATCCATCAGCGCATTTGCGCCTTTGAGGGTGAAATCAAGCGTGCCAATAGGTTTCGGGGTCGGTCCGGCGTTGTCAAACTCGACTGCGCCATTCCCGCGCAAATCCGCGCCCGCAACGGTTAGTTGCAGCGCATCCACATTGGCGCTGTCCACTTTCATCGGCGGTACCGACATATTTGCCGCCTCGGGGGAGAAAAGGTCAGACGTGACCGTAGCGTTACCTGAAAGGTCAATCACCAAGCTTGCCGGATCGCGTGGCAACTTGCCTTGAGGATCAAATAGCGACCAGACATTGTCCGACAGCGTCAGCCCCTTCAGCGCGATTTTCGCTTTGTAGGGTTGCGTGTCACCTAACGCACTCACTGGAATTGTGAAATCAGCGTCCAATTCATCCATCGCAGCCGAGACCGGGAAGGGCAGTTTCTGCGACGTCATTTCCATCGTCGCTTTGGTGCCGGTTCCGGCGTAATGCATCCCGTCTTTGGCCATTTTGACGTCGAACGAGCCAGATTGGGAGCTGCTTTTCATTTGCACGGGGCCATCTTTGGAGTCTGCCGTGATCTCATAACTTCCAGCGCCATAGCTCGCTTTAAAATCGAGATTCATGCCGGCGTTCAATGCTTGATCAAGTTTTTCCATTGCCACGCCATTGGGCAGGATGAAATTGCCGGAATAAGCAACATCCGCGATTTGGCCGGTCATGTTGAACGTGCCACTGGTCTCCGGGTCAGCGCCGGATGCGGTGAACTTCACCAGCGCGCTTTTGACTTGCGAGGCAACGTCATGGCTGTCGCCTTGTTTCATCTCGTAGCGTCCGGTCGTGTCCTCGATCGAGGCCCAGACTTTGACCGGCATTGTTTCACCATCCGTGCCGATTTTTTGATCCATCTCGATGGTCATACTCGGCGAGGTGATATCGTAGATCATATCTTCGGGAGAGCCCGAAACGACGACCGACGTTCCCGTCTGGGTCATCACCATATCCATGCGCATCGGGTCTTCTTCCGGCAGATCGGCGGTGGCTTCGCCGGTCATTTTTTCAGCCATCGTGGCCTCGACCGTGCCATCGCCGCGATCACGCAGCATGATCTTGGGGATGGTCATGGTGAAACTAGAATCATCCATCTCGTTGACGAGTTTCACGTCAGACACATTCAGCGTGTCGCCCTGACGGTCGGTGCTGCCGGTGAGAACCTGATAGCCGTAAGCCTCATAGCCCTTTTGCCACGCGTCCCAAACCTGTTCGGGGGTGACATCCGCGAATGCGGACGTCGTCGAAAGAAGTGTGACGCAAAGTGCGCCGATTCCAGCCGTGTTGACCCGTGCCATATGCGCACCTTTCCTGATATCTAGATCTTGGCGCTATCCTCTTGTGACCTCGGGTGATGGTCAAGGGGCAGCGGTGCTGTTAAAGCGGATCAACCCACTCATAAACGGAGATGTGCATGATCCGGCTTACGATTGACGAAGGTTTTTGGCTTGTCACGCTTGACCGACCCGAAAAAGCGAACTCGTTGACGGGGGCAATGTTAAACGAAATTGCCGATTTCGCGCAGCGCGCCAGCGCCGAGGGCGCGCGGGTGTTCGCGATTACCGGGGTCGGCAAGGTGTTTTCGGCGGGTGCTGATCTGGATGAGGCGCGCGCCGGGCTGGCGACAGATGCGGTCTGGGAGCGGCTGTCGGGCGCGATTGCAGCGCTGCCCTGTCTTAGCATCGCGGCACTGAATGGCACTTTGGCCGGGGGCGCGATGGGCATGGCGCTGGCCTGCGATTTGCGGATCGCGGTGCCGGGGGCGAAGGTATTTTATCCGGTGATGAAACTGGGGTTCTTGCCGCAACCCTCTGACCCCAAGCGCATGACGAAACTGATCGGGCCCGCGCGCACTAAGATGATTTTGATGGCAGGGCAGAAAGTTCCGGTCGAAGAGGCGCAGGCATGGGGGCTGATCGACCGCATCGTTGCGCCGGATCAGTTGCTTGAAAGCGTGCGAGATTTGGCGGGCGATGCGCTGGGCGCGAAGGCGACCCATGTCGCGGCGATCAAGGCGCTGATCGACTGAAAAAGCCCGGAGGGTTTCTCCGGGCTTTGAGTTTGGCACGAGATCGCGTTTATGCGAAAACGCTTTCTTTGCCGAAGTGCTTAACAAGCATGTAATAGACCACGGCGCGGTATTTGCTGCGCTCGGAGCGGCCATAGGTCTCGATTACGGAATCGATCGCTTCCATCAGCGCGGGGCTGTCGGCCAGCCCAAGCTTCTTCACGAGGAAGTTGTTCTTGACGGTTTCAAGCTCGGATTTGTCCGATCCGGCAACGGTCGAGGCATCGGCATTGTAGATCGAGGGGCCGCAGCCAATCGTCACTTTTGTCAGCAAGCCCATATCCGGGGTCATGCCACATTTGCTTTTTAGATCGTCCGCATATTTGGCGATCAGCTCGTCTCTTTTTCCCATGTATCTCACCTGTTTTCGAATTTCGTCCCTGAAAAGGGCCTGTGAATGCGCGAAGCCTAAGCTGAGTTAAAGAAATTACAAAGATAAAATCTACGGGGAAAATAGCTGTGGGATTCCCCCGTTGGATGTTGCGCAAGCCTGCCCAGCTCTAATAGAGAAAGGCCGCACCCAAAGGCGCGGCCCTGTCATTTGATTGGCACCGCTTCAGTAGCGGTAGTGTTCCGGCTTGTAGGGGCCTTCGACAGTGACGCCGATATAGGCCGCCTGATCGGGGTTCAACTGAGTCAGTTTCACACCGATCCGGTCGAGATGCAGACGTGCGACTTTTTCGTCAAGCGCCTTGGGCAAGATGTAAACACCAGGCTGGTATTCGTCGCCCTTGGTCCACAATTCGATCTGCGCGAGCACTTGGTTAGTAAAGCTGGCCGACATCACGAAGGACGGGTGACCCGTGGCATTGCCAAGGTTCAGCAAGCGCCCCTCAGACAGCAGAATGATGCGATTGCCCGAGGGCATCTCGATCATGTCCACCTGTTCCTTGATATTCGTCCATTTGTGGTTCTTCAGGTTCGCGACCTGAATTTCATTGTCGAAATGGCCGATATTGCCGACGATCGCCATGTTTTTCATCTCGCGCATGTGCTCAATGCGGATGATGTCTTTATTGCCGGTAGTGGTGATGAAGATGTCGGCGCTGTCGACCACATCTTCGAGGAGCACAACCTCAAACCCGTCCATCGCCGCCTGCAAGGCGCAGATCGGATCGACTTCGGTGACTTTCACGCGCGCGCCTGCGCCAAATAGCGACGCCGCGCAGCCTTTGCCGACGTCGCCATAGCCGCAGACCACGGCGACCTTGCCAGCCATCATGACGTCGGTTGCGCGGCGGATGCCGTCGACGAGCGATTCTTTGCAGCCGTATTTGTTGTCGAATTTCGATTTGGTAACCGAGTCATTCACGTTGATCGCGGGGAAGGGAAGTTGGCCCTTTTTGTGCAGATCGTAAAGGCGGTGAACGCCAGTTGTGGTTTCTTCAGACACGCCCTGAATGGCGGCCTTGGTCTTGGTGAACCAGCCGGGGGTTTCGGCCATGCGCTTTTTGATCTGCGCGAAAATGACTTCTTCTTCTTCCGAGGTCGGCACTTCGATCAGGTCTTTTTCACCCGCCTCAACACGTGCGCCCAGCAAGACATACAGCGTTGCATCGCCACCATCGTCGAGGATCATATTCGCGCCTTCGGGGAACATGAACGAGCGATCCAGATAGTCCCAATGCTCCGCAAGTGACTGGCCTTTGATCGCAAAGACGGGCGTTCCGCCAGCCGCGATGGCCGCCGCTGCGTGATCTTGCGTGGAATAGATGTTGCAGCTCGCCCAACGCACATCGGCGCCCAGCACCTTGAGCGTTTCGATCAGAACAGCCGTCTGGATGGTCATGTGTAACGATCCCACGATCCGCGCGCCTTTCAGCGGCTTCGAGGTGCCGAACTCTTTGCGGCACGCCATCAGCCCCGGCATCTCGGTTTCGGCGATCTCAAGTTCCTTGCGGCCAAACTCGGCCAGCGCGATATCTTTGACAATGTAGTCGGCCATTTGTGGCTCCTGAAAGTTCATTTGCGCTGTGTGTAACACCGGTGACTTAGCCCGGCAATAACAGCATCAATGACCTTAGGTCGCTGGCAAAATGCCCTCTTTGTGCAGCAGAGCGATCGGGTTTTCGCCGCTTTTCCAGTCCATGCCAGACGACACCACGCAAGACACGCCATCAGCGCGCGTATAAAGTGCCGTCCAAGTGCCCATCATATTCGAGCCAAGCAGCTCGACCTTACGGTTTGACCCGAGGGATTTTTGAAAGCGCGGGCTTTCGGCGAAATCATGCTGCAGAACTTTGAGCATCTCACCACGGTGATCGCAATAAGGCACGTCCGGCGATTGCGCGGTGCCAATCGTGGTGATTTTATCGAAAGCGGCGAGATCGGCATAGGGCATCGCGGCGCTGTCTGAATCCATCGGGCGACCACTACCGACATAGCCGTTCAGCATTGTCTGGCGTGGTGTTTCCATTTGCGGGTTAACGCTGTTGCTAACGCTCGCTAACGCGATGGTTGCGGGGATGCTGAGCGCCAGAACGCCTGCGAAGATAACCTTTGAACGCGAGAAGCTCATCGAGCCCTCCTTTACTGTTTGTTGAACCTGAAACGCGTGATTTTGCGAAATGTTCCGCGCATCGCTTGCGTTTACATGCCAAGGGGTCTTGGCTAGGGGTTTGAACGCCTTTGGTTAAATACGCAGAGAACGGATTTTTGGATGAAACGCGCGTGGCAAAGAATGCTTTCGGGGCGTCGGCTTGATCTGCTGGATCCGACGCCGGTGGATATCGAGGTTGAGGATATCGCCCACGGGCTTGCCTTTGTGGCGCGCTGGAACGGGCAGACCTTTGGCGATTGGCCCTATTCAGTTGCCGAACACTCACTACTGGTCGAGCAAATTTTTACCCGCCAGAACGCGAAAGTCGAGCCGCGCTGGCAATTGGCGGCGCTTTTACATGATGCGCCTGAATATGTGCTGGGGGATATGATCAGCCCGGTAAAAGCGGCTGTCGGGGAAGGGTACGGCGAATTGGATGAGCGGCTGGTTGCCGCAGTTCATATCCGGTTTGGTCTGCCAGCAGCGTTGCCGGTCAAAATAAAGCGCGCGATCAAAAAGGCCGATATCATTTCGGCGCGCCTTGAGGCCGAACAGATTGCGGGGTTCTCTAAAACCGAAGCTGATCGCATCTTTGGGAAAATTGATGCTGATGTTGCGGCGGAATATGAAATTCGCCTGCGCCCTCCCTCGCAGGTGCGCAAGGATTACACGCAACGCCACGCTGATTTGCTGGCGCAGATGGCAATCTGACAAAGGCCCGCACATGGCGGGCCCTTTGAGTGCAATCCAAGTTATATTTAGATCGCGAGATCATCCAGTGACTTGCCTGAATCCAGCGCGGCTTGCACCCAAAGCGGCTTGCGCCCGCGCCCGGTCCAGGTCTGGCTTTTATCGGCGGGGTTGGCATATTTCGGCGCAACGGTGCGACGCGGCTTGGTGCCACCTGCGCTTGTCAATTCAGCTAGTGAAAAGCCCATATCACGGGCGGTCTTTTCAAGCTGGTCAATCGCTTCTTTCTTTTTGCGATCCTGAAACGACTCGATGGCTTTCTCTACACGCTTGCGGAGCGATTTAAGCTCGTCCAGCGGCATATTTTCTAGATCCATGTGAATACCTCGATTACTGATCAATGAGGCACTCATATCATATTCAATTAAGTTTCAAGTAGTTTTTCGTTAGCGCGGGCTGCGCTTGGCAAGAATTCGCTGCAAAGTGCGACGATGCATATTTAGGCGGCGCGCGGTTTCCGAAACATTGCGATCACATAATTCATACACACGCTGGATATGTTCCCAACGCACGCGATCCGCGCTCATCGGGTTTTCGGGCGGCGGGGGCAGGTCTTCGCCACGTGCCAATAGTGCATTTGTGATATCCGTCGCATCGGCAGGTTTCGCCAAATAATCGGTTGCGCCCATTTTTACGGCAGCAACAGCCGTTGCAATAGCGCCATATCCGGTTAGCACAACAATTCGGGCATCAGCGCGTTTTTCCCGCAGTAGTTCGACAACATCCAGACCGCTACCATCCTCTAGCCGCAGGTCAATCACGGCGTAGGCGGGCGCGTTTGATTGCACGATCGCGCGCCCGGCGGCCACTGTTTCGGCGGTCTGGGGCTCAAATCCGCGCTTTTCCATCGCCCGTGCGAGACGAGTTAAGAACGGAACGTCGTCATCAACGAGAAGAAGTGAACGATCCTGCCCGATATCGGCGTTGCTTTCGTCTACCATATGATCCCCCGGCGTGTTGCGCTTGTTTGGTTCTAAGTGGTTGCGCCTCTGTGGTCAATTTCCGCTTTTGGCACCCTTCCACGCATCGATAAAGCAGCCGATGCGATCTGCCATTTCGGCAGGAGGCGTGTCGCGGTTGAAATATTCGACAAAGCCGATATCTGGAAACACTAGATAGCTTTGCGTGGAGTGGTCGATCAACGTGTAGGGATCCCCCGGATTTTGCACATTATAGTAGGTGCGATATTCCTGCGAGACCTGTTTGATTTCTTCTGGCGTGCCCGTCAACCCGATCATTTTCGGATCCATGATATCGGTAAATTGCTTGAGCATTTCTGGCGTGTCGCGCTCTGTATCGACCGAGATAAAGACCGGCGTCACCGAGTAGCCCCTCTTCTCAAGCAACTCCGTGGCCTCGGCATTGCGCGCATTGTCCAGCGGGCAGACATCGGGGCAATAGGTATAACCGAAATACAAAAGGCTCGGCTCGGTGATGACGTCTTTATCGGTCACCTGTTTGCCGTTCTCATCCGTCAGAGTGAACGGCCCGCCAATCTGATCGGCTCCACCCGCGACCACGCTGGATCGGCATTGCGCGAAGATATCTTTGTCTTTGCTGCGCGAGATGGAAAACCAAGCTGCGCCAAGGCCAATCGCGACGATGGCTGCAGCGGCGAGTGCGGCGGTGGATGTTTTCATTGCGAATGCTCCTTCATCACACTCCATTGATCGCGCGAGAGCGGGCGACTATCAATGCTCTCGCGCAGGTTTTTATTCACTGTGCCCTTTCGACGTGGAGAAAAGATGCCCCAACGCCATGAGGCCCAGCTTGGCCCCCCCGAGACCCATCAGGACTGGGTGCGTCTGCGCACGCTGATTTTTCTGCGCTGGGCGGCGATTGTGGGGCAGCTTGGCGCTATTGCAATTGCCTATTACATCTATGACATCGCGCTGGATTTGCCACTATGTCTTGCAACCGTGGGGGCGGCAATCGCTGCAAATGTCGTCGCGATCTATCTTTTCCCCGACACCAAGCGTTTGACCCAGACCGAAGCCGCCGCCACTTTGATGTTCGATATGGCGCAACTGGCGTTGCTGTTGTCGATCACAGGCGGGCTTACCAATCCTTTCGCACTTTTGATCCTTGTTCCGGTGACGATCGCCGCAACGGCGCTCAGTCGTTCGGCCACGATTATTCTGGGGCTGGCGACGATGGTGATGATTTCGATCGTTGCGCTGATCTATCTGCCGCTTGAGACCCATTCCGGTGAAATCCTGACCGTGCCTGCGGTTTTCGAATTTGGCTATTGGCTAGCGATTGTGATCGGCGTCGCATTTCTGGGGGCTTATGCGCATACTATCTCGAATGAGAACCGGTCGATGGGTGATGCTTTGCGCGCCACGCAACTGGCCCTTGCGCGGGAACAGAAGCTGACCGATCTGGGCGGTGTTGTGGCTGCCGCCGCACATGAGCTGGGCACGCCTTTAGCGACGATCAAGCTGGTGTCGTCGGAGTTAGCTGATGAGTTGGATGCCTATCCTGAGCTACGCGACGACGCGCTGCTGATCCGCGAGCAAGCTGACCGATGCCGCGATATTTTGCACTCGATGGGGCGCGCGGGCAAAGACGACCTGCATCTGCGCACTGCCCCCTTACTGGCGGTGTTACGCGAGGCGGCGGAACCGCATTTTGAGCGTGGCATCGACATTTTGTTCGATACGCGACCCCTGCCGGGCGGGAGTGAACGACAGCCCACGATCTACCGCTATCCCGAACTGATCCATGCGCTGCGCAACTTCGTGCAAAACGCCGTCGATTTCGCCCGCACCACTGTTTGGGTCGAGGCAGAATGGGATGAAGAGACAATCCGGGTGCGGGTCAGCGATGACGGACGCGGCTATCCCAGCAACGTGCTGAACCGCATTGGTGATCCGTTCTTGCAGCCGCGCTCCAATGCGTCTGAGCGCAAGGAATATGAAGGCATGGGGTTGGGTGTTTTCATTGCCAAGACCCTGCTTGAGCGCACGGGCGCGCAGCTTGCGTTCTTTAATGGCGATGCGCCTTATGATGCTCAATCGGATAAGCCGTTGCGATGTGGGGCCGTGGTCGAAGTGCGCTGGCCCGCCGCCCAGATTTTGGCACCTGAGACGGGGGCTCTGGGGTTGAACCAACCGATATTGACCTAAACACCTCGCATTTGCCCTATTCGCTTAACGCGTCATTAACCTATTTCCACTCATTCTTGCCTTGGGACAGGTAAGAGAGGCCAGGTAATGGCAAATATTTGGTTTGAGGCCGGAGTCATTGTATTCACCTCGATTGGATCGGGGGTGCTTGCACTTTTCATTCTTTGGAGGGTTTTCGGACGCAGTGCTGCGCCGCAATTGGGCGCAATCGCGTATCCGGCGTTAGAAGAAACCGTTTTCCTGTTTGACGATGAAGTGTTGGTCGATGCCAGCGGCCCTGCGCGCGCCTTGCTTGAGGCAACGCCAATGGGGACCAGCGACTGGGCGCGCCTGTCTGCGTTCGTCGCTCCGCGCTTTCGCGATTTTATCGCGCAGATGGCAACATTGGCCGAGCATGGTCGGCTCGAGTTGACTGCCAGAGAGGGTGACACAGGGCTGCGGCCGCTACAGCTGCTTGCCGAGAATGTGAACGGGCTTGCGCGGATCACGCTCAGCGATCCGAATGCTGAGGGGATTGGCAAGCTCGTCGATAGCCTGTCGCAATGCGCACTTGAAGATGAGCTGGAGATGATGCGCCAAACACTGGATCGCTCCCCCGTATTGGCATGGCGCGAGGATGAAGGTGGCGTCGTTGGTTGGGCGAACCGTGCCTATATTCTGAAATCCGGTGCGTTGGAGACAACGGAAGACGGGTTTGTCTGGCCGCTTCCCTCGCTGTTCCAGATCGACGCGGACACAGGGCGCAAAGGCCCCCGCAGGCTGGCTCTAGAAGCTCGTGATGGCAGTAAATCTTGGTATGATTGTTACTCATTTGCCCTGCATGAGAGCGTGCTGCATTTTGCGTTGCCCGCCGACGCGACCGTGCGTGCAGAAAAGGCGCTGCGCGATTTTGTGCAAACGCTGACCAAGACATTCGCCGATCTGCCCATCGGGCTTGCGATTTTTGACCGCCAAAGACAGCTACAATTGTTTAACCCCGCGCTGATTGACTTGCTGCAACTCAGCCCGCAATTTCTGTCGGGTCGGCCCACGCTATATGCGTTTCTGGATCGGTTGCGCGAGGCGCGGATGATGCCCGAGCCGAAAGACTATCGCAGCTGGCGTCAGCAGATGACGGAACTGGAAACCGCCGCTGCCGCCGGGTTTCATTCGGAAACCTGGAGCTTGCCGGGCGGGCAGACCTATCGTGTGACCGGGCGCCCGCATCCCGACGGCGCTGTTGCGTTTCTATTTGAGGACATCTCGGCGGAAATTGCGGCAACGCGGCGGTTTCGGTCCGAGTTGGAGGTGAGCCATGAGGTGCTTGACCAACTCAACGATGCCGTGGCGGTGTTCCAGTCCACTGGCGAACTCATGCTGTCAAACAAGGCCTATGGCGCGATGTGGTCGCTTGATCCCGAGGCGGTCTTGGGCCAGCTAACCCTGATGGATGCGATTGGGCATTGGCAAAAAGGCTGCAAGCCGACCGCCTTTTGGGCCAAGCTGCGTGAGCGCGCCAACCGGATCGGGACGCGCGATAGTTTGAGCGAAACGATATCGTTACGCAACGGTGAGGCTCTGACATGCACGCTGAGCACGTTGAGCGGCGGCACCTTGATGGTGCGTTTCCTAAGCAATAGTGCCGCAGAGGTGAAACAGCCCGCCCCCGCGCGTCGTAAAACCAATCTGATTGCGCACGGTTAACCCCTTGCAGCGCGCGGGCAGCAGCGTAAAACTCGCGCTATGCAATCGCGAGCGCTCTGTCTGAACCTGCCCGATCCTGATGCGACCAGCCGGCTTGGCGCGGTTGTCTCTGAGATGCTGGGGTGCGGCGATGTCTTGCTGTTGGAGGGACAGATCGGCGCAGGTAAAACGCATTTCGCCCGCGCACTGATCCAGCACCGTCTGGCGGCCCAGGGGTTACACGAAGATGTGCCCTCGCCCACATTCACGCTTGTCCAGACCTACGAGGCCGATTGTGAAATTTGGCACGCAGACCTTTACCGTCTGACCCATCCCGATGAGCTGTTTGAACTGGGCCTTGAGGCCGCCTTCGAAAGCGCGATCTGTCTGATCGAATGGCCGGACCGTTTAGGCTCTAATACACCGGAAAATGCATTGAAGCTGTCGTTTGACCTGACCGATGACGGGCATGCGCGCCGTGTTTGTCTGAGTGGAAACACCGATTTGGCGGCACGGATTATGGAGCGTTGGAATGGTTGATTCGCGCGCCGTGGACCGGTTTTTGACGCGGGCTAACTGGGCCGATGCGACGCGCGTGAAACTAGCAGGCGATGCCTCGGCGCGCAGCTATGATCGGCTATCACTGAACGGGCAAACGGCGGTCTTGATGAAGGCCCCGCCGGGTGAGGAAATGTCTCGATTCCTGCGCATCGGGGATTATCTTGCGCAAGCCGGGTTTTCGACGCCCAAGGTGCTTGCGCGTGCCGAACCTGATGGTTTTCTGTTGCTTGAAGATTTCGGCGATACCTTGGCGGCACGCGCGCTGGCCGATGACCCAAGGCGCGAAGCCGAAATCTATGGGCAGATCACCGACCTTCTGATTGCATTGCAGGATGTCCCAGCGCCTGACTTTCTGCCGCTTCTTGACGGGCCAGCCTTGGCGGAATTGCTGGCGCTGACCCCCGATTGGTATCCCTGTCTTTCGCCTGAAGCTGCCGCTGCGCTCACTAAGAAAATCGCGGATCTTTACACTGAGCTTGCGCAAGAGCCGAGCGGGATTTGCCTCCGTGACTTCCATGCGGAGAATATTATTTTGCTGGATCGCGCCGGCGTGCGCGGCCTCGGGCTTCTCGATTTTCAAGACGCGGTGCGTTGCCATCCGGCCTATGATTTGGTTTCTGCTCTGCAAGATGCGCGCCGCGATGTGTCGCAGGCTTGCGCGCGGCGTGAAATTGCGCATTTTGCGGCACGAAGCGGGATTGAGGCAGATCGTTTTGCCGCGATTTATGCTTTGCTGGGCACGCAAAGGGCGCTTCGTATTCTCGGGATTTTTGCGCGACTGTGCCTGCGCGACGGGAAACCGGGTTATCTGGCGCTGATGCGGCGGGTCTGGCGCAATATTGAACGCAATTTACGCCATCCGGCGTTGAACGGTATCGCGCAGGATCTGCGTGCAGCCTATTCTGAACCCACCGCCGAGCTTATTGCTGAACTGGAGGCCGCATGCGCGACACGCCGCAATCCGTAATGCTATTCGCTGCCGGGTTCGGCACGCGCATGGGGGACTTGACCAAAACGCGCCCAAAGCCTTTGGTTGAGGTGGCCGGAAAGCCGCTGATTGATCATGCGTTAGACATAATCGACGAGGCCGGGGTCGAGCGTGTGGTTGCGAATGTTCATTATCTCGCCGATCAGGTTGAGGATCATCTCGCCGGGCGGAACGTGATGATCTCGGATGAACGAGCGCAGATTTTGGAAACCGGAGGAGGGCTTCGCAAGGCTCTTGGGCTTCTTGGCAAAGGTCCAGTGATGACGCTGAATACCGATGCCGTCTGGCGCGGCGAGAATGTGATTACAAAGCTGCGTACGCACTGGGACGGCACCGAAATGGATGCGCTGCTGGCCTTGGTGCGTCCGGAAAATGCGCTGGGTCATCGCGGAAAAGGAGACTTTGCGATGGATGCACAGGGGGGCCTGACACGCGGGGAGGGCTACGTCTATACCGGTGCACAGATCCTCAATCCCGCTGGAATAGGCTCTGTTTCAAAAGATGCTTTCTCGCTCAATCTGCTATGGGATGAGATGATCGCTCGTGGCCGCGTTTACGGCGTGATCTATGATGGCGGTTGGTGTGATGTGGGTCAGCCCAGCTCGATCGCTTTGGCTGAATCCCTGCTTGGGGATAGCTGATGACTGTTTTTGCGCTTCCGCCCGGCGTGGATTTCCCGAAAGAACTGGTCACCGGACTGATAGACCGCATGGCATCGCAGCCGCCTGAATCGATGGCGCGGGTGCAGCTCTATCTGAATTCCGGTCGAATGTTGCGCAGGGTTCGAGAGGAATTCCAACGCTCTGGTGCGCGCTATCTGCCGCGTTTGCGACTGGTCAGCGATCTTGGGCAAGATCCGCTCGCCGGGTTGCCGTTGGCCGTTTCGCCTTTGCAGCGCAAACTTGAACTGGCGCAATTGGTTGAGCAACTGACCCGCGCCATTCCTGCATTCGAGGCGGGTTCCAGTCATTTTGCGCTGGCAGAGAGCCTTTCTGCTCTGATGGCCGAGATGCAAAGTGAAGGCGTACATCCCGACGCGCTTGAATCTATCGAGATCTCGGAAAGTCATGCCGAGCACTGGCGACGCAGTCTTGATTTCATTCGCATCGTCGCGCGTTATTTCGAAGACGATGCGGCGCTTGATGCGGACGCGCGCCAACGCCAAGTCGTCGAGGCGATCTACCAGCAATGGCAAACGCACCCGCCTGCAGACCCTATTATCGTCGCTGGATCGACGGGGTCACGGGGCGCGACGGCGACGTTCATGCGCGCGGTTGCTGATCTGGATCAGGGCATCATCGTTCTGCCCGGATTTGACCGAGATATGACAGATGCGGCGTGGAATAGTCTCTATTCCGGCATTTTTCCGATCGAAGATCATCCTCAGTTTCGCTTTCGTGCATTGCTGGACAAGTTGGATTTAGCCGTCGGTGATGTTGAGGATTGGCGGGCGATCACTCCGCATGACCAAGCGCGCAACCGACTTATCTCGCTCGCCTTGCGCCCCGCGCCTGTCACCGATCAATGGCGGGTCGAGGGGCGTGACTTGGGCGATCTGCGTGACGCTTGCCGAGGGCTGACTTTGATTGAGGCGCGCGATCCTCGCCAAGAGGCGTTAGCTTTGGCGCTGGTTTTGCGTGAGGCGGCTGAGAACGGCACACCCGCCGCGTTGATTACGCCAGATCGGTTGCTTGCGCGTAGGGTGACCTCTGCGCTTGATCGTTGGGGGATCATTCCCGATGACAGCGCGGGTCAACCGCTGCAACAGACAGCACCGGGGAGGTTGCTTCGCCATGTGGCGACGTTCTTGGGGCAGCCGGTGACAATTGCTGATCTTCTGGTTCTGTTGAAACATCCACTTTGCGCGACGGGTGCGGGGGCGAATGCGCGCGGTGAGCATTTGCGCCTTACGCGCGACCTCGAATTGGAGCTGCGGCGAAACGGTCCGGCGTTTCCGACGCCGGACGCCTTGCTGGCATGGGCAGAGAAAAAGTCAGAGGATCGCGATGATTGGGTCGATTGGCTGTCACGTGTTTTGACGGGATTTGAAGCTCCGGAGAGAACGTCACTTTCGGCCACTGTAGACATGCATTTGGCATTGATCAGCTTGATTGCCGCTGGCCCAAAAGGAAGCGTCGAGGCCAGCGAACTGTGGCGCGAAGAGGGTGGCCGCGAGGCGTTGCGCTTGATGGAAGAACTGCGTCGAGAGGCTCCACATGGCGGGGACATTACCCCCGCCGCCTATGCCGATTTGGTCAACCGACATTTGCAAAGCGGTATCGCGCGTAGCGGCGTTTCTGCCCATCCATTGATTGCGATTTGGGGTACGCTTGAGGCGCGCGCGCAGGGCGCCGACTTGGTGATTTGTGGCGGGTTGAATGAGGGGAGCTGGCCCGAGGCGCCCGCGCCAGATCCTTGGCTCTCGCGGCAAATGCGGCTTGAAGCGGGTCTATTGTTGCCCGAACGGCAGATCGGCCTATCGGCGCATGATTTCCAACAAGCCGTTGCCTCTAAGACTGTCGTGCTAAGCCGGGCGCGGCGGGATGCCGAGGCCGAGACGATCCCGTCACGTTGGCTCAACCGTGTTCTAAACCTCGTTCAAGGCTTGCCGGATCAGCATGGACCAGAGGCGATCGACGCGATGCGTGATCGGGGGACGCAGTGGTTGCGATTGGTCGATGCCATGGAAGCGCCGCGGCTGGAGCTGCGCTCTGCCACGCGCCCTTCGCCGCGACCACCCGTGGATCAGCGTCCGAAAAACCTCTCTGTTACGGCGGTTCAGACCCTAATTCGCGATCCTTACGCGATTTATGCAAAACGTGTTCTTAAGCTTTTCCCGCTTGATCCGTTACGGCCATCCCCCGATCCGCTTTTACGCGGGCAAATCCTGCATGAAATAATTGAACGGTTCACGCGTGAGCGGCCCTTGAATGAAGAGGCGGACGACGCACGCAAGCGTTTGATCGCGATCACGGATAACGTTCTGGATGCTGAAGTTCCGTGGCCGAGCACGCGGCGAATTTGGCGTGCACGGATCTCTCGGATTGCGCAAAAGTTCTGTGAGGATGAGGTGGAACGGCTACAGTCCGGTGTCCCTGCTGTCATCGAAGAGAAAGTCACTATTCCACTGGAACACGTTGATTTCACCATCACGGCTAAACCGGACAGAATTGATCTTCTGAGTGACGGGACGGTCCGAATCTATGACTATAAGTCGGGCGCTTTGCCCAGCGAAGCCGAGGTCATCGCTTTTAACAAACAGATGTTGCTTGAGGCTGCGATGGTTGAGCGCGGCGCATTTGAGACGCTTGGCCCGCGTGCTGTCAGCGCGATGACCTATGTGCGCCTTGGCGGGGCGGCGGAAACGCGTGACGTGAAAGGCAAGTCGAAGGATCGGACCGAGACGCCGGAGGAGGCATGGGTGCGACTGACCGAACTGGTTGTGCGCTATCAGCGGCCTTCACAGGGGTTCACTGCACGGCGGGCAATGCAAAAGACGCGCGACAGCAGCGATTATGATCTGCTCTCGCGGTTTGGTGAATGGGACGCGACGGATGAGCCTGAGCCGGAGGATTTGGTATGAGCCGGGATGAGGCCAGTGAACGGCAGATCCAAGCCTCGATGCCAAAAGATTCGGTTTGGCTGGGCGCGAATGCGGGCTCGGGCAAGACGAAGGTTCTGACGGATCGTGTCGCACGCATGTTGCTGAACGGTACCGAGCCGCAACGGATTTTGTGTCTAACCTACACCAAAGCGGCCGCCGCCGAGATGCAAAACCGTCTGCTAAAGCTGCTTGGCGGCTGGGCGATGATGGAGGAATCCAAGCTGCGCAACTATCTTGCAGCGTTGGGTGAAGAGGGTGTGATCACAGATGATCGCTTGGCCGAAGCGCGCCGACTGTTTGCGAAGGCAATTGAAACCCCCGGTGGGCTAAAAATTCAAACGATCCATGCGTTTTGCGCCTCTTTGTTGCGGCGCTTTCCGCTTGAGGCGCAGGTGCCTCATGGGTTTAGCGAGATGGATGACCGCGCGGGTGATCTGATGCGCGAAGATCTGTTGGAAGAGATTGCGCTTGGGCCTGATCGCGGCGCGTTGGATGCACTTTTGCTTGCGTATTCGGGCGAGGATCTTGAAGCGATATGCAGAGAAATTAGCCAAAATAGAGTCTATTTTTTACCGAAACGGAGCCATGCCGAGATTTTTCGCAGCTACGGTTTGCCAGATGACGTGACGGCGCAAAGTATAGCCGCGCGCGCGTTCGAGCCCGGTGATCTTGAGTTGCTCCAAGGCGCTGCACCGCTTTGCTCGGCCAGTGGCAGCAATGATCAAAAAGTCGGCGCTGTTTTTGCGCAAATTGACACGCTCGATCTCGCGGCATTGGGTAAGCTTGCCGATGTGATGAACCTGAAAAGCGGTGCCAAGGTGCCTTATGGGTCCAAGGGCGACAAGTTGCTGACCAAAGCCTTACAGGAGAAACTTGGCGAAGCCGTGTTTGAGGCGCTCAAGGATTTGGCAGAGCGTGTGGCCGAGTCCCGAGAAGAGCGTCTTGCCTTCGTGGCTGCTGAGCGTAGCCATGTGCTGCATCGTTTTGCGCAAATCTATTTGCCGCAGATCGCGCGCTATAAGGCACAGCGCGGCTGGCTTGATTTCGACGATCTGATCGAACGCGCCGCTGCGCTGCTATCGAACCCTTCGGTGGCGCAATGGGTGCTGTTCAAACTCGACGGTGGGATTGATCATATCCTGGTGGATGAGGCTCAGGATACAAGCCCCGGCCAGTGGCGTGTGATCGAACGGATTGCCGATGAATTCACCTCCGGGCAAGGCGCGCGCGAAGCGGATCGCACATTGTTCGTCGTGGGCGATCGCAAGCAGTCGATCTATTCCTTTCAAGGTGCCGATCTTGAGTATTTTGAGGCGATGCAGAGCCACTTTCAGGCTAAATTCGAGGGTATCGGATCGCCCCTGCGAGCGCTGGAACTGGAGCACTCCTTCCGGTCCTCTGCCGCGGTGCTGCGCGTTGTGGATCAGAGTTTCGCGCAAGGCGCGGTACAGGGCTTAGGCGGCCCGCCACACCACATCGCTTTTCAGACGGATTTGCCGGGTCGGGTCGATTTGTGGCCGGTGGTCGCGCAAGATGTCGCGAATGCGGACAGTGACTGGCAAGACCCGGTTGATCTGGTGCGTGAGACCTCGGACACCGTGGTGCTTGCCCGCGCGATTGCGGCTGAAATTCGCGCGATGATTGATCAAGGCGTTCAAATTTCGGATCGCGAGGCGGATACGGGGGCGCGTCCGGTGCATGAGGGCGATTTTCTAATCCTCGTGCGTCGTCGCTCTGACCTATTTGCCGAGACCATTCGCGCCTGTAAGGCTGCCAACCTGCAGGTTGCGGGGGCTGACCGGCTGAAATTGGGTGCGGAACTGGCCGTGCGGGATATCCGTGCGCTTCTGGCATTTCTTGCGACACCCGAGGATGATTTGTCGTTGGCAGAAGCCCTGCGCTCACCGCTTTTGTGTTGGAGCGAGGCAGAGGTTTACGCTTTAGCGCATGCGCGTGGGGGGTATTTGTGGCAGGCGCTGCGTAAATCTGAGGCGCGTCCTGACACTCTCGGAATCTTGCACGATTTACGTGATCACGCAGATTTCCTGCGGCCGTTTGAGTTGATCGAGCGGCTTTTGACCCGTCATGGCGGGCGCGAGCGGTTATTAGCACGTTTGGGCGCAGAGGCTGAAGACGGGATTGACGAGCTGATTTCGCAGGCCCTCGCGTTTGAGCGGAGCGAAGTGCCCAGCTTGACCGGCTTTCTAGGCTGGCTTGAGGCCGATGAAGTTGAGGTTAAGCGACAACTTGAAGGCGCGGGACGGGCTATTCGGGTGATGACGGTGCATGGATCGAAGGGGCTTGAATCCCCAATCGTGATCTTGCCCGACACGGCAGAGCGCAAACCCAAGAATGACGCGCAAGTTGTCAAGCTTGCAGGGGATCTGGCGGGTTGGAATGTGACCAAAGACGTCGCGCCTGATGCGCAACGTCAAGCGCAGGAAAAGACTGCCGCGCAACGCGAGGCGGAATCGCTGCGTTTGTTATATGTGGCGATGACGCGGGCCGAAAAGTGGTTGATCATTGCGGCTGCGGGCAAGACGGGGGAGGGCGAGGATAGCTGGTATTCGCGGATCGCTGAAGGGATGAAACAGGCCGGAACAGAGACTGTTTCAGGCTATAGCTCAGCTCTGCACGATCTTGGCCAGATTCAGCGTCATAGTCACGCTAAGTGGCCTGAAGCCTTAGCAGATACGACAGCCGAGACTCAGACATCGGCGAGGGCGGTTTTGCCAAAATGGGCCCATGAAGCCGCTCCGAAGATTCATGAAGCTGAAATGGCGCTTTCTCCGTCCAATTTGGGCGGGGCAAAGGTGTTGCCGGGCGAGGGGGCGATACTGGACGAGGACGCTGCGAAGCAACGCGGGCGTCAGTTGCACATACTGCTCGAACATCTGCCGCAGCGCGACAAAGCCGAGTGGCCCGAGGTTGCGCGCTCGCTGTTGGGGTACGGCGAAGAGGCGCTGCGTTGGGCCGAAATAGAGCCTGTTTTGAAGGAAGCTAGCCGTGTTCTGGACGCCCCGCATATGGCGGAGTGGTTGGGCGAAGGTGCGCTTGCGGAAGTCGAGATCAGCGCCGATCTGCCTGAATTGGGAAACCGGCGCATCCATGGCTTCATTGACCGCCTCGTAATCGGGGACGATGAAATCCGCGTGCTGGATTACAAATCTAACGCCGTGGTGCCCGATCACCCCGATCAGGTTCCGGAGGGACTGGTGCGCCAGATGGCCGCCTATCGCGGGGCCTTGCGCCTGATCCATCCCGGCAAGCCGGTGCGCTGCGCGATTTTGTGGACTGCGTCCGGCAGTGTGATGCCGCTCAGTGACGCACAGCTTGATGCGTCATTGCGCACACCCCCTGTATCTTGACGAAGGCTAGGTCGGAACCTACGTTCACACCAACCGAATTTTCAGGAGGCTGATATGGCTACTGTCGCTGTTACCGACGCCACTTTTGATGAAGAAGTGCGTAAATCCGACGTTCCCGTCGTCGTTGATTTCTGGGCCGAATGGTGTGGCCCGTGCCGTATGATCGGCCCATCGCTTGAGGAACTGTCCGAAGAAATGTCGGGCAAGATCAAGGTCGTGAAGATCAATGTCGACGAAAACCCCGACAGCCCGGCGACGCTGGGTGTGCGCGGTATTCCGGCGCTGTTCCTGTTCAAGGACGGCGAGGTTGTGTCGAACAAGGTTGGCGCTGCGCCGAAAGCCGCGCTGCAAAGCTGGATCGAATCGTCGATCTAAGCACTTTGCAATTGATCAAAAAGGGCGCCTTCGGGTGCCCTTTTTTCATATAGGCCAGTCGAAAGTTCTTAAATGAGCGCGTAACCGCTCTTCAAATTCGGGGCGGCCGGCATTCAATGCGTTGAGTTTCAAAAACCAATAGAGATAGCGCGCGACTGGCGGGGTTTCATCAATTCGGCGAAACGCGGCCTCTACCCCATCGCGCGGAACGGATCCCGCGATATGGTGAAACTCTGACTTCGCAAACAGGATCGCTGGTTTTCGCAAAAAGAAGCCTTCCAGCGCGAGGGCACTGTTTTGCGTTGCGACATAGCGGCACTTGGGCAGCAAATCTGGCGATCCGCCTAACTGAAAGCGGAAGCGTGAGAACCGCGATGCGAGGTGCTCAAGCGCGGTGATTTCGTCGGACGTATAGGTTTCTTTCGGGTGCAGGGTCGCGACGACCGATCCGGCATGGCGCGCCAAAATCTCCTCGATCATTTGAATTGGGCTCATGGCCTGAAACGAGCGGTGCTCGCGCAGCTTTCCTTGCAGCGCGATTAGGGCCAAATCGTCTTCATTCGTCGGATTTACGCCGGGATAGAGCCTATTTTTCCACATTCCGAAGAAATGTGCAGCCTCCGTTCCGTCAATCTCATCGGCAGTGAAATCCGCTTTAGCGACCGGCCATTCCCAACGCTCGGCGCTTTCCTCGATATGCCAGAACGCGCCCACATAGCTGCGCCGACACGTCAGGGCGCGCGCATGAGTTGGCGGCTCCATATGATACAGCGCATAGCCCGGTTTCTTGCGTGCGGCGCGTCGTGCTGCCGGGCTGGTTTCGTGCAGATCGACGATCCAGTTCACTGCCTGCAGCGCGCCGATCAGACGGGTAAAGAAATTGTGTTGTCCTTTGCGAACCTGAAACAGGGTCGCCGGATCTAGGTAGATGGATAGGTGCCGCTCTGTCATGGCCGGACGCTAACGCGCGCGGGCGAACCGGGCAAGCGGGGTTGCAGGGCGCGGCTTGCGGCCTCATATCTGCGATAACACGGAGGTAGTTATGGCAGACGACAAGTTTCCCGGCTGGCACGGAACAACGATCATCGGCGTTCGCAAAGGCGGCCGTGTGGTCGTGGCGGGTGACGGGCAAGTGAGTCTTGGCCAGACCGTTATCAAGGGCACTGCGCGCAAGGTGCGCAGGCTTAGCCCCGGTGGTCATGACATTGTTGCGGGTTTCGCGGGATCTACGGCGGATGCGTTCACCTTGCTCGAGCGGCTTGAGAAAAAGCTTGAGGCATCGCCGGGGCAACTGGCGCGCAGTTGTGTTGATCTGGCCAAAGACTGGCGGATGGACAAATATCTGCGCAATCTCGAAGCGATGCTGATCGTGACCGATGGTAAGGACTTGTTCGTGCTGACGGGTGCGGGTGATGTGCTGGAACCCGAAAACGACATCGCGGCGATTGGTTCGGGCGGGAACTATGCCTTAGCGGCTGCGCGCGGCTTGATGGAAACCGATCTGGATGCCGAAGCTGTGGCGCGCAAAGCGATGGCGATCGCGGCTGATATCTGCGTCTACACCAACGGAAATCTGACGGTGGAGACAATCGGTGAGTGAAATCACGAAGGACGATCTGCGCGCCGCAGTCGCCGCCGGTCATCTGAGCGAGGCGCAGGCGGCGAGCGTGATGGCGCTTGCAGCTAACCGTATCGCCGGTCGCGCCGCGCTCCCAGCCGAAGACGAACCGTTTGAACTATTTCGCGGTTTTGCCGAGATTTTCGTGACCGTCGGCCTTGCGATCCTGATCACCGGCACGTTCGGGTTTTTGTTGTTTCTGGGCGGGAATAGTGGCTACGTCTTTCTGATTCCGCTCACTGCGTTATTCGCCGAGTATTTCACCCGCAAACGCCGCATGGTGCTTCCCTCGATCCTGCTAACGCTAACGCTGGCGGGGGCGGTTCTGGCGAGTTTCCTTGGCACTCCCGTGATCAGCGTGCGCTTTGTCGCACAGGACCCGATTTTGAACCTCGCGCTGGGCATAACCGCGCTGGGGCTGATCGCGTGGTTCCTGCGCTATCGTGTGCCCTTCTCGATGTTCCTGGTCGGGCTCTGCGTATTGGCGATCCTGCTTAACATTGCCAAGGGACTTGAACCGGAAGTCGAGATGGCGCAGGCCATCGACATGTTCGATCTTGCGCGGGGATCGTCGATTTCGCTGGCGATGCTGCTGTTCGGCTTTCTCGCGCTGGCGGGCGGGATCTGGTTTGACATGCGCGATCCCCATCGGCTGGGGCGGCAATCTGCCTCGGGCTTTTGGCTGCATGTGCTGGCGGCGCCCGCGCTGGTGAATACCGTGGCGCTGACCTTTTACAAGATGGGGCCAGGCACCGGATATGCCTTGCTTTTGCTGGCGTTGATCGTGGCCGCTGCACTTGCGCTGATCATTGACCGGCGGTCCTTTTTCACTGCTGGCATCGGCTATATGATTTTTCTCAGCTTCTACGCGTTTGGCGATGCTGCCGATCCGCGCAGTTGGTGGGTGGTGCTGATCCTGATTGGGCTGGCGCTGACCGCGCTTGGCTCGTTCTGGACCGAACTGCGCACCCGCCTGATGCGCCTTATCCCTGAATTCCCCGGCAAATCTCGTTTGCCGCCTTATGTTACGGAGTAATCCATGACCAATCTGACCCCCCGCGAAATCGTTTCCGAACTTGACCGCTTTATCATCGGCCAGAAAGACGCCAAGCGCGCCGTTGCCGTGGCGCTGCGCAATCGCTGGCGTCGCCATCAACTGGCCGATGATATCCGCGAAGAAGTGTATCCCAAGAATATCCTGATGATCGGCCCGACCGGGGTTGGTAAGACAGAAATCTCGCGCCGTCTGGCCAAACTGGCAAAGGCACCGTTTCTCAAGGTTGAGGCCACCAAGTTTACCGAGGTTGGCTATGTCGGGCGCGATGTCGAACAGATCATCCGCGATTTGACGGATGTTGCGCTTGTGCAGACCCGCGACCAGATGCGCGAGGCGGTTAAGGCGCAGGCCCATAAATCGGCCGAAGACCGCGTGATTGAGGCTTTGGCAGGGACCGATGCGCGTGAAAGCACCCGCGAGATGTTTCGCAAGAAACTGCGTGATGGGGTGCTGGACGACAAGGTGATCGAGGTCGAAGTCGCGGATGCTACGGGCGGTATGCCGTTGGGCATGATGGGCGGCCAACCGGGCATGGAAACGCAGATGCAGGGTCTGCAGGACCTGTTCAAGGCGTTTGGCGGCAACCGCACCACCAAGCGTAAGATGACAGTTGCTGAAAGCTATGAGGCGCTGATCTCGGATGAGGCCGACAAGCTGTTGGATGATGAAAAGGTAAAAGCCGCAGCACTTGAGGCAGTGCAAAATTCCGGCATCGTTTTCATCGACGAGATCGACAAGGTGACGGCGCGATCCGATGCACGCGGGGCGGATGTGTCACGCGAGGGGGTGCAGCGCGATTTGCTGCCGCTAATCGAAGGCACGACGGTCTCGACCAAACATGGCCCGGTCAAAACCGACCACATTCTGTTCATCGCCAGCGGCGCGTTCCACATTGCCAAACCCTCGGATCTGCTGCCGGAATTGCAGGGACGTTTGCCGATCCGGGTCGAGTTGCGCGCTTTGACAGAGCAGGATTTTACGCGGATATTATCGGAAACAGATAACGCGCTGACCCGCCAGTATATGGCGCTGATGGCGACCGAGGACGTCACGGTCTCATTCACGCAAGACGGCATCGAGGCACTCGCGCGGATCGCGGCCGAGGTGAACCATACGGTCGAAAATATCGGTGCGCGCAGGCTTTATACCGTGATCGAACGCGTGTTTGAGGAGTTGGCGTTTACCGCGCCAGATCGTGCA
This sequence comes from Thioclava sp., assembly GCF_048263065.1. Classification (NCBI taxonomy): domain Bacteria; kingdom Pseudomonadati; phylum Pseudomonadota; class Alphaproteobacteria; order Rhodobacterales; family Paracoccaceae; genus Thioclava; species Thioclava sp. The sequence goes on from NZ_JBLXEM010000001.1 coordinate 373,425, forward strand.
GGAGAAAGCGTGACAATAGACGCCGAATTCGTCGAAAAAGAACTGGGTGCCTTGACGCGCGACAGCGATCTTAGCCGATACGTTCTTTGAGACTGGCATCATAGCGTAGCTTTGCTATCGTGTGGGCGTCGGGTCGGGGGCCAAAATATGCTGCGCGTGATGATTGTCATTTTTCTGGTTGTGCTCGCTGGCTGCGCGCCGCGCGGACGGCTTGCGTATCTCGACCAGCCGTCCCCCGAGGCGCGCACGATCTTTGTCGGCTCAACACGAGCACCTGATCCTGAAACCGGTCAACCTTATGGATGGGAGCGCAGCCTTGACCTGCGCCGCGCGCGGTTTGCCGTTGCCACGCCGCCCGATCATGAGGCTGGCGTGATCGACTATCCGAAATTCGGCTATGCGGCCGACCCGAAAACGCAGTTCATGGTGTCCAGCGCGCAGATCGACATGAGCAAGGCCGAGTTCCGCCGTGATTTGAAAGCCGCTCTGGCACGTCAGAACGGGCAGGCCGTCGTCTTTGTCCATGGCTTCAACAATGATTTCGCTGAGGGGCTATATCGAATGTCGCAACTCGGGTCGGATTTCGATCTGCCCGGCGTCCTCGTGCATTATTCTTGGCCCTCGCGCGAGCATATTCTGGGCTATGCTTATGATCGGGACTCGGTGCTGTTCGCGCGTGATGGGCTGTCGCAGTTGCTGGGAGATTTGCAAACGGCGGGGGCGCGCCAGATATTGTTGATCGGGCATTCGCTTGGCTCGCAATTGACGATGGAAGTGCTGCGCCAAGAGGCTTTGGCGCATAACCAGAGCCTGTTAAACAAGGTCTCCGGGGTTGTGCTGATCTCTCCCGATATCGCGGTCGATGTCTTCAAGTCGCAGGCCGAGGCGATTGGCATGCTGCCACAGCCTTTCGTGATCTTTACCTCGCAGCGTGATCGTGCCCTGAAACTGTCGGCGCGCTTGTCCGGCCAAGAGGATCGGCTGGGCGATCTGAAGGATTTCAAACGCGTCGCACGCTATAAGGTCACCGTGGTTGATGTTGGCGCGTTCAGTGTGGGCACCGGGCATTTCGACCTTGGCGATTCCGCGGCACTGATCAAGCTGCTGGACCGAGCCGGGCAAGTGGCGAAAGTGTTGACCGGAGAGCAGATGGGTCGCACCAGTCTTGCGTCGGCGGTGATCTTAACGGTCGATAACGCGACGCAGATCGTGCTGAGGCCGCTATCAGGGGGCTAACGCAGGCGACGCAAATAGACGTAATAGGCCCCGCCGCCGCCATGTTTGAGATGCGCTTCGTTCACTTGCATCACGGCGGGCGCTAGGGGCATCATGCGCAGCCATTGAGGCACCTGATGGCGCAGAACACCCACGCGGCGCGGGATCGGCCCATCATCGTCGCTGCGCTTGCCCTTGCCTGTGATCACCAAAACCAGACGTTTGCCATGGCTTTGCCCGTTGAGGATGAACCGGATCAGTTCGGGATGCGCCTCGGCCAGCGTCATGCCGTGCAAATCAAGTGTGGCCTCGGGATTCAGCTTGCCGCGCGTCATCGCCTTATGCGCCTTGCGATCCATCGTCACCGGCTGTTTAGCCAAGTGCTCTGCCGGGCTGGGTGCAAGGTCAAAACGGTGCGCGCTGGGCTTGGCGTGCTGACCAAGATGAAACCCGCGCAATTCCGGATTTGGTTGCCTTGGGGATTTGGAGGGTGATGCTCCGTCTAAAAAAGACTCTAACTCAGCGGTATCGGCTCGTTTTTCGCGAATGCTGCGGGTGCTGGCGGCTACGCGCGACCAAAGTTCCCGCTCTTCGGGGGTAAGTTTGCGCCGCTTGCTCATGCGCGCCTCTGCAAGATAATCATCCGTCCCTTGGTATTGATCGCACCAGCGAGCCGTCCAGCATCTGCCCCCGAGCCGAGAAAAATATCACCACGCCCCGCACCCTTGATTGCAGAACCGATATCTTGCGCGACCATCAAGCGCACGCCAAAGCCGGGGCAATCAATCCAGACGGGGCTGCCTAAGGGGATAATCGCTGGATCAACGGCAAGCGTGCGCCCCGGTGTGACGGGGCGACCCATCGCGCCGGGTGGTCCCAATGCGTCGGGCAGATCGAGTTTGCGAAAAAAGACGAAAGACGGGTTGTGATTAAGCAGCTCTTGCACGTGGTCGGGGTTCGCGGCGCACCATTCGCGAATACGCTCGGGTGTCATTTGCGCGACGGGTGCCACGCCTTGCGCCACCAGTTGCGCGCCGATGGAGCGATAGGGCTGGCCGTTCTTTCCGTCATATCCAAGGCGCAGCGTTTGGCCATTCTCAAGACGAATACGAACCGAACCTTGAACCTGCGCCAAGAACGCTTCGATGGCGCTTTCGACCCAGACGAGTTCATGGCCTGTCAGCAGATTGCCCGCGCTAATCTCGGCGCGGGAAAACCAAGGCTGATCAGGCTCTATTCCGCCGGGATTTGCATAAAGCGGATACGAAAAGCGCTTTGACTTGACGCGTGCGCCCGCAAGTTCCGGTTCGTAATATCCGGTGAAATGCGCGCCGTTTTCGCCCGCGATCTCGACAGGTTCAAACAAGGTTTCAAACGCAGCACGCGGATTGTCGGTTTCGGCGGGGGCGAGGCCGAACAGATCTGCAGTGACGCAAAACGCCGCCCATGCGGCGGCGTGATCGTCCCGGTCCCAGCCGGGAATGTTGTAGAACGCTAAGGCCACGCGCCTCAGCCGCCCGTGGCGACAAGCTGCCAGTTCGGGTCATTGCTGCCCATCTTGCGCGCGAAGGTCCAAGTGTCGCGCTGTTTGCGCGGGGCCTTGGGGTCGCCCTCAACCACCTCGCCTGCCGCATTGCGCGCCACCGAGATCAGCTCGCTGCCAAAGCGCACCGTGACTTCGGCGTCGTTTGTCGCGTGATCAAAATCGGCATCACTTAGCACCAGTTCGCGCAGGCCCAAAAACTCGGCATGGACGTCAAGCCCCTGTTCCTTGCGCGCATTTACCGCACTCTCAAACGCCTCATAGACGTCAGGAGACAGGAACGGTTTGATTTTTTCGACATCGCCTGTCTCAAACGCCATCAAAATCATCTCATAGGCACCGCGCGCGCCTTGCAGAAATTCCGAGACCGAGAATTTCGGCTCAACCCGCTTCATCGCGGCCAAGGCGATGGCGGCGGTAGAGCCCTCATCGACGTGATCAATAATGTCGGGGTCAGGCCCGCCCTCGATCACCTCGAAATCGCGTTTCGCGGTGGGCGTTGGCTGCTGCTCTGGCTCAATCGGGTGTTCATACCCGTCACGCGTCCCGAGGACGTTTTTCAGCTTAATAATCAAAAAGATCGCGATCGCCGCGAGAACAATTAGTTGGATGACGGCGCTGGACATCGAAACCCCTGTGAAACGAGCTGCATTTGTGTATCGAGTGTTGGCTACTTATGTAAGGCAGCATCAGGATCAAGTCCACCTGCGCGGCTTCGGACGTGCAGAGCGAAGAAAGAGGATGATATGTGGATCTTTTTGGCCTTTTTGGCCGTGCCGTTGATCGAGATCGGGCTGTTCGTCAAGGTGGGCGGGATGATCGGCTTGTGGCCGACGCTTGCGATTGTGGTAATTACCGCCGTTTTGGGAACCGCGCTTGTGCGTCGCGAAGGCGCGCGCGCGCTTGAGGATCTGCGCCGCTCGCTGAACGAGTTAAGCGACCCTTCGCGGCCTTTGGCGCATGGGGCGATGATCTTGGTGGCGGGTGTGCTGCTGCTGACGCCGGGGTTTTTCACCGATGCGTTGGGGTTGTTGCTGTTGATCCCCCGTGTGCGCAACTGGGTGATGACGCGGCTGGCAAGTCGTGTGACCGTCGCGCGTTTTGAAATGGGCGGTTCGCCATTTCCGCCGGGCGGGACTGATCCGCGGCGACCGCGTGACCCGGATGTGATTGATGCCGAGGAAATCGACGATATGGCGCCGCGCACACCACCGCGCAACGGACCGTCGGGCTGGACGCGCGATCAAGACCAGTGACAAGGTCGCATTATTGAGAATTGAGACAGGCGCCGAGCAGTGCTACACCCGGCGCAAACAAGGTTGGAGATATTCATGACTGATCAAGCCAATGGCGCTGATGCCGCTGAACAGCCGCAACTGCGGATGAACATTCTCGCACAATTCGTGCGCGATCTTTCGTTTGAAAACAATGTTGCCCTCAAGGGGCTGCAAGCGGCTGATATTCAGCCCGAGATGCAGGTTCAGGTGAGCCTTGACGCGAAAAAGCGCGCGCAAGACGACCAGTATGAGGTGATTTCGAAATTCAAAGTCACCGCGACGAACCAGACCGATAATTCGACCCTTTATCTTTTGGAGGTGGATTACGGCGGAATTTTCCACATCGAGGGCGTGCCCGAAGACCAATTGCATCCCTTCCTGCTTATCGAATGCCCGCGCCAGTTGTTCCCCTTCGTGCGCCGGATTGTTTCGGATGTGACGCGCGACGGTGGCTTCCCTCCCTTCAACCTTGAGATCGTGGATTTTGTGGCGCTGTATCGCGCCGAGTTGGCACGCCGCCAGCAATCAGAATCGGGCGAACCCGCCACGCTTTCCTGAACCTTTGCCCGCTTGATATTCCCAAGGCGCGGCATGCTGCCTCAGCGACAAGCTGACACCGTGACTTTGAACGCCGCCATGCTCATCCTATGGCGGCGTTCTGCGTTTGCAGCGCGCGTTCGCATGGGACGCGATCACGATGACACAAATTCAGGCCTGGGTCGGCGATAAGCTGATGCCAGTCGAAAAACACGAAGCGCATGCACGGGGACTTCGCCATAAGGCGGTCTCTATTTTTGTCATGGATGGTGACAAATTGCTGATCCAGAAACGAGCGGCTGGCAAAGATCATTCGGCGGGGAAATGGTCAAATACTTGTTGTTCGCACCCCGATTGGGATGAGCGCCCCGAACATTGCGCCGTGCGTCGCCTGCGGGAAGAGCTGGGGATCACCGGGCTTTATCCGGCGCATGCGGATCGCGTTGAATATCGCGCCGAGGTTGAGGATGGGTTGATCGAGCATGAGGTCGTCGAGGTGTATCTTGCCCACGTTCGCCCCGAGATGACGGTCAACCCCGATCCCAACGAGGTCAGCGAGACGCGTTGGGTGGGCTTGTATGATCTGGCCGCAGAGGTGCGCCGTCATCCGGAGCGGTTCTCAAAATGGCTGCGGATTTACATGAACGAACATATGGGACGGATTTTTTCGACGCTTATTTGCTAGGAGCGAAGGCATGTTGGGTGATTTCCGCCGATAGCCTTCACAAATAGCGCGGAACCTTGCGCAAGCTATGGCGTTTCATTGCTATACTTGCGATTCTGCCCCCGCACATGGGGGCGCGACATGGGAACGAAGAAGATCAAGACATTCACACTTAGTTTCGCGATTAGCGTGCTGGCGGCACTGCCCGCAGCCGCCTATGATCTCAGCTTCACCACACCGGGTGCCTCGGATAGTCTGCGCGATACGGTCAAGGGCGTTTCCCTGCTCGAGCAATCTGCCTCGGATAAAAGCAAGGATGCGCAGGATATTTTTTCTGCGGCACGTGCCGATTATAATCGCATTGTCTCAACGCTGTTTTCCGAAGGGTATTATTCGGGGGTCGTGTCGATCAAACTTGACGGGCGCGAGGCAGCTTCGATTCCCCCGCTGGATGCGCCCTCAACTATCCGCAATGTCGTGGTATCGGTGACCCCCGGCCCGAACTTCCGTTTTTCCAAGGCAGAAATTGTTCCGCTTGCGCCAGATACTCAGCTGCCCGAGGGTTTCGCCATCGGTCAGCCTGCGAAATCGGGCTTGGTCGTCGAGGCGGCGACGGCTGGCGTAGACGGTTGGCGTGACGATGGCCACGCCAAAGCGCAGGTTTCTGGTCAGTCGATTGTTGCTAGTCACCGTACAAATACGCTGGCGGCCGATGTTCGGCTTGCTCCCGGACCTTTAGTGCATTTTGGTACGCTCGATGTGTCGGGCACTAAACGCTTGCGGACTAAGAGGTTGCGCCAGATTGCGGGCTTTCCTACTGGCGAGGTCTATGACCCCAAGGAGCTGGAGAAGGTGCAGACGCGGCTGCGGCGCACCGGCATTTTCAGTTCGGTTGCTGTGACCGAGGCAAAGGCATTGAACCCCGATAACAGCATGAATGTCGACCTTGCCGTGGTTGAACAGAAGCCGCGCAAGATCGGCGCGGGTGCCGAGTTGAATAGCGATGACGGGATCGGGCTGACCGCCTATTGGCTGCATCGCAACCTGTTTGGCGGTGGCGAACGGCTTCGCATTGATGGCGCGATCAGCGGGATCGGCGGCGCGACGGGGGGCACCGATTATTCGCTGGGCACGCGGATCGAACGTCCGGCAACCTTCGGCCCCGATACCTCAGCTTATATTGAGACCGAGATCAGCCAATCGAACGAAGAAGATTACGATGAAAACGCCTTTGACATCGGCTTTGGTGTCAGTCGCATCTTCAGTGACAAGCTGACGGCGGATACGGCGATCAAATATGGTTGGTCGAAAGTGACTGACAGCTCTGGCGAGACCTTCTTTCGTCAAATCTACTTCCCGACGACTGTGACCTATGACAATCGCAACAATGATCTTGATCCGACCAAGGGGTATTACATCAAGACTGGCTTGACGCCTTTCGTGGGGTTGGGTGGCGACACAGGAACAGGCGGGCAGCTGACCGCGGATCTGCGTGGCTATACCGGTTTTGGCGCGCAGGATCGTTTCGTGCTGGCAGGGCGCCTGCAACTGGGTCGCGTCTTTGGCTCTGATCTGGCTGAAACACCGCGCGATTACCTGTTTTATTCCGGCGGCGGGGGCACCGTGCGCGGCCAGCCCTACCAATCGCTGGGCGTCACAGTTCTGGACGGAGGCACTTTGACGACGGGGGGCACCGAATTCGTCGGCGTCTCGGGCGAGGCGCGCATCGGTATCACAAAGACGATCGGCATCGTGGCCTTTTATGACTACGGCTATGTGTCTGGCGGTGGCGAAAGTGGCTCGCAGGCCGGTGCGGGACTGGGTCTGCGTTACAAGACCGGGATTGGTCCGATCCGTCTTGATGTCGGCTTCCCGGTCAGTGGCGACACCGGGAGCGGCGCGCAGGTTTATATCGGGATTGGACAGGCATTTTGATGAAACGCGTTCTCCTTTCGCTTGCCTTGATGATCTGGCCCTTGGCCGGGTTTGCCCAAGACAGCACGCCGGTTGATCAAACCGCGGGTCCTGCAACCGAGGCGCAGACACAGCGTGACCGGTCTTATCTGACCGGGCTGATCGAGGATTCGCTGTCGGGCGCCGGGCGCTCGGTGCGTCTTGATGGGTTTGAGGGTGCGCTGAGTTCGCGTGCGACCTTTAGCTCGCTGACGATATCGGACGATCAAGGCGCGTGGCTAACGATCAAGGACGGGGCGATCCAGTGGAATCGCACGGCGCTTTTGACCGGTAAAATCGAAATTGACGAGCTGTCCGCCGCTGAAATCGACCTGCCGCGCCTGCCAAGCGCATCTTCCACAGGCAGCACTGCGCCCACGCCTGAGGCCAAGCCGTTCTCTCTGCCCGACCTGCCGGTGGCGCTGAATATCGGCAAGATCGACGCCAAAAAAGTTTTCATCGGGCAACCGGTGATCGGTGAAGCGGCAACGGTGAAAGTGGTCGGTTCGGTGTCGCTTGCTGGCGGTGAAGGCAACGCCAAGCTCGATATCGACCGGACCGACGGGCAGAAGGGGAAATTCTCGCTGACTGCTTCTTACGATAACGGCACGCGCGAATTGGGTCTGGATCTGCTGGTTGATGAGGGCAAAGGCGGAATCATTTCCAAGATGATCGGATTGCCGGGACAGCCTTCAATTACTTTGGCACTGTCAGGCAGCGGGCCGATCGACAAGTTTTCTGCCGATGTCGTGCTGAGCACCGATGGCCAGCAGCGTCTGGCCGGCAAGGTCTCGGTCGAGAAATCCGTGCCGGAGGGCGCCGTGCAGGGGACTGCGCCGGAAACCGGTTTCTCGGCGGTTTTCTCGGGTGATGTCTCTCCGCTTTTGCCGCCGGAATACCGTGAGTTTTTTGGCGACAATGTGTCCTTCGTTGCGCAAGGGGCCCGCACGGCCTCAGGGCAGACCAATCTTCAGATGCTGGATGTGAAATCGCGCGCGCTTGATCTGCAGGGATCGGCCAAGATTGGCGCGAATGGCTTGCCGCAAAAATTCGACCTGACCGGGCAGCTTGGTCTGGGTGATGGGCAAGAGGTGCTGCTTCCGATTTCGGGCGTCAAAACCTGGGTGCAATCGGGCGATATCAAGCTGGCCTATGATCAGGCGACCGGCGATGGCTGGTCACTAAGCGGACGCTTGAACGAGTTGCGTCGTGAAGATGGCACCAAGATGCTCAGCGCAATTTTGTCGGGCTCGGGGCGTATTCGCCAAGGCGCGCCCAGTAGCGTGGGCGGCACGGTGGTACTAAGCGCGAACGGGATCGAACTGGCGGACGAGAAGCTTGCGCAAGCCGTTGGACCGTTCGTGACGGGCAAGGCCGTGTTCTCGTGGCAGCAAGACCAGCCGCTACGTCTGTCGCAACTTTCTCTACTGGGTCGAGGCTATCGTGCCGATGCCAATCTACGAATCGCGGACCTAGATAAGGGCGCTAAAATCAGCGGCACGGCTCGGATTGATGATGGCGATATTTCTGCGCTGTCGGGTTTAGCCGGCAGACCGCTGAGCGGGGCGGTGTTAGGCTCGATTTCGGGGAATTACACGGTGCTGACGGGGGCGTTTGACGCCGATCTTGATGTGACGGGGCAGGACGTCACGATCAATCAACCGCAAGCCGACGCGGCCCTCAAGGGGCGATCCGAAATCTCGCTCTCCGCCAGCCGGGACGAAACCGGTCTGACGATCAAGGCGTTCAATGCCACCACACGCGTCGTCGTGGCCTCGGCGCAGGGCACCTTGAACAGCAAAGATGGCGTGCTGAATGCGCATGTCGAGACGAAGGACCTGTCGCTGCTGGGCGGCGGCTACCACGGCCAGTTGAGCGCGGATGCCAAGGTGACGCGGTCGGGTGAAACATTCTCGGCCGATCTGGATGCTGATGCGCAAAACCTTGGCATCGGTCAGGCCGAAATCGACCGAGTCTTGGGCGGAAAGACAACCGTTTCCCTAGCAGCCGAGTATACGGGTGGCCGTGTAAAGTTGCAGAACCTGAGCGTAAAAAACCCGCAGGTTACGATCTCGGCGAATGGCGCGGTGAGCGATACGAACCGTCAAATCACGCTGGACGCGCGCCTTGCCAATGCGGCCTTGCTGGCCCCCGGGTTTCCTGGGCCTCTCAGCCTAAATGGCACGGTGACGGATGATGGCACCGGGTATCAGGTGAATATTTCGGGGAACGGTCCGGGCGGCACCAGCGCGAAAGTTGCAGGTCAGGTTGCCTCTGACTTTGCCAACGCCGATCTATCGATAACGGGGACAGCGCAGACCGCACTGGCCAATGCGTTTATCGCGCCGCGCTCGGTGCAAGGCCCGCTAAGTTTCGATCTGCGGCTCAATGGCAAACCGGGGCTGTCTGCCTTGTCTGGTACGATCACCGCAAATGGCACGCGCATCGTCGCCCCGAATCTTGGGATGGAGTTGGAGCAGGTGAACACCCGCGTGCAACTCGCGGATGGCAGGGCGCAACTGGGGCTCACCGGACAACTGGGGTCGGGTGGGTCGCTGACGGTGAATGGACCGATTGATCTGACTGCGCCGTTTAATGGCAACCTAACGATCCGCTTTGATCGGGCGCGCCTACGCGATCCAGAGCTTTACGACACCCGCGCCTCTGGCACGATAACGATGGACGGGCCACTGGCGGGTGGTGCTAAGATTGCCGGCAAGATTACGCTTTCGGATACCGAACTGCGCGTGCCCTCGTCGGGTGTTAGCGGCACGTCCTCGGTGCCTGAAGGGCTGACACATGTTGGCGAAAGTGCGGCGGTGCGCGCTACGTTGAAACGCGCAGGTCTACTGAATAATGGCGATACATCCGCTGAAAGCAGCTCTACCCCAAGGCGTGCTTATCCGTTGGATGTCACTATCGCCTCGAGCCGTGGGATTTTTGTGCGCGGGCGGGGGCTGGACGCCGAGCTTGGGGGGAGCTTGCGCATCAGCGGAACCACGGCCAATGTCGTGCCGATCGGGCAGTTCAACCTTGTGCGTGGCCGTCTGGAAATTCTCGGACAGCGCTTCACGCTGGATAAGGGTCAGATTGCGCTGCAAGGCGCGCTGCTGCCCTATATTGATTTCTCAGCGGTCACTACGCAGGGCGATTACACGATCACCATCTCGATCTCCGGTCAGGCGAATGAACCGCAGGTGACGTTCTCTTCGTCACCTGATCTCCCCCAAGACGAGGTGATATCGCGCCTGATCTTCGGGCGTGGCCTTGAAAACCTGTCCGCCATCCAAGCCGCGCAACTGGCGTCGGCCGTGGCGACTTTGGCGGGCAAAGGCGGCGATGGGATCATCAGCAAGCTGCGCAAAAGCACCGGGCTGGATGACCTTGATATTTCGACGGATGCGTCAGGCAATGCCCAGCTTAAAGCCGGTAAGTATCTATCGAAAAACCTGTATACGGACGTAACTGTCGCCGGTGACGGCACATCCGAGATCAATCTCAACCTTGACGTGAACAAAAACGTCACGGCGCGTGGCACAGTTGGGTCGGATGGAGCTAGCGGGATCGGAATCTATTACGAGCGCAACTACTGATCGTCCTGTCGTGCCTTCGCGGCCTTGGCGTTTTGGTCGTTCAACTCGGCATTGAGGGCTGCCCCCAGCAGTACTGAAAGCGCGCTGAGATAAAGCCAGAAAAGCAGGGCGATCACCGCGCCGATGGATCCGTAAATCTTGTTATACGACCCAAAGTTCGCGAGGTAATAGGTCAGCGCCAGCGAACTCACTCCCCAGACCACGGTCGCCAGCACCGCCCCCAGGGTCAACACCGGGTCGCGCCGCCCCTCGGTATTGGGGCCGTAGCGGTAGAGAATACCCAAGGCGGTGAGCATCAAAAGCAGCATCGCGGCCCAAGGCAGACCCGTTAGCAGAAAACTGGTATATTCGTGAAAGGGCAGGAAATTGATTGCGATCGGCACGAGCACGATGGTTGCCATCGCTAGCAACATGACGCCGACCAGCGAGATCGTCATCAGGTAGCCCAGCACAAAGCTCCAGATCGTGGCGCGGGGCTTGGTGCCGTGAATCACGTTCAGGCCGAGGACCAGTGCCGCGACGCCTGCGCGGGCTGAAAACAGCGTCACGAGGGCCGAAAGGAGTGTGCCAAATCCAATGGAGGGGCGCGGCCCGATCAGCCAACTCTGAATTTGCCCGTTAAGCAATTCATAGGCCTCGGGTGGAATGAACTCTCGCGCGACCGCTAGGTATTGATGAATGATCGCCGGGTCGGAAAATGCGCTCCAGATCGCGATTGTCGCCGAGATGCCGGGAAAGACCGCTAGCATAGCGTAAAAAGCGACACCTGCAGACACCAAGGTAATGTTGGATGCCACGAGTCTGCCCAGCAGACCAAGTCCGAACTTCATCAAATCGCGCAATCGGCTCTCCTTTCGATCACCATTGCGCAAGCACCGCCCGAGTGCAACTTGCGAAGCCCCGCGCGCTATGTTTCTGTTTCCGCTAATAGAAGGAGGCATGCCATGACCTATCACCCCGCCGAAGATCGCTATTCGAAAATGGTCTATCGCCGATGCGGTAGATCCGGACTGAAACTGCCTGCGGTGTCGCTGGGCCTGTGGCACAATTTTGGGCACGATACGCCTCATCAGGTCAAACGCGCGATTTGCCGGACAGCTTTCGATTGCGGGATTACGCATTTCGACTTGGCGAATAATTACGGCCCGCCGCCGGGATCGGCTGAAGAGGCGTTTGGCGACATTCTACGCACCGATTTTGCAGGATTCCGCGACCAACTGATCATCAGCTCAAAAGCGGGCTATGACATGTGGCCGGGGCCTTATGGCGAGTGGGGATCGCGCAAGTATTTGATCGCGTCTTGTGACCAATCGCTCAAGCGGATGGGGCTGGATTATGTTGATATTTTCTACTCGCATCGCTTTGACCCCGATACGCCACTGGAAGAAACGATGGGTGCGCTGGAACATATCTGGCGGTCGGGCCGCGCGCTTTATATCGGGATTTCCAGCTACAATTCGCAACGCACCCGTGAGGCCGCCGCGATCCTGCGCGATATGGGCGTGCCGCTGCTGATCCATCAGCCCAGTTACAACATGCTCAATCGTTGGGTAGAGCGCGACGGGCTGACCGATACGCTTGATGATTTGGGCGTGGGGTCCATTGCGTTTACGCCGCTGGCGCAGGGGTTGCTGACGAAGAAATATCTGGGCGGTATTCCCGAAGGCTCGCGCGCGTCGCAGGGCAAGTCGCTGGATCGCGATGTGATCACCCCCGAGGCGATCGCAAAGATCCATGCGCTTGACGAAATTGCGCAGGCGCGTGGGCAAACTCTGGCGCAGATGGCGATTGCCTGGGTGCTGCGGAAAGGGCGGATTACCTCGGCATTGATTGGCGCATCCAAACCCTCGCAAGTGCTCGATTGTGCTGGTGCAGTGTCTAATTTGGCTTTCACCGATGCGGAGCTTGCTGAAATAGATACGCACGCTCATGATGAGGCGATCAACCTCTGGGCGCGCTCGTCTGAGAGTGTATGAGCGATGTATATCGGCCTCGACCTTGGCACGTCTGGCCTGAAAGGTGTTCTGATTAGCGACGATCAGGAGGTGCTGGCAGAGGCGAGCGCGCCGTTGAATGTCGCGCGCCCGAAAGATGGCTGGTCAGAGCAAGCGCCGCAAGATTGGATCAAGGCTGCTGAGGTGGTGCTGGGCGAGCTTTCGGCCTATGGGCTGGCAGGGCTGCGCGGGATTGGCCTGTCCGGGCAAATGCATGGCGCGGTTTTGCTGGATGCGAGTGACGCGGTGTTGCGACCTTGCATCTTGTGGAACGATACCCGCGCACATGACGAGGCCGCGGCGTTGGACGCCGATCCACAGTTTCGCGCGATCTCCGGCAATATCGTCTTTCCCGGCTTCACAGCGCCCAAGCTATTGTGGGTTGCCAAGCATGAGCCGGAGATATTTGCGAAAACGGCAAAAGTTTTGCTCCCGAAAGATTACCTGCGGCTTTGGCTAACGGGCGAACATGTATCCGATATGTCAGATGCAGCAGGGACAAGCTGGTTGGATACGGGCGCGCGTGATTGGTCGGACGCGCTATTGGCAGCAAATGGCATGCGTCGCGATCAGATGCCGCGTCTTGTTGAAGGCTCTGGCGTTTCGGGCCAGTTGCGCCCTGCATTGGCGACGCAGTTCGGCGCCGGGACCGGCGTGGTCGTTGCAGGTGGCGGGGGCGACAATGCCGCTTCGGGGATTGGTGTGGGCGTAGTGAAGGCGGGGCAAGCCTTTGTCAGCCTTGGCACATCGGGCGTGTTGTTTGCCGCTAATGATGGCTATCAGCCGGATGCGGCATCGGCGGTGCATACATTCTGTCACGCGTTGCCGAACACTTGGCACCAGATGGGTGTGATTTTGGCGGCGAGTGATGCGCTGAATTGGTTTGCGCGCCTGACGGGCGTGCAGGCCAAGGATTTGACGGCGGATCTAGGCGCGCTGAAGGCGCCCGGAAAGACCCTATTCCTGCCCTATTTGGGTGGTGAACGCACGCCATTGAACGATGCGTCGATACGCGGCGCATTTATTGGGCTGGAGCATGCGACGGATCGGGCGGCAGCCACGCGCGCGGTGCTTGAGGGCGTGACCTTCGCGATCCGTGATTGCCGCGATGCCTTGGCTGCGACCGGGACGCAGATTGATAGCTTGCTGGCGGTGGGGGGTGGTTCTCGGTCCGACTATTGGTTGCAAGCGATTGCAACGGCGCTGGGCATGCCCGTGAAGCTGCCCGTTGCAGGCGATTATGGTGGCGCGTTCGGGGCGGCGCGTTTGGGGATGATGGCGGCGACCGGAGCCGGGGCCGAAATTGCAACGCAACCGCAAATCGCGCGCGAAATAGACCCTATTTCGGCCCAAACGGCAAATTTCGACGCGGCACATGCGCGTTATCGCGAAGCCGCCTCGCGAATATCTGGCTTGACCTGAAACGCAAAAAGCCCCGGCTAGAAACCGGGGCTTTGAATTTGGTATGATCGGTAATTTAGGCTGCGAGCGTCTCGGTCGACGAGAAGAACATCGCTTGCGAAACCGCCGACTGCACCTGCGCCTCGGTATAAGGCTTGGTGATCAGGAACGCGGGTTCGGGACGCTCGCCGGTCAGCAAACGCTCGGGGAAGGCGGTGATGAAGACCACCGGCAGATCGGCCCCGAATTGGCCCAAGATATCGTTCACCGCGTCAATGCCCGACGAGTTATCGGCAAGCTGGATGTCGGCGAGGATCAGATCGGGTTTCTCTTTGGCGGCCAGTTCCACAGCCTCGGAGCGCGTGCGCGCGATCCCTGTAATGGAATGACCCATATCCTCGACGATGGCGCGAATATCCATCGCGATGATCGCCTCGTCCTCGATAATCATGATTTTGCCTGCGACAGAGGCTTCCATCTCACGAAGCGCAATGTCGATCAAATCTTGCGCCTCATCAGCGTCGATCTGCATGATCGTGCCGATTTCTTCGACGCGGAAGCCTTCGATCGAGTGAAGCAGCAAAGCCTCACGCGTGTTCGGCGTCAGCGACGACATGTGGTCTTGAGCGCTTGCCGAGAGGCGGCTGTCAGGTTCGCCCAAAGGTGAGCCAGCCGACGCCCAGACGAGATGGAACGCAAGGAACAAAGCGAGCTTGGGATCGTTTCCCTCGAAAGGTGTGGTGTCTTCAAGGATCGCCTCGAGCGTGGCGGCGGCATAACGGTCGCCACTGTCTTGGCTGCCGGTGAGGGCGCGCGCGTAGCGGCGCAGGTAGGGAAGGTTGGCCCCAATGGTGCCGACGATGTCTTCGGACATAAAAGCCCCCTTTTTCGTTTTCTCGGAACCAAACGTTGTAGCCCTGCGTTTGGTTCCGTGCAAAGTATGTGGGATCGGAAACCGGAATGTATAGTGACATGGCTGACGAAAAGTCAAAGTCCAGTATCAAAGAGCAGATCAACGCCAATCTGAAGCGAGTCTACGAAGAAGCCTTGCAGGAAGAGGTGCCTGATCGGTTCAAAGATCTACTGGCGCAACTCAAGGCGAAGGAGGACGGCAAATGAAGACGTCCTCCAAAACCTCTCCGGAGACCGAAATCCGTGATCCGCGCGATGAGCTGCCCGAACATTTGGGTGCACTGCGTGCCTTTGCGCTGTCGTTGACGCGCAACGGAGCTTCGGCTGATGATCTGGTGCAAGACACGATCGTTAAAGCTTGGTCGAATATCGACAAGTTCGAGAAGGGCACGAACCTGAGGGCATGGTTGTTTACGATTTTGCGCAACACGTTTTATTCCGATCGACGCAAGCGCAAGCGTGAGGTGGCCGATCCTGACGGGGTGCACGCGGCGAGCTTGTTCGAAAAACCGGCCCATGACGGGCGCCTTGCGATGAATGATTTCGTGCGCGCTTTTGATCAACTTAGCCCGGAACACCGTGAAGTTCTGACGCTGGTCGGGGCCTCGGGGTTTTCCTACGAGGAAGCCGCCGGAATGATGGGCGTGGCCGTGGGCACGGTGAAAAGTCGAGCAAACCGCGCGCGGGCGCGTCTAGCCGAGATGCTTGAACTCGAAGTGGGCGAGGACATCATGTCGGGCTCGGATCGAAATTCGCTGGCGGTTATGGGCCGATCCGGAGTTGCCGCCGCATGACGCCACAGGCTCCCGAAGGGGCGCAATCCGAGTCCACGCCTGAAATGGAATATTCGCGCGCGCGCCCCAAGGGCCTGCGCGCGGCATTCAATGGTTTGGGGGTGCGGCTGGCTTTGATGCTGGCGGTCGCGCTGTTCCCGCTGTTGATTATCGCAATCCTGCAATCGTCCTCCGTGGCCCGCGAGGCGCAAGCGCGTTCGGAAGCGGCCTTGATGGGCGAGACGATGCGCGCGGTGGCTGGGGAAACCCGCGTTATCCAACATGCGCAGGACGCAGCACGATTGCTGTCGAGCACTGTCTTGCCATTGATTGATGACCCGCAGGCCTGCTCAGCGCGAATGCGGCAGGTGGCCTCGACATTCAAGAATTTCTCGCTTGTCGCCTACATTCCCCTGAGTGGGCAGATGACGTGCTCGAATACCGGGGAGCGGTTTGACTTCTCGGGTGGAGATGTTTTCAATAAAATCTCAGCGGCGACCGACACGACATTCTTCGTCAACCGTACTGCGCCGGTGTCTGGGACGTCGGTATTGGGCGTGGCGCATCCCGTTTATGACGACGCGGGGCGCCATATCGGGATGATCTCGATTTCAATGCCCCATACCGAGTTGTCGCTTGCTAAAGACGGGCCCAAGCTGAACGACGAGCGTCCGCTGGTGATTATGACGTTCGATCCGGAAGGCACGATTTTAACGTCGTCCGACGGGCTGAGTAAAACGCAAGGCCATCTGCCTGCAAATCGTTCGCTCAAACTGTTGGCGGGGGGCGGGGCAGTGACATTTTCTGGTGCGTCCAACTTTGGCCACGAGCGTGTCTATTCCGTTGTCGAAGTGGTACCTCGGCAGCTTTATGCGCTGGGCAGTTGGCCTGCGGAAAAGATGTCATCGCTTAGCCCGTTTGCCGATATCTCGCCGATCTTGTTTCCCGCGTTGATGTGGGCGGCAAGCCTGCTGGTGGCCTATTTTGCGATGCAGAAGCTGGTGATTGGTCATGTGCGCAAGCTCGCCTTTGCGATTTCGAATTTCGCGACGGGAAACCGGATTGTCGGAACGCTCAATCTATCGGGGGCGCCGACGGAAATTCGCGATCTTGCCGAGGCCTATGGTCACATGACCGAGACGATTTTGCATGACGAGGCCGAGTTGGAGGACATTGTTCACCACAAAGAGGTGCTTTTGCGCGAGGTGCATCACCGGGTGAAAAATAACCTCCAACTCATCGCCTCGATCATCAACATGCAGATGCGTCAGGCCCGCACGCCCGAGGCAAAAGGCTTGATGAAAAGCTTGCAAGAACGTGTAATCTCGCTCGCGACAATCCACCGGGGGCTGTATCAGACCTCTGGGTTGACCAATATTCGCGCTCAAGAACTGTTGCCCGATATCGTGCGTCAGATCACGCGCCTGGCGACCGGGCCGGGGCGGCGGATCGCGGTGGATTGTCAAATCGACGATATTCATCTCACACCGGATCAGGCGGTGCCGTTGTCGCTTTTGCTGACGGAGGCGATGACCAATGCGATGAAATATGCCTCGAATGCGGCGGGTAAGCCGACGCTTGATATTACGCTGCGCAAGCTTGAGGGAGGGCGGGCGCGCCTGCGCGTCAGCAACACTGTCGATCCCAATGCCGAACCATCTGCAACCGTAGATGGAACTGGGCTTGGCTCGCAGTTGGTAAACGCTTTTGTGCAGCAGCTTTCGGGTCAGCTCCAAATTGAGACCGTGGATGGGGTCTACACGCTTGTGACCGAGTTCGCGCTTCGTCCGCTTGAAGAAAGCGAATTGCGCCATGAAGAACACTTGAAATCTAATGCTGATGAAACAGCTAAAACTGAAGAGAAATCGTGACTGCACGCTCTGTGCGGTGAGTGTCGAATACGTTTGGCGGAAGTGAACGAGTTACATGCACCGTCTACAAAAAGCAGGAATTCAGGCGGCAAGCAGAACGAAACTGCTTTTGACTGCCGCCGAGGCGTATCCCGCGCTTGAGGGTGCGTTTTTGGATGCCCGCCATGATATTCGGCTCTCTTTCCGCATTTTTGACCTGACGACCAAGCTGCGTTCAAAGCGTGGGCGCGAGGTTGGCAAGACGTGGTTTGACCTGATCCTGCACGTGCTGCGCCGGGGCGTTGCGGTGCGCATTGATATCACAGACTTTGATCCCTGTGCGCGCCCGGAACTGCATCGCGGCACTTGGCGCACGATGCGAATGCTGGCCGCCGTGCGGGAATTGGCGGGTGCGCAGGCCCGGCTGAGTACTCGCGCCTTGATGCATCCTGCGCAATCGGGGTTCTTCGTGCGTCTGGCGTTTTGGCCGATGGCGATGCGCAAGCTGGGCAAGCATGCGCAATGGCTGAACGATCAACCCGCGGCGCAAAGGGAAACTATCCTGCGCGATATGCCCGGTCTGGCACCGTATTTGTCGGGGAATGCCACTCACGGGTTCAAAAAGCGGGTGCTGTCTTTGCCCAGGCTCTTCCCCGCAATCCACCATCAAAAAATCGCGCTTTTCGATGAAAAATGGCTCTATATCGGCGGATTGAACCTCAATGATCGCCGTTACGACACGCCAAAACACGCGCGGAAAGGGTCGCAGACTTGGCATGATGTGCAGTTGTTGATGTCGGGTCCGGTCACGCGCGAGGCGCGTCTGCACCTTGATAGCTTTCACGAGGTCGCAGCGGGTCAGCAGGACGCGGCTCCGCCACGGCGTTTGCTGCGCACGATTTCATGCCGCCGCCGATTTGCGCCCTTTGCGATTGGGCCGAGCCAGAAGAACCGTGAAATCGCCACTGCGCATGAGATGCTGACGGCGCGCGCGCAGAAGCTGATTTATCTTGAGACACAGTATTTTCGCTCGCTGTCTCTTGCCAGGCACCTGGCCAAAGCCGCCAAGGAGCGCCCTGATCTCAATCTGATCCTGATCGTGCCAGCGGCGCCCGAGGAGATGGCCTTTAGCAATGGCATCAGCACTGATCTGCGCTATGGCGAATATTTGCAGGCGCGCGCGATTGGTATTGTGCAACAGGCCTTTGGCGCGCGCGCATTTGTGGGTAACCCCGCGCAGCCCCGGCAGAAAGGCAACACAGGGCCTGATCACAGACGGGACCGCGTCAAAGGGGCTCCGCTGATTTATCTGCATGCGAAAGTCTCGATTTTCGATGACGAGTCAGCCATTGTGTCATCGGCCAATTTGAATGGCCGCTCGCTGGCTTGGGATACCGAAGCCGGCGTCTATCTACGCCGCAGCGACGGGGTTGCAGCGATGCGCGGGCGTGTCATGCGCCATTGGTTGCCCGACGACGCTGATCCGTGCTGTTTTGAGCTGGACAATGCCGCTGCTCACTGGGCGAAAATTGCCCAGCAAAATGCTGCGCTGCCCCCCGGGGACCGCGACGGCTTTCTGATGCCTTATGATCCCGATGCTGGCCGGCGCGTTGGACGACGCCTGCCCTTCGTGCCTGAGGAAATGGTCTGATCAGGTGTCGCTGGAGGGTTTTTGTTCGCGCAGACTATCTGTCAGCACCAGGGCCCAAAGCAAAAGCGGGATCGCGACGACACCGCCAAGCGGCCCCCAAAGCCAGATCCCGAATGTCAGCGACAGGAAGATCAAAAGCGGATTGATCTGCATGTGCTTTCCAACCAGCGTCGGGGTAACAAACTGCCCCTCCATGCTGTTCAAGCCGACATAAATCAGCGCCGGAAGTATCACGCGCAGTCCGTCGAACGCCGCAATGCCTGCGAAAATCAGCGCCATTGCCAGCATCGCAGGGCCAAGATAGAGAATATAATTGATCAAAAAGGCGATCACGCCCCACAGCGCCGCGTTTGGCATCCCGATCAATTGCATTGCTGCCCCCACGAATAGGCCAAGCCCGGCATTGATTACCGAGATCGTCAGAAAATAGCGCGAAACACGGTTTTCAGCGGCACGCAGACGCAGCGCCGTGTTTCCTCGTTGCGTAGATTGGGCAAGATGCTTGGCAACCCAGTCATAAATCTCACGCCGGGAAAGCTGAAAGAAGAAGAGCGTTCCGAAATACAGAAGTGCTTGACCCAAAAGAGCCGGTGCCAGCAAAAGAACGTCGGTCGCGCTTGGCATTGCCGACGCGCCACTCGCATCCTTGGCGGTATCCGAGGCCGGTGTAATCGCCTTAGAGACCTCGTCGCTGGCGTCTTGAATCCCTTTGAACATCTGACGCAGATCGAGAACGTTTGATCGCATGTCGTCCCAAACCTTCGGCGCTTGAACGATCATGTGCGCCAACAATGGCTGGATCACCAATATCAGCAAAGCGGCGACCAATAGAGAGATCACGAGCGAGGTAAGCGCCCCCCAGACGGGCGACAAACCTCTGTTTTCCCATGCATCGGAAATGGGTGAGAGAACGATCCCTACGACCAGTGCAAGCACGACCGGGGCAAGCAGGCTCTCCACCTGTTCAAGCGCGGCAACTACGGCAATCACGGCGACAACGATGATTGCGACGCGCGACAGGGTCTCTAGGCGATTCATGGTATGAGTATAACTCCCGATGTCGTGAACAACGCGGTTTGCACGCCGTGGTTCCGTCTATTTGATCAAATAGTTTTTGGAACGCATGGCGCGTGCTTGGCGTTTCTTTTCCAGTAACTGGAGAGAAAGGTAACACCATGAATTGGGATGAAATCAAAGGCAATTGGAAGCAAGTCAAAGGCAAAGCCCGTGAGAAATGGGGTGAGTTAACCGATGACGAGCTTGATAAAGCCGAAGGTCGTCGTGAACAGCTTGTTGGCCTCGTCCAAGAAAAATATGGCAAAACCAAAGAAGCCGCTGAGAAGGAAGTCGACGCTTGGTATTCGGCCAACTAATTCGACACTAATCTGGCTAAAAGAGGGCGTTTCGCGAGTGCGAAGCGCCCTTTTTTTCTGGGCTGCTAAAGGCATTTAGGCCATGAAAAAGCCGGGCGCTGAGCCCGGCTTCATCATTGGTGTTTGGCGCGTAGTTAATGCGTAACGCCACCATGACCACGCGCACGCAGATGTTGGCCCACATCTTTAATCGCTTTGCTGGCTTCGTCTGCCAGTTGCTGAGCCAGTCGTTCGCTCAAATCTTGCCCTGCATTGATTGCTTGCCCCGAGATATCACGCGCAGTTTTGCGCGCTTCGTCCGTCGCGGTTTCAGCGACATAACGGGCGGTGCGTTTCACCTCTTTGCCGACCGTATCGGCCAGTGATTTGACGCGCGATTTTTCTTCATCGTAGATCGACTTGGCTTCGTCGATCAAGCGATTGGTGCGCGGGCCGAACGAGCGGCGGTTCACTTCGGGCTTGGGCATCGCGTTGACGATCGCGGCGCCAATGGCAATACCAAGCGCCGCTGTAATCAGCGGATGGTCCTTTATCATCTTCTTACCAGACTGACCGGCATCTTTCGCGCGATCCTGAAGGCTCAGACGCGCCGAATAGGCCGCCTCACGCGCCCGCACGACACGCTCGCGTGCCTCGTCGCTAAGGTCGCTCAGGCCGGACTGTAGCGAGTTCCGCAGGTCCGAGGCGAACTCACTGACCATGCGGGCACGTTCGCTTGCATACTCAGCGGCTTTTTCGGTGTTGCTTGCCGCGTCGATCTCAAGCTGCTGCAGGCGCTCGGAAGCAGCGTCACGCAGCTCGTCGATTTCATCAAGCCAATCGTCTGACAGGCCATCTTGGGCCGTGATAGGGTCTTTTCCTGGGTTTTCAGTCTCTGCTGTATCATCGTTGCCCTTGCGGGCACTCAGGACGAGCCAAGCTAGGCCCGCGCCCGCCAGTGCGAATGCCAGCGGGTTGGCGCGCACAGTTTCTTCGGCCTTTTTGGCCATCGGGCGCGCATACTCTTGCACCATTTGCGAAACCTGCTCGGACAGATATTCGGGGGCGATGCGGCCTGTGAGATCAGCTAGGGTTGAGGCCAGATCCGCACGATCGTCACGCAGGCGGTTTTCGAGGTCTTTAATTTTTGCTTTCTTGCTCACTTAAAGGTCTCCTTGATGGTCTGCGCATCGGCAGACAGGTTTTCCTTGATCCGTTTAGGAGGACGTCCCGCGCGACGCATTTGCGTGATCGCTATCAACGCAAGAATGATCGCGACCAGCACAAGAACTGCACCTGCAATTAGCGTGGCCGGGCCTTTGTCCAGTCCAAGCCACTCCAGCGCGTAAACGCCCGATTGCACCAATGGCCCAATCGCGCCAATCCCGAAGATTAATGCGATGCCGGCAAAGATGACCGCGTTTCGCACAAGCGACACACGATGCATCGCCTCGGCACGCGCAAGGTCAGCCTCGGCACGCGCAATCTCGCGGGCTTGGTCGACGAAATGCGAAAACAACTCTGAAACACTACGCTCAGAGGTCTTGGTCTTGTGGTCGTCAGCTTCGTCGTCAGGCATCATCGCTCCTTTGGCACAGCGCACATCGTACGCTGTGAATGTAGCAAGATAACGCGGCAGTGTGCGAACGGTTCCTTACGCCGATAGCCCTCGTAAGCGAATGCGCGAAACCGCGTCGGTAACAAAAAGTTCCATCGAGTTCGAAGATTCTTTTCCGGGAACTTCTTGTTCAAGCTCTCGTTATTTCCCCATGAGACGCAAGAGAACGCGTCACTAATCGGTAGAAACAAGTTTGTAAGGAGATTCCCCATGCTAGGTTGGGCCCTGACGTTCCTCATCATCGCGCTGATCGCCGCAGCACTTGGCTTTGGCGGCATTGCGGGCGCTTCCGCTGGCATCGCGCAGATTCTGTTCGTGGTGTTCTTGATCCTGTTCGTGGTCGCTATGGTCGCGCGCGCCGTTCGCGGCAAACCGCCAGTATAATTGCACCGGAACAGAGAATGATACGCCAAGGAAAAGGGCCGCTCAAATGGAGCGGCCCTTTCACTTTTTGACACAGGGAATCAAAAGTCGAGATTGGCGACTGACAGCGCGTTTTGCTGGATGAATTCGCGCCGGGGTTCGACCACATCGCCCATCAGCTTGGAGAAGATATCCTCGGCCTCGGCCACATCCTCGATACGGACTTGCAACAAGGTGCGCGCGGAGGGATCGAGCGTGGTTTCCCAAAGCTGCTCGGGGTTCATTTCACCCAAGCCTTTGTAGCGTTGCAGGGACAGACCCTTTTCGCCCTCTTGCAAGATCGCATCCAGCAGTTCGAGAGGGCCGTGGATCAAAATCCCGCGCTCTTTGCGGATTAGGTTGGCGGGGCGGTCGTAAACGTCGGTCATCGTCTCGGTGTGTTGGCCCAGACGACGCGACTCGCCTGAGCGCAGGATGGCCCCGTCGAGTGTGCGCACCTCTTCGACACCGCGCAACACGCGAGTCAAGCGGATGCCATGATCCTGTGTTGGGCGTCCTTGCCAGCCGCGCTCATATTCCAGCGCGACAAGATCCAGTCGCTTAGCCACCGCATCGGCCACACCTTGCGCATCAGCATCCAGCTTGCCGGGTAACATCGCACCCGCAATCGCCGCTTGTTCCAGAATGTGGCGCGGATAATGGGTCGGGAAGGCGCCAAGAATGCGCTTGATCACGCGCGCCTCTTCAACGACGCGGCGCAAATCCTGCCCCGAGATTTCCTCGCCAGTGTTGAGCCGCAAGATCGCGCCATCAACGCCTTGTTCGATCAGGTAATCTTCCAGCGACGTTTGATCCTTGAGGTAGACCTCGGATTTGCCACGCGCGACCTTATAGAGCGGCGGTTGCGCGATATAGAGATAACCGCGCTCGATCAGCTCGGGCATCTGGCGGAAGAAGAAAGTCAGCAAAAGCGTGCGAATGTGCGCGCCGTCCACGTCAGCATCGGTCATGATGACGATCTTGTGGTAGCGCAGCTTGTCGATGTTGAATTCATCGCGGCCAATTCCGGTACCAAGTGCCGTGATCAGCGTGCCGATCTGCTCTGATCCGAGCATCCGGTCAAAGCGCGCGCGTTCGACGTTCAGGATCTTACCGCGCAACGGCAGAACTGCCTGATTTTTCCGTTCGCGACCCTGCTTGGCCGATCCCCCAGCGGAATCCCCCTCGACGAGGAAGACCTCGGACAGGGCCGGATCTTTTTCCTGGCAATCGGCAAGCTTGCCGGGCAGCGAGGCAACATCCATCGCTGTCTTGCGACGGGTCAATTCACGCGCCTTACGAGCGGCTTCGCGAGCCAAAGCCGCTTCGACGATCTTGCCGACGATCTGCTTGGCCTCGGTCGGATTTTCTTCAAACCACTCCGACAGCTTCTGGTTCACAAGGTTTTCGACCGCGGGGCGGACCTCGGAACTGACCAGCTTGTCCTTGGTCTGGCTGGAGAATTTTGGATCGGGCGCTTTGACGGACAGAACGCAAGTTAGCCCCTCGCGCGCGTCATCGCCGGTGAAATCGACTTTTTCGCGTTTCGCGATGCCGCTTTCCTGCGCGTATTTCGTGATCGTGCGGGTCAAAGCCGCGCGCAGACCCGCCATATGCGTGCCGCCATCGCGCTGCGGGATGTTGTTGGTAAAGGGCAACACCGTCTCGTGGTAGCTGTCATTCCACCACAGCGCGACCTCAACGCCAATGCCGCGCACTTCGCCGACCATATAAATCGGTTCGGGCATCACGGGAGTCTTGGAGCGGTCCAGATATTTCACAAATTCACGCACGCCGCCGTCATAGTGCAATTCGACATGCACTGGCTCGGCGGGGCGATCATCTTCGATCAGGATGCGCACGCCGGAATTGAGAAACGCCAACTCGCGCAGGCGCTTTTCCAGCGTCGCAAAGCTATAATCGAGGTTCGAGAACGTGCCTTCGGGGCTCGTTTCCTTGTTGGACGCGTAAAAGCGTACCTCGGTGCCCTTTTCGCCCGGTGCATCGCCCACGACATGCACATGCTCAACGCATTCGCCATGCTCAAACCGGGCTTTGTAAATCTTGCCATCGCGCCAGACCGTCAATTCCAGCCAATCCGATAGCGCGTTCACGACAGACACGCCAACCCCGTGCAAACCACCCGAGACTTTATACGCGTTGCCGTCATCATCGGTGTTGTTGAATTTGCCGCCCGCATGCAGCTGGGTCATGATGACCTCGGCTGCCGAGACGCCTTCTTCTGAGTGAATTCCAACCGGAATTCCGCGCCCGTTATCGCGCACGGAAACCGAACTATCGGCGTGAATTTTTACGTGAACATAGTCGGCATGACCGGCCAACGCCTCGTCAATGCCGTTATCAACGACCTCATAGACCATGTGATGCAGCCCCGAGCCGTCATCTGTGTCGCCGATATACATGCCGGGACGTTTGCGGACCGCCTCTAAGCCCCTGAGAACTTTGATAGAATCAGCGCCATAAGCGCTCGTGTTCGGAGTATTCTCGGCCATGCCCGCTCGTCCTTATTTATCTGTGGATTTTATAGGGGATGGGCGGGGTAATGTCACGCCTGAGACACAAGATTTAGCGTGTTCAGGTCACCGCAATGATAAGACCTACAAAGATCATCAGCCCGCCCGCGATCCGGTTGAGTCGCGCCATCTTGCCCCGGCTTGCGACAAAGCTGCGGATGCGGTCCACAAAGCCGGCAAGGATTAGGTTTCCAGTCAGCGGCACGATAGCGGAAATCAGGCTGACCAGCACGATATCGACCCATGTCATCGACGCGATCGGAAAAAAGCCCGGCAGGATGCCCATGTAAAACAAGATCGCTTTGGGGTTGCCGATAATCACGATCAGGCCCGCAACGAACCCCGCCCATTTGCCGGGCCGCGTCAGGCGACTGTCTGAACTGATTTTGTGATCGGCGTGGCGGATCAGCAGATATCCCATGCCGACAAACACAGCCACCGCGACCCAGCGCAGCACGATCAGGAAATAGCTAAATTCCTGCACCAGCCATGACACACCAAGGATCGCCAATGCAGGCCAGATCATATCGCCGACGGTGACCCCAAGGGCGAGCGGCCACGCCGCCGCAAACCCACCCGACATGCCGCGCGCCAATAGCGCCAGCCAGACCGGGCCAGGGGTTAGGAACAGCACGATAAGCGCGCCGGAATACAGCGCGATCTGCGCCAAGGTGAGCGTCATGGCAGGGTCAGGCCTCCATCATCGGCCAAGGGCCAGAAGGGATTGTGCGCGAGTTCCCAGACATGGCCGTCGGGGTCGGCAAAATAGCCGGAATAGCCGCCCCAAAACACCTTCTCGGGGCGTTTGAGCGCTGTGGCTCCTGCGGCGAGCGCTTGCTTAAACGCTGCGTCCACGTCCTCCTGCGTGTCGAAATTCTGCGCCAAAGTCATCGCGCCCGTGCCAAGCTTCGACCCGGCGCGCCCCTGATCTTTGGCCAATGCAGCCCGACCAAACAGACCTAAAACCAGCCCGTTTAACTGATAGAATACGACACTCTCTTGTTCTTCTGCAGGCTGCCAGCCAAGCGCCGTGTAAAACGCTTTGGCGCGGTTCAAATCTTGTACGCCCAAGGTGATAAGCGTGACGCGCTGCACCGGATAGGTCATGTCGTGCCCTCTGCTACCTGTGAGCCCTGCGGACCCTCGCTCACTTCTAGAAACTGCCCGCGCGCACCAAGACTGTCGAACAGCTCAGCGCCCGTTCCCGTCATCATCACTTGCGCATCAAGCGCGCAGATTTCGTCATAAAGCGCCGCGCGCCGGGTTGAGTCCAGATGGGCTGCCACCTCATCTAGCAATAACACCACCGCCTCGCCCGACAGCGCGCGCGCATTGGCGAGGATCAGCGAAATCAGCAGGGCTTTCTGCTCGCCCGTCGAGCACAGCGACGCCGGTGCGTTCTTCTCGGCATAAATGGCGACTAAATCGGCGCGGTGGGGGCCTTCAAGCGTGCGCCCTGCAGCCATATCCCGCGCGCGATTGGTATCTAGCGCTGCGGCAAGATCCTCGGGACCCTGATTTTCAAGTGTCAGATTTGCCGCCGGAAAGGCCGTCGCCGCGCCGTCTTGGGCCGCTGCGATGCGGGTCAATGCCTCGGAGCGATTGGCGCGAATGGTGGCGCTTGCCTCAACCATTTGCGCCTCAAGCGCGTGATACCACGCCGGATCGCGCACCATATCTTTCAGCAACCGGTTGCGTTCGCGCATCGCCTTTTCATAGTTGAGCGTGGCCTCGGCATGGGACGGGGTGAAACTCATCACCATTCGGTCCAAAAACCGCCGCCGCCCCTCAGCCCCTTCGATCCAAAGCCGATCCATTGAAGGCACCAGCCACAGAACGCGCAAGATCTGCGCCAGCGCGATTTGCGGCGCAGCTTTGGCGTCAATTTCAACGCGGCGCGGTTCGCCCGGCAAGGCAGAGGTTTCGATTTCATGCGTCTCAGTGCGCGCGCGCAGCTTCCAACCAACGGCCTCATCGCGGCGCATCAACTCGTCAGCACTGGCACGGCGCAGACCTCGGCCAGGCGAAAACAGCGACACCGCCTCAAGGATGTTGGTCTTTCCCGCGCCGTTTGGCCCGTAAATCGCCACAGGCCGGCCATCAAAGGCAATCTCGGCGCGCCGATGCGAGCGGAACTGCAAGATTGTCAGCTCACGCAGCATCGCACTCTTTCATCTAGCTAGAAATACTCCCGCCGGAGGCATCCGGCAGGCGTTACACGCGCATCGGCATGACGACGTAGACTGCCGACGTGTCACCGCCTTCGCGCATCAAGGTCGGATCGCCCGAGGAGTTGAAAAGGAAAACGGCGTTTTCACGATCCACCTGATCGGCAATCTCTTGCAGATACTTCGCGTTAAACCCGATTTCGAGCGGCTCGTCGTTATACGCTACGACCAGCTCTTCCTCGGCTGCCCCTGCATCGGGCGCGTTAACCGACAGCACTAGCTTGTCGGCTTCAAGCGACAGCTTAACCGCGCGGGAGCGTTCCGACGAGACAGTCGCCACGCGATCCACGGCCTTGGCGAATTCCTTGGCGTCGACTTCCAGCTGGCGGGTATTGCCCACGGGAATGACGCGCGTGTAATCGGGGAAGGTGCCGTCGATCACCTTTGAGGTCAGCATGATCGCCGGGGTGGCAAAGCGCACCTTGGTTTCAGACACTGAGACCGCGATTTCCTGATCGTCATCATCGAGCAATTTGCGCATTTCGTTCACCGTTTTGCGCGGCACGATGACACCCGGCATATCGGACGCGCCATCGGGAAGGGCTGCATCAATGCGCGCCAGACGGTGCCCATCGGTCGCCACGCAGCGCAGCACCTGACCGTCTTCGCCGGTTGCGACA
This sequence comes from Thioclava sp., assembly GCF_048263065.1. Lineage (NCBI taxonomy): Bacteria > Pseudomonadati > Pseudomonadota > Alphaproteobacteria > Rhodobacterales > Paracoccaceae > Thioclava > Thioclava sp. The sequence goes on from NZ_JBLXEM010000001.1 coordinate 401,542, forward strand.
TGCATATAGACGCCGTTAAGGTAATAACGCGTCTCTTCGGTCGAGATCGCAAATTTCGACTTGTCGAACAGGCGTTTGAGCACCCCGGCCTTGGCCGCGAAATTCGCCGCATATTCCGAACTTGCCATGACCGGGAAATCTTCCTTGGGCAGCGTGGCAAGGTTGAAGCTCGACCGCCCCGCTTGCACGCTCAACCGTCCGGCGGCGGGATCATTGGCAATCGCCACAAGCGCCCCATCGGGCAGTTTGCGCACGATCTCATGCAGCATCAGCGCCGAAACCGTCGTCGCGCCAGCCTGTTCAACCTTGGCAGGCGCCTTGTCGACGACCTCAATGTCCAGATCGGTTGCGCGAAACTGTACGGTGTCGCCTTCGGCCTCGATCAGGACATTTGCCAAGATCGGGATCGTGTTGCGGCGTTCTACCACAGATTGGGCCTGCGAAACGGCTTTCAGAAGCACCGCGCGTTCAATGCTGAATTTCATGTCGTTCCCTCAAGAGTCTGTCCGGGGAAGGCAACGTAGCACCTCACCGCGCCGGCACAATAGATTTTCCGAGACATTCTGTTGCTTTGCACCGAGGGTCAAGCCCGAGTGGCCGTTTCAGCTTTCAAGAAGGCGACGCAGCATGTCGATATCTTCGGCAAGTTGCGAATCGGACGCACGCAGCTCTTCGATTTTGCGAATGCCGTGCATGATTGTGGTGTGATCCCGACCGCCAAACCGACGCCCGATATCAGGCAGCGACCGCGTGGTGAGCGACTTTGACAAGAACATCGCGACCTGACGCGGACGGGCAATGGCACGCAGGCGCTTGGGTCCGACCAGATCGGATAGGCGCACGTTGTAATGCTCGGCCACCTTGCGCAGGATTTCTTCGACAGTGACCTTGCGCTCGGATTGGCGCAGCTGATCCTTGAGACATTCCTGTGCCAGATCGAGAGAAATCTCGCGCCCGATCAGCGATGCGTAAGCAAACAAACGCGTCAGCGCCCCTTCGAGAATGCGTACATTCGAAGTGATGCGATGCGCGAGGAACTCCAATACGCCGGGCGCGATTTGTAGTCCCGGATACTCAGCGCGGTAATTCTCGGTTTTGGTTTGCAAAATGCCCAAACGTAGTTCGTAATCAGTCGGATGCAGATCAACGACGAGACCACAAGAGAGGCGCGACTTGATGCGTTCCTCAAGGTCCTTGATCTCACCGGGTGCGCGATCTGCGGAAATCACAATCTGCTTGCCCTGATCGACCAACGCATTGAACGTGTGGAAGAATTCTTCTTGGGTGCTTTCTTTCCCGGCGATGAACTGCACATCATCGACCATAAGAACGTCGATCGAACGGAACATCTCTTTGAAGTCCATGATCTGCTTGTCGCGTAAGGCTTGCACGAAGCGATACATGAATTGTTCGGCGGAAAGGTACAGCACGCGCAGATTGGAGCGCTGCTGGTGCAGATCATGGGCGATTGCGTGCATCAGGTGTGTTTTGCCCAAGCCAACGCCACCATAGAGAAACAGCGGGTTGAATGTTACCGGGCCACCTTCGGCGACACGTTTGGCGGCAGCGTGGGCCAGCTCATTGGGTTTGCCGACGACAAAGCTGTCAAAGGTGAAGCGGCCATCAAGCGGCGCGCTGGGCAGAGATGCGTCACTCGCACTTGCGGGTTTGCGCATTGCGGCTGCGTTCAGGCGCGCTGGTGCCGGGGCCGAATTGGCCGGGCGATGCTTATGCACCAGAATTTCGATGCGCTCCACGATCACGCCTGCATGGCGCATTTCGCGCAGGATCGGTTCGGCAAAATTGCGCGACACCCAGTCACGCATGAATTTGGTCGGCGCGTGAAACGACGCAATACCATCGGTTAGGCCCGCAGGCTCCAACGGCGCGATCCAAGTCGTATAATTATTTTGTCCGACAGCTTTTTGAAGCTGATTACAGACCTGCCCCCAGGTTTCGTCCGTCATGATCCCGCCCATCAAATACACACATCAGGTGCGACGCGTGTCACCTTGGGCGGAGAACGGTCAAAGCGGATGGCAGCCGCTTAAACCACGCAACGGGACATAGCTGACCACCCGACAAAAGTCGGTGGCAGCATTACCTGCCGAAGCCAAAGGGCAGAGGCCCTATAGAATCGGAATCGTATTTTTCCAGACCGAGGTTACGGCGTTACTTTATTGAAACGGCAGACTTATTACCGCCCTCGTTAGCAGAAAAATACGTTATGTCCCCCAAGGCGACGTGAATCGCTTGGTGAAACTAGCAATTCGGTGAGCGCGCAGGCAACTGACCTTTTCACTTGACGGCGGATTTCCGAAAACGAATCTGACAAGGCTGCGCAAAAAGGCAACACTGGTATGGCAAGTCCATGAAAAGTTTATAAAAATAAAAAAGAGCGCCAAGCTGGCGCCCTTATTCGAAAGTTTTATTCGCTTTTTACGATTTAAATCGAAAGAGCTTTCACCCGCGAGGCGAGACGCGACATTTTACGCGACGCGGTATTCTTGTGAACGACGCCCTTGGTCACGCCCCGCATCAATTCGGGCTGAGCCGCGCGCAACGCGGTGGTCGCCGCTTCCTGATCGCCCGAAGCGATCGCTTCTTCGACTTTACGCAGGTAGGTGCGGATACGCGAACGGCGCGCTTTGTTGACGTCTTGACGGCGCTCGTTCTGACGGGCGCGTTTTTTGGACTGGGGCGTGTTTGCCATGGTGTTCTTCCACTTTCCGGGTCTGTTCAAATATCAAAATTGCACGACAGCCCGGGTTCCAGCGAACCTAGTTGATTCTAGCCTAAGCGGGCTCCACGCGCATGTAAGCGGCGTCTTTAAGGCAAGAACGTTGCGAAGGAAACCCCCGAAAATGCGAAACGGGGCCAAAGCCCCGTCTGCATCGTCACAATGCTGCGCTGCACATCTTACTTGTCGCGAAACTGCGGCTCGCGCTTTTCAAGGAAGGCCGCCATGCCCTCTTTCTGGTCCTCGGTTGCAAACAGCCCGTGAAACAAGCGGCGCTCAAACAAAATGCCCTCGTGCAGTGTCGTTTCATACGAACGATTTACCGCCTCTTTCGCGGCTGCGGTGGCGAGCATGGATTTTTCGCCGATCTTTTTCGCGGCGGCCATCGCTTCGGAGATCAGCTTGGCATTGGGCACAACGCGGCTGACTAGCCCCGAGCGCTCGGCTTCAGCTGCATCCATGAAGCGCCCGGTGAGGTGCATATCCATTGCCTTCGCCTTGCCAACAAAGCGCGTCAGGCGCTGTGTGCCGCCAATCCCGGCGATAACGCCGAGGTTGATTTCGGGTTGGCCGAATTTCGCGCTTTCCGAACAAATGATGAAATCGCACATCAGTGCCAATTCACAGCCGCCGCCAAGCGCATAGCCCGACACCGCAGCGATGATCGGCTTGCGCGTGCGGGTGATGGCCTCGGATTCGGGGCCGAAATAATCAGACGTGAACATGTCCACAAAGCTTTTTTCCGACATCTCTTTGATGTCGGCGCCTGCGGCAAACGCTTTGTCCGAGCCGGTAATGACGATGCAGCGCACCTTGTCATTTTCATCCGCCGATTTCAGCGCATCCGCCAATTCCCCCAGCAATTGGGCGTTCAGCGCATTCAGCGCGTCCGGGCGGTTGAGCCGGATCAGGGCGACGTAATCCTCAATCTCGACGATCAGGGTCTGGTAGGCCATTCGGTCTTGCCTTTCCTTAACTTTGAACGGGAGTCCTATCAGGTGAGAAGGCCAAATCAAGCGTCTTGTTTGCGCCAACGCGTGACGTCACTTTTGGCATTGCGGGCAGAAAAAGCTGGAACGCCCGGCCTGTACGATGCGACGGATTGGTGTGGCGCAATGCTGGCAGGGGGCGTCTTCACGGTCATAGACATGAAAGCTGTGTTGAAAATATCCCAGTTCGCCATCCGCTTGGCGGTGATCGCGCAGGCTTGATCCGCCTGCCTCAATAGCCTCGCTGAGAACGTCGCGAACGATCGGCACGAGGCTGGCAATGCGTTGATTAGAAATGCGTTTGGCCTGACGGCGCGGATCAATTCCGGCCCGATGTAGCACCTCGCAGACGTAGATATTGCCCAGCCCCGCGACGACATGCTGATCGAGTAGCGCGGATTTGATCGGCGTGGCGCGGCGTTTAAGTGCCTCGATCAGATAATCCTCGTGAAAGTCATTGCCAAAGGGTTCGGGCCCCAGCCCTGACAGCAGCCAATGCGCCGCCTCACGATCGGTGCGCACCAGATCCATCGCGCCAAAACGGCGGGCATCGTTAAACGTCACGCGCGCACCGCCTTCCATGTACAGCACGACATGGTCATGTTTCAAAGGCGCGGGATGATCGAGATGGAACTCTCCCAGAATCACGCCCGACACCATCATCCGCCCCGACATGCCCAGATGAATCAGCAGGCTCTCGCCGGTATCAAGGTCAGCGAGGATATATTTTGAGCGTCGCCGCAACCGCTCTACCGTAACCCCGGCCAAGCGTTCTGCCATCCGTTCAGGCAAAGGCCAGCGCAGATCGGGGCGGTTGACCTCGGCCCGCTCGATCCGTGCACCTTCCATCGCCGGGGCAAGGCCGCGTCGCACCGTTTCGACCTCGGGCAGTTCGGGCATTGTTCACTCCTGTCGCATTGTAATGGCCGGAAGGGCTCTTATAAGAAGGGGGAGAATTCAGGATCGGCAAGGGCTTGAGAGCGAAAACATGAGCGCAGACACCTCCAAGACAACGCATTTCGGTTTTAAGACGGTGGATGAGGATGCCAAGGCCGGTATGGTTCATGGCGTTTTCTCGCGCGTGGCCTCGAAATACGACATTATGAATGACCTGATGAGCGTCGGGATTCACCGGGTCTGGAAAGACGCGATGATGGACTGGCTGGCCCCACGTCCGGGCCAGCAATTGCTGGACGTGGCAGGCGGCACAGGCGATGTCGCGTTTCGGTTTTTGAAGCGCGCAGGCCATGCCCACGCCACCGTTTGCGACATGACAGAGCCGATGTTAATCGAAGGGCGCAAACGCGCCGAGGCCGAGAGCATGGCCGACAGTCTCGACTGGGTTGTGGGCGATGCGATGGCGCTGCCCTTCGCTGATAATAGCTTCGATGTTTACACGATTTCCTTCGGGATTCGGAATGTGACTCGCATCGCAGACGCCTTGGCCGAGGCATATCGCGTGCTGCGTCCGGGCGGGCGGCTGACGGTGCTGGAGTTCAGCCAGCTTCCGAATGACATGATGCAGAAGGCTTACGATCTGTATTCCTTCAACATCATTCCCAAGATGGGCGAAATCGTGGCCGGGGATCGTGACAGCTATCAGTATCTGGTCGAATCGATCCGCAAGTTCCCCGATCAACAAAGCTTCGCGACGATGATCCGGGCGGCTGGCTTCGGCAATGTCAGCTATCGAAATCTCTCGCTTGGAATTGCGGCGCTGCATTCCGGCTGGAAGCTATAAATGCGCGGACCGCATAATATCTGGCGCTTGATTCGTACCGGCGCGACCTTCGTGCGCTCTCGGGCGATGCAACAGGCGCTTGAAGCGATGGACGCGCCGCCCCGGTTGCGCGCCTTGGCCTATGGCATCAGCTGGCCGTTCGCGTGGCTTGGCTACAAGGGCGACGAATCCCTACCACCGGTGACGCGGGCGATTACGGCGTTGGGGCCCGCCTATATCAAATTTGGGCAGATTCTATCGACGCGGCCCGATGTCGTGGGCGAGGAACTTGCCGACCAGCTGCGGGTGTTGCAAGACAAGCTGCCGCCCTTTGATAGCGCGATTGCAAAGCGGATGATCGCCGAAGAATTGGGGGCTTCCGCAGACGAACTGTTTATAGAGTTTTCCGAACCCGTTGCGGCGGCGTCAATCGCGCAGGTCCATTCCGCACGGCGCGCCGATACCGGGAAACAGGTTGCTGTGAAGGTGCTGCGCCCAGGGATCGAACGTGCGTTTAGTCGCGATATCGATGCGTTCCATTTCGCGGCGGGCATGATCGAGCGGCTCTCGCCTGCCTCGCGGCGTCTGCGCCCAACCGAGGTCGTCAAGCATTTCGAATCGGTGGTGATGGGTGAGTTGGATTTGCGGTTGGAGGCCTCGGCCGCCTCGCAATTCGGGGCCAATACCAAAGGCGATCCGGGGTTCAAAGTGCCCCAACCTGTCTGGCATCTGTCTGCCAAGCGCGTGATGGTTCTGGACTGGGCCGAAGGTCTGCCAATGGGCGATCGCGCGGCTCTGGTGGCTGCCGGGCATGATACGCAGGCGCTTGGCGAGCGTGTGTTGCAACTGTTTCTTAGCCACGCGCTGCGCGACGGGTATTTCCACGCCGACATGCATCACGGCAATCTCAAGGTCGCGGCAAATGGCGATATTTTGGCTTATGATTTCGGCATCATGGGGCAGATCGACGAATACACGCGCCGGGTCTATGCCGAAATTCTGATGGGCTTCATCCAGCGTGATTACCGCCGTGTTGCCGAGGTCCATTTCGAGGCGGGCTATGTTTCTGCCGATCAGGACGTCGAAGATTTTGCACTGGCTCTGCGCGCGGTCGGCGAGCCGATCTTTGGGATGGATGCCGGGCATATCTCAATGGCGCGCTTGCTTGCCTATCTGTTTGAGGTGACCGAGCGTTTCGGAATGCAGACCCGCACGGAACTGATCTTATTGCAGCGCACTATGGTTGTGGTTGAGGGCGTGGCGCGGTCGCTTCATCCTACAATCAATATGTGGGAAGTGGCCCATCCCGTTGTCGAGAAATACATTCGTGAAAACTTGGGGCCGCGTGCAGCGCTGCGCGATTTGCGCCGCACGTTTCAGGTGTTGGCGCGCTTTGGGCCGGAATTGCCGGATCTGCTCAAGGCCAGCTTGCGCAGACAGACCGAGCCGACTGTCACACCACCGGCCCCGCGCCGTTGGCCCTATGTTCTGCTAGGGGCCGGCGCGATGGGGCTTGTCATGATCGGGGTGATTTTGGGCGATCTTCTTTAGCCCTCGCGCAAGCTTCAACCCTCGCGCAGGGCGTTTACAGCGCTGGTCGCAATGACCGTACCGCCCCTTAGGATCAGTTGCGTGCCATCTGCGCTGCCTTGCGCCTCGGTAATGCGGCCATAGGTTTCGACTGTGCTCGTATCGATCAGCGTTCCGCTATTGTAGCTTTCGAGACTGAACGAATAGAGCCCCTCCGGAAGCGTGCCGCCAGAACCGTCCTGCCCCGCCCATGATAACTGCTCATTGGTTGTCGAGATGGCTTCGCGCGAGATCGCGTTGCCGTTGGCATCCGTCACTACCAACACAGTCTGATCCGCGCCGCGAACGGGGTTAGGGGCCAGCGTCACCGGGCTGCTGCCATCAAACCAAGCGGGCGCTTCTGTGCGCGCCTCCATACCGACCCATCCCGCCAATTCCGACATGCCTGAAGCACCGAGTTGCGCGGCCAGAGATTCCAACAGATCGTTGGTTTTCACCTGCTGCTCGACCCCTGAAAAGGTCGCCAATTGTGTGGCATAATCGGTGCTGTCGACCGGATTTAGCGGATCTTGGTTTTGCAACTGCGCGGTCAGCATCGTCAGAAAAGTTTGGAAATCTGCACTGATTTCCGAACGCGAACTGGTGCTCGACTGGTTTGCAGTTGTGGTCGTCGTGGCGGCGACAGAGGAAATAGTGGTCATTTGCGGTCTCCTAGATGCGCAGATCAAGCCCAGAGGCATTCGCGTCATGCGGGGTCTTGGGGGCGTGGGGAATGGGTGCGACGGTCTCAACGTTACGATTGCCACCGCTGTTGAGGCCCTGTGCCGTGGCTTCGGACTCGGCTTGACCGGAATGCTGCTGGGGGTGATCGCCGAAATTGAAACTCAACTCGCTATAACCCAGATCGCGCATGTCGGCGGCGAGCATGCCGATATTTCGCCGCATTAGATCAAGCGTCTCGGGCCGCTCAGCTTGCACAGTCACGACCATGCCGTGTTCTGACGCATGCAAAACCAGTCGAACTTTTCCCAACTCTTCGGGGGAAAGCGCGATCTCCACAGGTTGATCTCCCATCTGGACAACGGTAGCCGCGATTTGACGGCTGACAGATTGGGCCATGGTAGGTGCTGTCAAACTGATGTTTCCGATTGCCTCGCCACGCGCGGCGGCGGTGGCATGGGCCGCGACTGCGGTATCGGAGGGAACATCATCGATCGGATCGAATCTCGTCTCGTCGTCCTGTAAGCGCGTCGCGATATTTTGGGCCGCTTGCGGATTATTGGACAGCATTGTGCTCGCAGCTTGTGGGGCTGCCGCACTTATCTGCGAGTGAGACGCAGAAGCCTGCGGAGACGTGGCAAGTCGATCTAGCCGTGCGTCTGTACGCGTCTCGCCAACGGCAGAAAAATCACGAGACAGCGCAGGTTCAAGCAGTGAGGTATCGTCGGATGCTGGCCCTGATTGTGGTGCAAGAAACGCCGCATTTATTGACCCGCTCTGAGCCTTGCGAATGGCACTCACCTGAAATGGTGTGCTCGTCATCCCGAGCTCAGGCTCAGCACCAGATTGGGGCGTGGCACCCTGTAGTGGCGCAGGTTGCGTGGTTGTGCTGGCTTCGGTCTGGGCCGCCAGTAACTGTGCGCCACGCGCCTGAGGGGCATTAATATTTGCCCCGTTCGAATCGGACTGGATCGTCGCGGCGTGGGCGAGGACGTGGCGCGTGGCATACTGCAAAGATGCCGCCTGTTGCTCGGCTCCGGGCACTTGCGTGGACGGGGCAGCATTGGGCAAAGTCGTCAAATTGGCGATAGGAGGCTGCTCCGGCATCGCGACCATCCGATCATGCGTCAAGCCAAGGCTATTATCGGGTAAGTCTTGAAAGGCTGGCTTTAGGGCGTCTGATAAAGCCTTATTCTGAGAAATACTCTGTTCAAGCCGAGCACCAGATGCGAAGCCTTTTCCGGGAGTCGAGATGTCGGAGCGATTGGGTATCGTCTTCAGCGGGTTTTGTGCGACCGCTTCCCCATCCGTCGTCATCGATGCGGGTTTCGTCACTAGGGCTTCATTGTCCAGCAGATCACCTATCGGCGTTTGCTGCGACTGACGCCCGGCATTGTGAGCACCGTCAAGCGACGTGACAGCTGTTTCGAGTGGCGCCGCTGTACGCGCCAGCGCTTCTGCAGACGAACTCGGCAGAGCCGTCGTGGCCAATTCTGTGTTAATGAACTGGAAGGCCGTTTGAGTCGGATCGTATGGCGACATCTGACTTAACGAATTCGTTTGCGTCGCGTCCGTGATTGCAGCTGCCAAGTTCCTCTCGCCGGTATTCGATGCAAGGTTGGCGAACGAATGTTCTAGTGGCATCTGTACGGCCAGATTCAGAAGTGAAGTATCGTCGAAATTCGGCTTGCCCGCGAAGGCGCCACGCCCTTCGCTTGCCTGTTTTGACGTTGAATTCGGTGCCTGGGCCAATGTGTGAATGAGTTGCCCCGTGGAATTGGAAGCAATCTCGACATCTTCGGCCCTGCCAGCCGGATCCTGTTGCACAGCATTTTTCCACTGCTCTTGCCGCCCGACGGACGTCGGCCCCCTAAGCCCAAACTCGAGAGAAAAGTGCATGTCAGGCGAGGCCGATTGAGGCCATGCCGCGCTGACATCTCGATTCGATGGCGCGGTTTTCACTGTCAGCATGTCTCGGGTGGCAAGTGGAATCATGATTCTCACGACTTTCTGTCTGCGGCTGTCCCAACATGTCAGCAGAGAGTTACTGATTCTTTACCCCGCCATGGCACATTCAAAAAAAATAGCATCAATCGGAGCCATCCATGACCCTGACTCAACCGATCCCGCTAGGTGGCGCGCCACTCTCCTCAAAGACAAAACACGAGGAGACGATGCGCGCGGCTGCGATCGAACTTGAGGCAAACTTTCTGGCCGAGATGCTGAAACACGCAGGTCTTGGAGAGATGGAGGGCGCGTTCAGCGGGGGCGTGGGCGAAGAGCAATTCGCCTCATTCCTGCGTCAGGAGCAGTCACAGCTCATGGCCGGGGCGGGTGGAATTGGTCTGGCGGAAACAATTTTTGAGGCGATGAAAGCGCGAGAGGATGAAAATGTACGAAACTGAAAATGACAAAACGGCGGAGTTGATCGATTTGCTGCGTCTTGAGAGAGATGCGATTCGCACGGGCGATTTTTCGAGCCTCGCAGAGATGGCGAATCGTAAGGAGATTCTGATTGCCGAGTTGGCGGGGGCTGATCCCACGCGCCTTGAGGAGTTGAAAAGCACTGCGGCAGAAAACCATCGCCTGCTGGCGGCCGCATTGCAGGGCGTGCGCGCGGCGCAGCGTCGTTTGAAAGCAATTCTAAGCGCCTCCAAAGGGTTCAACGCTTATGATAAATCCGGCAAGATGAACCCGATCCGGCGCGGCGATGGCTCTCTCGAACATCGTGTATAAGCCATTAATCATTAAAGAAAATTCTATCGAATTAGGGCCGGCCACAGCGCCGGCCTTAGCAATTCATTAGGGCAAGCTGTGCAATCTAGCCCTGCATCACAGGTGATGGCGCGTCGCGATAAATCGCTGCGCAAAGGTCAGAATGACATGAGCGCCGTTTCAAAGAACGGTTTGGAAAATCTGGCGTAAAGCGCCAAAAACTTAGGAATATGATATGTCCAGCATTCTGACGAACAGCAGTGCCATGGTTGCACTGCAAACTCTCAAAGGCATCAATTCTAATCTGGCGAGCACGCAATCGGAAATCTCGACCGGTAAATCGATTGCCGGGGCAAAAGACAACGCAGCCATCTGGGCCATCTCGAAAGTGATGGAATCAGATGTCAGCGGCTTCAATGCCATTTCGGATTCGTTGGCACTAGGTGAATCAACGGTGGCCGTTGCAGTGGACGGCGCAGAGCAGATCACTGATCTTCTTCAGCAAGTTAAAGAGAAAATCGTATCGGCTACAGGAACGAACGTTGACCACACTAAGATCACAGCCGAAGTGACTGAGCTCACGAATCAGGTCACATCTATCATCAGCGGTTCGCAATTCAACGGCTCCAACCTTCTCAACACAGAGGGGGCGGCGGGTATCAAAATTCTCTCATCGATTGATCGTGCTGCCGACAATAGTGTGAGCGCACAGTTTATTGATGTCGCGTCGGTTGACTTCGAAGCGAATCTTGACCTGTCCGACATCGACGTGTCCGATGCGACTGCTGCGAACACGTCACTTGCGGCGATCGAGACCCACATTCAGACGGCTGTGAGTGGCGCTGCTGCCTTGGGTGCTTCGGCTGCCCGTCTGGACAACCAGAGCAGCTTTGTGGGCAAGGTAGTGGATGCGATGACGAACGGTATCGGCTCGCTCGTCGATGCTGACATGGAAGAGGCTTCGGCCCGTTTGCAAGCGCTTCAAACCCAGCAGCAGTTGGGTATTCAGGCGCTGTCGATTGCCAACCAGCAACCGCAGAACATCCTGTCGCTGTTCCGCTAATAAAAAATCGGGGCGCCGAATCCGGCGCCCCCTTTCGCCGCGGCAAAGCCGCGATTTGATGGCTTCAGTCACAGGAAGGATTTCCCGTGTTCGCTACAACCTTGGCCAAAACGGCCTATGCAAACCCCGAACAACCCGCGCGTACCGCGCGCGGCACCGAGTTCGAAGTATTTGCGCGTATCACACGGCGGTTGAAACAAGCTGCCGACGCCGGAAAGGCGCAATTTCCCGCCCTCGCAACTGCGGTTTATGACAACCGCAAGCTTTGGACGGTGCTCGCGTCAGATGTTGCCGATCCTGAAAATGAACTACCCAACGATCTGCGCGCGCGATTGTTTTATCTCAACAAGTTCACGCAGACCCATAGCCGCAAGGTTTTGGCGGGGGAGGCCACGGTTGATATTCTGATTGAAATCAACACGTCGATCATGCGCGGTCTCCGCCAAGAGGGGGGCGCGGCATGAGCGGTCTTGTTCTAAAACTTGCTCCCAAAGAGCGGGTGCTGATCAACGGCGCAGTGATCGAAAATGGCGAGCGCCGCTCGCGGCTTGCGATCATGACACCCAACGCGCACATCTTGCGGCTTCGCGATGCGATCCACCCTGAAGAGGTCAACACCCCGGTGCGGCGCGTCTGTTATATCGCGCAGCTCGTGCTGTCTGGAGATGCCGAGCCAGAAGACGCCAAAATGCAACTTCTTCGCGGCATCGAACAGCTAAGCCAAGTGCTAACAGATTTTGATAGTCGTGCGCAGTTGAACTCGGCAAGCCACGCGGTGCTGGAAGGGCAGCCCTATCAAGCGCTAAAATTCCTGCGCAGCCTTCTGCCACGGGAGGCGCGGCTTTTGGCCGCTCATCCACAATGAGCTATCAGCCGATCATTCCGTTCACGGGGTTCGCCGGGTGGAGTTTCCTCAATCGCACGATGGAGAAGCAGCAAGCGGCGTTTTCCAACTCAAGCGATATACAACGCAACGAGGATTATTTTCGCGAAAAGATCGGCTCTATCACGACTGCTCAAGAGCTGGTGGATGATCGCCGGCTCTTGACGGTTGCGCTGGGCGCATTCGGCCTAGACGATGATATCGACAATAAGTTTTTCATTCGCAAAGTTCTGGATGAAGGCTCGCTCGATACCGATTCGCTTGCGAATAAGCTGTCCGACAAGACTTACCTCGCTTTGACGCAAGCTTTCGGGTTTGGTGACTATACTATTCCACGCACGACACTATCGAATTTTTCAGACGAGATACTGGCGCAATACGAAACGCGCCAATTCGAAATCGCGGTCGGTGATAGCGATAATGACATGCGTCTTGCTTTGACGTTGCAGCGCGATTTGCCCGAACTCGCTGCCAAAGTTAATTCAGAAACGACAAAATGGTATACCATTATCGGGTCTTCGACGATGAGTAGCGTGTTCCAGACGGCGCTCGGCCTGCCAAGTAGTGTTGGTTCGCTAGATGTAGATGCGCAGGTGCGGATGTATTCAGCAAAGTCCAAGCAGCTTTATGGCTCCACCGACCCGGCGCAATTTAGCGATGGCAACAAACTTGAAAAGCTCACGCGCGACTTTTTGCTGCGCTCGCAACTCAGCACGACTAGCGCAATCAGCTCAAGCGATGCGGCACTAACTTTGCTGCAAAACGCCTCAAGTGGAAGCCTGTCGCTACTGCTCTAGCGATCAGCCAAATCCCGGTGCAATGCGAATTTCCCCGGTAACGATGCCACGCCAGTTTTTTTGCGCGCCGGTAAGCCACGTCTCTACCGTCGGATGATTGCGATCCAGTACGCCCTGCCGGATCAGCAATGCCGTAATTGCGGCTTCCGAGGCGCGCGTCGCGCCATCCACAATCTTGAGGGCGATGCCGCGCTTTTGTTCCGGTAGGATCGCTATATAAACCGCTTCCGCACCGGTTTTCACCGCCACCTTTCCCCCCATCGCGCGCATCAATTCCGTGCAGGCACGCCCGTCATTGGCGACCATTTCAGGGAAGGTCGCCATCGCTTGGGTCAGGCGGGCGGCGGCGCGCTCTCGCGTTGAACCCTCAGGGTTGGCGGCTGCAAACAATTGCATCGCGCGTGCCAACCCCGTCACCGTCGTTGCAAAATTTGGCGCGGAACAACCGTCAATCCCGAACCCCGGAGAGGTCACATCCGTCACTTCCTCAAACACCGTTTTGATCGTTTGCTGGAGTGGATGGGTAACCTCGACATATTCCGAGCCACCGCGCAAATGTCGGTTGAGCGTGAGAAATCCGACATGTTTGCCTGAACAATTGTTGTGCAACTGACAGGGCGCTTCATGCGAGCAGACCAGTCGCGTTTTTTCGGCCGTATCCCATGGCATATGGGTGCCACAGCGCAAGTCTTCCTCGCGCATACCCAAACCTGCTAGCCACTCAGCCGCCGCATCGCGATGTAAAGCTGCACCAGAATGGCTGGCGCAGGCGAAGGCCAGTTGGCGTTCGCTCAACCCTGCGGCATCTGCCGCGCCGCTCTCGACCAAGGGCAAAGCTTGGATCATCTTCACGGATGAACGCGGAAAAATTACGGCTTCAGGATCGCCCCAGGCTGCTTCGATCCCGTCGGGTCCGAAGACAACAGCGTGACCCGAGTGGAAGGATTCCAGCATCCCGCCACGCCAAAACTCGATCATCGGTGCCGCTGCCATTTTCAAACTCCTCATCTTATGCGCGATTTCTCGCCAACCAGGGGTTTTCCCTCTAGGCATTTATCGGTTAAACAGGTGTTATCGAGTGGAAAACGCATCCGCCAGCAAGAAAAGGGTGATCAGCCCGGGCGATGCAGAGGCAAATGGCAGCTGGAGGCTGTAAGCATGAAAAATATGTGTCTGCGGGTCGTGACCGTGATTGGGCTCACATTTGGGGTGGCGCATAGTGCGGTCGCGCAAGAAAGCACCAATCGGGTCGCTGCTGAAACCGATTGGAGTGTCTTTGTCGACGACAATCCCAAAGAGTGTTGGGGCGTGTCCAAACCGAAGAAAACGGTCAACACCAAGGACGGTAAAGTTGTGCAAGTGCGCCGTGGCGATATCTTGCTCTTCGTGACCTATCGCCCCGGCAAGGCGCCAGAAATTTCGTTCCGTGGCGGGTATCCCTTCGCGTCGGGTTCGACGGTCGAGTTGGACGTAAGCGGAAATAAATTCACGCTTTTCACTGATGGTGAAGGTGCGTGGGCTGGTTCTCCGGGTGAGGATGCCAAAGTGGTCGCCGCGCTCAAATCGGGCAGCGAAGTGACCCTCACGGCACATTCAGGCCGGGGCACCCAGACCAAAGATACGTTCTCATTGATGGGCTTTACCGCTGCCACAGACGAGGCCGCGACGCGCTGCAAATAAGCGCCGCGAAATTCAATAATGCGCCCTGGCCGCTGGTCGGGGCGTTATTTTTTTGGTTTTCCGCTACACGCGCGGGGGCGAATCCCCTATATGAGGCCCTTGATTTCGAGGAAACGCGCCATGACCCAGCCCAATGCACCGATCACGCAAGACGTGCACACCATTCCGCGCAAATTGCCCGAGGGCGGAAAGATCAATCTTGTCGGCTTGACGCGTGCGCAGTTGCGCGATGCATTGATCGAAGCGGGAACGCCCGAAAAGCAGGCGAAAATGCGGTTGGGGCAGATCTGGCAATGGATATATCATTGGGGCGTGCGCGACTTTGCTTTGATGACCAATCTCGCCAAAGATTACCGTGCGATGTTGGCGGAAAAGTTTGAAATCACTCTGCCCGAGATCGTCACGAAACAGGTCTCGACTGACGGGACGCGCAAATATCTGCTGCGCATCGCGGGCGGGCATGAGGTCGAGGCGGTTTATATCCCCGAAGACTCGCGCGGTACGTTGTGCATTTCCAGTCAGGTCGGTTGCACGCTTACCTGTTCGTTCTGCCACACCGGCACGCAAAAACTTGTGCGCAATCTGACGCCGGGTGAGATCGTCGGGCAGGTGATGGTGGCGCGCGATGATCTGGGAGAGTGGCCCGAGCAGAACACCCCCAAGAACGAGACGCGTTTGATCAGTAATGTCGTGCTGATGGGCATGGGCGAGCCGCTGTATAATTTCGACAATGTGCGCGATGCGATGCAGGTCGTGATGGACAATGAGGGACTGACATTGTCGCGCCGTCGGATCACCCTGTCGACCTCGGGCGTGGTGCCGGAAATCGCCAAGACGGCCGAGGAAATCGGCTGTCTCTTGGCAGTGTCTTTCCACGCGACCACCGATGAGGTGCGCGATCGTTTGGTGCCGATCAACAAGCGTTGGAACATCGAGACGCTGCTGAATACGCTGCGCGAGTATCCCCGGTTGTCTAATTCCGAACGCATCACGTTTGAATATGTCATGCTCAAGGGGATCAACGATAGCGACGAAGATGCCCATCGTTTGGTCAAACTGATCAAGGGTATTCCCGCGAAGATCAACCTGATCCCGTTCAACGAATGGCCCGGCGCGCCTTATGAACGCTCTGACTATCAGCGCATCGAAAGCTTTTCCGAGATTATCTACAAGGCCGGTTACGCCAGCCCGATCCGCACCCCGCGCGGCGAGGATATCATGGCCGCCTGTGGCCAGTTGAAATCCGCAACCGAGCGGTCGCGCAAATCCAAGGCGCAGATCGCGGCCGAGACGGGGCTGTAAGCCACCACCTCAGGCGCAGTTCTCGTAATCCCAACCGTCGATGATTGCCACCGCCTCTTCGGCGGTTTCGACGAAGCTCACGAGATCCAGATCTTCGGGCGAAATCGTGCCCGCTTCTTTAAGACGCTCCCAGTTGATGATCTCGCACCAGAACTCGCGACCAAATAGGATGAAGGGGATCTTCGCCATTCGCTTCGTCTGGATCAGGGTCAGTGCCTCGAACATTTCATCAAGCGTCCCAAACCCACCGGGAAAGACGCAAACTGCCTTGGCGCGCATCAGGAAATGCATCTTTCGGATCGCGAAATAGTGGAAGTTGAAGGCCAGATCGGGCGTCACGAATTCATTGGGCGCCTGTTCATGGGGCAGCACAATGTTAAGCCCGATGGATTGACCGCCCGCCTCGTGTGCGCCGCGATTGCCCGCCTCCATCACGCCGGGCCCGCCCCCGGTGCAGATCACGTTCTGGCGGCCATAATCCTGCATCGAACGTTCAGTCATCTCCTGCGCGAATTTCCGTGCCTCGTTGTAATAACGGGTCAGTTCCGCCAAATAGGGCGTCTTGGCGCTATCTTTGTTTTCGGGTGCGGGAATGCGGGCGCCGCCAAACATCACGATCGTGCTTTCGATCCCGCGCTCGTCCAAAATTAACTGCGGTTTCAGCAACTCCAGTTGCAGCCGCACCGGGCGCAGCTCTTCGCGCATCAGGAAATCGGTGTCGGTAAAGGCAAGCCGATAAGCGGGCGCGCGCGTTTGCGGCGTATCGGGGATGCGGTTCGCGGCGGCAGCGTCTTCTTGGCTGTCGCGGAACGGGTGGCGGCGATCGTCTTTCATACTAGTCCTGCTCATTGCGCGTTTGGCTTTGACCAACTATAGGCTGATCTCGATAAAGGCCACCTGAAAGAGGAAGATCGACATGTCCAACGCCGCGCTGGAAACTGCTATCGAAGCCGCTTGGGAAGCCCGCGACACGATCACGCCCGCGACCAAAGGCGCGATGCGCGAGGCGATCGAGGACACGCTGAACGCTCTGGACAGCGGTAAGTTGCGCGTGGCCGAAAAGCAGGAAGACGGCAATTGGCATGTCAATCAATGGGCGAAAAAGGCGGTTCTGCTGGGCTTTCGCCTGAAAGACATGGAGATGCAGTCGGGTGGTCCGCAAGGCAGCAGCTGGTATGACAAGGTCGACAGCAAATTCGCCGGTTGGGGCGAGAACCAGTGGAAGTCTGCAGGCTTCCGCGCGGTGCCCAACGCGGTGGTGCGTCGCTCGGCCTATATCGCGCCGGGCGCGGTTCTGATGCCGTCCTTCGTCAATCTCGGTGCCTATGTCGATACCGGCACAATGGTGGATACTTGGGTGACAGTTGGATCCTGCGCGCAGATCGGCAAGAACGTGCACCTCTCGGGCGGCGTCGGAATTGGCGGCGTGCTGGAGCCGATGCAGGCTGGCCCCACGATCATCGAGGATAACTGCTTTATCGGCGCGCGGTCCGAAGTGGTCGAAGGCTGCATCATCCGCGAAGGCTCGGTGCTGGGCATGGGCGTTTATATCGGCCAGTCGACCAAGATCGTGGACCGCGAAACCGGCAATGTGACCTACGGCGAAGTGCCGCCCTATTCGGTGGTCGTGTCGGGTACGATGCCCTCGAAAAATGGCATCAACCTCTATTGCGCGGTGATCGTGAAGCGCGTCGACGCCAAGACGCGCTCGAAAACCGGCATCAATGATTTGTTGCGTGATTGATGGCCGACAATCCCGAAAAACCCGCTAAAAAACCGTCTCGCCAGCAGGTCTTTACCCTGCTGGTCGAGGTCGGGCGTGCGCCGAATGATGGTTTACCCAAAGGGGCCTCGGGGGCGGGCTTGCTGTGCTATGCGAGCGGCGTCGATGAGGCCGAGGCGGTGCGCGAAACCGTTGCGATCCTCAAGCAGGCTGATCTAGCACCGCTTGATGTGACGGGCTACGGAACGATTGCCGAGCGCGAAGAGCAGGGCCATGAAATCCCCGATGAGGAACGCGAATTGATGGATCGCGCGCTGGCCGAGAACTCTGTGATCGTCGCGCAGATGACGCCTTATTACGGCGATGAGAAAAAGCCTTTGCAATAAACCGCCCGGCGCGACGAGTTCCGTTGTAACGCGCCATGCGCCTGTTAGACTGTTTCGAAATGGCAAACATTCGGGCAGAACATGGCAAACCTTTCCTATCTTATCCCTCTGAGTTTTATCGCGTTTTCTGGGCTGGCGGCCTGTGCAGGCTCGCCCGAATCCTCGCCGCGACCGATGGCCAAAGGGGCAACGCCCATGGCTGACGCGATCCCCGCTACCGATCCCGCGACCGAGGCGCGCTTTGAAGCGTGGCTTCGCGGGTTCAAATCGCGCGCGATGGCCAATGGCATCACCGAGTCGACGTGGAACCGCGCGATGGCGGATGTGCGCTATAATCCCAAGGTGATTGAGCGCGACCGCTACCAATCTGAGTTCACCAAGTCGATCTGGGATTACCTCGATAGCGCCGTTTCGCCCGAACGGGTCGCAAACGGTCAGCAGATGCTGCGCCGATATGGCCCGCAGTTGAATGCGATCGAAAAGAAATACGGCGTCGATAAAGAGGTCGTGGTCGCGATCTGGGGCATGGAAAGCCGCTATGGTGCGCATCGCGGCACTACAGCGATCATCCCCGCACTAGCGACGCTGGCCTATGATGGGCGGCGCGGTGAGTTCTTTGCCAAGCAGTTGATCGCCGCGCTCAAGATCATCCAGTCGGGTGATGTCGATGAACGCCATATGACCGGGTCTTGGGCGGGCGCGATGGGGCACACGCAGTTCATCCCAACCTCGTATGAGATTTATGCGGTCGATTTCACGGGCGATGGCAAGCGTGATATCTGGTCGAATGATCCGACCGATGCGCTGGCCTCGACGGCGGCCTATCTGGCGCGCTCGGGCTGGTCGAAGGGGCAGCCTTGGGGCGTCGAGGTCGCCTTGCCCGCGGGCTTCAATTACAGCCTGACCGGGAAGGGCACCAAGAAGTCGCCTGCGGAATGGGCGGCGCTGGGTGTGCGCTCGGCGACGGGCGGATCGATTGCGAATTACGGTCCCGCCTCAATCCTTGTGCCTGCGGGTGCTAAGGGGCCTGCCTTTATGATCTTCGGGAATTTCCGGGCGATCTCGCGCTACAACGCCGCCGATAGCTATGTGATCGGCGTTGGGCATCTGGCGGATCGTATCAAGGGCAAGGGGCCGTTCGTGCGGGATTGGCCGCGCACCGGAAAGCCGCTGAGCGCGCCGCAGAAGATCGAGTTGCAGGAGCGGCTGACGGCGGCGGGCTATGATACTGATGGCACGGATGGCAAAATCGGGCCGAACACCGCCAAGGCGATCGTGGCCTATCAGAAGGCCAAGGGCCTTGCGCCCGATGGCTATGCCACGCTGGAGCTGTTGCGGACTCTGCGCTAAGGCTGCGGGCTGACACCGATAACGGGGGCGTGCAGGTAATAGAGCGCGCCCCACGCGGCCACCGCTACGATCAGGCGCAGCGGCGAGGGCAGGGCGCTTGGCCGCCAGCGCCCGGACAGCAGAGCTGCAAAGGGGATCAGCGCTGTGTGCTCGCTTAGCCGCTGCCATTCGCTAGCACCCCAGACACGGCGCTTGCGTGCCTCAAGCGCGCGCATCCCCGCCCCGGTGAACAGCGCAAATGCACCAAACAAGATAACATGGGCCAAATCGCCATTGGCAATCAGATGCGCGCTTGCCCATAGCAAGATCGCCCAAAGCAGTGGTTGGCGGGTTAGCCCTGCGACGCCGGGATGGACGGGATCGAACCCGCTGGCGCGACCTTCAAAGGCGAAGGGATTAGGCGCGCCCACCCCGTAACTGCCCAGCAAAATCGCCAAAGGCATCGCGATATTGACCAGCCAGCGTGCCCAAGTGTCTTGCGGCCACAGCTCGACATAAGGCGCGCGTCCGGCGGCAAAAATCAGCCAGAACAGCAGCACGGTGGAGAGTGTGGAAAAGGCGACAATCCATCCGCGCAGGCCAAGCGTGGCCACCAATACGCCCTTGAGGCGCGGCATCGACGGGATCGCGTGCGAGGCGAGAAACGCAAACCCCGCCAGTATGAATTCGCCCCAGCCGCTCATCGCACGGCCTTTTGTTTGGACAGTTGCACGGCCAGAATACCGCCTGCAATCACCGCGACGCCCAGCGCATCATGCCAATCCAGCGGCTCGCCCAGAACGACCGCCGCAATCGCGACGCCAAAGACCGGGGTGAGGAAGTGGAACGTCGCCGCGCGCACCGCGCCGATCCGTCCAACCAGTTGAAACCAGATCCAGGTCGCGGCAAGCCCCGGCACAAGGACGGTATAGATGAAGGCGGTGGCGAGTTTGGGCGTGACATTGACTGAAATCGTCTCAGTCAGCACCGAAACCACGGCCAACACCGCTGCCCCGATCAACATCTGTACCCCCACAACCATCAACACGCCGCCCCTGCCGGAACTCGCCCCGCGCACGGTCAGCGTCGCCACCGCCAGCGCCAGCGCCCCAAAGACGCAGAGCATCAGGCCATACGGGTCCACCCCGCCTTGCAGCCGCGCGCCCATGATGATCGCGACGCCCGCAAATCCCGCGATCAGCCCGAACAACCCCAAGGGTGACAGGCGCTCGCGGAATACGATCCAGCCCAATGCGCCGACAATCAGCGGCATGGTCGAGGCGATGATCGCGGCAACCGAGGCCGCAACCGTCGTCATCGCGACCCAGTTAAAGCCTAGATACAGTGCGTTCTGGCAAATCCCGAACAGGATCGTGGCGCGCCATTGTGCCCGGTTCAGCCGCCAGCTTTGTCCCAGCGCGAGGGCCAGCACGATGCCCAAAACCCCTGAGATCAGAAAGCGGAAAGACAGCGAAGCAAGGGGCGGTGCCTGTGCCACGATGATGTGGGTCGATGTAAAGGCCGACGACCACATCAGGGCAAAGGCCAGCCCCATTCCGATTGCGCGCAGATCCATGCGTCCCCCAAAGCCTGATTGCGGTAAAGAAAAGGGCCGCCCGCGTCATTGCGCTTGCGGCCCTGTCCGTATCTTGTCCCTCGTCAATAAGAGGGATCAGGCGTTGACGCTGTCTTTCAGCGCTTTGGCCACGGTAACCTTGACTTGCTTGTCAGCGGGCTTTTGCATCTGCTCGCCGGTGGCGGGGTTGCGCACCATACGCTCGGGGCGTTCGCGGCAATACACTTTGCCAATGCCCGGCAGGGTCACGGCGCCGCCCGCTGCGACTTCTTTGGTGATCACGTCGGTGATTGCGTCCAGCGCGACCGTAGCGGTTTTCTTGTCAGCATCCATTGCTTCGGCGAGTGCAGCCACAAGCTGGGTCTTGGTCATCGGTTTCGACATATTTATTCCTCTCTTCGCCCCGCTTGGCCGGGGTCAAGTTCGTCCGCATTGCACGGTTGGTCGGCAATGTTCGACACGTTTTCATTCAGCAAGGCAAGACCTTTTCGCCTTGTTTCATGGATTTTCCTGCGTTACAGGAAGGCGGTCTCCTCAAAACTTCGCAATTTGCGACTGTGGATGCGCTCCAGCGGCATTTCGCGCAGCTTTTCCATCGCGCGGATCCCGATCAAAAGGTGATTGGAAACTTGCGAGCGATAAAATTCGGTCGCCATGCCGGGCAGCTTCAATTCGCCATGCAGCGGTTTGTCGGAAACACAGAGCAGCGTGCCGTAGGGCACGCGAAAACGAAACCCGTTCGCCGCGATCGTCGCGCTTTCCATATCCAGCGCGATGGCGCGTGACTGGCTCAGGCGATGCACTGGCCCGGATTGGTCGCGCAGCTCCCAGTTGCGGTTGTCGATTGTGGCCACGGTGCCGGTGCGCATGATCTTTTTCAGATCATAGCCCTCAAGCTTGGTAACCTCGGCCACAGCCTCTTGCAGCGCGACCTGAACCTCGGCCAAAGCCGGAATTGGCACCCAAACGGGTAGGTCGTCATCCAGAACGTGATCTTCGCGCAAATACGCATGCGCCAGCACGAAATCGCCCAAGCTTTGGGAATTGCGCAAGCCCGCGCAGTGACCCACCATTAGCCAAGCGTGGGGACGCAGCACCGCGATATGATCGGTCGCGGTTTTCGCATTGGACGGACCAACCCCGATATTTACCAGCGTGATCCCCTGCCCATCGGGCCGCTTGAGGTGGTAGGCGGGCATTTGCGGTAGTTTCGCAAGGCCGGGAATCTGGTCTTGCGGGTCGGTGATTTCTTGATTGCCGGGCGCAACAAAGCTGGAATAGCCCGATTTCGGATCGGCCAACATTTGGCGGGCCACATCCTCGAACTCATCAACGTAAAACTGATAGTTGGTGAACAGAACATGGTTCTGGAAATGCTCGGCATGGGTGGCGGTGTAATGCGACAGCCGGGCCAGCGAATAATCCACGCGCTGGGCAGTAAAGGGGGCCAGATGACCCGAGCCATCGGGGTTCGGTCCGGCCATGCCATTTACGATATCATCGTTCATCGAGGCGAGATCGGGCACGTCGAACACATCGCGCAGGCTGAAATCCAGCACGCCTTCCTGCGGCACCGTTACGTCCGGATGCGCGGCTACCGCGAAATGCACCGGCATCGGTGTATTCGAGGGGCCAATCTGCACCGGAACGCCATGATTGCGCATCAATAGGCCCAGTTGTTGGGTCAGATAATTGCGAAACAAATCAGGCCGGGTCAGCGTCGCGGTGTAGACGCCGGGCACCGCGACATGGCCAAAGCTTAGCCGGTTGTCGCTTTTGATATGCGAGGGCACGGTGATGCGCACCTCGGGGTAAAACGCGCGAAACCGCGCCACAGCGCGCTTGGAGTCCAGCGTGTCGTTGAATTTCTCCAGCAGAAAGGCCGTGGCCTCTTCGTAAAGATCTTCGAGGCGTTTCACGGCTGCAGCTGCATCGGTGAATTGCTCCGGATCGCGCGCGTCCGGGCTGAGTGTTGTCAGTGGTTCATTCATGTAAAGAGTTCCGTTAGTTCAAAGCGCGTCACGTCGACCAGCCCCAGATCCGAAATTCTGATTTCCGGGATGACGACAAGCGCGAGCAGCGAATGCTGCATGTAAGCATTGTTCAGGGTGCAGCCGCACTCGGCCATGGCTTGCACCATTTTACCGGCGCGCTCGGCCACGATGGCGGCTGGGTCATCCGACATCAGCCCCGCGATTGGCAGCGGCACGGCAGCGATTTCGGCCCCGTCTTTCCAGACCGAAATGCCACCGCCCATCTTACCCAAGGCATTGGCGCAGGCGGCCATCATCTCGCGATCGGTGCCCACGACGATCATGTGGTGGCTGTCATGCGCGACAGTCGAGCCTATCGCCATACGCCCCTTGTAGCCAAAGCCCGAGACAAACCCGTTGGTCACGCCGCCGGTGCCTTGGTGACGCTCGACCAGCGCGATCTGGGCGATATCTGTGTCGGTATCGGGGCCAACGATGCCATTTTCGACCGCGAGTTCCACTGTCAGTGCCTTGGTCGGGGCTTGGTTTTCAACCACCCCGATCACGCGGGCGGTTGCGGTGTTTGCGCCTTCGGGGGCGGTGATCTCGAAATCACTGGCAGTCAGGATTCTGCCCAAATGCACGGTATCGCGCGCGCTGTCGGGCCACTCAAAGTGCGGGCAGTCCGCCAGCAGCTTGCCATTTTTTGCGACCGTGCGACCGCGCGCGATCACATGCTCAACCGGCAGGGTTGCCAGATCCGAGGTCAGGATCAGATCGGCGCGCCGACCCGGCGTGATGCTCCCCAGTTCCCGCTCTAGTCCGAAATGGGTGGCGGTGTTGATCGTGCACATTTGCAGCGCGACCAGCGGCTCGGCCCCGCAGGCAACCGCATGGCGGTAGACCCGGTTCATATGCCCGTCATGCACCAGCGTTCCTGAATGGCAATCATCGGTGCACAGAATGAAGTTGCGTGGGTCGAGCCCCTTTTCTGTGACCGCCGTGATCTGCGTTTCCACGTCATACCACGCCGAGCCGAGCCGCATCATCGAGCGCATCCCCTGACGCACCCGCGCGATGGCATCTTCCTCGCAGGTGCCCTCGTGATCATCCGCCGGGCCGCCCGCGACATAGGCGCGAAACGCGGCCCCCAGATCGGGCGAGGCATAATGCCCGCCCACCGTTTTACCGGAGTTCTGCGTGGCGGCGATTTCAGCTAGCATCTTGGGATCGCCCGCAACCACGCCGGGGAAATTCATCATCTCGCCGAGGCCCACGATGCCGGGCCATTGCATCGCCTCGGCGACATCTTCAGGGGTGATTTCAAATCCAGTTGTCTCAAGCCCCGGCGCAGAGGGCGCGCAAGATGGCATCTGGGTGAAGATGTTGACGGGCTGCATCAGCGCCTCGTCATGCATCATCTTCACGCCCGCTAGGCCCAGCACATTGGCGATCTCATGGGGGTCGGTGAACATGCTCGTCGTGCCATGCGGGATCACAGCGGCGGCAAATTCCGCCGGCGTCAGCATGCCGCTTTCGATGTGCATATGCGCATCGCACAGGCCCGGCACCATGTAGCGCCCATTGGCTTCGATGACCTCGGTGTCGGGTCCGATGGCGGCTGACAGATCCGGTGCGATGGCGGCAAAGCGCCCCTCAGCCACGGCAAGGTCATAGCCGTCCAGTACCTCACGCGAGTGCACGTTCACCCATTTGCCGCCTTTGATGACAAGATCGGCAGGCTCACGCCCAGCGGCAACGGCAATCAAGCGCGCAGCAGCCTTGGGCCAAGATTTGATTTTGTTGTTAAGCTCCATGTCCCAGCCTGTCATTGCCCGCGCGAAGGTTCAAGAGACGTTGTGATACGTTCACGCAAGCTCTACCTAGGTCAGATGACAGTTCGGCAAAAGGGGGCCGCGATGCCCACGCTTCTTTCCATCGGACATGGCTATAGCGCGCGGACCCTCGCACCGCGGCTGCTAGCGCGCGGCTGGCGGGTGATCGGTACGACGCGCTCGGCTGACAAGGCAGATCGATTGCGTGCGCAAGGGGTCGAGCCGGTAATTTGGGACGGCGGCGCATTGCCGCTAGAGGGCGTGAGCCATCTTCTGACCTCGGTTGCGCCGGGTGAGCATGGCGATCCGGTTCTGACGGCGGCGGGCGCGCAGATTGCGCAGGCGGCGGCGCGGCTTGACTGGGTGGGCTACCTTTCGACGACAGGCGTTTACGGCGATCATGCGGGCGGTTGGGTGGATGAGGCAACGCCGCTGGCCCCTTCAACCAAACGCGGGCAGGCTCGGGTCGAGGCCGAGGCCGCTTGGGGGGCACTTGCCGCCGCCCATCGTTTGCCGCTGCATGTGTTCCGCTTGGCGGGGATTTATGGCCCCGGTCGAGGTCCGTTCGAAAAGCTGCGCAATGGAACTGCGCAGCGCATCGTCAAGGCGGGGCAGGTGTTCTCGCGTGTTCATGTGGACGATATCGCGCAGGTGTTGCTTGCCTCGATAGATCGACCCGATCCGGGCGCGGTGTATAACGTTTGCGACGATGATCCGGCCCCGCCGCAAGACGTGATCGGCTACGCTGCCGAGTTGTTGGGCCTGCCGTCACCGCCCGCTATTGATTTTGAAACGGCTGACTTATCGCCGATGGCGCGCAGCTTTTATGCTGAAAGCAAGCAGGTGCGAAACGACAAAATCAAGCGCGATCTGGGTGTCACGCTGCGCTATCCCACCTATCGCGCTGGCCTGCGCGCGCTGCTGGATCAGGCGTGTGGCGAAACGTGACGGGGGAGGGGCGCTGCCCCCCGTCGCCAGATGGCGATAATTAAGCGTCAAAGAGGGGCGCTGCCCCTCTGGCCTCCGGCCATTCACCCCGAGATATTTCAATCAGGGGAAGACAAGAGGCGGCGCGCCGCCGCGCGTCCGGCATGACGTCCCGAGGCGAGGCAGGCGGTCAGCAAATAGCCTCCGGTAGGTGCTTCCCAATCGAGCATCTCTCCGGCGGCGAAAATGCCGGGCAAGGCGGAGAGTTCCAGATCGTTACTGAGACTGTTCCACGCAATGCCACCTGCGCTGGAGATCGCCTCGGCAAGCGGACGTGGCGGGCCAAGGGGCACGGGCAGCGATTTCAGCGTAGCGGCCAGCGCCTGCGGGTCGCTTGGCAGCGGGCGGCCCCATTCCATCGCAAGCGCGAGTTTCACGGGATCAAGCTTGGCACCGCGGCGCAGACGGTTGGACAGGCTTTGCTTGGTCGGGATCGCGGCGAGGCGCTGGGCGAGGGTATCTGCGTCGATATCTGGTGCAAGATCGAGATGCAGCGGAGCGCCCGTGCGCAATTGCGCCGAGATCTGATACAGCCCGCCGCCTTCGATGCCGCGCTTTGAAATGACAAATTCACCCCGTGAGCGACCTGTGGGCGTGATCAGTGCTGCGCCTTTGACGGGCTGTCCCAGATGCGGCGTCATGTGATCGGACCACGCGATCTGAAACCCCATATTGGCGGGCTGGAATGGCGTGACGGTGACGCCCTTTTCGATCAGCCAATCCCGCCACGCGCCATCGGACCCAAGGCGGGGCCAACTCGCCCCGCCAAGCGCCAGCACGGTGACGTCGGCCTGTAAAGTCTTGCGACCGTCCGGCGTGTCAAAGACCAGCGCCGCGCCATCAAACCCTTGCCAGCGCCAACGCGTGCGGGGTGTGACGCCCAGTGCACTAAGCCGCGCAATCCACGCGCGCAGCATCGGCGAGGCTTTCATGACCTTGGGAAAGACGCGCCCCGTTGACCCGGTGAACAGATCGACACCCAAATCACGCGTGAATTGCTGCATCTCATCGGGGCCGAAGGCACGGGTGATATCGGCAATCTGAGGGTGTGAGTAATGCGACAGGAACGCATCAAGCGGTTCCTGCTTGGTCAGGTTCAGTCCCGATTTTCCCGCCATCAGGAATTTACGCGCGAGGGTGGGCTTGGCCTCAATCAGGGTCACATCAGCCCCGGCGCGCGCCAGTTCCTCGGCCGCCATCATGCCCGCAGGGCCGCCCCCGATGACCAGTGCCGTTTTCATCGCCGCGCCAACATCGCCAGCCGCATCAATGTGCGTTCGATCACCGCCATTTGCGGCGCGCGCGAGGCAGAGCGCAGGGTCAGATCAGCCTCAACCAGATCTTTGAGCGCGGTTTCCAGTTTGAACATGCCCCAGCTTTGTGCCTGACGCTGCATCTTGTCACGGCGCGGGCCAAAAATCGGCGGGCGGATGCGCGCGATTCCCGAACCGGGGCCTTGCGGGTCCGAGGCCGCCGCGTGCAGCGCGCGAAAATGGCGCAGCGCCATGATCGCCAGCAGCACCGGTTGCACGCCCTGACTTTCGAGTCGCTGGATCACCGGGCCAAGTTCGGGCGCGCGCCCCTCGGCCACGATTTCCAGCACATCATCAACGCCCGCCTCAACCGATGAGGGCGCGCAGGCGGCAACATCGGCAGGCGTCAGCGCTGTGTCGTCGCCAAATTTATACAGTGAAATTTTTTCCACCGTCTGGCGGAAATCACCGGGATCAAGCGCGCGCGATAGCGCTACGAGATCGGTCATCGCCTCAGTTCCGATTTCCCGCAGCCCCGCACGACGCAGGATATCCTCGATTTCCTCGCGTGAGGGGGGATCATCGTAAATGCCGACTGCATAGGCGCTCGAATGGCCCTCAAACGCTTTACGCAGCTTTGACTTCGCGTTGAGCGATCCGGCGGTGACAACGATACGCGCATCGCCCTCGCGCCATTGCGACAGCGCCGTGGTGATCGCATCCGACATGGTTTCGGTCGCATCTTCGAGAAAGGCGACGCGCAGGCCGGGGAAAAACCCGACCTCTTTGATTGCATCCAGCAGCAGGGATGGCGATTTGCGCAGATCGGCCCCCGCGATCCGGGTGAGGCGCATTTCTTCTTCGCCTTGTGGGCCGATCAGGGCCGCGATCACTTCTTGGCGGCGCAAGGCTACGCGCATTGCATCGCTGCCATAGATCAGCAGGCCAGCGCGGTCGGGATCGGGCTTGGCGAAATAGCGCGCCGCAGCGGCCCCGGCCAGTTTCATTGCGGCAGGCTCGAGGCTTGCGCCAGTAAACGGGTCACAATCTGATCGGCGAGAATGGTCATCAGGCGGGTATGGGCGCCTTGTTCGGCGGATTGCGTGGCAACAATGGTGCCGCTTGCCGACCACGAGGTAAAGGAATTCACCCGCCCGGTCAGTAGAACCGCATCGCTGGCCCCATCGCGCAGGGTGTAATCAACCGTGCCACTTAGCTGATAGCGCGTGGTGGCGTTGTCCGTTGAAATCCCTTGGCCCGTGGCGGTGGTCTGGATCGTGTAGCTTAGCCGATAGCGCTTGGGATTGGCCGGGCCGAGACGCTTTTGCAGATGCGTCACCAGCGCAAAGGCATCTGGGCTGTTTGGCGCATCTGGGGAGACGCCATTCAGCAGCACAGCCGCCCCACCCTGCGGGCCATAGGCCGGCGTGAAACCACAACCGGTCAGCGCCAGCGCGCCCCCGGTTAGCAGAAAGGTTCTTCTATTAGATGACCACATTGACGATGCGCCCCGGCACGACGATGAGTTTCTTGGGCTGACCACCCGCCAACGCCTTGATGACATGTTCATCCGCCAGCGCCAGCTTTTCAACCTCTTCCTTGGCCATGCCCGTGGGAACGGTCAATTCCGAGCGCCGCTTGCCATTGACCTGAATGGGCAGCGTTACGCTGTCCTCGACCAGAAGGGCTGGATCAGCCACAGGCCATTGCGCAGCAATCACGAATCCCTCACCGCCCAGCATTTGCCAGATATCTTCGGCCAAATGGGGCACCATCGGGGCCATCAACTGCGCCATCAAACGCATTGCCTCGCGTTTCGCGCCTGCACCTGCCTTGGATTTCGACAGCGTGTTGCTCAGCGCGTAAAGCGCCGCGACCGCTTTGTTGAACGTGAATCCCTCGATAGAACGCGTCACCTCATCAATCGCCTTATGCGCCGCCTTTAGCAGCGCCGCATCCTCGGCCGCATCGGCAGGCGCGTCGGAGCCGGCGATCTCGTCCGCGATTCGATGCACGCGGTTGAGGAATTTCGATGTCGCCTCGGCTCCGGCTGCCGTCCATTCCACGTCACGCTCGGGCGGGCTGTCAGACATCACAAAGAACCGCGCGGTATCAGCGCCGAACGCGGCGATGATATTCATCGGATCGACGACGTTCTTCTTGGATTTCGACATTTTCGCCGAGGGGATGATCTCGACAGCTTCGCCGGTGGCCTTCAGCTTCCCGTCTTCGACCTCTTCGGGAAGGTGATAGACAGGGCGGCCTTTAGCGTCGCGCGTCTGATAGATCTCATGCGTGACCATGCCCTGCGTGAACAGCGCATTGAACGGCTCGATTGCCTCGGGGGGTAGATGGCCAGTTTTGGCCATCGCGCGGGCAAAGAAGCGCGAGTAGAGCAGGTGCAGGATCGCATGCTCAATGCCGCCGATATATTGATCAACATTCATCCAGTAGGCGGCCTCCGTCAGATCGGTCGGCGTGGCCGCATGTGGCGAGGTGAAGCGCGCATAATACCACGACGAATCGACGAACGTATCCATCGTGTCGGTTTCACGTTTCGCGGGCGCACCGCATTTCGGGCAGTTGCAGTCTCGCCAGCTCGGGTGACGATCCAGCGGGTTGCCGGGGATCGAAAAATCAATCGGCGTGCCGTCTTGATCATAGGGCAACTCGACGGGAAGGTTCTCTTTCTTCTCAGGGACCACGCCGCAGGTCTCGCAATGCACGACCGGAATCGGGCATCCCCAATAGCGTTGGCGCGACAGGCCCCAATCGCGCAAGCGGAACTTGGTCACGCCTTGGCCAATGCCGTTCTCTTCGCAAGTTGCGATGGCCGAGGCCACGCCTTGTTCGCCGGTTTGCACTTCGTCGCCCGCGAAGCCGCGGGTATAGCGGACCTTCTCGGATTTCAGCGGCACGAATTCGGCGATCGGGTAGTCGCCCTCGAGAGGTTCGAACACCGGAACGATGGGCAATTCGTATTTCGTCGCGAATTCGAAATCGCGCGCATCATGGGCCGGGCAGCCGAAAATCGCGCCGGTGCCGTAATCCATCAGGATGAAATTCGCGATCCAGACGGGCAGCTCGATCTCGGTATTGAGCGGGTGGCGCACGGTGATCCCGGTATCCATCCCCAGTTTCTCGGCGGTCTCGATGGCTTCTTCGGTGGTTCCACCGGCCCGGCATTTCGCGACGAAGGCGGCGATCTCGGGATTGTGACGTTCCAGATGCTTCGCCAAGGGGTGATCGGGCGAGATCGCGGCGAAACTTGCGCCCAGCAGCGTGTCGGGGCGCGTGGTGTAGACCTCAAGCGATTCGAATCCGTCGGGCGCACCCTTGGTCGAAAACGCGAATTGCAGACCGCGCGACTTGCCGATCCAGTTGGCCTGCATCAGGCGCACCTTTTCCGGCCAATCCTTGAGGCCGTCCAGCGCATCCAGCAATTCCTCGGAGTAATCCGAGATCTTGAAGAACCATTGCGTCAGCTCACGCCGCTCAACCGCAGCACCAGACCGCCAGCCCTTACCGTCGATCACCTGCTCATTGGCCAGCACGGTCATGTCGACCGGGTCCCAGTTCACCACCGCGTTCTTGCGATAGACCAGACCCGCAGACAGCATGTCGATGAACATCGCCTGCTGCTTGCCGTAATATTCGGGATCGCAGGTGGCGAATTCGCGCGTCCAGTCCAGCGAGAAGCCGAGCGGACGCATTTGGTCCTTCATGTCGGCGATATTGCCGTAGGTCCAATCCTTGGGGTGGCCGCCCCGCTCCATCGCGGCGTTTTCAGCGGGCATCCCGAACGCATCCCAGCCCATCGGATGCAGCACCGAATACCCCTGCGCCATCTTATAACGCGCGACCACATCGCCCATCGTGTAGTTGCGCACATGGCCCATGTGGATGCGCCCCGAGGGGTAGGGGAACATCTCGAGCACGTAATATTTCGGGCGGGCCGGATCATGGTGCGCGGCGAATAGCTGCGCTGCGTCCCAGGCTTTTTGCCATTTCGCTTCGCTTTGGCTTGGTTCGTAGCGCGACATATCTGGGCCCTCATCGGTCATATTCTGCGCAGGCTTGCTACACCGCGCGCGGGGGCAAGGTCCAGCCACAGCCGTCATCTGGACATAAATATCCCCGCCAGAGGCAGGCTCGGGCGGGGGATATTGAAAACCGTCTATCTTAAAGCGGGCTGCTTACAGCTTCGAATCACGAATCCGAAGTTGGCGGGCGCGGGTCAGGATCGCGTCTTCGACCGCGCGCTGCGTATCGGCTGAGACCGGACCACTGCGTGAGCGCAGCGACACTTTCAACGACCGCGCATCCAGCGCCGGATCGGTCACATAGACCGTCGCCATATACGCACGACCGCCACCCGGAGGCGTGCCATAACCCGTCACGATCACGCCCGAGAACGGATCGACCTCTTGGATGGGAAGGAAATTGAGCACGTCCAGCGACGCCTGCCAAAGGTATTTGTTCACCTCGACGGTGATGTTGGGGTCAGCTGTATTGCCAAACAGATCCCAAATCTTGGTCTGCTTGCGCGCGTTAACCTCATTCGTTGGCTGCTTTGCCTTTGCGGTGTCTTCCGGGCTTGCCGAGAAGAGTCTACCACTAGAGGTGCCACCGCAGGCGGAAAGTGCAAGGCTAAGGCCAAGAGCTGCGGTGATGTGCAAAAGACGTCTGCTGATCATGAGGCGCTGTCCCTGTCGGCTCACTAGAGTTGGTTGTCTCGTCTCTAGCCTATGCCCCCCAGAGCGACAAGGTTTTTCCGGCACTGAACTGTTTTCCATGCAAACAAGGGCCTGCAGGTCGCGAAACCGACTGTGACATGTCTGCACCATCCTGCGGGGCTTTGCTGCGCGGCCCGCGCTTTGAGTTGCAATGAAGGGCGCTTGAGAGGAAAACAGCGTCATACCCAGTTCGGACTTCCCCGGAGTTGGGGGTTACCTTTAGTTTAAAAGAAGATGAGGGAAAACGATGAAAAAGGTTCTCTTCGCGACAACCGCTCTTGTGCTTTCGGCTGGCTTCGCGTCCGCTGATGTGACTCTGTCGGGCTATGGTCGCTTTGGTCTGCAGTATAACAGCAAGCCTGGTGTTACTTCCGGTTTCATTCTGGGTGCTCCCGGTGTTGATAAGTCGAAAGCCACTGTCGAAACCCGTATGCGCCTGAACATCGACGCTTCGACGGAAACCGACGGCGGCGTGACCTTCGGTGGCCGCATTCGCGTACAGTACGACAATGGCAAAGTAGACTCCACAGTCTCCCCTGCTCTGATGTATGCGACCTACGGCGGTTTCCGCATGGAAGTCGGGAACGCAAACACCGCGCTTGACTCGGCTCCGCTGGTTTACGGTTCGGAACTCGGTCTGGTTGACTCGTCGTTCGGCGACATTCGTTCGAGCTTCTACGCGTTTAACTCGGACTGGTATGGTGCTACCGGCGCATCGCTCTCTACGACGTCAACCACCGTCAACAGCGATCGTATGGGTGTTTCGGCATCCTACTCGATGGGTGGCTTCAGCGGTATGCTGTCGTATATCACCCCCGATCAGGCCACTTCGTCGCTCCGCGCATCGTACGGCGCTGGTGTGAAAGCTGAATCGTCGCTGTATCTCGCATATGCTTCGGGTCCGCTCACCGTTGCTGCGGCTGGTACCTGGAACGCTGCTGGCGTTGACGGCAACGATATCGCCTTCATCGGTGCGGCTTACCAAGTCAACGACGCGATCAATCTCGGCCTGAACTACACCGACGAAGCTGGCGTTCTTGGTGAAACCGTTGTCGGCTACGGTAGCTACACGATGGGCGCAACCACCTTCCGTGCTTACGTTGCCAACAACACTGCGGTGGCGAACCTGAACGACACCGCTTACGGTATCGGCGCTGACTACGACCTCGGTGGCGCGACCCTCAAGGGTGGCATCCAGTACGGTTACGCAGAAGAAACCGTTGCTGACTTCGGTGTGAAATTCGCATTCTGATCTTTCGCGACAAGATGACGGAAAGAGCGGGCCTTGTGCCCGCTCTTTTCTTTTGCGCGCCAAGCGTGTTTTCTGCGCGCACTATATGGAGGCGCAAAATGGCATTGGCCGAAATCAAGGACCGCATCACACAAGCCGAGACCCGCGCCGGGCGCGCGCCCGGATCGGTGCAGCTGATCGCCGTGTCCAAAGTGCAGCCGAATGAACGGGTCGAGGCCGTGCTACGCGCGGGCCACCGCCTTTTCGGCGAAAATTACGTGCAAGAAGCGCAGGGTAAATGGCCCGCTTGGCGCGCCGAATTTCCCGGCTGCGCAGTGCATATGATCGGCCCGCTGCAAAGCAACAAAGCCAAACTCGCCGTTGAGCTGTTTGAGGCAATCCACACGCTCGACCGCCCCTCGCTGGCGAAAAAGCTGGCCGGGCTGGCGCAAGCGCGCGGTGCGTCACCCGATCTGTTCGTGCAGGTCAATACCGGGAGCGAGCCGCAAAAGGCAGGCGTGCTGCCCGACGATCTGGATCGATTCGTCACGGATGCGCAGGGGCTGGATTTGCCCGTAAAGGGCCTGATGTGCATTCCGCCCGAGGGCGAAGATCCCACCCCCCATTTCGCGATGCTGGCCCAGATGGCCGCGCGCAACGGGCTGGATCAACTCTCGATGGGGATGAGTTCGGATTTTGAGGCAGCGATTGCGGCGGGGGCGACTCACGTGCGGGTTGGGTCAGCCATTTTCGGCGCGCGGGATTATTCCTAGGCTTTATCGCGAGAGGCGAGGGCGGACCGGGGCGCTGCCCCGGACCCCGGAGTATTTGTGGCTAGATGAATGGGAATATCGAGCGCCTCGCCGGGCGTGATGCGCTGCGCGATCCAGATCAGGTGATCGCGGCGAAAAGCAAGACAGCCCGCCGTGGGATAGCCCGCGCGGCGGCGCTGATGCAGGAAGATCGCTGAGCCTTTGCCGGGTTGCGCATCTGGGTAGTTCCAATCGGTGACAAGCACGATATCATAAAGCGGATCGGCGCGGCGCAGGGGCTCGTGGCTGGCGGCGAAGGGCGCGCTGACGTGCTGGTTGTAATCGGGGTGATCGGGCGCGTCGCACCACAGATCGCGCGGGCCAATCGCCTCGGCCCAGTCTTGCGGTGCGGACAGGCGATCGGCGCGGTATAATATGCGCACGACGCGCAGGGTGCCGGTGGGCGTGGCACCATCGCCTTCGCGTTTGTGCGTGGTGATACCGCCGCGCCCGATCTGCACCGGAAAGCGGCGGCCCCGAAACCGCAGCCCCAAAGGCGTTAGGCGCATCACAGGATATGCCCCGATTTCGCCGCCTTGGTCGCAAGGTAGCCCGCATTGTGGCGGCTCATCCCAACCTTGAGCGGCACGCGCTCGGTCACGTCGATGCCATTGGCTTGCAGCATCGTCACCTTGGCGGGGTTGTTGGTCAGCAGCCGTACCGCGCTAAAGCCCAGCTTTTTCAGCAGCGCGGCGCCGATGCGGAAATCGCGTTCGTCGTCTTCAAAGCCAAGTCGGTGGTTCGCCTCGACGGTGTCAAAGCCCTGATCCTGCAAGCTGTAGGCACGCATCTTATTGGCCAGCCCGATGCCGCGCCCCTCTTGGTTGAGATACAGCAGCACCCCCGCCCCCTCATGCCCCATCCGGGTCAGCGCTGCATCGAGCTGCGGGCCGCAATCGCATTTCAGCGAGCCCAGCACATCGCCGGTGAAACAGGCGGAGTGGAGCCGCGCCAGCACCGGTTTGCTGCGGTCGGGCTTACCGATCTCGACGGCGTAATGCTCTTCGCTGCCATCATCGGGGCGGAAGATATGCAAGCGGCCTGCCTCGGCGGCGCGCAGCGGCACGCGCGCTGCGGACACGGGGGCAAAGGCTTGCGGGATATCGGCGGCCTGCAGCGCGTCTTGAACGGTGATCGTGGTCAGGTCCGGCGGTGAGCTGTGCGGTAGGGCGACGATCAACGCTGCGGGCAAAAGCTGCGCCGATTTCGCAAGCCGGATCGCGGCGCGGGCAAAACCGGGATCGCCACCGCGTTCGGCTTGCAGCGGCCCTTTCATCGGCACGCGCAAATCATCCGCCGGATCGGCTAGCGCGCGCAGCCAGCCGAGATCTGCGTCCTTTGGCACCGCGATTCGCGCGATATCTTCGTCATAGACACGCGCCTTAAGCGTTTGCGCCCGCCGGGCCGTTAGCACCAGCGTCAGCGGGCCGAGCGTGCTCAAAGCAGCCAGCCGCTCGGGGCTGAGGGTTTCGATCGCCACCGCAAGCCCGTGACCGGCCAGCACAACAGGCACCCCCATGCGTAAATCTGCGCGGGCGCGGTTGAGCCGTTCAGTCGGGCTGGGGCCAAGGGTAAATTCTGGTTTCATCGTCTTCCAGATAGCCTTGACTGTAACAAATTGAAATAACCAAGCGCGTTTCGACACGAGCGCGTGAGATAGGTTTCACTACCCTTGCCATATGCGTGAGAGGGTAACAGCTATGCTTTAAATGCAATCGGAGGCAAAGAAGATGGCATCGTTGAAGAAAATTCTATTGGTGGATGATGATACTGACCTGCGGGAGGCTTTGTCCGAACAACTGGTCGCAACCGATGACTTTGAGGTTTTTGAGGCCGAGAATGGCCATGATGCCGTCGATAAGGCGAAAGCGGCGCTTTATGACCTCGTCGTGCTGGATGTAGGCCTGCCCGATACAGACGGTCGCGAGCTGTGCAAGAAACTGCGCAAGCATGGCGTGAAATGCCCGATCATCATGCTGACGGGGCACGACACCGACGCTGACACCATCCTCGGGCTCGATTCCGGGGCCAATGATTACATCACAAAACCGTTCAAATTCCCGGTGCTTCTAGCGCGGTTGCGCGCTCAGCTACGCACGCATGAACAATCGGAGGATGCCGTCTTCCAGCTTGGCCCGTATACGTTCAAACCGGCGATGAAGATGCTGGTGGATGAGAAGGATAAAAAGGTCCGTCTGACCGAGAAAGAAACCAATATCCTCAAGTTCCTCTATCGCGCCACCGATGGCGTCGTGCCGCGCGATGTGCTGCTGCATGAGGTCTGGGGTTACAACGCGGGGGTCACGACCCACACGCTGGAAACCCATATCTACCGTCTGCGCCAGAAGATCGAGCCCGATCCCTCAAATGCGCGCCTGTTGGTCACGGAATCAGGTGGCTATCGCCTCGTCGCTTAAAGCATTCTTTGTCAGTGACTCCCAGTGTGACGAGCAACCTCAGCGGTCCCTCAGGGGGCCGCATTTCTCGTCGTGGGGGTTAGACAGAGGGGTCAATTTCTTCTTGGGCCTCTTCAAGGCTGATGCCTAGGGCGCTGAGACCGTCTTCCAGATAATCCGCCAGCATGGGGACGCCCAAAAGATAATCCTCGGTGGGGACAGTGGCCTCGGCGCGGGCGGTGTTGATGGCCTCTTGCAGTTCCGATGCGTCAAAGGTCTCGCGTCCGATCCACATTACGGCCGTAAGCGAGGCTTGTTCGTCCTCGTTCATCGCCGAGATGAAACCCCGCAATTCGCGGGCATGGCCAGATCCGGGCACGTCGGCGTCGTATTTGCGCGCGCGCATGATGACAGTCGCAATTTTGGCCGGGCTGATGTTAAGCATGGTCCCTCCGATTTGGGGCATTTTCACCCCGACGCACGGTTTTCGCAAGCGGCAAAGCTTATTCTTCTTGCGTAAAAGCCGGGGCCGAAAGGGGGCGGGGCTGGCCATCGACCAGCGCGGGCGTTTCCAACTGGCCCTCGTCGGCGACCACGCCCATCGCCTCGAATTTGCGTGCCGAGGGCAGCACGCGGCTTTCAAGCGACCCCACAGCCTTGTTGTAGCTATCCACTGAACGGGTCAGCGCCTTGCCCACAGCGTCGATATGGCCGCCAAAGGTCTTTATGCGCTCATACAGATCCTGCGCAGTCTTTTGTACCTCGACCGCGTTTTTCGCCATTTTCTCTTGCTGCCAGCCATAGGCAATCGCCTTAACCAGCGCCATCAGCGTTGTCGGGCTGGCAATCAACACTTTGTTCTGAAATGCATATTCTATCAGGCCGGGATCAGCCTCGGCAGCGGCGGCGACAAAGGTTTCGCCGGGAATGAACATCACCACGAAATCGGGGGTTTCCGCAATCTGCTGTTGATAGGCTTTCGAGGCGAGCATTTTGACATGCTGGCGCACCTGTTGCGCGTGACGGTTGAGTGCTGCGTTTTGCAACTCGGGCGTCGCGGCTTCCAGCGCGTCGAGATAGGCCTCAAGCGGAGTTTTCGCGTCCACCACGATACTTTTGCCGCCGGGGATATGCACGATCGCATCGGGGCGGCGCGCGCCCTCGTCGGTATTCATGTGATGTTCAAGATGGAAATCGACATTCTCGGTCATGCCGGCCATCTCAAAGACCTGACGCAACTGCATCTCCCCCCAGCGCCCGCGCGTTTTGGGCGCGCGAAGCGCCTGCACCAGCTTGCGGGTTTCCTGACCAAGTGAGGATTGCCCCTCGGCCAGCGCGCGCACCTGTTGATGGATCGCGCCATATGCCTCGTTGCGGGCTTTCTCGATGGACTGGATCTGCTCGCCAAACTCGTTGAGACGCAGATTGAGCGGTTTAACCAGATGCTCGATTGCCTCGCGGCGGCGGTCCAATTCATCTTGCGCGGTCTTTTCATGGGCTTTGAAGCGCTCGCTGACCAAGCTGAGGAAGGTCTCGGAGTTCTTTTGCAAAACCCCCGAGGCGACCGATGAAAACCGATCCTCGATTTCCTTTTTCATGCCGCGCAATTCATCAAGCCGCGCCTGATGTTCCCGTTGCAGGCTGTCATAGGCTTCGGATTTGGCGATGCGAGCACGGTATTCGGCATTTAGCTGATCCCGCGTGCGGTTAAGCTCGGTTTCCACCTCATGCAGGCGTTCGGCGGCCGCCTCGGACGCGGCCAGCGCCTCACGCAGGTTTTGCGCCTCATCGCGATAGGGCATGGCATCGGTCAAGTCTGCCCGCGCTTCGGCAAGATTGCGGCGCGCGGAAAGCCAGAGAAACGCCAGCACCAAGACCAGCGCGCACGCTCCAAGCAGCCCCTGAACCAGCGGATCGTTCAGGTCCAAAGTGATATTTCCGATCTGGATCATGTGCGGCCAAACAGTCTTTCGATGTCGCTTAGGTTCAGCTCCACATAGGTGGGGCGACCGTGGTTGCACTGGCCGGAATGGGGTGTCGCCTCCATCTGGCGCAACAGCGCGTTCATTTCGTCAGCGCGCATCTGACGACCGGAGCGGATCGAGCCGTGACAGGCCATGCGCGACAGCACGGCTTCAATCCGCGCCTGCACCAACTGGCTGTCGCCCAGATCGGATAGCTCATCCAGCACATCGCGCAGCAGCGCCTCGGCGTTGATTTCCCCTAGAACGGCGGGAGTTTCGCGCACCGCAACGGCAGAACCGCCGAACGGGTCGATGCTAAGGCCAAGTTGGCCAAGCGCCTCGGCATGTTCCAGCAACAGCGCCGCATCCCCGGCGGACAGTTCGACGATTTCGGGGATCAGCAGCGCCTGAGCGGGCACACCGTTTTCGGCCATCTGCCGCTTGAGCTTTTCATAGACCAGCCGCTCATGCGCGGCGTGCTGATCGACAATCACGATCCCGGTTTCGGTTTGCGCGATGATGTAGTTTTCATGCACCTGCGCACGCGCGGCACCCAGCGGTTTTGCCACCAGTTCGGGGGCATCGGGCGCTGGGGCTAGTTCGGCACGCGCGGAGGGCGCGTAGTCAAAGCCGGGGGCGCTTTCCTCGAATGCTGGGGCTTGCCAGTCATACGAGGCGCGCGTCGCACCAAGGCTGGGCCGATCCATCTGATAAATGCGCGGCGGCTGCCCTGCGGCGGGTTCAGGGCGCATCGCACCAAGGGTCGCATCGGCCACGGTTGAAGACGCCCGGTGTCCCGCCTGTGCAAGCGCGTGGCGCAGACCCGTCACGATCAGCCCGCGCACCGTGCCCGCCTCGCGAAAGCGCACCTCGGCCTTAGCGGGGTGCACGTTCACATCAACCCGTTCGGCGTCACAGGTCAGGAACAGGCAGGCTGCCGGGTGACGGTCACGCGACAGGAAATCCATATAGGCGGCACGCAGCGCCCCGGTCAGTTGCTTGTCGCGCACCGGGCGGCCATTGACGAACAGGAACTGTTCCACTGCCGCGCCGCGCGAATAGGTCGGCAGCGCCGCATAGCCAGTTAACTGCACGCCTTCGCGTTCGGCATCGATACGCACGGAATTGTCCGAAAATGCCCGTCCGATCACCCGCGACAGCCGGGCGGCGAGGGCATCGAACAGCTCTCCCTGCTCACCATCGACGCGGAAGATCTCGCGCGATTTGTCGCCCGAAATATCGGTGAGGGTAAAGCTGACATAGGGTTCGGCCATCGCGAGACGCTTCATCACATCCGAGATCGCCTGCGCCTCGGCGCGATCGCTGCGCATGAATTTGAGCCGCGCAGGCGTGGCGTAGAACAGATCGCGCAGTTCGACCACGGTGCCTTGATTCAGCGCGGCGGGTTTCACCGGGCCGATGGCACCGCCCGCGACCGTGATTTGCGCCGCGTCAAAGCCTTGCGGGCGGGACGTGATCGTCAGCCGCCCAACTGCGCCAAGTGAGGGCAGCGCCTCGCCGCGAAAACCGAACGTGTGGATATTCAGCAGATCCGAGCCGTCGATTTTCGATGTCGCGTGACGCGACAGCGCAAGCGGTAGATCATCGCCCGTCATCCCACAGCCATCGTCGCACACGCGGATCAGCGTCTTGCCGCCATCGCAATAGGTGACGTCGATGCGCGAGGCTCCGGCATCCAGCGCGTTCTCGACCAGTTCCTTGACGGCGCTGGCCGGGCGTTCGACCACCTCGCCCGCCGCGATGCGGTTGGCGGCAGCATCGTCGAGCTGGCGAATGACGGGGCGCTCATCCGCGCCTATATTGCGGTTGTGCTGGTTCATGCCACCAGAGATAGCATAGCGCGCGGCCCAACCCAACAGATTCGCGCGCCTTATCCCCAGCGAATTCAGTTCAGCCCGCTGGGACGCCCGACCACGACAAAACGCAGCGCCGATGGGTCAAGGATACGCTTGGCGACGCGGGTGATATCGGCCTTGGTCACCGCATTCACCTTGTCGTTGCGCGTGTCGATATAGCTGACCGGCATCCCGTTGAGCTGCATCCCCGTCATGATCCCCGCAATCGTGCCATTGCCGTCAAAGCGTAGCGGATAGGCGCCGGTCAGATAGGTTTTGGCGTCTTCGAGTTCTTTGTCGGTGACCTTGCCGGTCGCGGCCTTGGCCCATTGCTCTTTGACGACGGAAATCGCCTGCGCGACCTTTTCATTGGCCGAGGCAAAGCTGCCCTGCCACGTCTTGGCTAGATCCTTGTCGACCAGATACGACGCGATGCCATAGGTCAGTCCTCGCTTTTCGCGCACCTCATCCATCAGCCGCGAGGAAAATCCGCCCGCGCCGATGATTTGGTTGAGAACATAGGCGGCAAAGAAATCAGGGTCGGTCATAGCGATGCCCTTTTGGGCGAACATCACCACCGATTGCGGGCTGTCGAAATCGACCGTGGTGACGCCGCCAGTCAGATCGGGCGTGATCGCGGCGGGCATTGGGGCCCCTTTGGCGGGCAGATCACCCAGCAGGTGGTCAAGCATCGGGCCCAATTCGGCGGGCGTAATGTCACCTACAACCGAGACCACCATGTGATCGCGGCTCATCACGCGCGCCTTGGCGTCAAACAGGTCTTCTTGCTTCAGCGCCTTGACGCTATCCATGGTGCCGTTGAGCGAGCTGCCATAAGGGTGATCGCCAAAGGCAAGCTTGCGCATCGTTTTCGCAGCGATAGCGTTCGGGTCCGTCGCGTCAGAGGCAATAATCGCCAAAACCTGCGCGCGCACACGGTCGATGGCGGTCTGCTCAAAGCGCGGATTGATCAGGGCCGAGCGCAGCAAATCAACGGATTTATCGCGGTTCTCGGTCAACATCCGCGCCGAGATATCCAGCGAATCGTCGCCCACATCAAAACCGAACTGGGCGGCCAAGGCTTCTTGCGCCTCGGCAAATTGCTGGCTGTCCATCTGGCCCGCGCCTTCCTCAAGCGTGGCGGTCATCAGATTGATCGCGCCGCGTTTGCCGGGGGCGTCCAGACTGGCGCCGCCCTTAAAGGCGATGTCGAGCGCGGTGAACGGAATGTCGTGGTTCTCTACCAGCCAAGCCTCGATACCGCCGGGCGAGGTGACCTGCTGGATCTCAATCGCGCGCGCGGGCAGCGCGAGGATCAGGGCGAACAGGCCCGCCAGCGCCAGCCGTGCGGGAAGCGTGAAGACGGCGCGGATCATTGCGTGACCTCCTGCGTGACGGGCGGCGCAATCGGGGCCGAAGCTTGCGTCGGGGCCGCGCTGACGGGCTCGGCGTAGCCAGTCACCGACTCGCGCGCTTGAAACAGGTCTTTCGCGGCGGCCATTACATCGGCCTCAGTGACCGAGGTCAGCACATCGGGCCAGTTTTCCACATCCTGCACGCTAAAGCCCGAGGCCAGCGCCTCGCCATAACGGCGCGCCAGGCCTTGCGTATTATCGCGCGTGTAAATCTCGGAGGCTTTGACCTGCGTTTTGATGCGGGCGAATTGATCAGGGTCGATCCCGTCTTTCAAGAATTGCGCCAGCGCGTTGTCCAGCGCCTTTTCCGCCTCGGGCAGAGTGACGTCTTTGGCGGGCATGACTGAAATATTAAACGTCGTCGGGTCAATCGACATCCCGTCGTAATAGCTTGACGCATAGATCGCGGTGCCGTCGCCATAAATCAGTTTGCGCCCCAGAACCGAGGTCGCCTGATTGCCGCCCAAAATCTCGGACAAAACCGTCAGCGCAGCGGCCGTTTTCTGATCGCCGGGGTTGCGTTCGGGGGCCAGATACGAGCGCATAAAATAGGGTTGCGCGATCTGGTCATCCTTGAAGGTGACCTGACGCGCCGCGCGTTGCGGGGGCTCTTGCGGTCGGGCGCGCGGTTTCAACCCTTCGGTGGGTTTGAGCGGGCCGTAATATTTCTCGGCCAGTGTTTTGACCTCGTCAGGCGTTACGTCACCCGCAACCACGAGGATCGCGTTATTGGGGGCGTAGAATTCGTGATACCAGTCCAGCGCGTCCTGACGCGTCAGGCCTTCCATCTCTTTGCGCCAGCCGATCACCGGCGTGCCATAGGGCGAGTTGAGAAACTGCGCGGCGCGCTGCTGTTCGGAAAACAGCGCGTTGGCGTTGGAATCGGTGCGCTGCGAGCGTTCTTCGAGAATCACCTGCAGTTCGGTTTTCGCGTCATCGGGCGAGATCCGCAAGTTGCGCATCCGGTCGGCTTCCATCTTCATCACCAAAGGCAGGCGATCAGCGGCGATCCGTTGGAAATAGGCGGTGTAATCGTAGCTGGTGAACGCATTGTCCGAACCACCATTTGCCGCCACGGTTCTTGACAACTCACCCGGCGCCATCGTGTCGGTGCCCTTGAACATCAGGTGTTCAAGGTAATGAGCGATGCCCGATTTACCGCGCCGCTCATCAGCCGCGCCGACCTTGTACCAGACCATATGCACGACGACTGGCGCACGGTGATCTTCGATCACAACGGCCTTAAGACCATTTTGTAACTCAAATGTTGAGACATTTCCGGCGATTGCCGGGCTCAGTCCTGCCAATATCAGCAGGGCGACCAGTAATGCGCGCAATGCCCAACTCCTTACCAAATACAGTTGGTGGCAAGATAAGCATACATGCGCGCTGATGAAAGGGGCTGACGGTGACGTGATCACCGATCTTCGTCACAAGTTTACTGGTGGCTTTTCTGCGCCTCGCCCGAGGGCGGTGCTGCGGGGGTTTGTGCCCCGGCACGACGCCAGCGCTCAAGCTCTGCCGTCTGGTTCAGTTCCATCGGTTTATAGGCTTTGTAATAGACCGAAATACTGAACAGCCGCTCTAGCAAACGCCCGTCATGCTTCTTGCGATACTGCAAATCTTCGCTGGCCAGCGTCTTGCGAATGCCCGCTTGCGCGCCATAGCGTGAGACCGCCGAAACCAGCGCGCGATCAGAGTTGGGAACTGTGCCCGTCATATCCAACCGACGGGCGTTGCCACCAAGGGCGGCGACCGCATCGGCCTCCGGAGTCGGATCGGTCAGGTTCTTGCCCCCCGGCGTCGGGGTCGGAAGCTGGCTAAGATTTTCGGGCATTTGCAGCGGTTTGTTCGGCAAAACGCCAAATTCATCCGGCCCTTGATGCGACGAGCGCAGATTCATTAGGGTCGGCGCGCGGTCGTTGCCGCAGGCCGCAAGCGTCAGGACCGCTGCCATCGCGATGCCGAGCGTGCTGAATCGAACCTGCATGAACCACTCCCGTTGCCGTTTGCGTTTCCGTCTTAGCGCAACATTGCAGCGCCGTCACCTGCGAAAAACGCTTAGTCCTTCGTCGGATGTTTCTCTTTGCCTGTAAAGGCCACCAGCCCAAGCGCGCCTAGAAAAATGGCGACATCCGCAATGTTGAACGAAAACGGATTGTTCCAGCCGGGCAGCGAGGTGTTGATGAAATCGGCTACCGCGCCATAAGCAATGCGATCAACCACGTTGCCCAGCGCCCCGCCGATCAGCAGACCAGCCGACAGATGGACGCGTCTGGAATGAGGCTCGCGCGCGATCCAGAACCAGACCCAAGCTGAAATAACCAATGCCACGACGATCAAAATCCAGCGACTGATATCGCCTTCGCCGGAAAACAGCCCGAAATTAACGCCCCGATTCCACGCCATGCGGAAATTGA
Organism: Thioclava sp.; assembly: GCF_048263065.1. Taxonomy (NCBI): domain Bacteria; kingdom Pseudomonadati; phylum Pseudomonadota; class Alphaproteobacteria; order Rhodobacterales; family Paracoccaceae; genus Thioclava; species Thioclava sp. Next base: position 445,573 of record NZ_JBLXEM010000001.1, read on the forward strand.
GCCACGGCGGAAGCACGTCAATCGCGCCAAGGCGATCCAACTGCAGCTGGTGCACCACGATGAATTTCGAGAGCTGATCAAGGACCAGCACGCTCGCCGCGGTTTTGCCTGCCAATTGCATCGGGTTTTTGCTTTCGCTTGGTATCGAGGGCTCTGCCCCGCTCGATGGCTGAGCTAGGCGCAGAACCCGACAATTCAATGGCGGAAATGACGCATTCCGGTGAAGACCATTGCAAGACCGCGCTCGTTGGCCGCGTCGATCACCTCTTGGTCGCGCATCGAGCCACCCGGTTGGATGATTGCCGTCGCGCCTGCTTCGGCTGCCGTGATTAGGCCATCCGCGAAGGGGAAGAATGCATCTGACGCCACAACGGAGCCTTTGGTCGGCGTTTGATCGAAACCACAGGCCTCCATCATGTCTTGCGCTTTGCGCGCGGCAATGCGGGTCGAATCAACGCGGCTCATCTGGCCCGCGCCCACGCCAACCGTCGCGCCGTCTTTAACGTAGATGATTGCGTTGGATTTGACGTGTTTGGCGACTTTCCAAGCGAATAGCAGGTCTTTGAGTTCGTCTTGCGTGGGCTGGCGTTCGGTCACGACTTTCAGATCGTCCAGCGTGATCGCACCATTGTCTTTGCCTTGTACCAAGAAGCCGCCCGCGACCTGACGATAGGTCGTGATCTCCGCCATCGGGTCGGGCAAACCGCCGGTTTCCAGCAAACGCACGTTCTTTTTCTTTGCGATCACCTCTTTCGCGGCGTCCTCGACCGAAGGCGCGATGATGACCTCCGAGAAGATCTTGGTGATTTCTTCGGCGGTCGCTGCATCAAGCGGTTTGTTCAGCGCGATGATGCCCCCAAAGGCCGAGGTGCGGTCGCAATCAAAAGCGCGCTTATAGGCTTCGATCACGGTGTCGCCGGTTGCCACGCCGCAGGGATTGGAGTGTTTGATGATTGCTACGGTCGGCTTGTCGGTGCCGAATTCCGCGACCAGCTCAAAAGCGGCGTCAGTGTCGTTGATATTGTTGTAAGACAGCTCTTTGCCCTGCAATTGCTCGGCCGTGGCCACGCCGGGGCGGTCGGTGCCATCAAGGTAAAACGCAGCCGTTTGGTGCGGGTTCTCGCCATAACGCAGGGTCTGCGCCAAGGTGCCCGCAAAGGCACGCCGACGCGGCATGTCCTCGCCAATCGCGCGGGCCATCCACGTTGAGACAGCCGCGTCATAAGCAGCGGTGCGCGCATAGGCAATCTGCGCCAGCTTCTGACGGAACGGATAGCCGATCGCGCCGTCATTCTTGTCCATCTCGGCCAGAACCGTCGCGTAATCGTCAACATCCACTACGGTCGTCACAAAGGCGTGGTTCTTGGCCGCCGCGCGGATCATCGCAGGGCCGCCGATGTCGATATTCTCGATACACGCGGCGTAATCGCCCCCCTTGGCCACGGTTTCCTCAAACGGGTAAAGATTGACGACCAGCAGGTCGATCGCCTCGATCTGATGCGCTTTCATTGCGGCGAGATGTTCTTCGTTGTCACGCAGCGCCAGCAAACCGCCATGCACCTTCGGATGCAGCGTTTTCACGCGACCATCCATCATTTCGGGAAAGCCGGTCACTTCGGCCACATCGCGCACGCTTAGGCCCGCCTCGCGCAGGGTCTTGGCGGTGCCGCCAGTGGACAGTAATTCAACGCCGCGCGCCGCAAGCGCTTTGGCGAAATCAAGTAAGCCAGTTTTGTCGGAAACGGAAATCAGGGCACGGGTCAGGGGGATCGGGCGGGTCACGGGCAGCATCCTCGCTTGGCGGTGGTCAGGAAAGCGCCCGAGGCCGGCCTTGGAATTGCCCCAAGGTCAGGGCGCGTCGATCGCCGTGGGGTTATCGCGTGCTTGCGAAAAGGTCCAGTCGATCTGGCAGGCGCGGTCCAGAACTCGGGCAGAAAGCACGATCTGCAGGGCCGGACGGGGCCGAATACGCCCTTTTTCCAGATAGACCGAGGGTTCCAGCGTCAATTCCCCCACCCCGTCATGGCGAAACACCCAGATCTCGCCCGAGCGCAGCGCGACCGATACCGCATGCCCGCCCATATCCAGCGTGGCGTCGCAGTCGGGATGCAAATGAAAGCGAATATCGAAAGGGATGCCGCGCAGCCCTTCGCGTTCGAAAATCTGGTCAAAGCGGGTGATGTCGGCGGGCGTCATCGCGCCAAGCGTGTCGCGCCCGGTCAATTCGCGACCATCGGTACTAAGGTTCAACTCGCGGATATGGGTCATGCCGTGGGTCTCAACATAGCCGTCATGGCCGTACAGCATTCCGTTATCCGAACTGTCATCGTGACGTGCCCAGACATTCTGGGGCACTTTATCAAGGAAGGCGCGCGGCGCGCGACCAAACAACCGTTCGGGGCCGAGACGCGACGAGGAATAGCCATAGATTGACAGGGTGGAATGGCTGGCAGTCGCACGCCCGGCCCGCGCCCAATCGCGCCCAAAATGCGCACCCGAGCCGCAATTGACGATCAGCGGACGGCGCCCCGAGGTCAGTTCAAACGCTAGTGTCGAGGCGTGTCCATTGGCCGAGGCCAGCCCTTGCGGCGGGGGCGCCGTGTCGATGATCAGCGAGCTGCGCCCGCCTTGCATGCGCGAAAAGCCCATCGCCATCGGTTCACGCCGCACCCCCCGCACGCCAGTGGCCGACAGCGCCGCATCCAGCCGCCCTTCCAGCCCGCGCCCGCCGCCATGAAACCGCGCCAACCCGCCATCGGAATGACGCAGCGCACGCAAGGTCGGGGCGATCCGCGAGATAGCATCCAGAATTTCGCCGGGGGGCGTGCGACCGGCCGCCTCAAGCGCCTCGCAGGCCCAGTTGAGCAGCGTCAGAACTTCCAGCAGGTCTTGCGGGTTGCGCGTGGCAATCGCGCCATCTGCGTCAATCCGGGTTGCACATTCGCGCGTGAGCGCCTTGATCGCGGGATCGGCGTAATGCTCCATCCCAGTCAGCGCAAGTCCGGCATAGATCAACCCGGTCAGCGCCTCAAATCGGGGCAAGCCGGGGGCGGTGGATTTCCAGCGGCTCGACAGGAAAATCGTTTGTTGGCCGAGCGCGCGAAAAAACAGGTCCGAATCAGCGCTTGAGCGCCCGTTCAGGATCAAGATCGCGTGGTTGATCCAGCGGATCAGCCGGCAGCCCGTCAGATCGGGTGTCCAGCCCAGCCCTTTGCCCCTGCCAAATCGGGTGATCCAACCAAAGACCCAATCCTGCGCGCGCAGCCGCGCCTCGCGGTCGCCGACAGCGGCCAGATCATCCAGCCACGAAAAGCCCTGAAGCGCCTCTTCAAAGCTTGGATCGGGCATCGGCAGATCCCAGATACTCACGCCCGGTCCTTCGACCAAAAAGCCGGAAAACAGGAAATTTCCCTGAATAAGCTGACGTCCGCGTGCGAACGACCCTATCGTGCGCGGCTCGGGCTGGCTGACAAAACCGGTCGCAGGCCGTGCCCGCCCGGCCCGCGCTGCAGCGAGACGGTTCAACGCCGTGGCGAGTTTTGCCGATGATTGGGAGCTGTCTTTGCTCATACCTGCCGCTCTAAAGCCCTTCTGCCGGGGATAAGCGCTACGTTATCGAGGCTTCGCCCCGCTGTCACCGGTCTGACGCACAGATCACGCCAAGCGTTGCAGTCGCGCCATGTAAAAGCCGTCCATGCCGCCACGATCTGCCCAAAAATCGGGGCGCAGGCGCAATCCGCCCTCGGGGGTGATCCAGTCTGGCTCGATGCCGGGCAACTCGGGCGGGATGACGCGCAGGTCTGGATGGCGTTCCAGCGCCGATTTGATTTGCGCCTCGCCTTCTTCCGGTAGCAGTGAGCAGGTCGCGTAAACCAAGCTGCCACCGGGTTTGAGCCAGCCCAGCGCGCGATCCAGCAAGTCCGCTTGCAGTGCGAAGAGCGGTTTGATCGTTGCACTGTTCTTGACGAAAGGCAGGTCGGGGTGGCGGCGGATCGTGCCAGTGGCCGAGCAGGGCGCATCCAGCAAAATCGCATCAAAGGGCGCATCGGGCTGCCAGTTCAGCGCATCGGCAGCGATGATTTCGGCCTCTAGTCCGGTGCGGTCTAGGTTTTCGACCAGCCGCTGTAGACGCGGCCCCGAAATATCCAGCGCTGTGACCTGCGCTCCTGTTGCGGCGAGTTGCAGCGTTTTGCCCCCCGGTGCCGCGCAAAGATCAAGAACGCGCGCGCCCGGTGTCGGGGCCAGCAATTTCGCAGGCAGGGCCGCAGCGGCATCTTGCACCCACCAATCGCCAGTTTCAAAACCGGGAAGATCGGTGAGCTTGCCATGTGCATTCAAGCGGAGCGAGCCGGTGGGCAGCAACTCTGCACCCAAAGTTTCGGCCCATTTCGGCGCGTCTGATTTGACGCTTAGATCAAGCGGAGCGCCTGCCAGATGCGCGGCCTCCATGGTTTGCGCGGCGCGCTTGCCATAGGCGGCCATCACGCGGCCGCGCAGCCAGCCGGGCATTTCCGGCGCAGGTTGTTTTGCCCAAGCCTCGGTTTCGACCGAAACCTTGCGCAGCACCGCATTCACAAGCCCCGAAAAGCTGCTGGTCTTTGGTCCGGCTGATTTCGCCAGTGTCACGGCAGCATCCACCACGCCATGCGGGGCCTGATTTTCCTCAAGCAGTTCGACCGTGCCCAGCCGCAAAAGCGCCATGATATCGGCCGATGGTTTACGCCGCAGATGCGGCTTTAGCACCCCGTCAGCGCGTGCTAGATGGCGCAGCGTTGTCGTGGCAAGACGCTGGGCGCGAGCGCGCTGGGGCGGCTCCAACCCGTCCAGCGCGTCTTGGCCAATCTGGTCAGAGAGGCTCTCGTGATCCTCGGTGACGCCGATGATCAGGCCGAGGGCGGCGAAACGCGCGGGATCTGGTCGTGCCATTGGATGCGGCCTTGTAGCTTGTTGCGATTGGGTCAACGGCCTATATCATGCGCGCGCCCCCTGACAAGGAACACAAAGCCCATGTCCGACCTGAACTCCGAACAATCGCCCGACTCTTCGCAAGATAAACGCGATCTGCCATCTGCCGCAGTGCGTGCCTTGGCCGAGGCCGAAGAGCGCCGTCGCGCGGCTCAAGGTCAAGCGCTGCCCACGGAATTGGGCGGGCGCGACGGGCCAGAGCCTGTGCGCTATGGCGACTGGGAGAAAAAGGGCATCGCGATCGACTTTTGAGCGATGCGCGATGTGGGAAGCGCCGGGGGTTTTACACCCCCGGACCCCCGCAGGATATTTCAAACACTTGGAAGAATGCGGGCGGTTACAGCCCCAAGACGTCGAGCATGTCATATTCGCCCGGAGCCTTGTCTTGTCCCCAAAGCGCGGCTTTGAGCGCGCCGCGTGCAAAGATCGCGCGGTCGGTGGCAACATGGCGCAGGATGATGCGCTCGCCTTGACCCGCGAACAGCACATCATGTTCCCCTACGATATCGCCGCCGCGAATGGCCGAGAAGCCGATGGCCCCTTTCGCCCGCGCGCCTGTGATCCCGTCGCGACCCGATTCGCGGTTCTCGGCAAGGTCGATTCCACGCCCTTGCGCGGCGGCCTCGCCCAGCATCAGCGCAGTGCCTGAGGGCGCGTCGACCTTTTTGTTGTGATGCGCTTCGATCACCTCGATATCCCAATCGGTATCAAGGGCGGCGGCGACTTTCTTGGTGAGTTGGGTCAGCAGGTTGACCCCGAGGCTCATATTGCCCGCCCGTACAATCACCGCATGGCGCGCGCAGGGTTTGAGGGCTGCGATGTGATCCGCGCTCATGCCGGTGGTGCCGATCACATGGGTGAGGCGGGCTTGCGCTGCAATTTTGGCAAAGGCGAGCGTGGCCTCAGGTGCAGTAAAGTCGATCACGGCTTGCGCACCGGAAAATGCTTCAAGCGGATCGGCGGTGACGATCACGCCATTGGCGTGGCTGCCCATCGCCTCGCCCAGATCACGCCCTATCCAGTCATGGCCCGCGCGTTCGATTGCGCCGACAAGGCGTGCGCTGTCGCTGTCCTGAATGAGGCGGATCAACATTTGACCCATCCGTCCGGATGCCCCGGTGACTACGATACCCGGCAGGTTGCTCATCTGACATCATCTCCTTCACGCTTTGGCGTTATCTAGCCGCTTGCATGCGCCCATGCAAAGCCCCCCGTTGCGCGCGCGGGCCCGAGGCATTATGTGAGCGCCATGGCTAAGAACAGTTCCTCAGCGGCTCGCGGGCCGAAACTCCGTCAGCTTCGCATGGGCGAGCTGATCCGGCACACTCTGTCGGATCTGCTTTTGCGTGGCGATGTGCATGATCCCGATCTCAACCGGATTTCGGTTACCGTGGGAGAGGTGCGGTGTTCGCCCGATCTCAAGGTCGCCACCGCCTATGTCACGCCCTTGGGCGGTCAGGGTGGCAGCGAATTGATCGCGGCACTGGTGCGCAACAAGGGTGAGCTGCGCCATCTTCTGGGCAAAGAGATGACGGCGAAATACGTCCCCGATCTGCGGTTTCGTCTGGATGAGACCTATGACCAGATGGACGACACACGGCGGCTGTTTGCCGATGAAACGGTCCAGCGCGACATTGCGGCGCGCGATGAAGGCGATGATGACGACGCGCGCGATTAAGGCGGGTGTGGCGGCGCTGGTGCTGATGGCAGCGCCGGTTTGGGCCCGGGCGGCGGCGCCATGTTCTGACATGGATTTCGACGGGCTGACCTATACCGTATGCGAGGCGCATGCGGGGGATGATCTGCGTCTTTACCTCAATGACTCCGATGGCCAGTTGATAGGCACACCCGAGCGTTTGGCGGCGATCCTGCCTACCGATAAGCAGATTGTTTTTGCGATGAATGCGGGGATGTATCACCCTGATCGCAAGCCGGTGGGGCTGTTTGTCGAAGGTGGCACCGAAGAGCATAAAATCGTGACCTCGGAAGGGCCGGGCAATTTCGGATTGCTGCCCAACGGGGTGTTTTGCGTTGGCAAGGCGCTGTCGGTCGTGGAATCGCGCACTTTCGCCGCCGACCCGCCGAATTGCCGCTATGCGACGCAATCGGGGCCGATGCTGGTGATCGACGGCGCGCTGCACCCCAAGTTTCTCGCCGATGGCACCTCGACCAATATTCGCAATGGCGTCGGAGTTTCGCCGAATGGTCAGACGGCGTGGTTCGCGATTTCCGACCAACCCGTGACCTTCCACCAATTCGCGCGGTTTTTCCGCGACGATCTTGGGGCGAAAAATGCGCTGTATCTGGATGGCAAAGTGTCTCGCCTGACGGTGCCCGCGCAGGGCCGCGAGGATCTGGGCCTGCCGATGGGGCCAATCGTGGCGCTGATCGCACCCAAACCCGCTGCCAATTGACGCCACCGCCCCCCTGCGCTAGCAGACGCGCTGCATAGATAAGGGACGATCATGGCTCGCAAAAAAGGGCGCGACATTTCGGGTTGGCTGGTGGTGGACAAGCCTTCAGGCGTTACCTCTACCTCTGTGGTCAACAAGGTGCGCTGGGCGCTGGATGCCAAAAAGGCGGGCCATGCGGGTACGCTGGACCCGGCGGCGACGGGCGTATTGGCCGTGGCGCTGGGCGAGGCCACCAAGACTGTTCCGTTCATCACCGATGCGCTGAAATGCTACCGGTTCGTGGTGCGCCTCGGCGCGTCGACCAAAACCGATGATGCCGAGGGCGATGTGATCGCAACGTCAGCGGCGCGCCCATCGGATGATGAAATCCGCGCTGCGCTGCAGGCCTTTGAGGGTGATATCGAACAGGTGCCGCCGCAATTTTCGGCCGTCAAGGTCGATGGCGAGCGCGCCTACGCCCTCGCGCGTGCAGGCGAGGAGATGGAACTCGCGGCGCGCCCGCTTTACGTCGAAAGCCTTGTGATGATCGCGCGCCCTGATGCGGATCATGTCGAGTTGGAAATGGTCTGTGGCAAGGGTGGCTATGTGCGCTCAATCGCGCGGGATCTGGGGCGAGCCTTGGGATGTTTGGGCCATGTCGAGTGGCTGCGCCGCGAATGGTCGGGGCCGTTTGAGGCCAGCGACGGGATCAGTCTTGAGCAGATCGACGCACTCGCCAAAACGCCGGAACTCGACGCGAAACTGTTGCCGCTGGAACTGGGTCTTGACGATCTGCCCCAGCTCAAAGCCACGCCCGAGGGGGCGGTGCGGCTGAAGAACGGCAACCCCGGCATGGTCATTCCCGCCGCAGACGCGATTGAATGGGGCGATGAGGCTTGGGCCAGTTTCGAGGGCAAACCGCTTGCCGTTGGCATCTACAAATCGGGAGAGTTGCACCCGTCGCGAGTCTTTAATCTTTAGCTTTCATCCGGCAATAAATACTCCCGCCGGAGGCGCCTGCCCGTAACATTTACGCGCCCCCAGTTTTAAGGTGCGACCAAAGATAAAGAGAGCGAATGATCACGCGTGAACATATCAAAGGCGATGCGCCCTCAATCGCGGTCTATTCCGATTGCGAGAAATATCGCTACGCACTGACCCGTGTCTGGGACGCAACCAAGCCGCGCGTGCTGTTCGTTATGCTTAACCCCTCGACCGCTACCGAGGTGCAAAACGATCCGACCGTTGAACGCTGCGAGCGTCGTGCGCGCGCGCTGGGCTTTGGCGCGTTTCGGGTGACCAATATCTTTGCCTGGCGGGCCACCGATCCCAAGGTGATGCGCGCGCAGGCCGATCCGGTTGGACCGGAAAACGATCAGATGATCCGCGACAGTGTCGATTGGGCAGGCGAAGAGCGCGACCGGATCATTTGCGCGTGGGGTGCCCACGGCGCGCATCTTGATCGCGGGGCCGCAGTGGAACGCTTGCTGCGCGCCGCCGGGCGCGATTTGCACCAGTTGGGACTGACCAAATCGGGCGCGCCAAAACACCCGCTTTATATCGCCTATCACCGTCAGCCCGAGCCGTGGCGCGAACCGTGTGCGTGATCGCATTCGGCGTGCAGTGTTAACGAACCGATAGCATTTTAACCTTTTTTCATTAGGGAAACCTCTGGAAAGGGCGTATTGATCACGCAAATTCACAGAGGTGTGAGAAATGCTGTTTTTGTCTGGTTTGTTGGGGCTCCTCGTTGCCGGGACGTCCGCGGGTTTGCTGGCTTTCAAGCCGGACGAAGATGCCTCCGATGTCGCGCCTGACGCGGATGTTGAAGATGAAGCCAGCGATAGTGACGCGCCAAGTATGCTTGATTTCGCGACCGCAACAGATTTCCTGGTCACGCCAGACAACGTGTCTGGCCCTGATGACGTTCCCGCCGAGGTCAGCGCGGGCGAAGAGCGTGTCGATCCCGTTATATCCGCTGCGGCGTCACAGGGCGATGATATCGTCTGGGGCGATGCGCAGGGCGACACGATTGAGGGCGGTGCAGGCGACGATCAGGTCGCGGGCTACGCGGGCGATGACACTTTGTTGGGCGGGGACGGGAGCGATGGCCTGTTTGGCGATGGGGGCGATGATATGCTGGCTGGGGGCGCGGGCGATGATGCGCTCGATGGTGGCGATGGCGATGATCTTCTGGTTGCCGAGGATGGCGATGACGCTTTGGTCGGTGCCTTTGGTGCAGACACGCTGATGGGCGGCGCGGGCAGCGATATGCTGTCGGGCGGCGCTGACGGCGATCTGCTGCGCGGCGGCAGCGGTGACGATACGCTTGAGGGCGATGCGGGCGATGACACGCTATCGGGTGATGCGGGCCATGACGAGATGTCGGGCGGTGCTGGCGATGACATGATCGTTGGCTTCAATCTGGACGCGGGCTCTGATAACGGTGACGATGCGGATTTACTGAATGGCGGAACCGGCGCTGACACGCTGATGATCGGTTCGGGCGATTGGGCCAACGGTGGTGACGATGGCGACCTGTTCACAGTGGGCGAATGGATTGACCCCGCGACGCCCGCCATGATTGCCGATTACACCCCAAGCGAGGATCAAATCGCGATCGTCTATGACCCGCAGACCACGCCAGATCCTGTGCTAACGGTTGAACAATCGGAGGATCACGCAGACGCGTCTTGGCTCTTGCTCAACGGGGTGCGTTTGTCCGAGGTGCTGAATGCGCCCGATCTAAGCGCCGAGGACGTGCTGCTGGTCACGCCGCAGCAATTTGCGTGGCTCTAGGGCGCAGGTTTCGCGAAATATAACTTTTCTTCGCGCCGATTCGCGCCTATACGCGCGCATCCGGCCTGCAAGGGCTGGGTGCCTATGGACCCTGCTGGACGACATCCCGGCTTGCGCCCGAACCCTCAATGTAAGGAGATCCCGATGTCGATCACTGTTGAAGACAAAAACGCGCTGATCAAAGAATTCGCCACCAAAGAAGGCGACACCGGTTCGCCCGAAGTGCAGGTTGCGATCCTGACCAAGCGTATCTCGAACCTCACCGAGCATTTCAAAGAGCATAAAAAAGACAACCACTCCCGTCGTGGTCTGCTGATGCTCGTCGCGCAGCGCCGCAAGCTGCTCGACTATACCAAAGCCAAGGATACTGCCCGCTACCAGTCGCTGATTGAGCGTCTCGGTCTGCGCCGCTAACAGCCGTCGGTTTTCCAACTGCGCAAACGCCCGTCTCTTAGGAGGCGGGCGTTTTGCTTTCGCGCCTGTGGTTTTGGCGGAATTTCAAGAAGTCGATTGAACTGAAACTGCGTCTTTTGTGGCGATTTCACCTGAATACTGAAATTAAAAAGACGATTTGACCAAACAATATCAATGGCAGGGTGATTTCCCTAATTTTCCTTCGGTTTGCAAAGATTTTATGTCACCGTTTCCTGTGAACAGGACACATGAAATCTTGCGGCATGGAGGAGCAAATGGGAGTTGGCGTCTGGATTAGCCTGACCACGTATTTCGTTTTGATGATAGGCATCGGCGTTTACGCTTGGCGAAAATCGACTTCGAATTCTGAGGAATATATGCTGGGCGGGCGCAATCTGCCCCCCGCCGTTGCCGCTCTGTCGGCGGGGGCATCGGATATGAGCGGCTGGCTGCTGCTGGGCTTGCCCGGCGCGTTGTTCGTATCGGGCCTGACGCAAAGCTGGATCGGCATCGGCTTGTTTGTCGGCGCGCTGGTGAACTGGATCGTTGTAGCCCCGCGCCTGCGCGAGCAGACCGAGCGCTATGACAACTCCCTCACCATTCCGGGGTTCTTGGGCAACCGGTTCCCCACCCAAGCCACACTGCTGCGCCTGGTTTCTGCGGTGATCATCGTGGTGTTTTTCGCCGTCTACACGGCCTCGGGGCTGGTCGGTGGCGGCAAGCTATTCGCCAGTGCCTTTGGTGGCAGCTACATGGCGGGCGTGATCCTGACGCTGGGGATCGTGCTAGTTTACACCGTGATCGGCGGGTTTTTGGCCGTCAGTCTGACCGACTTCGTCCAAGGGTGCATCATGATGCTGGCGCTGGTGATCATGCCAATCGTGATCCTAACGACCGGGCAGGGCGATGGGGTGGGTGCCGCCGCAGATCGCCTAACGGCGATTGATCCAAACTACTTGTCGATGACGCATGGGTTGACCTTTGTGGGCTGGCTTTCGGCGGTGGCTTGGGGTCTGGGCTATTTCGGCCAGCCCCATATCATCGTGCGCTTTATGGCGGTGCGCTCGGTTGCTGATGTGCCCAAAGCGCGCAATATTGGCATGGGCTGGATGGCGATTTCGCTGATCGGCGCGATTTCGGTTGGTATTTTCGGGCGCGCCTATGCCGAGCGTAACGGGCTGAACGTCGCCGATCCTGAAACGATCTTCATCATCCTCTCGAACCTGCTGTTCAATCCGCTGATCACCGGGTTCCTGTATGCCGCTCTTCTGGCCGCAATCATGTCGACCGTGTCGAGTCAGTTGTTGGTCTCGTCGTCGTCGCTGACCGAGGATTTCTACAAGATGGTTCTCAACCGCGAAGCATCGGACCGCACCTTGGTCAATGTCGGGCGTCTAGCAGTGCTGGCGGTCGGTATCGCGGCGATCATCATCGCACGCAACCCTGACAGCAAAGTGTTGGGGCTCGTGTCCAACGCTTGGGCCGGTTTTGGTGCAGCCTTTGGCCCGCTGATCCTGCTGTCTCTGACATGGAAACGCATGACGGGGATCGGCGCTGTGGCGGGTCTGGTCGTGGGCGCGCTGACGGTGATTGTCTGGATCGCTTTGGGGTTGAACAAATCCTTCATGGGTGGCGCGGGGGTCTATGAGATCATCCCCGGTTTCATCGCCGCGCTCATTGCGATTGTAGCGGTCAGCCTTGCGACCCGCGACACCGGAGAGTTCCGCGCAATCCCTGCAGAGTGATTAACGCCGACTGATCAAACTGATCAAGGAGCGCCCGTCTTGCAAGAGGCGGGCGTTTCAGTGCCAAGATCGTTGATATACTCAGCCAAGGTTTCTAGGGTCAACGAAATTGTTAAATGGCCTTTTGAGCAATGGGTTAGAATGTCTCCAAGAAATGCGACGGTGGACTATATTCGACTGCTGGCAGCTTTCGCGATTGTGTGGTTTCATAGCAATGCGCCGGGCCATCAACTCGCCTATCTCGGCTTGCCGTTTTTTCTTGTCTTGCTGGGGCTGCCGTCGCGAGCATCGCTAAAGGTCAAGGCGCGGCGCTTATTAAGACCGTTCGTCGTTTGGTCGCTGATCTATTCAGGCGCAAAGATGGTTCAGGCTTTGCTTCGCCATGAGCCCCCGCTTGGTTGGTTGGAGCCATGGATGCTGATGACTGGCACCAGTTTGCATCTGTGGTTTTTGCCGTTCGCGTTCGTGGTGTCCCTGCTTTACCTGCGAGATCATCCGAAATGGCTATTGGGTTTGATGCCGGTCGTCGGTGCATTGGCCATGATCGTTTTCGCAAAGGTTCTGTCGCCACCCTTTGCGCAATGGGCGTTCGGGATCGTACCGCTGACCTTGGGTTATTGCTATTTTCGTTGCGGGCGCTGGGTTGTGCTGCCTTGGGTGATCAGCGTCGCGCTGCTGTTTGCGTTCCGTCCAGCCTCTGACAATGGTGCGATCGCTTTGGGAACTGCGGCGTCTTTGCTGTTGATGCAGATCCGCTTGCCGCAATCAGCGCTATCGGATTGGTGCGCGCGTCTGTCTTTATTGATCTATCTTGATCATCTTTTGGTTATTGGAGTCGGGCAATTTATTGGCCTGACCTCGTATGCGCTCGCACTCTTTGCTATCAGTGGGGCGATGGTTCTATCGCTAGGCATTACGTGGCTGGCCCGTGTGACGCGATTTGGCGCATTGCTGACCTGAGCGACACCCTGCGCAAGCGCGCCGCCCCCCAACTCCATGCTTCCCAACTCCCTTATTTTCCTGTATGGCCCTGCCATCTGTGACGTGACGCCCAAAGCCCCCGGGCACATGCGAATAGGATAGGGGGCGGCGGCAATGGGGCCGCCATGCAAATCGGGAGACACGGGATGGGCCCGTGGGTGCTCCCAGACAGGATACGCTGAATGTTCAATATCGTTAAAAAATCAATCCAGTGGGGCGAAGAAGAGCTCACGCTGGAAACCGGCAAGATTGCGCGTCAGGCTGACGGCTCGGTTATCGCCACTCTAGGTGAGACCTCGGTCATGGCCAACGTGACATTTGCCAAGGCGCCGAAACCGGGTCAGGATTTCTTCCCGCTCACGGTGCATTACCAAGAGAAATACTACGCTGCGGGCAAAGTGCCGGGCGGCTTCTTTAAGCGCGAGGCGCGCCCGACCGAGAAAGAGACGCTGACCGCGCGTCTGATCGACCGTCCGTGCCGTCCGCTGTTCGTGCCGGGCTTCAAACATGAAGTGCTGGTGATGTGCACCGTGCTGTCGCACGATCTGGTCAATGAACCCGATATCGTGGCGATGATCGCGGCCTCGGCTGCGCTGACCATCTCGGGCGTGCCCTTCATGGGGCCGATCGCGGCGGCGCGCGTGGGTTTTGCGGATGGCGAATACATCCTCAACCCCGAAGTCGACGACATGCAGAAACTGCGCGAGAACCCCGAGCAGCGTCTCGACCTCGTTGTCGCGGGCACCAAAGACGCCGTGATGATGGTCGAATCCGAGGCTTACGAGCTGTCGGAAGCCGAAATGCTGGGTGCTGTGAAATTCGGTCACGAGGCGATGCAGCCCGTGCTGGACCTGATCATCGATCTGGCGGAATCGGCGGCAAAAGAGCCCTTCGATTTCCAAGCGCCCGATTACTCGGAGCTGTATGAGGCTGTGAAAGCAGCGGGCGAAACCGAGATGCGCGCGGCGTTTGCGATCAAAGACAAGCAAGAGCGCACCAATGCGATCTCTGCGGCTGTCGCCCTGATCAAAGACAAGCTGACCGAAGAGCAGCTTGCTGATGCCAACCTTGGCTCGGCGATCAAAAAGCTGGAATCCTCGATCCTGCGTGGCGACATCATCAGCGGTGGCGCGCGTATCGACGGGCGTGACAACACCACCGTGCGTCCGATCGTGTCCGAAGTTGGCATCTTGCCGCGCACCCATGGTTCGTCGCTGTTCACCCGTGGTGAAACGCAGGCGCTGGTCGTGACCACGCTGGGCACGGGCGATGACGAACAGATCATCGACGCGCTGCATGGCAACTCGCGCTCCAACTTCCTGTTGCACTACAACTTCCCGCCCTACTCGGTCGGCGAAGTGGGCCGTGTGATGGGTCCGGGGCGTCGTGAAATCGGTCACGGCAAGCTGGCATGGCGCGCGCTGCAAGCGGTTTTGCCCGCAGCGACCGACTTCCCTTACACCATTCGCTTGGTGTCCGAGATCACCGAATCCAACGGCTCGTCGTCGATGGCGTCGGTCTGCGGTGGGTCGCTGTCGATGATGGATGCGGGCGTTCCGCTGAAAGCGCCGGTGGCTGGTGTGGCGATGGGCCTGATCCTTGAAGAGGATGGCAAATACGCCGTGCTGACCGACATCCTTGGTGACGAAGATCACCTTGGCGATATGGACTTCAAAGTGGCGGGTACCGAGAACGGCATTACTTCGCTGCAGATGGACATCAAGGTTGCGGGCATCACGCCCGAGATCATGGAGCAGGCGCTTGCGCAGGCGAAAGACGGCCGGATGCACATCCTTGGCGAGATGAACAAGGCGCTTTCGGCTGGCCGTCAGGAATTCTCAGCCCATGCTCCGCGTATCGAGACGATGCAGATCCCGACCGACAAGATCCGTGAAGTGATCGGCTCGGGCGGCAAAGTGATCCGCGAGATCGTCGAAGTATCGGGCGCCAAGGTTGATATCAACGACGAAGGCATCATCAAGATCGCCTCGGCCAATGGTGAGGCCATCCAGAAGGCTTACGATATGATCCACGCGATCGTGGCCGAGCCCGAGGAAGGCCATATCTACACCGGTAAGGTCGTGAAGCTCGTCGATTTTGGCGCCTTCGTGAACTTCTTCGGCAAGCGCGACGGTCTGGTCCACGTCAGCCAAATCGCCAACACCCGCCTGAACCACCCGAGCGATCTGCTCAAGGAAGGTCAGGAAGTGAAGGTGAAACTTCTGGGCTTTGACGACCGCGGCAAGGTGCGCCTTGGCATGAAAATGGTCGATCAGGAAACCGGCCAAGAGATCGTGGCCGAGAAGAAAGAAGACTAAGAGCGGCGACGCTGTTGTCGAAAATTGCGCTGGCCCCTGCCCAAAAGCGGGGGCCTTTGCTATTTGATACATAGAAGCCGCGCGCAGGAGATGTCATGGAACAGACAAGCCTACTCAAACCGGTCACCGCGCAGCGTAAACACGGTGCGCGATTGACTTGCGTTGCGCTGACACACAACGAACGGCGCATTTTGCCGGAGTTCCTTGCGCATTATCGCTCGCTTGGGGTTGATCATTTTCTGATGGTTGATGATCGCTCGGATGACGGCTCACGCGAGCTGCTTGAAGCGCAACAGGACGTTAGCCTGTTTACGCCAGTCGATGGTTCAAGTTATTCACGCGACAAGCGGTTCTGGCGTGCCCTGCTGCTTGATGAGTATTGCGATGGCTCTTGGGTTGTCGTGCCCGATGTCGACGAACATCTGGTCTATCCTGACATGGAGAGCCGCGATTTTTTGTCGGTGGTCTCTGCGTTAGAGGCCGAGGGTGCAGAAGCGGTGCAGGCGACGATGATCGACATGTATTGCGACGCGCCGTTCAGCGAACATCGCTACGGAACGGGGCGGTTGATTGATACATTTCCGCTTTTCGATGGCCCGGATTCCTACATCCGGATCGCCAGCCCAAGAAAATTTCGCGCAAAATATCCGACACCCTATTTCCAAGTGATTGGTGGCATGCGTCAACGCGCTTTTGCTCCGTTTGGAATTGTGCCGGGTTCGGTTGAGGCAAAACTGGTGCGACGCTTTGGTGATGTCGGGGGCAGCTATGAAACTGGCGCGATCAATCGGCTGAGCGCCGCGCTGCTGCGCCACACGCTGCGGTCACGTCTGCGCAAAGTGCCGCCATATAACTTGACCAAGATACCATTGTGCCGCTGGAAATCGGGCATGTATTTTTACAACGGAGCGCATGCACTCTCTCGATCGCTGCCGTTAGCGAAGACGCGCATGGCGCTTTTGCATTTCAAGTTCACCAATGGGGTTGATCAGATCCGTTACATTGCAGATCGGGGCGAGCATGCTGAAGGGGGCGCCCACTACGCGCGTATTGTCGAGCAAGGGGTGTTGCTGGCGCGTTCACCAAAGTTCGGCGGAACGCGCTTTTATAACGGCAGTCAGGCACTGGGCAGGCTGCTAAGCTAATCTGTGTATTGCTTGCCTGCTAAGAGGGTGTCGTCTATTGGACTCTGGGGGGGCACCGAAACGAGAGGTGGTCGAGAGATATGACGTGGAGAGACGAGTGACACTCAAAAAGCCAACTTTCAGGAACTTGCGTCTTCGGATGCATCGTTTCACTGGTCGAAAAGTTACGAGCCTTGACGGGCTGAGCTTGATTTGTAGCGAAGACAAGATCCCACGTTCGGTCGCGACGGCGATTATCAAAGGGGGCTACGAGCTCGCTGAACGGCAACTTGCCCGGAAAGCTATCCGTCGAGATGACAGGGTAATTGAGATCGGCACCGGGGTTGGCGTGGTTGGGCTTGTCTGCACTCAGGCGGCAAGCGCGGGACGCGTCACATCCTACGAGGCGAACGCCATTCTAGAGCCGATCATTCGCGAAAACTACGCGCTCAACGGACTATCACCGAACTTGATACTCAAGGCGGTTACGGTCGATGGTAGCCCAATTACCTTTTATCGCGACCCCAAGATTATTTCTTCGTCCGTCATTGATCGCGGTCTTGAAAACGAGAAGGTCACTGTAGAAAGCGTGCCAATTGAACAGGCTTTGCTGGAAACCAACGCAAACGTGTTGGTGATGGATGTCGAAGGTGCCGAGATTGCCTTACTCGGTGCCGCAGATTTGTCTAACGTGCGTGAAATGATTATCGAAGTGCATCCTCATATCATGGGCGTAGAGGCAATTGATGGTATGCTGGCTGATCTCGTTGAGCGTGGCTTTACCCTGCGTGAAAAGCGGCACAAAACAGTGTGGCTCAGCCGAGAACCAAGCTAACCCATGTGGCCTGCCTATGTCATAAACCTCGCCGATAACACCGTGCGGATGGATCGGGCGCGGGCGGTGCTGGAGGGGCAGGGGGTTGCGTTTCAGCGGGTTGAGGCGGTCAATGGCTGGCAATTGCCGCAAGACCGGATCGACGCGTGTTATAACGTGGCGCGCAATGCGCGCGCGGGGCGTCAGCCGCTCGTGCCGGCTGAAATCGGGTGCTACCTGTCGCATATCGAGGCTTGGCGTCAGATCGCGGAAGGGTCGGCCGAGGGCGGCGTCATTTTCGAGGATGATTTCGAGGCAAACGAGACTTTGCGCCCCGTGATCGAGGCCTTGTCAGCCGACGGTGCGCGCGATTGGGATATGGTGAAACTGTTCACGCTTGATCCGCAGGTCGCGCTTGCGCAGGCGCGTGATCTGATCCCCGGCATTCGCATCGGAATTCCTTACCGCGTGCCCACCTGCCTGATCGGTTACGCGCTGACCCGCTCTGCCGCGCAGCGCTTGCTGGCCCAAACCACATCGTTTTTCCGCCCCGTGGACGAGGATCAGAAATTCGTTTGGGAGACGGGCTTGCGCGTGGCGTTGGTGCTGCCTGCGCCCGTGCGCATCGGGGATCAGCAGGCCGTGACGGGCACTATCGGCAAGGCACGCCGTGCTGGTCGGCGTGGCGGCTTGGGGCAAGCGCTGCATTCGCTGAGGTATGGGCTCCGCTATCGTCGTGCGCTGGCGTGTCACCGGCGCAAGGAAGGTTGGTCGTGTGATGACTAAGGCGACGCCCAAACGCGTGCTACATTTCCATTTCGGCAAAGAGGGGGGGGCGGAGCGGTTTTTCGTTAACCTCGCCGGAGCTTTCGCCGAGCGCGGTCTGGAGCAGCGCTTTGTGATCCGCCCGAACCGGACTTGGGAGGGTGACATCACACCGCTCGGCCCGGTGATGCGCAACAATTTCAGCCGGATTTCGCCGCTAAGTCTGCTGGCGCATTGGCGTGCAAACGCGTGGGTGCGCGATTGGAAACCCGATGCGGTGATGGCGTGGATGCCGCGCGCTGGCCGGTTGCTGCATGACTGGCCTGGTGTCGTGAAACTTGCGCGGATGGGCGATTTTCCGGAAAACCTTAAGCATTTTGGTAAATGCGATGTGTTGGTAGGAAACCTGCCCGGCATCGCCACGCGCTGTCGCGATCTGGGCTGGCAGCGCCCGGTTCTGACGATCTCGAATTTTGCCCGCAAGGTCGATGCGCGCCCGATTGATCGCGCTGCGATGGGCACACCAGAAGGGGCGTTTGTCGTCGCCGCCTCAGGTCGTTTTGTGCCGCGCAAAGGGTTCGATACCTTGATCCGCGCGGTTGCCCGCCTGCCTGATGCATATCTGTGGCTGCTGGGGGATGGCCAGCAACGCGATGCCCTCGTGGCGCTGGCAAAAGAGTTGGGGATGGCCGATCGCGTGCGGTTTGCGGGATGGGTGAGCGAGCCGATGCATCATGTCGCGGCTGCCGATGCGTTCGTGATGCCGTCGCGCCACGAGCCCTTGGGCAATACTTTGCTTGAGGCGTGGCAGGCGGGCGTGCCCACGGTGGCCACACGTTCTGAAGGGCCCGATTGGTATATGCGCGACGGCGTGGATGGGATCGTGACTGACATCGACGACGACGGCGCAATTGCTGCGGGTCTGGCGCGGTTGCGCGATGAGCCCGATCTGGCTGCTACATTCGTGCGTAATGCGCATGCGCGGCTGAATGCCTATTTCAGTCGTGATGCAGTGGTAGATGCGTATCTGCGTGTGTTTTCAGGCGATTTTACGGCGCAGACCGGGCCCGATTCGGGATGAAAGCGTTGGTGATCAATCTTGATCGTGAAACAACCCGTTTGGCGTTTCAACAGGCGCAGGCAGAACGGCTTGGATACGAGATTGAGCGGATCGCGGCTGTGACGGTTGATGCCATCGCGCCGCCCACGGATGATCAGGTCTGGGCGCGCTGGCAGCGCCCTTTGCGCGGCGTCGAGATTGCTACGCTGATGTCACATCGTATCGCATGGCAGCGCGTTGTCGCCGAAGACTGCGCAATGCTTGTGCTTGAAGATGACGCTTGTTTGATGAACAGTGCGGCGGCGTTTTTGGCACAGGTGCAAGCGGCTTTGAATGTTGAGTTTGCGACACTTGAGACGCGCGGGCGGCGCAAGATCGTGGGCCGGCGTCACGCTGACCTGCCGGGTCTGCGGCGGCTGTATCTTGATCGTAGCGGGGCTGCGGCGTATCTGCTTTGGCCTGCAGGGGCGCGCAAGCTTTTGGCGCGCGCCGATGCGGTCCCCGCGCTGGCTGATGCAGTGCTGGTTGAGACGGCGGGGTTGCTGCGCTGGCAGGCCGACCCGGCGCAAGCGATCCAGATTGACATGGCGCAACGCTATGGGCTGAGCGCCCCGATCCCGGTCGCCAGCGCAATTTCCAGCGTGGCGCGACCGTCGCGCGGAGGCTGGCGCTTTCGTGTCAGGCGCATCTATCGGCAAATCGTGATGGGCCTAATCGGATTGCGCACCTTATTGGGGGCGCAGCGGCGCGAAATACACCCCGCACCACAACAAGGGGGGCGCTAATGGCTGGCCTGCGTATGATTCGAAACTACCTGACTTGGCAGTTCGGTCACCCGACTCATTTGTTTTTGCACATCCCCAAAAATGCCGGGGTGAGCCTGCGCAAGCATCCGCAGTTGCAGGGGCGTATCTTGCCCGCTGATCCCTATCTGCTAAAGGACCGCGCTTATCGCAAGGAATTGCTGGCAACGATGAACGCCAATGGCGAGCACCACGGCTATCAACACGCGCGTTGGAGGGATTTGTCGCCCAAGGCGCAGGCGCGCTTGCAGGCCTTTGCGGTGGTGCGCAATCCGTGGGCGCGCACGGTGTCACGCTGGACCTTTGGCAAGCTGGCGATGGAAAAATCGACGCGCTCCAAGGATTATACCGCCCAAACTTTCGAAGCGTTTCTCGAAGAGCGCCATGTCTGGGGCAACAAGCCGTTTTACTGGCACCGCGCGATCCGTGGTTGGTATCCGCAGATTGATTATGTGACCAATGAGGTCGGTGAGATTCAAGCCGACATCCTGCGACTGGAACATTTGCGCGATGAACTGTCCGCCTATTTCAAGGTCGATCCCGCGCCGCAGCGCAACCGATCCGCCAAGGCCGATTACCGCAGTTTTTATACCCCGCGCACAATCCAGATCGTTGCCGATTGGTATGCCGCCGATATCGAACGTTTCGGGTTTGATTTCGACACGCCCGCGCAGCGCAACTACTGGGCGCAAGAGCGCGCATGAAAAAGCCCCGGCACGGTGGCCGGGGCTTGATACAATTTAAGGTGATCCTCAGACCTTAACGGTGCGCAGATAGGGCAGCTTCACGTCGACATCGCCGTATTTCGCCTTGGCTTCCTCGGTCGACAGCGACAGGCCGACGATCACGTCCTGACCCGGCATCCAGTTGGCGGGGGTTGCCAGCGGCTGGCCGTCGGTGGCTTGCACGGCATCAAGCGCGCGCAGGATTTCCGCGAAGTTGCGACCAACGGTCATCGGATAGATGATCATCAGGCGGATTTTCTTATCGGGGCCAACGATAAACGTCGTGCGCACCGAAGCCGAATCTGCCGCCGTGCGTCCGTCGGGCAAATAGGCCTCTGCGGGCAGCATGTCATATAGCTTAGAGACAGTCAGCGAGGTGTCGTCGATGATCGGGAAGTTCGCGGGCGCGCCTGCGATTTTCTCGATGTCGGCTTTCCATTTCTTATGCTCTTCGACGGAGTCGACGGATACGCCCATCACCTTGGTGTTGCGCTTTTCGAACTCGGAAGCGAGCTGGGCGACCGCGCTGAATTCGGTGGTGCACACGGGCGTGAAGTCTTTGGGGTGCGAAAACAAGATCGCATAGCCGTCACCGACCCAGTCGTGAAATTTGATCTCGCCAGCGGTCGAGTCGGCAGTGAAATCGGGAGCAATATCGTTGATGCGCAGGCCCATGAGGCAACCTCCTGTCAGTGAAAATTCATCGTCAGACCGGATATAGGCCTTTCGACCGCTCCCTTCCAGACACTTGAGCCTCTTTTTAAGTTGCGCTGCGTGACATCTTGTCCTCGGCTCTGCGCGGTGACAGGTTTGGTCAGTATTCAGCCAAGGAGGCGGCGATGATCGAGAAGCAGGATTTTTATATCAACGGGCAATGGGTGGCCCCGAAGGTGGCGCGTGACTATCAGGTGATTGATCCGGCCAGCGAAGAACCATGCGCGGTGATCTCACTGGGCGATCAGGCCGATACGGATGCCGCCGTGAGCGCGGCCAAGGCGGCTTTGCCCGCTTGGAAAGCCGCCGATCCGGCAAAGCGCATTGCCGCTGTCGAGCGCATCGCCGAGATCTATGCGCGCCGCTCCGAGGAAATGGCGCAGGCGATGAGCCTTGAAATGGGCGCGCCGATTGATCTGGCGCGCAAGAACCAAACTGGTGCTGGTGCCTATCACATCGCCAATTTCATCACGGCTGCAAAGGACTTCCCTTGGGTGCATCCGCTAGGCGATGGCACACCGGGCGCGATGATCGCGCATGAGGCGGTGGGTGTTGTGGGGCTGATTACGCCGTGGAACTGGCCGATGAACCAAGTCACGCTGAAGGTGATTCCGGCGATTTTGGCGGGCTGTACGATGGTGCTGAAACCCTCCGAGGAATCGCCGCTGTC
This sequence comes from Thioclava sp., assembly GCF_048263065.1. NCBI lineage: Bacteria > Pseudomonadati > Pseudomonadota > Alphaproteobacteria > Rhodobacterales > Paracoccaceae > Thioclava > Thioclava sp. Next base: position 467,863 of record NZ_JBLXEM010000001.1, read on the forward strand.
GTCGCTGCTATTTGCAGAGATCTTGGACGAAGCGGGCTTGCCGCCGGGCGTCTTCAACCTTGTGAACGGCGACGGGGCGGGCGTGGGCTCGCAGCTGTCGAGCCATCCCGATATCGAAATGATCTCGTTCACCGGCTCGACGCGCGCCGGGCGCTTGATCTCCAAAGCGTCGGCGGAGACGTTGAAACGCGTTGCGCTGGAATTGGGTGGCAAAGGCGCCAATCTGGTCTTTGCCGATGCGGATGATGACGCGGTTGCGCGCGGTGTGAAGCATTGCTTCCAGAACTCGGGGCAAAGCTGTAACGCGCCGACGCGGATGCTCGTGGAACGCTCCGCCTATGACCGCGCGGTCGAAATCGCGCGCAAAACGGCAGAAGAAACCAAGGTTGCCAGTCCGCGTGAAGAGGGCAAGCATATCGGCCCGGTGGTGAACAAATCGCAATTCGAGAAGATCCAGGGCTTGATCGAAAAGGGTATCGCTGAGGGGGCCAAGCTGGTGTCCGGTGGTCCCGGTCGCCCGGAAAACCTCAATCGCGGGTTTTATGTGCGTCCCACGGTCTTTGCCGATTGCGATCCGTCGATGACGATCATGAACGAGGAAATCTTTGGCCCCGTTCTGTCGATCATGCCGTTCGACTCGGAAGAGCAGGCGATCGAAGTGGCGAATGCCACGCCCTACGGGCTGACGAATTATGTCCAGTCCGGTGATGGCGCGCGCCGCAATCGACTGGCGCGGGCGCTGCATTCGGGCATGGTCGAGATGAATGGCGAAGATCGCGGTGCAGGTGCGCCATTTGGCGGCGTCGGTGCCTCGGGGCGTGCGCGCGAAGGCGGTCGCTGGGGCATCGAGGAGTTTTGCGACGTCAAATCGATCTCGGGCTGGGCTGAATAGGGGCGCTGCCCCCGGCCTTCGTCGTCGCCGTGCGCGCGTTGCGCTTGGCGACGACCAATTTTCTTGCAACTCAGAGACCGATGAAAGTTGCGATCTCGCCTGGACCCCGCGTCAAGTTACAAGGCGGGGTGCAAGCGCGCGGCGTGCGCGGCTACGCGATGCGCCAGATTTTCGCTGGCAGGCCTTGGCGCACTGCGGTGCCCGAGATCGGGTTGACCCAGACGCCGGGTTTGTCGCGCGTCGGATCAATCAGCCCGAGATCATTAAGCAAGACACCCGCCGCCAGTCGCGGATCGCCCGGCTTGGTGTCACCGTCGATGGTGATGTCATGCGCGCCAAAGCCGCGATGGCCAAAGCCGTGCTCGATTGCCACCGTGTCGGGCGCGATGCCTTCGCGGACCACCGCTACGCTGTCTAACGTGCCCCCCGGCGTGCTAAGCCGCACCATGTCGCCGGTGCGGATGCCATGAGCGCGCGCCAGGGCGCTGCCCACGATCACCGGATTGGAGGCGACGATGCGCAACAGCACCTCGGCCCCGACAGAATACGAGTTCTGCAACGGGGATTTGTAGCTGAACACCCGGATCGGCCAGTCCTCTTTCGCGTAGTGATCAGATACTTTCGAGCCATCCGCGAATTCCGCCTCGCGCCATGATGGCGTGCCGGGCACGCGGGTGCCGGTGGTGGCGCGGCGGAAGCTGCCAAGCTCTTCGTTCCAGATCAGCATCGGCTTATCAAACGCATAGGTCGCGCGCGCGCCGTCATAGCTGTGCTCGATGTTTTCATAGCGCCCGCCCTTGGCATAGATCGTCGCGGCGCGACGCCATTCATCAGGCTTGAGCACCGCTTTCAGATCATCCGCGATCCGCGCGACATTGGACAACTCGATATCCTCGTCGCTGGCAGGTGCCACCGGCGTCTTGCCTTGCATCGCGACATTGGCCGCGCCCCGCATATACCAATCTTCAGCGCGATTAAGCGGATGCAACTTGCCTTGGGCATCGGGAATCGCCTTGTCGCCGAAACCGGGCAGTCCCATGCGTTTGGCGGTCGCGATCAGGAAAGTCTCCATCCCGACGCGCTCACCTTGAGCATTCTTTTCCATCCTCGGCTCGATCACCGGCCAGCGCGCACAGGTCGCTTTCGTGGCAACGCCGCCCCACGGTTTGGTGAAGCCCCAAGTTTCATACATCACCGAATCCGGCACGATGTAGTCTGAAATCCCCGTGCTTTCATTGATGAAGGGATCAATCGAGATGATCAGCGGCACCACTTTGGGGTCTTTGAGCTTTTCGACCAAGGGCGCAACGCCGGGGATGCCGTAGACCGGGTTTGTATTGCGGAAGATCAGCGCCTCGGCCCCGTAGGGGTAGTGGTTCACCATCGTGGAAATCCACTCCGTCGCCAGACCCGGTGCGTTGGGATACCAAGGGCCGTCGGCGGGGTAGGGCTTGCCTGCCGCTTTCTTGCGCTTAAATTCGCTGGTTTTTTCATAGGGCACATTGCGCCCGGCAGGCAGCCCTTTGGCTTTCACCGCGCCGGGGAAATGCGCCAGATCATAGGCCGGACCCTTGTTGTCGGGGAACCAGCCGCCCGCGATCATCGCGCCGCCTTTCCAGTTCAGGTTGCCAATCAGCGTATTGAGCATGCTGAGCGCATAGGCATTGGCAAAGCCCGACCCGCCCATCATCCCGCCATGGCTGTCGACCGCAGCACGCCGCCCGTGGCTGGTGAATTCGCGCGCGAGATCAATGATTTTCGCGGCGGGAATGCCGCAGGCGTCGCTATAGGCCTCAAGGCTTTGATGATGCGCTTCTTCGCGCAGCAAAGTGAGCGACGTCTTGATCGCAACGCCGCCGTTTGCCGTGTCCACCTCGCCCTCAAAGAACAGCGGCGCGGGTGCGTTTCCGGCAGGGATCGGGCCATTTGACGAGGCTACAAGATAGGGATCAGCGTCGGAATAGGCGTCGCCCTCAACAGCCAGCCCCAGATCCGAGCCGCGCAGGAAATGCCCAAAGCGCGGATGGGTTTCGTCCACGATCACCAGATGGGTTGCGTTGGTCCAGCTCGCCTCGCCCGCGGCATCGGCGGCGGCATGCGAGGGCTGGGCGAGGTAGTCGTGATTGATCCGATCATTGTCAAACATCCACGCCATCATTGCCATTGCCAGCGCGCCATCGGTGCCGGGCTTGATCGGCATCCAGCGTGATCGTTCCCCCGAAGGGCCATTTTGCGCGTTGTTCAGGATCGGATCGATCACCACATAGCTTAGATCGCCATCCGAGCGCGCCTTGGCCACAAGGTTGCCGATGCGTTTGAACGGGTTGCCCGCATTGCCCGGCGCAGTGCCTGCGAAGATGATGAATTCAGCATTTGAGAAATCGGGCTTGGCGTGAGGCATTGCCTTAAAGTCGCCAAACAGGGCACCTGAACCCGAGCGGAACGCGCCGCCGCAATAGCTGCCATGGCGGGTGAAGTTGTTTGAGCCAAAGCTTTGCTTAAGCCAGCGCAGCACGAAATTGTCGCGCCCGTCATCGACGCAATTCATCCACATCAGGCGGTTGGCGCGCGGCCCGAATTCGGGTGCGCCCTCAACTGCTGGGGTTTCAAGGTCGCGGATTTCGCGCAGACCGGCAACACGGCCCTCACCGAACAGATCGCCACCCTCGACGACCTCTTCGATCAGTTGCTCAAAGCTGATCGTCTGCCATTGCCCCGAACCGCGCGGACCGACCCGTTTCAGCGGTTTCAGCACCCGGCGCGGGTTCTCGACCTGTTGCAAAACGGCATTGCCGCGCCCGCAGGCGGTAGAGCGGTTGGTCAGCCCATTGCCTTTCCCAGCCTGCGCCATCGCGGCGAAACTTTCCGCGACCGAGCTTTCATAGGGGATGAAGGGATCGGTGCTCATCGGGGAATAGGGGTTGCCGGTGACGCGCAGCACCTTGTTGGCCTTTTTGTCCACCCGCACCCGCACACCGCACATCGTGGTGCACCCGATGCACATCGTATAGCTCATTGCCTGATCGGGGTTCAGCACGACATCCCCGGTTTCGGGATTGACGGTATATTCCGCCGGGATCGAGTTGCCGGTCAGGTGTTCATTGCGCGGCACCTCGCCCGACCACTTGCCTTTGACGAGCTTTTTCACCGTTCCGGCATAGCCCACACCGAACGTGGCCAATGCTCCGGTCGCGACGGCACCTTTAAGAATGTTGCGGCGATTGGTCATGGCGGTCTCCTCAGACAGAGCGAGCGGGATGAGCGGGCGTAGAAGGGCGACGCCCGGCGGGCGGGGTCGCATCGGCCCAAGGGAAGAAGGTCGTGTAGGCGATCAGCAGGAAAATCCAGAGCCCGAAGGTGCCAATCACCCCCATCAGCCCGTCAAGCCCGCTGGGCAGCAGCGCGTCATAGAGGCCAGAGCCGACTTTCGGCACCGCCTGACCGCCCATGAAGACCGTCCAGCGAAACATCCAAGCGGCATGGATCGCGATCAGCCCGGTCGCCCAGCCGGTGTTGCGCGGCGCGACAAGCGCTAGAACGAAGGGCACCGCGATGGCCAGCGCGCCCCAAACGGCGATCTGCTTCCAAATCGGGAATCCCGCGACCGAGGCCAGAGCTTGGGTATGTGCAGGCGAGAGGCCCGAGCGTGCAACGGTAAACCAGATGATGCCCAAGCCCCCAACCACGGCCAGCGCAAAGACCAGATCGCGGTTAAGCGATTCTTCCAGCGCGCCGTCGCGGTTCAGGACGCGTTCAAGCACCAACATCACGCCCAGCGCGCCGACGAAGCCGGTGGCGGCAAATTGCAGCGGCAGCAGCGGCGTGTTCCAGAGCGGGCGGGCGCGCACCACGGCGACTTCGGTGCCCGTATATAGAAGGATGCCAAGGGCAGCGAGCCCCGCGCCAAGGCCCAGAAGGCGGGCAAAGCCGTTTGCCTCGCCTTTCAGCGCCAGGATCCGGAACAGCCACGCAAACCGCCAACTCTCTTGCCCCATCGCATAGAAGGCGGGGCGGTGAATGGCCCATGCAAAGGCAAGCAACAGCACGACGTAGCTGGGGACAATCCACGCCCCCCACGCCATCCATGATGTCGTGTGGGTGTAAACGAAGAACTCCCAGAACCGGAAGGGTTGGTGCAAATCGGCCAGCAGGGCCACTGGGGCGACGATGCCGGTGGTAACAGCCACCATCAGCGCCAGCCGCGCTTTGGGCACATCGACTCCCCGGCCGAACACAAAGCCCGGCAACGCCATCAAAAGCGCCGTGCTTGAGATCGCGATCAAGAAGAAATATTGCACCGCCCAAGGCAGCCAAGCGGCCTCATGCACGGTGCCGACGAGTTCGTGGACTTGAACTTGCATCACAGACCCTCCTCATGGCTGCGGGCGCTATCGGCCATCTCGGGATGATAGGCAGCCTCACCGGCCACCCGACCGTCCAGAACGTCATCCAAGCCGATATAATAGACGTTGGGATTGGTGTGCATCTCGGGGCGCAGCACCGAGACCTCGTTCTCGCGCAGCATCCGCGAGACTTCGCTGTCGGCATCGTTCAGATCGCCGAAATTGCGCGCTCCGCCGACGCAGGTTTCGACACAGGCCGGCAACAGCCCCGCCTGCGTGCGGTGGAAACAGAAGGTGCATTTATCCGCGACCTGCGTCTCATGGTTGATGAAGCGCGCGTCATAGGGACAAGCCTGAACGCAATAGGCGCAGCCCACGCATTTGCTCGCATCCACCAACACTTCGCCATTCTCGGCCTTAAATGTCGCCTCGACCGGGCAGACCGGAACGCAGGGCGGATCATCGCAATGGTTGCACAGTCGTGGCAGCATCACCATCGCAGGATCTTGGCCGTCTTTGACCAGTTCATAGACCGAAACATGGGTGCGAAATGCGTCTTGGGGAACGTCATTTTCCATGATGCAGGCAACCGTGCAGGCCTGACAGCCAATGCATTTGCGCAGATCGACCACCATGCCCCAATGGGGTGTGGCCTCGGGGCTGTCTGCGCTGGCGGCTTCGGCGGATTTGCTGGCACCGGCAACGGTGGCGGCGGCGCCGATGGTCACCTTGCCGATCGCGCCAAGAAAGCCGCGGCGGGTCGTGTCCATGGGGCTGATCCTTTCTATACTGGGTCAGCCTGAACAGTAATATGACGCGCCGCGCCGCGGTATCGGTGCAAACCCCGAGGGGTCTGGGGGTTAACCCCTAGTCGGCCTGCCATCCCGCTGCGACAAGCAGTCGCACCAGATCGGCCGCACTGCTGGCCTGCATCTTCTCCATTGCGTTGTGGCGGTGGTTCTCAACCGTCTTGAGGCTAATGCCCAGATCATGCGCGATCTGTTTGTTCTGCCGCCCTGCCAGAACTGCACGCGCGACTTCGCCCTCGCGCGCAGTCAGGCTGTCAACGCGTTGGGTCAGTTGGGCGCGCTCACTTATGGCCTGCGCACGCTCACGACTGATGCGCAGCGCTTCGTTGATACGTTCAACCAAGGCCATGCCCTTGATCGGCTTTTCAAAGAAATCCATCGCGCCTGCGCGCATTGCACGCACAGCCATTGGTACATCGCCGTGACCGGTAATCATGATCACCGGCAGCGGGCAGTCGCGCCGCCCGAGTTCTTCCAGCAGTTCCAACCCCGTCATGCCGGGCATGCGCACATCGGCTAGAATGCAGCCCACCGCCTGATCGCCCAGCGTGGACAGCAGATCTGCGGCGCTGGCATGAGAGGCAATCGTCAAGCCAAGCGAGGACAGCAGAAACCCCAACCCCTCGCGCGCGGCGCGGTCATCATCGACGATATGGATCACAGGCGTGTCGCTCATGTCTCATCCTCACCGATCGGCAGCCAGATTGCCACCCGCAAGCCCACCCCGTCCGTTGGGATTTTCGCCCGCATCCAGCCGCCATGTGCCTCTATGATCGAACGCGACAGGGCCAGCCCCAGCCCGATCCCCTCGGGTTTCGTGGTGTAAAACGCTTCGGCGAAATGGGCCATCGCGGTCTCGGTCATACCCGTGCCGCGATCGCGCACAGACAGGCAGATCCCCGCGCCATGGGCAGGATCATCCGAACGCTCGGCGTTGATCATGATGCGGCGCTGGTCAGGCTCGGTTTGCGCCATCGCGTCCACCGCGTTCTGCACGAGGTTGAGGATCACTTGCGTCAGATGCACCCGGTCGCCGGTCACCTGCGGGAGGCTCTCTGCGCACATCACCTCGACATGGATCCCGGCGCGATGGGTCTGCGCCTCATAAAGCGCGCTACATTCTTCAAGCAGATCACACATCTTGATCGGGGTGCGCTGGCTTTCGCGCTTGCGCACGAAGGCGCGGATGCGGCGGATCACGGTGGCGGCGCGCTCGGCTTGCCCCGCTATCTCGCCCGAGGCGGTCTCCATATCCGCTTGCGTAAAACTGCCGGTCTTGAGCCGCAGCAAACAACCCTGCGCATAGTTTGAAATCGCCGAAAGCGGTTGGTTCAACTCATGCGCGATGGACGAGGCCATCTCGCCCAAAATCGACAGGCGCGCGACATGCTCCAGCTCGCGCATATGCAGCCGGTCGGCGGTTTCGGCGCGCTCACGTTCGATCATCTCTTGCTTGAGTTGCGTATTGGCGGTGTCCAGCGCGCGGGTGCGCCGCCGCACCAGTGTCTCAATGCGCACGGAATAAAGCGCCCAGAATATCAACGCCACCGCCAGCGCGATCAGCCAGTCGCTGTAATCGGCAATAAAATCGCGCAGGTTGACCGGACCGGTGCGGGCATAGGGGCCAAGCTGTAACTGGCGCAGCAGATTATGCACCGGTTGGTAATCCAGCGGCACCGTCCATTGATTGACCGAGGGCATCTGCATCAGGGCAATCGCGACTTTCTTGGCCAATTCCGGCGAGGTTTTGGGCGTTTTTGCAAAGGGCCAGCCGGGGTAGATCGGGCTAGAAAGCGCGCAGCTTGTTTCGTCTGACGGCTGCAGGGCAAAAGCGTGCAACGCCCCGTAGCGCGCCGGATCTTCGCGCTGCAATTGCTCAAGCATGCAAGGGCGCAACACAGCCGCATCGGCGCGCCCGTCCAGCACCGCTTGGGCCGCGCGCTCCATCGGATAGCCCGTCACCTCAAGTTGCACCTTACTCGGCAGCCGGGGATCTGCCTTCAACATCTCGGACCAAATCACCTGAAACCCGCCAAACGCCTCGGGGGCATTGATCGCTAGCTTGCGCCCCGCAAGATCGTCGAGAGTTTTCAGGTCTTGCGTCGTGACCAGTGTCGAGCCCACGGGCTGATCGGACTGCGCGGTGGCGATGCGGCTGATATGGTAGCGATATTCCAGCTCGGCATAATTGCCCGGATTGGTGATGACGAAATTTAGGTCTTTCGCCGCAAGCGCAGCGTCAAGCTGGTGGATATCAAGCGGCTCGAAGTGAAAATCATAGCCGGGCAACGCCGCATCCAGCGCGGCTTCGGTGGGCTTCCAATGGCTGAGCGAGTGATCCGAGCCGAGGTAATCCAGAACTCCGATCCGCAGCGTCTCTTGCGCCTGCGCCGCGGGAGCCAGCAAGATCAGGCAAGCGAGCATCGGCAGCGCATGCCGCCAGCCAGCCCGCAACCGCGCGGCCACGATCTTCAAGTCCCACATCGCTATTCCCACAATCTCGCGCCGGAGCCAGATCCGTTCGCCCGGCTTTCGGGATGCCAGAATGTTTAGGCGCGGTCAAATGCAGGCATTCCGGGAGAACACGACACGGTCTTAATCGTTGCACGTGTGAAGACGAAAGGGGCGCTGACCCCAGCTTGGCTCGCTCAGGCCCGTCGAGATATTTGGATCAAGAGGAAAAGGGGCGGTTGCGCAGGCGGTCACCCTTCGACATGATCGCGCGGATTTCGCAACGGGAGATGGTGATGGCGTTCACATTGGCGACTTGGAATATCAACTCGGTGCGGCTGCGCGAAGGGCTTGTGTGCAAGTTGCTAAGCGAAGAAGCGCCCGATGTGCTTTGCTTGCAGGAATGCAAAAGTCCGGTCGAGAAAATCCCGACGGAGGCGTTCCGCGCCTTGGGCTACACCCATATGATCGCGCGCGGTCAGAAGGGCTACAACGGCGTGGCGATCCTGTCCAAGCTGCCGATTACCGAGGTCGCGGCGCATGATTTTGCTGATCTTGGCCATGCGCGCCATGTTGCGGGGCAGCTGGAAAATGGCGTCACGATCCACAATTTTTATGTGCCAGCCGGGGGCGATGTGCCTGACCGGGAGGTGAATGAGAAATTCGGTCAAAAGCTCGATTATCTGACGCAGATGCGCGATCATTTTCGGGCCGAGGGTGTGAAAAAGGCGATCCTTGTGGGGGATCTGAATATTGCCCCGCGTGAGGATGACGTCTGGAACCATAAGCAACTGCTCAAGATCGTGTCGCATACGCCTATTGAGGTTGATCATCTGAACGCTGCGATGGAGGCGGGCGATTGGGTGGATGTGACGCGTCAGGATATTCCCGAAGGCCAGCTTTATTCGTGGTGGAGCTATCGCGCGCGCGACTGGGATGCGGCGGATAAGGGGCGCCGTCTGGATCACGTCTGGGCGACCTCGGATATCGCGGCGGCGGGTCATTCCAGCCGCGTCTTGCGTGCGGCGCGCGGCTGGGAGCAACCCTCGGATCATGCGCCGGTGTTTGCCAGCTTCGATCTTTGATTGGCGCGGGCAAAGCGTGTGGCGAGGTTCAGATTTCGCCCGGCGCTTAGCCCGAAAAGTCCTGCCCAGATTGCGGCCGCCAGCGGTGGCGTAAGCGGGCTTGCAAACCAGCTTGTCCCCGCCGCTGCGCCGTAATGCAGCGCGAATTCAAAGGCGAAGATCAGCAAGATCAGGACCAAGAGCATCGGGTCGCCGGGCGTTGTTAATTGTCGTGTGGCGACGTCGATTTTGACGCTCCAGCGGGCCGCATGCAGCCAGCCCAGCGCAATCCCTGCTGCGCCGCCGATGACAGCGAGTATCAGGTCAAATGACGATGCCTGCGGGAAAATTCCGAAAAACCCGTGTAGTCCTAACGCGCCAAAGATGACGGGCATCAGGGCCAGTCGCTCTACCCGGATCGTGCGGGCGTGCAGGCGTTTGACGCCCAGCCAGACCAGACCTGCGAACAGAAAATAAACGTATGTGGGAATATGTGACATCGTATCGCCTTGTGTTGGATTGACATGTGCAAAGGTAGCCCAAATCTTAACGCTGTAAAAATAAGGGTTGAACACAATGTCGCGCACTGACCAACACGAGGACACCTATCATCATGGCGATTTGCGCAAAGCGCTGTTGGACAGCGCGCGTGTATTGCTCGAAGACGGGGGGCCGCCCGCGCTGAGCTTGCGCGAGATTGCCCGCCGCGTCGGGGTGTCGGCCCCAGCCGCCTATCACCATTTCCGCAACCTCGAGGCCATCGCGCAGGCGGTGGCTGAACAGGGGTTCGGCGAACTCGCAGCGAAGTTGGCTGGCGCGCAATCGGGCAGTGGCGTGCACGCGATGGGGATGGCGTATATCGGCTTTGCACAGGCCAATCCAGGGCTGTATCGGCTGATGTTCTCCGATGGGCTGGCTGCGAAATCCGATGCGGGGGCGGCGTTGCAAGCAATGCGCACGCAGGCATTCGCAACGTTGCGCAGCGCGCTTGAGCCACAGGTGCCGCAAGATCAAACGCCGGCATTGGCGCTGTATTTGTGGTCAGTGACGCATGGCTTGGCGCTATTGGCGATTGACGGGCAATTGGGCAGGGCTGAGCAGGCGCAACAGCAGATCGCGCAGGTGCTTGAATTGACCGGGCGTGCCTTGCCGCCCCTCGCGACGACCTGACGCAGGACATTCGGGGTTTGCGTTTCCACCCACGCGCGCCATATAAAAACGGAAACTCCGAACCCGATGGTGAGAGACATGTTAGAACTTGGTGCCACGCAAAAAGCCGCCCCCGCAGGCGATCTGATCAAGGACGTATCTGAGGCCAATTTCATGGCCGAGGTCGTCGAGAAATCGCAGACCGTGCCCGTCATCGTTGATTTCTGGGCGCCATGGTGTGGCCCGTGCAAACAGCTTGGTCCGGCGCTTGAGGCCGAGGTCATGGCCGCAAAAGGCGCGGTCGTAATGGCCAAGGTCAATGTCGATGAGAACCAAGGGATTGCGGGCCAGTTGCGGGTGCAATCGATTCCCACAGTATACGCCTTCTGGCAAGGCCAGCCGATTGATGGCTTTCAGGGCGCGCTGCCCGGATCGGAGGTCAAGGCTTTCGTCGCCAAGGTGATAGAGGCCAGCGGCGGCGCGGATAACGGTCTTGCGGATGCTGTCGAGGCGGCCGAGGCGATGCTGACCGAGGGCGCGGCAGAAGATGCGGCTGAAACCTTCGCGGCAATCCTAGACGAAGACCCGGAACTGGCCGAGGCGCACAGCGGGTTGATCCGCGCGTGCATCGCTTTGGATGATCTGGATGGCGCGGGGGCTGCGCTTGCGGCGGTGCCTGCCAAGCTGACCGACACCGCCCCGATTGAGGCCGCGCGCGCACAGCTTGATCTGGCGAAACAGGCGCAATCGGCGGGCCCGCTAGATGATCTCAAGGCCAAGGTCGACGTCAATGCAGACGATCATCAGGCTCGTTTTGACTATGCGCAGGCGCTTTATGCGGCGGGTGATGCCGCCGGGGCGGTTGATCAATTGCTTGATCTGTTCCGCCGTGATCGCGAATGGAATGATGGCGCGGCCAAGACGCAGCTTTTCACGATTTTCGACGCGCTCAAACCCAATGATCCGGTTGTGCAGTCGGGTCGGCGCCGTTTGTCGTCGATGATATTTGCCTGATCGGCCCGATGACCTATCTCGGAGGAATGATCAAACACGGCGACCTGCCCGACACTCTTCCACTTTTCCCGCTTCCCGGGGCGCTGCTGCTGCCTCGGGCGCGGCTGCCTCTACATATCTTTGAGCCGCGCTATCTTCAGATGATCGAGGATTGCATGAAAACCCCGCAGCGGCTGATCGGGATGATCCAGCCGCTCAAGGGGCCGGAGGGGCAGAACCACCTTAACGCGATTGGCTGTGCGGGTCGTCTGACCGGGTTTTCCGAAACTGAGGACGGGCGCTACATGATCACGCTCGCGGGGGTTTCGCGCTTTCGGTTCCTGCACGAGCAAGAGGGGTTCACGCCCTATCTTTGCGCGTCCGTCGACTGGAAGCCGTTCGCGCGTGATCTTGGTCCGGCGGAACAGGATAGCGGCTTTGATCGCGATGCCTTTTTCGACTTGCTTGAGCGCTATTTCGTGGCGCAAGGGCTCGATACCGATTGGGAGTCTTTGCAAGAGGCCGAAGAGGAATTGCTGATCAATTCTCTTGGCATGCTGCTGCCGCTAGAGCCTGAAGATAAGCAGGCGATGCTTGAGGCTCCCTGCCTTTCGACCCGGCGCGAAACCCTAGTGACTTTGCTGGAATATGCGCTGCATGGTGGCAGCGAGGAGAAGCTGCAATGAGTGACGGAACCGATACACCGGATGCGGAGGCGCAAAACGAACGCGCCAAGCCGCTATTTGATCGCCACATGCTTGAGGCGCTGGTTTGCCCGCTGACCCATGCGGTTCTCCACTATGACGCCGAGGCGCAGGAGCTGATCTCAAAGCCCGCCCATTTGGCGTTTCCAATTCGCGGCGGCATTCCGATCCTGCTGGAAGACGAAGCGCGCCGCCTTGACGGTTAAACGCGACGATTAAAGCGGCCGTCCTTGCAGCAAGCGGGGCAGGGGGCCTGACAGCCCTGCTGCTTGGCGCATGAAGCCCCGACGCAGACCGGGCAAGGCCTGCACGATCCCCATACCAAGATCACGTCCCGCACGAAGTAGTGGATTGTTGCTGGAAAACAGCTTGTTGACGCTATCCATGCCCAGCGCAAGCGTGGTTGAATCAAACCGCCGCCAGCCCTGATAGCGTTCCAACACATCCAGCGCACCAATGTCTTCGCCGCGACGCACGGCCTCAACCAATATCTCGGCGAGGGCAGCCACGTCGCGCAGGCCAAGGTTCAGCCCCTGACCGGCAATCGGATGCACGCCATGCGCCGCATCGCCCACAAGTGCAATACGCGGCGCGGCATAAGCGCTGGCGAGCGTCAGATTGAGCGGATAGCTAAACCGTGGCCCGGCCAGCTTGATTTCACCCAGAAAATCGCCAAAACGCGGGCGTAGAACCGCGAGGAAATCTGCGTCATCCAGTGCTGCGATGGCTTGGGCGGTTTCGTCTTTCTCGCTCCAGACGATAGACGAGCGGTTGCCTTTGAGCGGTAAAATCGCCAGCGGTCCCGACGGCATGAAGAATTGATGCGCCACGCCGTTATGGGGCAACTCGTGCTCAATCGCGGCGACGAGGGCGGTCTGACCATAGCCCCAGCCTTCGCGCTTGATCCCTGCACGCTCGGCGACGCCTGAACGCCGCCCATCCGCGCCCACCAAAAGCTTGCTGCGCAGCTTGCGCCCATCGGAAAGCGTCGCGACGATTGCCCCCGGTTCAACGGTTTGCTCGGTCACTTGCGTGTCATGTATCAAGGTGATCGCGGGATTGGCCTCCATCGCGTCCAGAAAGGCGCGATACAGATAGCGGTCCTCAAGCATGTAGCCGACCGGGGCCTGATCAAGCTCACGCGCGTCAAAATGCAGGAACATCGCCGCGCCGCCTTCGCCGGCATGGCCGTCGCTTGCCTTGACCTCCATCATCGGTTGCGCGGTATCGGCCAGCCCCTGCCAGACGCCAAGCGTTGACAGCAATTTCTGTGATGCAATCGCAAGCGCATAAGCGCGCCCGTCAAACGTATCGGTGGCGCGTTGGCGCGCGGGTGCGGCGTCAACCAGCGTGACGGTTACGCCCGCCGAGGCCAGCGCAAGTGCCAATGCAGGCCCGTTCAGCCCACCCCCAGCGATCAAGACATCGGAATCGTGTTTCATAGTGCTTACTATGGCGCGCCGTGCGGGATTGTCCATGCGCGCCGGTGTCGCTAGCGTGACGTCAAACAGGTTAGGAGACGGGCATGGAATGGCGGCTGGCAGGTGCGGCGGAACAGGGACGTGCGATTGCAGCGGGACAGCTTGATCCGGTGGAACAGACCGAGGCCTATCTGGACGCCGCGCAGCATGCCAAAGACATCTACGCCCGTCTTACGCCGCAGCGCGCCCGAGATGAGGCAATGGCAGCCCATCAACGCGCCAAGGCGGGGCAGCGGCGTGGGTTGTTGGACGGCGTCGCGCTAAGTTGGAAGGACTTGTTTGATAGCGCAGGCGTTGCGACTGAATCCGGGTCGCGATTGCTGGCGGGACGTGTGCCGGGTGCGGATGCCGTGGTGCTGGCGCAAGCCGGGCTTGGCGGTGCGGTGTGTCTAGGCAAAACCCATATGACGGAACTCGCGTTTTCGGGGCTCGGCGTGAACCCGATGACCGCCACGCCAGCCAATATTCATAACGCGAATCTCGCGCCGGGCGGATCGTCCTCGGGGGCGGCGCTCTCGGTGGCGCGCGGGTTGGCAGCGGCGGCGATTGGCTCGGATACTGGCGGATCGGTGCGTATTCCGGCGGCTTGGAATGATCTGGTGGGTTTGAAAACCACGCATGGCCGGGTGCCGACGCGCGGGGTGGTGCCGCTCTGTCGCAGCTTTGACACCGTCGGACCGCTTGCGCGCAATGTCGAGGATTGCGCCCATATTCTTGCGCTGCTCGAGGGGCGCAATCCGCCTGATTTGCGCGAGGCTTCGCTGAAGGGCACGCGGTTGCTGGTGCTGGAAGGGCTGCCGTTTGAGGGTACGCGCGAAAAGCCGGTGCAAGGGTTTGAAACGGCGGTGGATCGGCTCGCCAAGGCGGGCGCTGTCATTGAGCGGCGCGGCCTGTCGATGGTCAGGCCTGCGATGGATCTGTCGGGCATTTTGTTTGCGCCCGAGGCGTATGGCGAGTGGAAACATCTGATCGAGGCCGCGCCCGACAAGATGTATCCGCTGATTTTGGAACGCTTCCGCAGCGGGCGCGATGTGCTGGCATCGGACTATGTGGCGGGCTGGCATGCGCTGGCGGGGTATCGCGCGGACTATCTGGCCGCCACGGCGGAATATGACGCTGTGCTGGTGCCCACCGCACCGATTGAGCCACCCGATGCGCAACGTTTGCTGACCGATAAGGCCTATTTCGAGACGGAAAACCTGCTGGCGCTGCGCAATACGCGGATTGGCAATATTCTGGGTCTTTGCGTGCTGACGCTGCCAACGGGTGTGGCGTCCTGCGGGATTTCGCTGATGGGCGCGCCGATGGCCGAGGACCGCCTGCTGCGTCTTGGGGTGGCCGCAGAATCAGCGCTCGTCTGAAAAGTCACAGTCTTGTGTGTCAAGCCACTTTAAGCGCTGTCTTTTTCTGGACGCGCCCGCTTGGGTTTTGTAACCTGTGTCTCAATACGGGGCGACATAGACTCCGAACCATGAGGCAATGATGGATTTTCCCGAGCGGTTTTCGAACCTGCCCGAATATGCGTTCCCGCGTTTGCGGGGGTTGCTTGATTCGCACGCTCCCGGCGGCGATCCTCTTGCCATGTCTATTGGTGAGCCGCGTCACCCTATGCCTGCTTTCGTGGGTGAGGTGATCGCGCAAAACCTTGAAGAATTTGGGAAATACCCCGCTAATGACGGCACGCCAGAGTTGCTGAATGCGATTTCTGACTGGCTGAAACGGCGTTATAGCATTGCGGTTGGGCCCGATCAGATCATGGCGCTCAATGGCACCCGCGAGGGCTTGTTCAACGCGGCGATGGCGCTGGCACCCGAGTTGAAAAATGGCAAACAGCCCGTGATCTTGATCCCGAACCCGTTTTATCAGGTTTACGCGGTGGCTGCGGCTGCGGTGGGGGCCGAGCCGATCTTTGTGCCCGCAGGCCCAGACACCGCATTTCTGCCAGATTATGCGGCACTTGCGCCTGAAATTCTGGATCGTGTGAGCGTGGCCTATCTGTGCTCACCCTCGAACCCGCAGGGCGCGGTGGCATCGCGCGACTATCTGACCGATCTGCTGGCGCTCGCCGAAAAGCACGATTTCCGCATCTTCGCGGATGAATGCTATTCCGAGATCTGGCGCGAAGCTGCGCCCGTGGGGGCCGCCCAAGTCGCGGCAGAACAGGGCATCGACCCCGAGCGCGTGGTGATTTTCCATTCGCTCTCGAAGCGGTCGAACTTGCCGGGGCTGCGGTCGGGATTTTTGGCTGCCGGCCCGGAAAGCATCCGCCACATCCGCCGCTTGCGCGCCTATGCCGGTGCGCCGCTGCCCCAGCCTTTGCAGCGCGTTGCCGAACGTGCTTGGGCTGACGAGGCGCATGTGACCGAAAGCCGTCGGCTTTATAACGAAAAATACGACATCGCAGGGGCGGTGTTTGCGGGGCTGGACGGGTTCAAACTGCCCGATGGCGGCTTTTTCCTGTGGTTGCCCGTCAAGGATGGCGAGGCGGCAACGCTGAAGCTATGGCAAGAGACCGGCATTCGGGTCTTGCCGGGCGCCTATCTGGCGCGCGACGTAAATGGAGAAAATCCCGGTAAGGGATTCATACGGGTGGCCTTGGTCGCCCCAAAAGAAGAAACGCAGCGCGGGCTTACACAGCTACGCGACTGCCTATACGATTGAGGACGGTAGGTTATGGCATCTTATCAGGTACGACAGCGCGATCCGCTTTTTGATCAGGACACGCAGGCAGTTCTTGAACGGCGCGGCAAAGAGTTGGTGGGGGCCGTGCTGGTTCTGATCGGCGTTCTTGCGGCGATGATGTTGTTTTCCTACGCCCCCGAAGACCCCAGTTGGATGGCAGCCTCGGATCAGCCGGTGCAAAACTGGCTTGGCCGGATCGGGGCGGGGATCGCCTCGCCACTGTTTGTCATCGTGGGCCATGGCGCGTGGCTTCTGCCCGCCGCTTTGCTGGTTTGGGGAGTGCGTTTGATGACCCACCGCGGTGAAGATCGCGTTCTTGCGCGCATGATCTTTTTCCCGATCGCAGTGGCGATGGCCGCCGTTTACGCCGCCCTGCTGGTTCCCGGCGCGCAATGGGGGCAGGCCTTTGGTCTGGGCGGGCATTTTGGCGACATGATTGCAGGTTCGTTGCTGGGGATCGTGCCAGTGTCGGGGGCCTTCGGGCTCAAGCTGTTGTCGCTGGTGCTGGCGGTGGCAATGCTGGCGATGGCCGCGTTTGTGCTAGGCTTCACCAAGCCCGAGCTGCGCATGATTGTACGGTTCATGTGGTTGGGCACGGTGGCGGTTTATGTCGGCGTGATGAATGTGCTGGGCAAAGGGGCGTCGGCCTCGGTGCATGGTGCACGTCTGGCGGCCGAACGCGCTCGCGAGCGCAGAGCGCAGGCCGCAGAACGCGCCGCTGAGCAGGCCGCTTGGGAAGAGCAACAGGCCTTGGCCGCGGGCCATTGGGCCCCCGAGGTCGAGCCAGTGCGTCCCTCGCTACTGTCGCGTATCCGTCGCCCCGTCGAACCCGAATATGACGCCTATGATCCCACCCCCGAGTTGTTTGAGACCGAGCCGCATTGGGGCAGTCTTCCGCAAGAAGCCCCCAGCGATGACCGTATTCGTGCGCGCATCACGCAGGCGGTGCAAAACCGCAAAGCTGCGGTGGTGACGCCTGATTATGCGCCCGATTATGCTGTAGAATCCGCACCTCGTCTGGCCCATGACCTGCCCGAGGCGATGATTGCGCCCGAACCGCAAGCGCCAGCGTCGGTGCTGGCCGCCGTAGCAAAACGCCTCGCGCGCGCACCCCGTCAGTCTCAGGTCAGCGCCGCGCAACCTGCGATGCGTGCCGAGCCGGTGTTGCGGGCCGAACCGCCGTTACACGCCGCGCCGCGCTACATGCCCGGCCACGGGCCTGCGGTCACGGTGACGCGTGAAGCGCCCGCCGAGCAAGGTTATGACTGGACACACCCCAATTGGACGCCGCCCGAAGAGGACGGCGACGTGATGGATCTGCGCACCGATCATTTTTACTCCGGCGATGATGGGGCCTTTGACGTGGCCACCGGCGAGACCCAATGGGTCGAAGAGCCGATGATCGATTCCTATGACACCTATCAGGCCTATGAGGCCGAGGTTCCCGAACTGCCCGCCGCCGCGCGTGGGTTGGACCGCAAGGTCATCAAGCAGCCCGAGGCCAAACGCGTCGTGCAGCCGGTGAGCAAACCCGCGATGCCCTCGCGTCGTGCCCTTGAAGAGGCGCAGCCGAAACTGGCGTTTGAGGCCAAACCAAGCGCGCCTTATGAAATGCCGCCGCTGTCTTTGCTGACCAACCCGGTTTCGATCCAGCGTCATCAGCTATCGGATGAGGCACTTGAGGAAAATGCGCGGATGCTGGAATCGGTGCTGGATGATTATGGCGTCAAGGGAGAGATCGTCTCGGTTCGCCCCGGTCCCGTGGTCACGATGTATGAACTCGAACCCGCGCCGGGTTTGAAGGCCAGCCGCGTGATCGGTTTGGCCGATGATATCGCGCGTTCCATGTCTGCACTTTCGGCGCGGGTCTCGACCGTCCCAGGGCGTTCGGTCATCGGGATCGAACTGCCCAACGAGCATCGCGAAAAGGTCGTGCTGCGCGAAATCCTGTCGGCGCGCGATTTCGAGGATAAGAATACCAAATTGCCGCTTGCGCTGGGTAAAACGATTGGCGGTGAGCCGATTGTCACCAACCTTGCCAAGATGCCCCACCTGCTGATCGCAGGGACCACGGGCTCGGGTAAATCGGTGGCGATCAACACGATGATCCTGTCGCTACTGTATCGGCTGTCGCCCGAGGAATGCCGGTTGATCATGATCGACCCGAAGATGCTGGAGCTGTCCGTTTATGACGGCATTCCCCATCTGCTGAGCCCGGTCGTAACCGATCCGAAAAAGGCGGTTGTGGCGTTGAAATGGGTGGTCTCCGAGATGGAGGACCGCTACCGCAAGATGTCGAAAATGGGCGTTCGCAACATTGAGGGCTATAACGGGCGCGTCAAAGAAAGCCTTGAGAAAGGCGAGATGTTCAAGCGCACCGTGCAGACTGGTTTCGATGAGGAAACTGGCGAACCGATCTTTGAAACGGATGAATTCCAGCCCGCAACGCTGCCCTATATCGTCGTGATCGTCGACGAGATGGCCGATCTGATGATGGTCGCGGGCAAAGAGATCGAAGCCTGCATTCAGCGTCTGGCACAGATGGCGCGGGCCTCGGGCATCCACCTGATCATGGCGACGCAGCGCCCCTCGGTCGATGTCATCACCGGCACGATCAAGGCCAACTTCCCAACCCGGATCTCCTTCCAGGTGACGTCTAAAATCGACTCGCGCACCATTCTGGGCGAGCAGGGGGCCGAACAGCTTCTGGGCATGGGCGACATGCTGTATATGGCGGGCGGCGGAAAGATCACGCGTTGTCACGGTCCGTTCGTGTCGGATGAGGAAGTCGAAGAAATCGTCAATCATCTCAAAAGCTTCGGTCCGCCGGAATATATGTCGGGCGTGGTCGATGGGCCTGATGATGATACGGCCTCCGACATCGACGCGGTGCTGGGGCTGAACACGGGTGGCAATACTGGCGGCGAAGACGCGCTTTACGATCAGGCGGTGGCGATTGTGATCAAGGATCGCAAATGCTCGACCTCGTATATCCAGCGCAAACTGGGGATCGGCTATAACAAGGCCGCGAAACTGGTTGAGCAAATGGAAGATCAAAGCGTGGTCAGCGCCGCCAACCACGTCGGCAAGCGTGAGATCCTTGTGCCCGAACAGGGATAGGTCGGCGCGTTCAGTGGCGCAAAAGCGCTCAATTTTTCGAAAAGCCCCGGCGCAATAACACGCTGGGGCTTTTCCTTTGCGCCAGAGCGCTTAAGTTCAACGGCATGAAACAGATACGCATCCTTTTGGCCGCCGTGTTCACGCTGGCATTCGCGCTTCCGGCTATGGCCGAGAAGCTGTCGCTTAACGCAATTTCGGCCTACCTCAATGGAATAAAAACCGCGTCAGCCGATTTCACGCAGGTCAATTCTGACGGCTCAATTGCCACCGGAAAGCTGTATCTCAAACGTCCCGGTCAGGCGCGCTTTCAGTACAATTCGGATAAAACACTGGTCTTGGCTACGGCCAACCGGGTGGCGATATTTGATCCGAAATCGAACCAACCACCGGAACAATACCCTCTGGTGAAGACGCCGCTTAACTTGATTTTGGCCCGCAATATTGACCTCAATCGCAACCAGATGGTGACCGGGTATAGCACGGATGGGCCTAAAACGCTGGTGACGGCACAAGATCCGGAGCATCCCGAATATGGCTCGATCCAGCTTGTGTTTACTGCCAGTCCGGTCGAGCTGCGCCAATGGGTGATCACCGATCAGGCTGGCGCCAAGACGACGACAATCCTGAACAACCTTCAAAAAGGCGGCGATTATCCAACCTCGCTGTTCTCGATCGATCTGCAGATTGCGCGGGGCAGATGAGCCCTGCCCATCGTTTAGCGGCGACAGCTTTCTAGCTGAATCTCATACATCTGGGCGCGGGCCTCGACCCGATTTGCCACTGCCAAAAGCCACGTTTTCGAGCGATGCGAACCTCGCGAGAACCCGCCACGTCCCTCGTGATAAGCAAGGTACTGGTTGCGCGCATCCGATTTGGAAATCCCAAGCTGCTTAGTCGTGCCATCCATGTACCAGCCCATAAAATCGGTGGCGTCGCTGATGCGATTGCGCTTGGCGCCAAAGCTGCGGGTGTCTTTGCGATATTCATCCCAAGTCGCGTCAAGCGCCTGACTATACCCGTAAGCCGAACTTTGGCGCCCGATCGGGATAATCCCAAGCGCAAAGCGGTTGGGTGTCTTGGCATTGCCGTCGAACTTGCTTTCTTGGTGGATCGTGGCCATCTGCACGGCGACCGGGACGCCCCATCGGGCCTCGGTTTTACGCATCGCAGAGTAGTATTGCGGCCGTTCACGCACGAGTGCGCAGGCGTTATCAAGGTTACGCGGCGGTTTGGGTGGGCCACCGCACGCGGCAACCACCAACAATAGCCCAAGGGCGAGAATTTTCTTCATCACTGCTCTTCTTTGCTCTAACGGCTTATTTGCAGCCATATTAGGCTGTTTTTCCCGTTTCGGAAACCGCAAAGGCGCATTGAGTCGTAAAGACTGTTTGTTTCATCTGCACAGACTGTTTCCGGCAAAAATGCGGCAAGAATGTGGACATCGTGGGTCTTCACAATTTATTAATGAAAAAAGAGGGGTCGCAATGCACAGTTCTCAGGCGAAATATCACATCGGCCAGATCGTACGGCATCGAAAACATCCCTTCCGGGGCGTCGTGTTTGATGTCGATGCCGTCTTTTCCAATTCGCAGGCGTGGTACGAAGCGATCCCCGAAGACGTTCGCCCAAGCAAAGAACAGCCCTTCTATCATCTGCTTGCCGAGAATGATGACAGCTTTTACGTCGCTTATGTGTCGGAACAAAATCTTATTGCAGATCGCACCGGAGAGCCCGTGAGCCATCCTGATCTGCCGGATTTGTTCGGCGATTTCGACAATGGCACCTATCCGCTGCAGTTCCAGCTCAACTGACCGGAGCTATCCCGCCGCGCGTTCCAGCACCGGCGCAAGCGTCAAGCGGAACGCCAGAAGGTTGCGGTTGTCGTTGCGCGTATATCCCAGATTGGTGGCTAGATCGCGGATGAGAAACCAGCCAAAACCGCCTTCCGGCAGGCTTTCGGGGCGTGGTCGGGCGTCGTTGTTATCCGTTTCGGACAGGCAGGTCATGGGCAATGGCACACCATCATCACTGACCGAGCAGCTAAGCCCCTGCGTATCGCGCACCATTGACAGCGTGATCGTGCCCACCCCGGTATCGCCGTAGCTATGTTCGACGATATTGTTTAACACTTCCGCCAAGATCAGTTCCAGCGTGCTCGCCTCATCTGGCGTCATCACCCGCGCGAATCTAGCGAGTGCAGCGCGCAAGGACGTGCGCACCGAAATGGCGCTGGCTGGAAAACTCAGGTGAAAAATTCGGGGGGCGGCGCTGGATCGGGCGGTGGCACTGGGCTTTTCCCAGCTGACGCATCACGCATATTTCCGCCCCGCATTAAGTGCTGTGTCCAGATCGGGATGGATACGAAACACCGTATCCATGCGGGTCAGGCGAAACACCTTATCGACATTGCCGGTCAAGCCACACAGTTCCAACTGTCGGTGCGGTGCGAGTGATTTCATTACGGCAACCACTGCACCCAGCCCGGAACTGTCCAGGAATTGGATTTTCGACATGTCCAGAATGACCCGAGGCGCAGGTTGCACGGTCACTTCGCGCATTTGCTCCTTAAAGCGGATTGCGATTGCGGCATCGAGGCGTGGCTCGTCGACATGGACCACAAGGATGCCATCATAGGCTTCGGAAAAAAGGTTCATCTACGGCTCCCGCAGCAAGTTTTCTGAATGCAGGCTAGACGCCAATGCTTACCATTCGGTATCCGTGGGGCAGAATTTGGGGAGAAGGACATGGAAAATGTGGTGATCGTGGGCGCGGCACGTACGCCGATGGGCGGAATGCAGGGCGTGTTTAGCGATGTGAGTGCTGCCGATTTGGGCGGTGTGGCGATTGCGGCGGCGCTTGGTGGCGCAGGCGTGGCCCCGACCTGCGTCGAAGAACTGCTGATGGGCTGCGTGCTTCCGGCGGGGCAGGGTCAGGCCCCCGCGCGCCAGGCCGGTTTCGCGGCGGGTTTGGGCGAAGACGTGCCCGCGACCACGCTTAATAAGATGTGCGGCTCGGGGATGAAAGCGACGATGATCGCCTTTGATCAGATCGCGTTGGGTCAGACCGGTGTGATGGTCGCGGGCGGCATGGAGAGCATGACAAACGCGCCCTATCTGCTACCCAAAATGCGCGGTGGGGCGCGGCTGGGCCATGCGCAGGTGATCGATCACATGTTCCTCGACGGGCTGGAGGACGCTTATTACAAGGGTCGCCTGATGGGCACGTTCGCCGAGGATTGCGCGCAGGCGTTTCAGTTTACGCGCGAGGCGCAGGATGACTACGCTCTGGCTTCACTGTCGCGCGCGCTTGCGGCAGAGGAGTCGGGCGCATTTGCCGATGAGATTGCGCCGGTCACCGTCAGAAGCCGCAAGGGCGAAACAGTTGTGGGCGTTGATGAGCAGCCCGCCAATGCGCGCCCCGACAAGATCCCGCAGCTCAAGCCCGCGTTTCGCAAGGATGGCACGGTGACGGCGGCGAATTCGTCGTCGATTTCGGATGGCGCGGCGGCGCTGGTGCTGGCCTCGGAAAAGGTTGCGCAGGCCGAGGGACTGACGATCCGCGCGCGCATCCTGGGCCATGCGAGCCATGCCCAAGCGCCTTCTGAGTTCCCGACCGCTCCAGTCCCCGCGATAGAAAAGCTGCTGCAAAAGCTGGGTTGGAGCGTCGAGGATGTCGATCTGTGGGAGGTAAATGAGGCCTTCGCGGTGGTCCCGATGGCGTTCATGCACAAGCTGGGCGTGCCCCATGACAAGGTGAACGTGAATGGCGGCGCCTGCGCGCTGGGCCATCCGATCGGCGCATCGGGGGCGCGCATCATCGTCACGCTTCTCAACGCGCTGGAAAAGCGCGGGCTGAAACGCGGTATTGCCGCGATCTGTATCGGTGGGGGCGAGGGCACGGCCATCGCGATTGAACGCTCATGAAGGTTGATTACGAAGATCTGTCCAAGCGCATCGCGGCGTTGACGGCAGGCGAAACCGATGAGGTCGCGCTGATGGCGACGCTGGCCTGTGAGATTCATCACAGCGATGACCGGTTCGACTGGACGGGATTCTACCGAGTGACTGCGCCGGAGTTGCTGAAAATCGGCCCCTATCAGGGAGGGCATGGCTGTTTGGTGATCCCATTCGCGCGCGGCGTCTGCGGCGCGGCGGCGCGCACGGGCGAGACGCAGCTTGTGGCCGATGTCGAGACCTTCCCCGGTCATATCGCCTGCGCCAGTTCCACGCGATCAGAGCTGGTGATCCCGGTATTTGCCAAGCGCGGGGTGATCGGGGTGCTTGATATCGACAGCAACCAGCCCGACGCGTTCACGCAAGAAGACGCAGACGCGCTAGAGGGGATCTTGCGCGATGTGTTTGGCCATCTATGAGGGGATTATGATGACACATACCGGCTCTTGCCTGTGTGGCGCGGTCACCTACGAGGTGCGCGGCGATTTGCGGCCCTCTGTTGCGTGCCACTGTTCGCAATGCCGCAAAACCTCGGGGCATTATTGGTCTGCGACGCAGGTCGATGACGGTGAAACTGACGCTTACCTGCGATGAAGGGCTTCGTTGGTATCGCTCGTCCCCGCAGGCCGAGCGTGGGTTTTGCCAGCACTGCGGGGCGTCGCTGTTTTGGCGAATGGATGGCGAGGGGCGTACTTCTATCGGGTCGGGCACGCTGAATCTGCCCACTGGGATGGCGACCGCCAAGCATATTTTCGTGGCCGATAAGTCGGATTACTACCAGATCGAACCCGGTCCCGAACAACTGCCCTGACTTGACCACCCGCGCCTGTCGGTGCATCCCCGCGCGATGAGCTATGTCTACGATCCGCCCAAAGACGCCCCACGCATCCTGCATGCCGATCACGAGGTTCTCGTGGTTGACAAGCAGGCGGGGCTATTGTCGGTGCCCGGCAAGGGGCCGGACAAGGCGGATTGCCTGCTGAGCCGCCTGCGGGCGATTCATCCGCAGGTTCTTCTGGTGCATCGTCTGGATACCGATACATCCGGCGTAATGGTCTATGCGTTGACCCCGCACGCACAGCGCCATCTGGGGCTGCAATTCGAGAAACGGCAGACCAAAAAGGTCTATCAGGCGCGGCTTTGGGGCGAGTTGGCGCAAAAAGAAGGCACGGTCGATCTCCCGCTTTGCGTCGATTGGCCCAACCGCCCCCGCCAGCATGTCGATTTTGAAAACGGGCGTGCGGCGCAGACCGACTGGCGGGTGATGCGCCATGAAGACGGCACCACCCGCATTCGTCTGATGCCGCTGACCGGGCGCAGTCACCAGTTGCGCGTGCATATGACTGAGCTGGGCCACCCGATCTTGGGCGATCCGCTGTATGCCGAAGGGCCGGCGCGCGGCTTCCCCCGGCTGATGCTACACGCAGAATCCCTTCGCTTTCGCCATCCCGACGGCGGTGTCCACCTTAGCTTTAGCGCAGACTGCCCCTTCTGATATTGATACAATCGCGCTCTTTTCCCCGCGCGCGCGGGCGGGCATACTCTGCCTAGTTGAACGCGGAGACCTCCCATGCCCAAACCCCTGCGCCTAGGCGTGAATATCGATCATGTCGCGACGATCCGAAATGCGCGCGGCTCGTCCTATCCTGACCCGCTGCGCGCGGCGCTGATGGCGCAAGAGGCGGGGGCGGATGGCATCACTGCGCATCTGCGCGAAGACCGCCGCCATATTCGCGATGGCGACATTGACGCGCTGATGGCGGGTATCAAGGTGCCGCTGAACTTCGAGATGGCCGCCACGCCCGAGATGCAATCCATCGCCCTGCGCCATATCCCACATGCCTGCTGCATCGTGCCCGAAAAGCGCGAGGAGGTGACGACCGAAGGCGGCTTGGACGTTGCGGGTGATCTGGCGCGGCTGACCGATTATGTTGCGCCGCTGGTCGAAGCGGGCATTCGCGTGTCGATGTTCATCGGCCATGATCCCGCGCAAATCGAAGCCTCGGCCAAGATCGGCGCGCAGGTGATCGAACTGCACACGGGCCATTACTGCGACATGCATCATGCGGGCGATTTCGCGGCGCGTGATGTGGAACTAGAGGCGCTTAAGGCGGGGGCCGCTTATGCCGACAGCCTTGGGCTTGAAGTGCATGCAGGCCACGGGCTGACCTATGACACGGTCACCCCTATTGCCGCGATAAAGCAAATCCGCGAACTGAATATCGGCCATTTCCTGATTGCCGAGGCGATCTTTACCGGCCTCGCCCCCGCGATTGTGCACATGCGCAAGCTGATGGACACGGCGCGAGGATGAGATTTCATGCTGATATAGGGCTTTGAAATGAAAAGATATTACTGGATTTATGCCGCGTGGTTCATTGGGGCGTCAATTGGTTTGCCTATCTTGCTTGAAGTCGTAAGGCATTTCTCCGGTGTTGACCTTTACAGCTCGTTCGTAACGATTGCGCCCGCAATGGTCGCGGCGATGGTCGCCGGGATGAGTTTCGTGAAAGGGCGTGAAACGGCTCCGACGTCATCGGAAAGCTGGCGATTTGCGCGCGGCTCGCTGGTGATCGCGCTCGTCTTTTCGATGCTTTACGCCGCCGCGTTTTTCGCGATCTTCCCAGAGGTGAAGGAGAGTCTGCACGGCCTGTTCGAACCCACCATGCTCGGTGTGATGGCTGTCATCTTGGCGGTGGTGTTCCTGATCATATTCCTCACCAACCGAATATTTTTCGCTATGGGCGCGAAGAACGGGCTGAAGGCCGCGCTGCGCAACAAAGCGAAGGCAGGCTGAATGATCCTTGGCATCGGCACCGATCTTGCCAATATCGAGCGGATCGAGCGCACGCTTGCCCGCTTTGGTGACCGATTTCGCAATCGGGTCTTTACCGACGTTGAGCAGCGCAAAGCCGAGCGTCGCCGCGATACGCCCGGCACCTATGCCAAGCGTTGGGCGGCGAAAGAGGCCTGTTCCAAGGCGCTGGGCACCGGGCTGCGTATGGGGATTTCATGGAAAGATATGGCGGTCACAAATCTGCCAACTGGACAGCCGGTGATGCATCTGACCGGCTGGGCTGCGGATCGGCTTTCAGCCATGACGCCAGAGGGTTACGAGGCGCAGGTTCATGTGACATTGACCGATGATCACCCTTGGGCGCAGGCCTTTGTGGTGATCGAGGCGCGCAAGCTTTCTTGACTCGGGCGTGAGGCTGGGTAAGGAGGGCGAGAATTCATAAAGGCAGGGCAGATGGCGAAAACGAAAACCGAAGGCGGGATCTGGGAAACCGTGAAGACGATCTTCTGGGCGCTGTTGATTGCAGGCGTATTCCGCACGCTGTTCTTCCAGCCGTTCTGGATCCCCTCGGGCTCGATGAAAGACACGCTGCTGATTGGCGATTTCCTGTTCGTCAACAAAATGGCTTACGGCTATTCGCGTTATTCCTGCCCGTTCTCGGCCTGCCCGATCACCGGACGCATTCTGGATCGCGCACCGACGCGCGGCGATGTCGTGGTGTTCCGCCACCCGACCAAAGATGTCGATTTTATCAAGCGTCTGATCGGGATGCCGGGCGATACGATTCAGGTGACCGACGGATTGCTGTATATCAACGGCAAGGCAGTTGGTGAGAAACCCGATGGCGATTTCACCGAGGTGATGGCACCGCAAGGGCCGCAGCAGTTGATGCCGCGCTGTGCCAACGCGCCTGTGGGCGAAGGCGATGCCTGCATCAAGCACCGCTATATCGAAACGCTGCCCAATGGGGTGAGCCACGAAATCCTCAAGATCACCGATGGCGGTTATGCCAATAACACCCCGGTCTTCACGGTGCCCGAAGGCGAATATTTCTTCATGGGCGACAACCGCGACAATTCTGAAGACAGCCGCTTTTCGCAAGCCGTGGGCGGTGTCGGATATGTGCCCGCAGCCAACCTCGTCGGGCGCGCGGACCGGATCATGTTCTCGTCTGCCGGACGGTCGCTGTTTTACTTCTGGACGTGGCGTTCGGATCGTTTCTTCAAGGCGGTCAATTGAAGCTGAGCGCGGATATCAAGGCCTTTCAGGGCCGGTTGGGGTACACCTTCACCCGACCCGAGATCTTACTGCGCGCGCTCACCCATTCGTCGATTTCGACCGCGACCCGGCCCGACAATCAACGTCTTGAGTTTCTGGGCGACCGGGTGCTGGGGCTGGTGATGTCCGAGGCGCTGTTTCTGGCGGATCGCGCCGCGTCCGAGGGGCAGATGGCGCCGCGCTTCAATGCGCTGGTGCGCAAAGAGGCCTGTGCCGATGTGGCGCGCCAGATTGACCTTGGCGCGGTGCTAAAACTGGGCAGATCCGAGATGATGACCGGCGGGCGGCGCAAACAGGCGCTGCTGGGAGATGCGATGGAAGCGGTAATCGCCGCCGTCTATCTCGATGCTGGTTTTGAGGCTGCGCGCGATCTGATCCTGCGACTTTGGGGCGAGCGGCTTGAGGCCGTCGAAGAAGACGCGCGTGATCCGAAAACCGCCTTGCAGGAATGGGCGCAGGCGCGCGGCCTGACCCCGCCAAAATATGAGATCACGGGCCGTTCTGGCCCCGATCATGCCCCGAAATTTACCATTGAAGCCCTGTTGGATAACGGCGCGCGCGAAACCGCGCAGGCTGGCTCCAAGCGTCAGGGCGAAATGGCCGCTGCCAAGGCGTTGCTGGCGCGGCTGAAGGAGAGCGAATGAGTAACCCGACACGCGCCGGTTTCGTGGCCCTCATCGGAGAGCCCAATGCTGGTAAATCCACCCTGCTGAATGCGATGGTCGGGGCAAAAGTCTCGATCGTGACGCATAAGGTGCAAACCACGCGCGCGCGCATCCGTGGCGTGGCGATGCAGGGTCAAAGCCAGATCGTGTTCGTCGACACGCCCGGTATTTTCCGCCCGCGCCGACGTTTGGACCGCGCGATGGTGCAGGCCGCTTGGGGTGGGGCAGCGGATGCCGATGTCGTGGTGCTGCTGATCGAGGCGCATCGCGGGCTGACCGAGGGTGGCAAGGCCATTCTGGAGTCGCTGAAAGAGCGCGAAGGTCTGCGCGTGGCGCTGGCGATCAACAAGATCGACAAGGTGAAATCCGAGACGCTGCTGGGCTTGGCCGCGCAGCTTAACGAGAAATTCGAGTTTGCTAAAACCTTCATGATTTCCGCCGAGCGCGGCCATGGCGTGGCTGACCTGAAAGAGTGGCTGGCAGGCGAGATGCCTGAGGGGCCGTGGCTCTATCCCGAAGACCAGATAGCGGATTTGCCGCTGCGCATGATCGCCTCGGAAATCACCCGCGAAAAGCTGACGCTGCGTCTGCATGAAGAGCTACCCTATCAGTTGACCGTCGAGACCGAGAATTGGGAAGAGCGCGAGGATGGCTCGGTGCGGATCGACCAGCTGATCTATGTCGCGCGCGACGGTCATAAGGGCATTATCCTTGGCCATAAGGGTGAGACGATCAAGTCGATCTCCAAGGCGGCGCGGATGGAGCTGATCGAATTCCTCGACCGTCCCGTGCATCTGTTCTTGCAGATAAAGGTGCGCCCGAATTGGCTGGACGATGCCGAGCGCTATTCCGAGATGGGGCTCGATTTCAAGGACGGCAACTGAGATGGCGGCGCGGCTCACGACCGATCTGTGGGTGCACGCCTATCTCAAGCGGCTGGAACTGGCCAATATCCCGGCCTATGTGACCGCGCATGGACAGCAAAGTTCCGGCGCGGTGCTCGTGAAATGCGCGCGCCTAGATGGGACCGCGCAAAGCTACGAACGGCGCATCGATTTGATGACGGGGGCCAGCGCGTGGATGTTGCTGCACGACGGCCCCGAGGCAGAGGTCGATGCGAGTATTGCCAAGCAGCGCAGCTTCGACCCCGACCTCTGGGTGATCGAAATCGAAAGCCGCGATGGGCGCACATTGCTGGATGAAGAGGGGCTTAGCGACTAAGCCGCATCCACGCCATCACACGCCCGAGTGCGACTATTACGAGCCCGCCCAACCAGAACGCGATCACGAATTGCGCGGACCAGATTGCCAACCCATTCCAGCCAAGCTGCGTGAGATTGAGAAAGAAATACGGATAAAATCCGGTCTCAAGTCCCCGGACCACCGCATAGACTAGATAGACCGCGGGCCAGATCAACCAAAGCCCTGCGTCCCGCCATTGCAGCGAACGCTTGGGCGCGAAAAGCAGCCACCAGATCGGCACTAGGATCGGCGCGGCGGTGTGATACAGGAAATTCTCCAGCCAATTGAGGCCATAAAGCTCCGCATTCCCCGCCAGAAGCAGGTGATAGACCGCGCCCACGATGGTCATCCACAGCATGAGGGCCGCCAATAGTGCTGGCGAAAACAAGCGCTTGCGCCACAGCATCACGCCGAACAAAATCCCGACTAACGAGTTGGTCCAGATCGTGAAATAGCGCAGCATCAGCCACAGGATGCCCAAGGGCACCGAGGCGTGGGGATGCGCGGCGAGATTGGTGCTAAAGCTTGCCGCGAAGGCAATGACTTCACATAGGAAAATTAGCAATGCGAGGGATTGGGATATGCGTGTCATGGGTGCAAGCTAGGCTGAGTTTCGCCGCACGCGCAATTCACGAAGCCGCTTGCGCCGCAACGTCACGCATTCGATAGTCTCGCCATGGACTGGCAAGATCACGGCACCATTCTGTCTGCGCGCCCGCATGGTGAAAACTCGATGATAGTCGAGCTGTTCACGGCCGATCATGGCCGTCACGCGGGCGTGGTGCGCGGCGGGGCATCGCGCAAGATGGTGGGGATTTTGCAACCGGGCAATCGCGTGGCCGCGACATGGCGCGCGCGTCTTGAGGACCATCTGGGCAGCTTTACAATCGAGCCGCTGCAAAGCCGCGCGGTGATCCTGACGGATCGTCTGGCGCTGGCGGGGTTGAACGCGACCTGCGCGCTGCTGCGGTTTACCCTGCCGGAACGCGAGGCGCATATGCGGGTTTTCGCGGCGTCCGAGGCGCTTTTTGATCTGTTCGTTGAGGGGGGCGACTGGGCGGTCGACTATCTGCGCTGGGAGATGGGGCTGCTCGAAGAGATGGGCTACGGCCTTGATCTGAGCCAATGCGCCGTCACGGGCACCCGCGATGATCTGGCCTATGTTAGCCCGCGCACGGGGCGGGCGGTCAGTCGTGAGGCAGCAGGCGAATGGGCGCCAAAACTGCTGCATTTGCCGCTATTTTTGCTGGGGCAGGGGCCAGCCACGGGAGCTGAGATTGCGCAGGGGTTGCGCTTGACCGGGTTTTTTCTGGGCGAACGGATGGCCACCGATCTGGGTAATCGCCCGCTGCCCGAGGCGCGTAACCGGTTGGTGGATTTGCTGGCGCGTCAGGGCTGAGCGCGGTCGTCCAACACCAGTTGCAACAGTGCTAGATCGAGCCAGCGCCCGAATTTTTTGCCCACTTGCGGCATCATCCCGACATGGGCAAAGCCAAGTCGTTCATGCAGGCGCACGGACCCGGTATTGGCCGCATCAATGGCCGCGATCATGACGTGAAAACCACTCGCCCGTGCGCGGGAAATCAGCGCCTCCATCATCTGCGCGCCCTTGCCGCCGGAACGGTGATCTCGGTGAACATAAACCGAGTGCTCCACACTCAGATGATAGCCGTCATGGGGGCGAAACGGGCCAAAACTGGCGTAACCTACGGCCTTTCCGCCGTCCTCCCAGACGAGCAGCGGATAGCCTGCCGCCTGCCGATCGGTGATCCAGTCGCGGCGGTTTTGCGCATCGACCTCGATATCGTTCCAGATCGCCGTCGTGTTGCGCACCGCGTCATTATAGATTTCAGCGATGGCTTCGGCGTCGTCTGGCTTGGCGTCCCGGATCATTTGCGCTCTCCCTGCTTAGGGTGCAGATTTGGCGCGCAACTTCGCGCGACGCAAGCCTCATTTCGCGGCGAGGAAACGCGCGGTGCGGATCACGGCTTCATCGGCCGGGGTGAATTTGACGCCTAGATCATCGGTTGCCGCCGCATGGCTAAGATGCATTTTTTGGCCAATCATCGGCAAGATCAGCGCGATTTGCGGGTCGAATAACGCCATCAGCTTTAGGAGGAATTTCGGCGCCAAGCGTTGCGAGATTTTGCGATCGGGGAAATTGGCCTGAAGGGCTGCCGCAAGATCGCGGAAATTGGCAAAACTCTCTGCGCAGATATAGCGCTTGTTGATCGCTTCGGGGCTATCCAGTGCTGCGATATGACAGGCCGAGACATCGGCGATATCCACGACCGGCAAGTCCAGATCGGGCTGCATCGGGTCGCGCCCCGACAAAAGACGCGCAACCACCGCGACCGAAGATCCGGTGTGCTTATCCATCGGCGTGCCGCAAACAAGGCCGGGGTTTATGACGCTCAATTGCATTTCGGGATGGGCTTTGACAAAGTCCCAAGCGGCGCGTTCCGCGAAGATTTTTGAGCGCGTGTAGGCGCTGCAAGTCGGGGCCTCGGGGTTGGACCAATCGGCCTCGGTTATCGGGTCCGAGGTCACACCATGCATCACCGCCTCCATCGAAGAGGTCAGAACGACACGCGTCACGCCTGCCTTATGCGCCGCCTTGAGCACGCGCTTGGTACCCTCAACCGCCGGGCCGATGATCTGGGATTCGTCCTTGGGCTTGCTGAGGGGAAAGGGCGAGGCCGTGTGCATCACGCCATTCACGCCGCCCATCGCTTCGGCCCAACCGCGATCCGTCATCAGATCGGCCTCGACAAAGCTAAGACGTGCCAGGGCCTCTGGCGGCAACCCCGCAAGTGCCGCGCGTACCTCTTGGCTGCGCCCGGATTTTCGCAACGTGCCGCGCACAGTATCGCCGCGCGCCAGCAGATCATAGGCGATCTTCTTGGCGATAAACCCGGTGATACCGGTGACGAGGATCGTGCGGGGCATACGGCCCTCCTGATGTGGGTGGTTATGATCAAATTGGCGAGGACGGGGGGGAAGTCAAGTTAGCCCCGTCAGCAGGGGCAATCACGTGTGGCTGAGATGCCGCCAATGCAAAGGGCGGCGCCCGATGGACACCGCCCGATTTGTTATGTTCAAACGACGTTAGCCCAGCAAGCGGCGCGCAATGACCTGCGCCTGAATTTCGGCGGCGCCCTCAAAGATATTGAGGATGCGGGCGTCACACAGGATGCGCGAGATTTGATATTCCAGCGCGAACCCGTTGCCGCCATGGATCTGCAGCGCGTTATCGGCAGCCGCCCAAGCGACCCGCGCGCCCAGCAGTTTCGCCATGCCCGCCTCAAGATCGCAGCGATGACCGTGATCTTTTTCCCAAGCCGAGAAATAGGTTACCTGGCGCGCGATCATGATTTCCACCGCCATCATCGCCAACTTGCTGGCCACGCGGGGAAACTCGATAAGCGATTTGCCGAATTGCTTGCGGTCTATGGCGTATTGCATGCCGATTTCCAGCGCCGATTGCGCCACGCCAACGGCGCGCGCTGCGGTTTGGATGCGCGCAGATTCAAATGTCTCCATCAGCTGCTTGAAGCCCTTGCCTTCTTCGCCGCCCAGCAGGTTTTCACCCGCCACGCGGAAGCCGTCAAAGGCCAGTTCGTATTCCTTCATGCCGCGATAGCCCAGCACCTCAATCTCGCCGCCAGTCATGCCGGGCGTCGGGAAGGGGGCGTCATCGGTGCCCGGCGTCTTTTCCGCCAAGAACATCGACAGACCTTTGTAGTCGCTTGAATCGGGGTTGGTGCGCGCCAGCAGCGTCATCACATGGGTGCGCGCGGCGTGGGTGATCCAAGTCTTGTTTCCGGTGACAACCCAATCGTCGCCATCCTTGATCGCGCGGGTGCGCAACGAGCCAAGATCAGATCCGGTATTGGGTTCAGTGAAGACAGCGGTGCTCAGGATCTCACCGCTCGCAAGACCGGGAAGCCATTTTTCCTTTTGTGCCTCGGTGCCGCCGCAGATGATCAACTCGGCTGCGATTTCCGAGCGCGTGCCAAGCGAGCCAACGCCGATATAGCCGCGCGAGAGTTCTTCGGTCACGACCGCCATCGACGCTTTGGACAGGCCGAGCCCGCCATATTCCTCGGGGATGGTCAGGCCGAACACGCCCAGTTCCGCCAGTTCCTCGATCACCGACATCGGAATCAGCTCATCCTTGAGGTGCCATTCATGGGCAAAGGGTTTCACCCGGTCCTCGGCATAGCGGTAGAACTGCTCGCGGATCATTTCCAGCTCTTCATCCAGCCCGGATTGACCAAAGATCGAGCGGCCCTGCACGTCTTGAAGCAGGGTAACCAGACGCAAGCGCGCCCCATTACTGTTGCCCGAGGCAATCAGTGTGGCGGCAGCGTCCGACGGGGTCCACGAGACGCCCATATCGGCAAGACGCACCATCTCGCCCTGGTTCATCTGGATGCCGCCCGCGATTTGGGCGAGATATTCGCCGAAACCGATCTGCAAGATCAGCTGCTCGATCTCGCCGAACTTGCCTTCGTCGGCCAGCCGCTTCGCCCAGCCATGCAGTTGCTTGAGCGATTGTTCATAGGTCGTCAGCCACGCCAGACCATGGGCCTGATACTGATGCGCCTCCAGCAGGGCACCAGAGATGCGCCCGTCCTTGGTAGCCTTGGCGCGCAAGGCTTCGGTCGCATCCGAGACAAGCGCCGCCAATTCGGGCAAGGTCGCTTCGCTAAGCGTTAGAAGGTCATCCAGAATGATCGTCGTAACCATATCGGCCCCGTCATGTGCCATGAATCGGCTCCCTATTCTGCAGTTGCATAGTGCATAGGTATTTTGCATCTGCAGCGCAATTAAAATACGCTCAAAGCTTCATTAAAGACCTAAAATGTCGTGCGCGTCGCCGCGTCACCATGCTCCGAGTGATTTTTGCAGCGCAATTCCGCCTGATCTTCGCGCCGGGCTGGTCGCGCGCGCCCCACGCGTTAAAAGCAGGAAAACTGCGGAGGGACATATGGCGGGATTGGAGGTCTGGCAGATCGGTCTGGCGTTTGCGGTGACGCTGTTTGCGGGCTTTGTCAAAGGCGCGGTCGGCTTCGCGATGCCGATGATCATGCTGTCGAGCTTTGCCTCGTTTCTGCCGCCCGAGATCGCGCTAGCGCTGCTAATCCTGCCGACCTTGGTGAGCAACCTCATTCAGGCGTTCCGGCAAGGCGTGGGCGCGGCGTGGGGCTCGATCCAGAGCTATCGTTTTTACATCGCGATGATTATTATCTTCATCCCGGTCAGCGCCAGCTTCGTGCGCATCCTACCGCAAGACGCGATGTATCTGCTGCTGGGCGTGCCGATTGTCGCCTTTGCTATCTGGCAATTATCGGGGCGGCCACTGGTGCTGCCGGTGCATCATCGCAAGCGGACCGAGACGATTTTGGGCGTAATCGGAGGGCTGTATGGCGGGATTTCGGGTATCTGGGGGCCACCGTTGATCGTCTACCTGCTCTCGATCCACGCGCCCAAGCAGGAAGCCGTACGCATTCAAGGTGTGGTATTCATGATTGGCGCGGTGATCCTGACAATATCGCATCTCGCCTCAGGGGTGTTGAATGCGCAAACGGTGCCGCTTTCGGCGCTAATGGTGGTGCCAGCGCTGATCGGGATGCGGCTGGGCTTTGGCGCGCAGGATCGCCTTGATCCGGTGCTGTTTCGCCGCCTGACACTGATCCTGCTGGGCCTCGCGGGCGCCAATCTGGTGCGCCGCGCGCTGATGGGCTAGGCGGCGACTGGACCGCGCCCGTGACGACGCGCTGCGGCCAATGTCGCGGCCTCATATCCGCTGGCGATCTTTAGGACGGGTTTGCGATGCAGCGGCAGCTCGCCAGCGCGCGCGATCTCAGCCAAAGCGGTTGTCGCCGCCAGCAGGGGTTGGCGCGCGAGACGTCCGATATGCAGGCTTTCCACCTCACAGCCATCGGCGATCAGCAGGTGATGTCCACCCAACAAAATTCCCTGCCAGCTAAGCAATCCGGGGCGATCCGGTTGCAGCGCAGTGCAAGCATCGACGAGGTGATGTGCCTCGATCAGCACCTTCTCTTCGCCTAAAATGTAGTCGACCGATGGCCCGCACAGCGCGATCCGATGTTGGGGTAAAAGCCACAAATCTCGGGTTTTGCCAAAGACTGGGGCGCGCAGTTGAACGGGGCGCAAGTGACCCAGCGCAGGCAAGGTGACGCGCCCTGCCCAGACGACCTTCTGCGGCCCGGCATCGGCTGTAAGAACCTCATCGCCCGCGCGAATATGCGCGGCGGGGCGCGAGCCCCGTGGGGTTTCGATCGGCGTGGCTGGGGCGAAACATGCGCCCGGCCCAAGCGGGTGGAGGTGATCGCCCAGCGCCAGCCACGACACGCGCGGACCAAGCTTGGCGCGACCATCGCCCGCCACCAGCGCCATCGCCTCGGCGCGGGTGGGCGGCAGCGGCGCGTGGCCGGAATGTTGGCGCAGCGTGCCATGGTCCAGCGCCTTGAGCGTCAACAGGCTTTCGCGACCCGGCCCATCCCAACGCCAGCTAAGACGCATCCGCCCGCCGGTCATGATCTCGGAACGTGCATCCAGCGAAATCGCATGCACCTGATCGCCGCGCCGTTGAGTCAGCGAAATCCGCCCCTGTGCATCCAGCCCAAGCGACAGAAATTCACGCCAACCAGCGGTGCGATCTTCCAGATGGATCAGCGGCAACGGCCCGCTTTCGTCGCGCACCAGCGTGAATTCCAGCATCAAGGTGCCTTGCGCCAATATCGGCGGCAAAACGCGATCATCAAAACGGTAATGGCCGCGATGGGGCTCGAACGCGGCAATCCAGCCAGACGCGCGGCTCATGCGGCGCGACCTTGCAAGAGGTTGGATTCAAAACTGCGCAAAAGCGGGCGCGCAGGTGGCCCAAAGCCGTCGCCAGTCAGCGGGCAAAGCTCGGGAAAGAGCGTCAGGATTTCGGCCTGAAGATCGGCTTCCAGCCCCCCCATCGTCATCGGGCCGGGCAGGAAACTCTCAGTAGCGATGCCTTCGGAGAAAACGATGTGATGGCAATCAAACAGGATATGGACATACGTGACCATACCGCCTTCGCAGCGTGTGATCGTGGTGCCATTCACCAGGTTTTTTGCCGCGATCAGAACTTCTGAGGAATCAAACAACAGTTCTGCCATCGGATCGCACACCAGCACGCGGTGCTGCGGCGACAACAGCAGGTCGCGGTTGGCCCCAAGCGTGCCTTGACTGAACCGGATCGGCGCGAAATTGTCGTGCGCCGGCACCGTTTTAGAGCCACTCCAGATCAGTGGCTGCGCGCCCGCATCCTGCGTCATCACCAGATCGCCGGGGCGCAGGACCTCGACCGGGCGCAGGCCTTCGGGGGTGTCGATCAGCGTGCCAGCCACGAAACAGGCCACGTTGAGATCAACCACGCCAACCGAGCTATCGCCCGCCGAATTTTCGATCGTATAGGTGAAGGCGGTCTGTTCGATATCGGCGCCCGAATCGATGCTTACCGTGCCGTCAGGGTTCAGCGTGATCGACTGCCCGGTAGATAGCGTGACCGTATCGCCTGCCACGACGTCGATACCGTTGACCTTGGTGATTGTGATGCTGCCGGCAGCCGTGTTCGTATCGTTCTGGGTTAGGTCGAACTCTTTGATCTTGCCTGGCTTGAGCTGCAAGTCGTCATCCGTCGCAATCAGCGCGGTTTGCACGCTATCCGCCGCGATCAGAACGTTGGAATCATATGAGGTATCCGACACATCCGCGACGCCGATCTTAAGCGTATTGGGCACGCCCGCATTGACCGGAAAGGTGACGGACATGGTAACAGTAAAGCCGTCCATCTCGGTGTTGTAGCTGTCGCCCGTGTTGTCGATATAGAGGCTGTCATTCGCCCCGCCATTCACGTTGGACACCGAGGCAGAGCCATCGCCCACATTCACCGTCGCGGGCGTGCCATTGACCCAGATTCCGAAGAAGTCATTGTAGTTAGAGTTGATATATTCGGGATATTCCTCGGAGGCGAAAACGAAGGTCAGGGTCATAGTATCCCCGACAGGCGTGAAATTCACCTCAAGGATTGAGGCGTCATAGGTGGTCGTGCCCGCCATCGCGTTGAAATCGCTGTCGCTAGGCCCGCTCGTATTCGTTGATGTGCTAGTCGAACTGTTCACATCGCCCGAGCTGCGCGTGAAGCTGTCGGCGTAACCGGTAGATAAGATGACACCGCTATCGGAGGGCGCAACACCGGGCGAAATTGTATCCGCGTCGCTATAAATCGCCGAGGACCGGGAGTCTCCCGTATAGGTCGCCGAATTTACCGTCACACCACTGCCAAAGATGGTCTGCGCCATCTGTATCGCGGTTGCGTTCAGATCATATGTCAACTCTGCCATTTTTGCCCCCGAACCCCTCGAAGACAGCGCAACACATTTGCGGTCATTGCCGCATTCCGCGGGCCATTTGGCCTCGTTTATGTCATGTGGGCTTTTGCCCTGCTCGTGTTGCCCTGCCTCGGGCCGTTTATATTTTTCCTTATACTGACAGGTTTTACGGTGATTGCGAGCCCTGGGTCACGCAATAGCGAGCAGAGGTGGCGGTGTTGCAACAGCCATTGCCCGCGCTGCTTTTGCGCTTTACTTCTATCGGCGATGTCAAAAGGAGCGCGAATGACCATTGATGCCGTTGCCCTAAGCGCCGATCTGATCCGCTGCCCCTCGGTCACCCCTGATGAGGGCGGGGCGTTGGTCTTGCTGCAATCCTTGCTGACCGATGCCGGTTTTGAATGTGCGCGCGTGGATCGCAATGGCACACCCAATCTGTTCGCGCGCTGGGGGGCAAAGGGGGCGCCCAAGACGTTTGGTTTCAACGGCCATACCGATGTCGTGCCGGTGGGCGATGCGCAGGCGTGGTGCCATGATCCCTTTGGCGGGCAGATCGTAGACGGTGTTCTTTGGGGGCGCGGGGCGCAGGATATGAAATCGGGCGTGGCCGCATTTGCTGCCGCTGCACTGGATTTCGTGCGCGAGACCCCGCCCGATGGTGCGGTGATTTTGGCGATCACCGGGGATGAGGAAGGGCCGGGCCGCGATGGTACGTTGGCGCTGCTCGACTGGATGGCTGATCAAGAGGAAGCGATGTCGGTCTGTCTGGTGGGTGAGCCCACTTGCCCCGAGGTGATAGGGCAAATGATTAAAATCGGGCGGCGCGGCTCGATGACCTTCTACATCGAAGCCGAGGGCGTGCAGGGCCATGTCGCCTATCCCCACCGCGCGAAAAACCCGCTGCATGCGCTGGTAGATCTGCTTGGGGAAATGACGCAGAAACCGCTCGACCCCGGCACCGAACATTTCCAGCCCTCCAGCGTTCAGATCACCACCGTCGACTGCGCCAACCCGGCCAATAACGTGATCCCGGCGCGCGCTACGGCCACGGTGAATATCCGCTTCAATGATGCTCATACCAGCGCCTCGCTGATTGATTGGGCGACGGCGCTGGCCCGCGCAATCACTGATCAATCGGGCGTCAACTTCACGCTCAATCCCGATGTATCAGGCGAAAGTTTTGTCACGCCGCCCGGCGCGTTTGTCGATCTGGTCGCGCACGCGGTTCAGGCTGAAACCGGCGTCACCCCCGAATTGTCCACCTCCGGGGGCACCTCGGATGCGCGGTTCGTCAAAGACCACTGCCCGGTTGTAGAATTCGGCATTGTCGGCGACCGTATGCATCAGGTTGATGAGCGTGTGCCGGTCGATCAAATCGAAACCCTTAAACGCGTCTATACGCGCATTTTGCAGGACTATTTCGCGTGATTATCGAGCCCGTTAACGATATTTCCCCCTGTCATTCGCTGCGACGTGCAGTTTTCATCGATGAACAGGGTATTTCTGAGCCCGAGGAATGGGACGATCTCGATACGGGCGCAATTCACTTGCTGGCGCGTGACGGCGATTCTCCCTTGGGCACGGCACGATTGATCGTTGCCGGTAAGACGGGCAAGATCGGGCGCCTCTGCGTGGCCAAATCAGCGCGCGGCACCGGCCTTGGCGCGGCGCTTGTCACCGAGTCTTGCCTGCGCCTCAAAGCCCATGGCTGTTCACGCGCCTACCTGTCGGCGCAAACCTATGCGATCCCGTTTTATGAACGCTTGGACTTCACCGCTTATGGAGTGGATTACGACGACGCAGGCATTCCGCATCGCGACATGGAAAAACCGCTGTAGATTTCTAGACGGCACGGTCGAATTTTGTCGTCAGGTGGATCAAACTTTCTGAATCCTGGACGCCCGGAATCTCGCCGATCACGTCAAGGACCTTGTCGAGTTGCGGTGTCGAATTGGCCGCGATTTGCAGCATCAGGTCGATCCGCCCCGAGGAGGTGACGATCCGCTCGATTTCGGGCAGGGTGCGCAGTTTTTGCAAAATCGCAGCCTGCACCCGCAGATCGATTTCGAGCAGGACCGTGGCGCGCAGGCGCGCGGCCTTGGCAGCCTCGCCCAGTTTGACCGTGTAGCCAGCGATCACACCATTGGTTTCCAGCCGCTCCAGCCGCGCCTGCACGGTCGAGCGCGCCACGCGCAATCGGCGCGCCATCGTCGCCAGCGATATCCGCGCATCGGCCGAAAGCAGGCCGAGAATCTTCTGATCTAGCTCATCCATAGCCATACCTTACAAATTGACCGGCACTTTCGTCATTCTAACGAAGTTTCGCAACATTTTTGTTCTTTCATCTGGTGAAAACGTGCCGCATATCGCGGACTATCGAAAGACAGGAAAAGGGCGGCTCATACGTACCTTGCCTGCGGACTGGTTGAAACGCGTAAGCGCTCTCCCAACCCGCTCGGGGCAAGAGGTGGCTGCCACTCATATGGCAAGGAGCAAGCCGATGGGACTGTCGAAAACGATCTGGGCGAACCCCGTTGAAGTCATCCGCACCAAGCAGCCGGATCATCCGGTTCTGGTGTTCGCGCCGACCGTGCTGCAAGCCACGGCGCGCCGTTTCATGCGCGGCTTTCCGGGACTCGTGACCTATGCGGTGAAATCCAACCCCGATGAGATGGTTGTCGAGAATCTGATCGCGGCTGGAATTCGTGGCTTTGATGTCGCTAGCCCCGCCGAGATTGCGATGATCCGTCGCCTCGCGCCCTCTGCTGCGCTGCACTACCACAACCCGGTGCGCGGGCGTGACGAGATCGCTTTTGCGGTGAAGATGAATGTAAAAACGTGGTCGGTGGATTCGATCTCGGAGTTGGAAAAACTGATCGAGATGGTACCGACCGAGGGGTGCGAAATTTCCGTGCGCTTCAAGTTACCGGTATCGGGTGCCGCCTATAACTTTGGCGCGAAGTTCGGGGCGACTGCAGAAATGGCTTCTGTGTTGTTGTCGCGTGCGGCAGCGGCGGGGTTCATTCCTTCGCTGACCTTCCATCCGGGCACGCAATGCACCGATCCGATGGCGTGGGATGCCTATATTCGCGCCGCTGCCGAGATCGCGCGCAATGCAGGCGTGCAAATCGCGCGTCTCAATGTCGGAGGCGGGTTTCCGAACCATCGCACGCAGGGTCCGGCTCCGGTACTCGAAGAGATTTTTGCGCTGATCGAGCGGGTCGCGGACGAGGCATTCGGTGCGGCGCAACCTGCGCTGGTTTGCGAACCCGGTCGTGGTCTGGTCGGTGATGCGTTCGTGCATGTCACGCGCGTCAAAGCGGTGCGCGACGGGGCGCATGTGTTCCTCAATGATGGCGTCTATGGCGGGCTGGCCGAGATGCCGCTGATCGGTGTGATCGACCGCGTTCAGGTGATCTCGCCCGAGGGTCAGTTTCGGCATGAGCCTGGCGAGCCGCGCGTTGTGTTTGGCCCGACTTGCGATTCGGTGGATCGTATGCCGGGAGAAATGGCGCTGCCGATGGATCTGGCCGAGGGCGATTTTATTGTCTTTCAGGGTATGGGGGCCTATTCGAGCGCGACCAACACGCGCTTTAACGGCTTTGGTCAGCTTGAAGTGGTCACGGCCCTTAGCCTTGATTTCTAAGCTCTGACGGGCGCGTCCCGACAAAGACAATGAAAATTAACCAACCTTGCCTTACACTCAGTGGGGCAAGGTTTTTCATTTGTCTCGGAAGGGGGCGTGGTGCGGAGGCTGTTTGACAGGGTGATGTCGGTTTTCCGCCGGCACGACAAAGCCCGTCCCGAGGCGCGCACTGCCGCGCGCGGGCGTGGGTCGGTCGATCATGTCCTGCTGCTGGATGGCACGATGGGCAGTTTGCGCTCGGATCGGATGACCTCGATCGGGATTATCTACCGGTTTTTACGCCGGGCTGCGCCGACG
Organism: Thioclava sp.; assembly: GCF_048263065.1. NCBI lineage: Bacteria > Pseudomonadati > Pseudomonadota > Alphaproteobacteria > Rhodobacterales > Paracoccaceae > Thioclava > Thioclava sp. The sequence goes on from NZ_JBLXEM010000001.1 coordinate 509,822, forward strand.
GCCTCGGTCTATTACGGCAAGGGACTGCAATGGCGCGAATGGCATGATACGTCTGATGTTTGGTTCGGCTGGGGGGTGAACCGACAGATTTTGCGCGCCTATGGCTGGCTGGCGATGCGCTATCGACCCGGCGATCGGATTTTCCTGATCGGCTATTCGCGCGGGGCCTTCGCGGCGCGCTCGTTGGCGGGGATGATTGAACGTGTGGGGTTGCTGCGCGCTGACGTGGCGATTGAACGCAACACCAAGACGGCATGGCGCCATTATGAGGGGGCAACGCCTGCGCCGATTATGCAGGGTTTTCGCGACGGGCTGTGTCATCCATCGGTGCGTCTAGAGATGGTGGGCGCGTTCGATACCGTTTCGGCTCTGGGCGTGCGGCTACCGTTTTTCTGGGTGCTGAATGATCGCCGCGCGCGGTTTCACAGCCATATTCTGGGCGAAAGCGTGCATCACGGCTATCAGGCGCTGGCGCTGGATGAAACGCGATCAGTGCTGGAGCCTCTGATCTGGGATTGCGAGGGAACGGGGGCGTCGCGGATCGAGCAGGTCTGGTTTCGCGGCTGTCACGGTGACATCGGCGGGCAGCTTGCGCATTTCGAGGATGCGCGCCCCTTGGCAAATATCCCGTTGGTCTGGATGCTGGAAAAGGCCGAGGCGCTGGGCCTGTCGCTGCCACCGGACTGGCAAGAGGCCTTTCCCCGCGATGTCAACGCGCCCTCAGTGGGCAGTTGGCGCGGCTGGGGAAAGTTCTCCTTGCTGCGCGCGCCGCGCATGGTCGGGCGCGATCCGAGCGAAAGCTTGCACGAGACGGTGGTGCTGACCCGCCCGGGGAAATGGAAAGCGATCCTGCGCCCGCGTCTGATGCGCGAGGATATGTACCTCTCCGAAAAGGTCACGCCCGCGCCGATGCCCCCGGCGTCAGGGAGTCATCACGAAACAGGTGGCGGTTCCAGTAGCATAGAGTCGCCCGTCCTGCGCGCCCCGGATCTCGCCACGCGCGACACCGGTTGAGCGCCCGATATGATCAAGTGTGCCGACCGCGATCACCTCGGTGCCCGGTTTGATCGCGCGGATCAGGTTGACCTTGAACTCTAGCGTAGTCTGGGTCTGACCCCGTTTCAGGCCGGTGATCACCGCGCAGGTCATCGCGGTGTCCAGCACCATCGCATACCAACCGCCATGAATGCCGCCATAGCCATTGGTTTGCGGATGAGCGGGTGTGCCGTGCAACCCGACACGGCCTTCCTCGACCTGCGTGATCTTATAGGCCATCAACCGTTGCACGGTGGGTGAGGGCACTTCGCCCGCCGCCATTTTGCGAATGTAGTCGAGCCCAGATATGCTCAGAACCTCGTCAAGCGCGAGGAAATCTTCGGGGCCTTCGGCGTAAATGGGATCGGGCATTGGTGTCTCCTGCTGGTTGCGTCACAGGCTAGCGCCGGTTTTGGCAATGCCAAGGACATGCGTGATTTTTCCTTGCGTCACGACGCTAGCGGGCACGAAAAAGGGGGGCGCGCGGCCCCCCGATTCAGATTGCGCCGATGGTCTCTCAGGCGACGTTTTCGAGAACTGTCTCGGGTGTCACACCCAAAGCATGGCACACATCGCGCGTCAGGGTCGGGCGGTTGAGCGTGTAGAAATGCAGATCTTCGACGCCGCCCTCAATCAGCTTGTCGCAAAGCTCCGTGCACAGCGCGGTTGCCAGCAACTGTTCGCGATCATCGCGGGTTGCCGCCTCAAACGCCTCTTCGACCCAAGCGGGGATTGAGGTGCCGCAGCTTTGAGCGAATTTCTTGGCCCCTTTCCAGGATTGGATCGGAAGGATGCCGGGGATGATCTTGGTGGTGATCCCCTCTTTCACGCAGGCGTCGCGGAAGCGGAAGAACGTGTCGGCCTCAAAGAAGAACTGAGTGATGGCACTGGTGGCCCCCGCCTCGACCTTGCGCTTGAGCCAGCGCACATCGGCCAGATTGTCAGTGGCTTCAGGATGAGGTTCGGGATAGGCACCGCAACGAATGGTGAAACGGCCATCTTCGGCCAGTGCCTCGATCAACTCGACCGAAGAGGCGAACCCATCAGCATGGGGGGTGAAGCCGTTCGACCCTTTGGGTGGATCGCCCCGCAGCGCGACGATTTCGGTCACGCCGACTTCGGCATAGGCATTTACGATGTCCATCGTCTCGGCCTTCGTGGCCTCAACGCAGGTCAGGTGCGCCGCCACATTGAGCCCGTAATTCTTATGAATCGCGCCCACCGCCTCATGGGTCAATTTGCGCGTCGTGCCGCCCGCGCCATAGGTGACAGAGACGAATTCAGGCTGAAGCGGGGCCAGAAGTTGCGCCGTTTCCCACAACCGAAAGGACGCATCCAGCGTCTGGGGCGGGAAGAATTCGAAGCTGATTCTCGGCGTGGTCATGGCGGCGTTCCTTTTGTTCGGTCTCTTGTGTCAGATCGGCGGGTGTGAGACAAACTCATAATCTTCACAATTGTTATGAGCCAAACCACAAGATGCATCTCGAGTTCCGTCACCTGCGCACGATCAAGGCGATTCATGATGCCGGCGGGCTCGCACGGGCGGCGGACGTTTTGCACATAACACAAAGTGCGCTCTCTCACCAAATCAAGGGGCTGGAGGATCAGACGGGGGTCGAGCTGTTCGTGCGCCGCTCCAAGCCGCTGAAGCTGTCGGCGGCGGGCATGAAGCTGTTGCGACTGGCCGAGCGCATCCTGCCCGAAATCGCTGCGACCGAGGCTGAATTCGACGCGCTGCGATCAGGCCGCGCGGGGCGATTGCATATCGCGATCGAATGTCACGCCTGTTTTGACTGGCTGTTCCCGGTGCTGGAGAAATTCCGTCACGCTTGGCCCGAAATCGACGTCGATATTCGCCCCGGACTTGCCTTCAACGCCCTGCCTGCCTTGGCGCGCGAAGAGGTCGATCTGGTGATTTCGTCAGATCCCGAAAAGATCTCCGGTGTGCAGTTCAACCCACTTTTCGATTACGCCCCCACGCTGGTGGCCCCCGCCAATAGCCCGCTGGCGGCGAAACCCTTTGTCGAGGCCGCCGATTTTGCCGATCAGACGCTGATCACCTATCCGGTGGATCGCGCGCGCATCGACATTTTTACGCAATTGCTGACGCCCGCCAAGGTCGAACCCAAAGTGCAGCGCAAGGTCGAGCTGACGGCGGTGATCTTGATGCTTGTGGCCTCGGGGCGGGGGGTGTCGGTGCTGCCCGACTGGGTGCTGCGCGAGGTGAAATATCAGCCCGATTATATCACCCGCCCGGTGACAGCGCAGGGCCTGACGAAACGCCTGTTCGCCGCCACTCGGGTCGAAGACGCGACCCAGCCCTTCATGGCCCATTTCCTGCGGCTGGCGCGTTCAGAGCCGGTGAAATTGCAGCGCGCGTGACGGGGGCGGCGCGCAGGCTCTTGGATTCCGCGCGCAACCCTTGTAAGGCAGCCGCTTGACAGCCGAAGGAGCCCCCGATGCAAGGCAGCGCAAACCTCAACCTGATGATCAAGGCCGCGCGCAAGGCGGGCCGCTCGTTGGTCAAGGATTTCCGCGAGGTCGAAAACCTTCAGGTCTCGACCAAGGGGCCGGGTGATTTCGTGTCCAAAGCCGACCGCGAGGCCGAGGCGATCATCAAAGAAGACCTGCGCGCCGCGCGCCCGTCTTATGGCTGGGTGGGCGAAGAAACCGGCGAGGAAGAGGGCGAAGACCCGACCCGCCGCTGGATCGTCGACCCGCTTGATGGCACTACGAATTTCCTGCACGGCTTACCCCATTGGGCCGTTTCGATCGCGCTGGAACACAAGGGCGATGTGATTGCGGGCGTGGTGTTTGATGCTGCCAAGGATGAGATGTATTACGCCGAAAAAGGCCTTGGTGCGTTTATGAATGAAACGCGCTTGCGGGTTTCTGGGCGTCATAAAATGATCGAGTCGATCTTTGCGACCGGAGTGCCCTTTGGTGGCAAAGCAACCCTGCCAGCAACCTTGCAAGACCTTGCGCGTTTGATGCCGCAATGTGCCGGTGTGCGGCGCTGGGGCGCGGCGTCGCTGGACTTGGCCTATGTCGCCTCGGGGCGCTATGAGGGCTATTGGGAGCGCGGGCTGAATTCCTGGGATATCGCGGCTGGGCTGATTCTGGTGAAAGAGGCGGGCGGCTTTGTGTCGTCCCTGCGCGAGGGCCGCACGATCTTTGAATCTGGCTCGGTGATTGCAGCGAATAACGCAATGTTTGACCCGTTGAAAAAAGTTCTAACAGAAAAATCCTAGAATTTTAGACGTTCAATCGTCTCTAGGTTGATTTCTCGCGATTTGTTCACTCCTTGTTCACTCTCTCGTGGCAGCGTGCAAATGCTGCCATAGGAGGGACGCTGCCATGTTCCAAGATGCTTACTGGGCCGATGCTGGTCCAAACCAATCGCGTGCAGAATTCGGTGGGGCCTACCCGATCGAAGCCGCGTTGGATGAATTGCGCCTTGCCGCGCGCGATCTTGCTTTTGCTGAAGCTGCCGAAATGATTGCGCAAAACCGTATTACGGTCATAGACGGAATGATTGCCGCATGTGAGGCCGATGCTGCGGAGTGTGCGGCGAGTGAGGCGGCGGCCTTAAGCGATGCGGCAGCGAATTTGCGCGAAGAGAGGGCGTCGCTGGCAGAAACACTACCGCTGGAACGCGCGTTTCGCGCCGATCAACGCGATCTTGCCAGCGCCCGGATCGCAGCGGTGCAAACGCGGCTTAAGGCATGGCTTGATGACCCTGCGGCGATTGAAGTCCCGTTCAATCCCAATATCGCCCCTGATGAGGCGATTGCATTGGCGCAAGAGGGGCTGGCATGCTCACCCGAAGAGATCGCGATGGCAGCACGATCGGATGCCCGCGCGCGCCTGTATGAGGTATCCTCAGGTGAGGCGCTTGATATTTCGCCCGTCGCGCCTGTCACCAATACGTATTGCGCGGCTTGGGTTGCGGGGCGCTTGGTCGCGCGCGCACGGGCACGGCGACATTAAGCGCGCTGGGCGACACTACGGCTGCGGCGCATCGCGGTTGGATTGTCTTGCGGCGCAGGGTGGCAGAGAAGCCTTTTCGCAGCACGCCTGAAATCTGGGTCAAATTCGGCGTGAGACAAAAGTAGTGCTGAAGATGTTTCATACCACTGGCAGATCAACGCCCGGGCAATAGGGGCTCTTGGCAGGCTAGTAACGGAACGCTCAGTCTCAGAAGGGGGTGAACATAGATGGAAACTCGCCATGCGCGGTTAATCTATGTTAACGTTTTCCTGCTCGAAACCGGTTCGGGTTATCTCTAAGGGGCAGAGAATGATTCAAGAGTTCAAGGATTTCATTGCAAAGGGCAATGTAATGGATATGGCGGTCGGCATTATCGTCGGCGCCGCGTTTACCGCAATCGTGACTTCGCTGGTGGGTGATCTGATCAACCCGATCATCGGTTTGGTCACTGGTGGGATCGATTTCTCCAATAAATACGCCGTGCTGTCTGGCGAGGTTCCCGCTGGGGCAAGTCTTGCAGCCGCACGCGATGCGGGGGCTTCGGTTTTTGCCTACGGCTCGTTCATCATGGCCGTCATCAACTTCCTGATCATCGCTTTCGTGGTGTTCATGCTGGTCAAGATGGTGAACCGCGTCAAATCCGCCGCAGAAAAACCAGATGACGTCGCGCCCGAAGTGGCGACCGGTCCGAGCGAGCTTGATGTCTTGCTTGAAATTCGCGATTCCTTGAAAAAATAAGTCGACTTAACACTGATTGACCAAGGCCCGGGAAAGCCCCGGGCCTTTTGTCGTTTTACTGTGCTGCGTGCAGCAGCGTTTCCGTTTTGCTGAGCGGTAGGTTCAGCGCTTCGGCCACCGCAGGATAGGTGATCTGGCCGTCATGCACGTTAAGTCCGGCGGCAAGGTGGGGGTCCTCGGCGCAGGCGCGTTCCCAGCCTTTATCGGCAAGTGCCAGCATAAAGGGTTGGGTCGCATTCGACAGCGCCAGCGTTGCCGTGCGCGCTACCGCGCCGGGCATATTCGCCACGCAATAATGCACAATGCCGTCGACCTCATAGATCGGATCATCATGTGTGGTCGCGTGCGAGGTTTCCACGCAGCCGCCCTGATCAATCGCCACATCAACAATCGCAGCGCCCGGCTTCATCGTTTTCAACATATCGCGCGTCACCAATTTGGGCGCAGCCGCCCCCGGTATCAGCACCGCGCCAATCACCAGATCGGCCCCGGCCACGAACTCGGCGGTCTCGGCTTTCGACGAATAGGCGGTGCGAAACAGCCCCGCGAATGTGTCATCGAGATAGCGCAGACGCGGCAACGAGCGATCCAGCACCGTCACATCCGCTCCCATCCCAGCGGCCACGCGTGCCGCATGCGTGCCGACCACGCCGCCGCCGATCACGACAACTTTGGCGGGCGGCACGCCGGGCACGCCCCCCATCAAAACGCCACGCCCACCATTGGCTTTTTGCAGCGACCAAGCACCCATTTGCGGTGCAAGCCGCCCGGCAACTTCCGACATCGGTGCGAGCAGCGGCAGTGTGCCGTCTTTGGCCGTCACGGTTTCATAGGCGATGCAGGTTGCGCCCGATTGCATCAACTCGCGCGCTTGCGTCTCATCTGCGGCCAGATGCAGATAGGTGAACAGGATCTGACCTTTGCGCAGCATCGCGCGCTCGTCCGCTTGCGGCTCTTTGACCTTTACGATCATGTCGACCGCTTCAAAAACAGCCTTAGCGTCGGGCGAAATCTTGACACCCACCGCCTCGTAATCAGCATCCTCAAAGCCCGCGCCCAACCCCGCGCCCGCCTCGACAAGGACTTCGTGGCCATGTGCCACCGCTTCTTGGGCCGCAGCTGGTGTCAGCCCGACCCGATATTCGCGTGTTTTGATTTCACGCACCGTTCCGATTTTCATCGCGTTTCCTCCTCCGATGGTCGTGTAACGTCCGTAAGTCATTATGAGTTTCGTCGCGCGGCAATGGTTTGCCAATAATCGGTTGTTGCCGGGACGCGCCGCCGATATCTTCGGTCAAGACAGCCTAAATCGACAGGAACTTGCATGGACGGCAAATTGGACGCGACAGACCGTCGGTTGTTGACGGTGTTGCAAAAGTCGGGACGAATCTCGAATGCCGACCTGAGCGAGAGGGTGAACCTCTCGCCCTCGGCCTGTCATCGGCGTGTGCAGCGGCTGGAGGAAGAGGGGTATATCCGTGATTATGTGGCGCTTTTGGATGCGCGTAAGATGGGGCGTACAACGGTAATCTACGTCGAGATCAAGCTGTCGGGGCAGGCGGATGAAATCCTTGCCGCCTTTGAACGCGAGGTGCAAAGAGTGCCCGAAGTGCTTGAGTGTCATTTGATGGCGGGATCTGCGGATTATTTGCTGAAGGTCGTCGCCAAAGACACCGAAGATTTCGCGCGTTTGCATCGCGCCAAACTGGCGTGCCTGCCCGGCGTAATGCAGATCCAGTCAAGTTTTTCGCTGAAATGCGTGCAATGGACGACCGCGCTGCCGGTTTGACTTAGGCGCGCCAAAAGCGCGGGAGGAAGAGCACGAGGATTGCTAGCATCCCGATCCGTCCCAGCAACATCGCCAGCGTCATCAGCCATGTCGCTGTATTGGAAAACTCGGCCATCGTGCCACTGCTGGCGCTAAGTGGTCCGACGGCATACCCGATATTTCCCAGCGCCCCCCAAGTGGCAAACAGCGCCGAGATGAAATCGGCACCTGTCATCGAGATCGCGACCGAAATCACGCCAAGCGCCAGAATGTAGCCTGTGAAATACAAGATCAGTGAGGAGAGCACGTCTTCCTCAAGAACCTTGCCGTAGAGCCGTGGTAAAATCACCCGATGCGGAGCATGTAACCGGCGCACCGAGGTGCGGATGACCGCCGCCAGCGCCTGCCAGCGAAACACCGAAAGCGCGCCGGAACTTGATCCGGTGCAGCCCCCGATCAGCCCGACCCAATAGACCAGCACCACGCCGAAACTGCCCCAATGGGTCACGTCCGAGGTGCCAAATCCGGTGCCTGTCATAATCGAGGACAGGTTGAAACTGCTGTCGCGCAACACCTCTTCGAATGTGCCTTGGCGATGCAGGTAGCGCCAGATCAGCAAGGCACCCAAGGCAATCGCGAACCAGCGTAGAAAGGCGCGCACTTGGTGATCCTCCCAAAACGGGCGCAGATTGCCGTGGCCAAACTGGACGTAGCGAATGAACGGTAGCGCCGAGGCGAGCATGAAAAACGTCCCGGCATATTGTGCGGCGGGCGGAAAGCCTGCGAAGCTGGTGTCATGGGTGCCAAATCCCCCCGTCGCAAGCGTCGCCATCGCGTAGCAAATTGCATCGAAAGGGGTCATGCCGGTAGAGGCGTAGCTGACAGCGCAGATAAATGTCAGCGCGCCGTAAACCCAAAGCAGCGATTTCGCGATGTCGCGGGCGCGCGGCATCACCTTGCCCAGCGTATCAAATCCTTCGGTCTGGAAATAACGCATCCCGCCAATGCGCAGCACCGGCAGGAAAATCATCGCGACAAAGGCAATACCAAGCCCGCCAAACCAGTTCAGCATCGCGCGCCATAGCAGCACCGAGCGCGGCAGGTCATCAAGATCGGTGAAAACGGTGTAGCCGGTGGTGGTGATTCCTGAAGCGGCCTCGAAATAGGCGTTTGTAAAGGTGACATGCGGCGCGCCCTCAATGAAGGGAAGAGAGGCGAACAGCGGCACGGCCAACCAGATCGCGGCGGTCAGAAGATAGGCTTGCCGGGTGGTTAGCCCGTCATTGCTTTCACCGCGCGTCGCCATCGCAAGCAGGGTGCCCACCAGTATCGTTTCAATCGCAGCTTCAAGGAATTCCTGCCAATTCGGGTTGGCGTCGTGAAGGTCAATCACTATCGGCAGCAGCATTGACGCGCCCAACGCCGCAAGGATGAGACCAAGCAAATGTATGACGGGCCGGACATCGGGCATGATTGAAAACGATTCCAGCCTTAAGAGCCAATGCGTGGGGAGAGGGTAGGCGATGCAAGGGTTTAGGCAAGGTTAAATCGGCGGTGCGGGGTTTGGAAAACCAAAAACCCCCGACGGCGAAGCCACGGGGGTCATCAGCGCGGGCAAGCCCGCCAGCATTTTCAGACGCCTCAAGCGGCGTAAAGGCGCTTAGAGCGCGCCTTCGCGCTGTGCCTTCTTGCGTGCCAATTTACGGGCACGACGAACGGCCTCGGCTTTCTCGCGCGCTTTTTTGACGGAGGGCTTCTCGAAATGTTGCTTGAGCTTCATTTCACGAAACACACCCTCGCGCTGAAGTTTTTTCTTCAGAGCACGAAGCGCCTGTTCGACGTTGTTGTCGCGAACGCTGACCTGCATGTGGTGTCACCACCTTCCTAAGTTAGAGTTGCAGTTGCTTGCAGGAGCGCCCCATATAGGGGGGAAAGGCTGGCTTGTCTACTGCCGCCAACAGAGGAAACGCGATGAAAAACGATCATATCGACATGGACCGCGCCCGCGCCGAGCTATTAACCGTGATCAAGCCGCATGTGCCCTTTGATGGCTGGTCCGAGCCCTCATTTCGCGCCGCCGTGGCTGATCTGGGGATCGATTCGGGCTTGGCGCGCGTGATTTGCCCGCGCGGGGCGGTTGATTTGGCGGTTGCCTATCATCGCGAGGGCGATGCGCTGATGCTGGAAAAGCTGACCGAGGCCGACCTGTCGGGGATGAAATTTCGCGACCGGATCGCCACGGCGGTGCGGTTTCGTCTTGAGGTAAGCGATCCTGAACTCGTGCGGCGCGGTGCTGCGGTGTTTGCGCTGCCCCACAATGCGGCGACGGGGTCGAAACTCGTCTGGGAGACTTGTGACAAGATCTGGCGCGCCTTGGGCGATCAAAGCGAGGATTATAATTGGTATTCCAAGCGGCTGACGCTGTCGGGCGTTTATTCGTCGACCGTGCTTTATTGGATGGGTGACACAAGTGACGATCACGCCAAGACTTGGGAGTTTCTCGATCGCCGTATCGAAGGCGTGATGCAATTCGAAAAAGTGAAGAGCAAGCTGTTGAAACTGCCCTTCGCAACACAAATCCTTGGGACGATCCGTGCGCCAAAACCGCGCGACGACATGCCGGGAAAGGAGGCGCGCTGATGAACCTGCCTGCACAGATGCGCTGCGTTGAAATTACCGAAGCTGGCGGGCCGGATGTGTTGGTGCAATCTTCGCGTGCCGTGCCAGTGCCGCACCACGGCGAGATCTTGATCGAGGTGGCCTATGCCGGCGTCAATCGCCCTGATGCGCTGCAACGTTTAGGGGCCTATCGCCCCCCGCCCGGTGCCTCGGATCTGCCGGGGTTGGAATGTTCAGGGCGTGTCGCGGCACTGGGGTCTGGTGTCACGCAATGGGCGGTCGGTGATGCCGTTTGCGCGCTGTTACCGGGTGGCGGCTATGCCGATTACGCGACCTGTCCTGCCGAACATGCTTTGCCGGTGCCCGTCGGGCTTGATCTGAAATCGGCGGCGTGCCTCCCCGAGACCTGTTTTACGGTTTGGTCTAACGTAGTGATGCGCGGCGGGCTCAAGGCTGGCGAGCGGTTCTTGGTGCATGGTGGTTCCAGCGGCATCGGCACGACCGCGATCCAGATTGCCAAGGCGCTGGGCGCGCGGGTGTTCACCACTGCGGGTAGTCCCGAGAAATGCGCTGCTTGCGAGGGGCTGGGCGCGAGTGCGATCAACTACAAGACTGGCGATTTCGTTGATATTCTGCGTGCCGAGGGTGGCGCGGATCTGATCCTCGACATGGTTGGCGGTAGCTATATCGCGCGCAATATCAAGGCGATGGCGGATGACGGGCGGATGGTGATGATCGCTTTTCTCGAAGGCCCCAAAGCTGAGATCAACTTTGCACAGGTCATGATGCGCCGCCTGTTGATCACCGGATCGACGCTGCGCCCGCAATCTGACGCGGCCAAGGCCGAAATCGCGGCACAATTGCGCGCGCATGTCTGGCCGATGATCAGCGCGGGCAAGCTGCGGGTGATCCATGATAGCGCCTATCCGCTGGCACAGGCCGCGATGGCGCATACCCGCATGGAATCAAGCCAGCACATCGGCAAGATCGTGTTGGAGGTAGCCGGCGGTTGATCCCGCCAAAGGAGGTGAATGATGAGCGATGGATTCAAAATTCTAGACGGATTTTCCGACCCCGTTCTGGCCGTCGAGGCGCGTGGCAAGGTCGATGCCCAAGCCTATGAGACGGTGCTGATCCCTGCGATCGAAGACAAGATTTCCGCGCTTGGCAAGGTCAAGCTGCTTTATATCATCGGCGAGAGCTTTGACGGGTTCACGCTGGGCGCGGCTTGGGATGACACCAAAGTCGGGCTGACGCATCTGGGCGATTTCAGCAAGATTGCACTGGTGACTGATGTGGAATGGATCAGGCTGGGGATGCGCGCCTTTGCCCCAATGATCCCCGGCGAGGTGCGCTTGTTTTCGCTAGCCGAACGTCAGCAGGCCGAAGATTGGATTTCGGCCTAGCGCACTTTCTCCATCAACGCGCCGCTGAGGGTGCAATCGCGAATTGTGTCTGCGCCACAGCGGCGCGGGCTTAGGTCTTTGCGCAGGCAGACGCGGACCTCTTGGATGCGGCCCTGTTTGCAGGTGATTGTGACCTCATCGGCGGATAGATCGGGGTTGGATTCCAGAAATGCCTGCTCCACCACCTTAGCGGGCAGTTTTACGTCGCGTTTGAGGTGGGCGAAGACCGGGGGAATCACCACGCTGTCATAAGCTTTGCGCGCGGTCTCGAAATACTGACTGGCCGAAAGCCCGGCGCAGCGCCCGTGCTTTTTCCACTGATACCAAGCCGTGCCCGGCGCACCCATGATGTCCTCCATCTGGGCGGTTTGCGTCTTGGACGGGTCGCGCGCGGTGGTGTGGCAATAGCTGGGCCAGCCCTGTTCGTTTTGCGGCCAAAGCCCATGCAGAACAAATGAGAAATCGTTGCGCGCGTCGCATTGTGGCGAGTGGCGCGCGTCCCCTGTCGTGGCGCACCACGTGGGTGACCAGCTGAGCGACAGCACATAATAGTCGAAATTTCCCGCCTTCCCACCATCGGCATGGGCGAGCGTTGCGCTTAGTATCAGGGTAACAGCTAGAACAAGGGCTTTCATTTTCTCTTTTCTCCGGGCGCGCAAACGACTATATGGGCCTCAATTCCCCTTCCAGAAATGGACCGCGGCAGGGAACGTCCTTCGCCGCAGCCGGTTTCTCGGCCTGGGAGAGATATGTAAAGGATGGCCGCGATGACGAACAAGCCCCTCATGGCAAAGGCCACCGCCGTGTGGCTGGTGGACAATACGACGCTCACCTTCAAACAGGTCGCGGATTTCTGCGGCATGCACGAGCTTGAGGTGCAAGGCATCGCTGATGGCGATGTGGCATCTGGCGTGAAAGGCCAAGACCCGGTCGCCGCCAACCAGCTTGATCAGGCCGAAATCGACAAGGCCGAAGCGGACCCGCTGTATAAGCTGAAGTTGAAATTCAACGCCGCCGCCGTGGGCGAGGATAAACGCCGCGGCCCGCGCTACACGCCGCTATCCAAACGTCAGGATCGCCCGAACGCGATTTTGTGGCTGGTGAAATTCCACCCCGAACTGGCCGATGCGCAGATCGCGCGCCTCGTGGGCACCACCAAACCGACGATCCAGTCGATCCGCGAGCGCACGCATTGGAACATCCAAAGCATGACGCCGATTGATCCGGTCGCGCTGGGCCTGTGCCGTCAGACCGAATTGGACGGCGAAGTGCAGAAAGCTGCCAAGAAATCCTCGGCCGAGGGCGTGATGAGCGATGATGAACGGCGCAAACTGGTCTCGACCGAGCAGTCCTTGGGCATGCCCGACGAGCCGCGCCTGCCCAGTTCGATTGCGGGGCTTGAGAACTTCACCTCGTCCGATCTCAAGGATGAGAACGAGGACGACAAGAAAGATTTCTCGAATGCCGATAGCTTCTTCAACCTGCCAGAGGATGATGAAGACGACGAGGATGACGACAAGAAATAAGGCACCCCTGCGCTTATATACGAAAGGCCGCTTCTTCGGGGGCGGCCTTTTGCGTGGCTGGGCTGAGATCGTTTCTGTGGGCGCTGGCCGCCTTAAGCCTGTTGCATCCGTTCGATATAGGCGCGCAACTCTTCGGCCTCATGGCGGGCATCGCGCAGGCCATCCATTGCGGCGCGCAGCTCTGCTTCGGATTGGTTGAGCTGTGTGCTCAACTCCGCCTCGCGATGCTCGTAATAGGCGAGCGTCTGGTCGCGGTTCTCTTCGGCCTCATGCAAGGCTTGGGCCATCTGTTCCAGCTCGCCCATATCAGCGCGGCTGACGCGGGTCAGACGATGAATCAACCATGAGGCAAACCAGCCAAGTGCGAAGGCAACAAAGAGGGTGATTGCAGTGGCGATAACAAATTCGGTTCTATTCATATGCTGTCCTCTTAACCCTTCTTATCCAGATCCGCGGGGCGGCTGCGGGGGCGTGGTGTATCGGTTTCCGGCGTCTCAACCGGTATCGCTTCCGAACTGGCAGCGTCGGGCTGTGCCTCTTGCGCAGCGGGGGCACCATCATCGCCCGGAGCGGCTGTTGCATCATCTGTGATCGAACCGTTCCATTGCGGCTCGGCGGTGTCGGTGCCTTGGCTGCTTTCATCCAGACCGTTGTCCACAGGTGTCTCATCAAGCAGCACAAATTCGATCCGGCGGTTTTGTTCGCGCCCGGCTTCGGTGTCGTTAGTGGCAATTGGCTGGTCCTCGCCATAGCCCTTGGCGACCAGATTGCCGGTCAGAACACCGCGATCGAGCAGCCCGCTCAGCACCGCTTGCGCGCGCTCTTGCGAGAGCTGCAAGTTCATCTCGGCGCGGCCCTGATTGTCGGTATAGCCATCCACTTCCATCCGGAATTCGGTGCAGTTCTTCATCGCCGCCGCCAGCGCATCCAGTGATTTGACGCTATCTTCTGACACCTGAGCCGAGCCCGGATCAAAGTTGATCTTGGCCTTAGCCAGCGAGCCGTTCAGGCGACTTACACATTCCTTGCCATCGGGCAGGGCCAGTTTTTCATCCAGCCGCTTGTCATATTTCACCTGCAGATCCATCTGCACGTCTCCACCGATCTGACCCGTCAGCAAACGCGCGATCTTGTCCGAGGCTTGCGCATCGCCGGTGGTGCCTTTGACGCTGATCTCTTTGGCGGTCACGACCAGCGTGCCATCATGCAGCATCGTCAGCGCCTCAAGACCGGCCAATGTGCGCACCGGCCAACCTGCGGGCAAGGCTGCATCGACGCGCGTTGCGCCGTGGACCTGATCGTGGCCAAACTGGGCACGTGCATAGTTTTCGACCGCTTCACGTTGGCGCGCATCCAGAACGCGCCCCTTTAGGGTCACGTTACCCTTACCATCGCGGATCGCCGTGAATTGCGCCTCTGCGGCCTTTGCCGTGGCGTTGGGTTCCAATGTCGCTTTAAGCGAAAACACTGTCGGCAGATTGGATTCCAGCTCGCCCACCACGTCGTCAAAAGTTTTCTGATCGACCGTGGATTTCGCATCCAAGACGATGTCCGCATCCGAGAAGGTGACACTCCCTGCGCCGAGTTGCCCCAGCGAGGAGATCGCCATGCTCGCGGCCTTGGCCCAATCGGTCGAGGGCACGCCCATCCCGACGGTGCAGCTTAGCGTGCCTTTCGCCCCAGCCGCGCGGGCCGCTGCCAGAATTTGATCGCGTGCTTTGTCAGTATCGGCGGAACAGGCATCGAAATGCGGGCCGTCCGCGTCAATCAAAAAGCGCAGCGTAAACGGCGTGATCACTGGACGGGGCGCGGAAATATCATAATCAAGCTTAAGGTCGGCGGGGCGGCGACGTGCCAGCGAGGTCTCGACCCGGCCTTGTTCGGTCGGACTGTCGGTGATCGCCTCGACTGAAACCTTACCGGCCTGCACCGACACCTTGGAACGCGGCAGCGTCTCCAGCGTGCTAAGCCCGAACCTCATCGCCTCGTCCCAACCCGCAGGCACCGGATAATCGGCGGTTTCCAACAGATCAGTCACGCCCTCATCGCCCGCAACTTTTTTCAGGTTTTCGACAATTGCCTTGCGATCGACCGACACTGGCACCAGCCCGATCAGCGAGATCCCGTTTTCATTGCGCAGCATCTGCATGGAAAACGGCGGCGGGCTAAGCGCTGCGGTGTTTTCGACATCGGTATTGTCCACCACGCGCGAGCTGTCGACATATTTATCTGCCAGCGAAACGGCGCGAAAGCGCTCTGCCTCGGTGGGGGCCGTTCCGTTCAGGATGACTTGCAACCCGTCGGTCTGGACCTGCATCCAACCGTGGTCGTTGGTTTCCATCGCGAGGCGCACCTCGGATTTCGTGCGTTTTTCGATCACGGTGGCAGAGCCACCTGCGATTACCATCGACAAGATCAGGGCAATAACAAAAGCCGCAATGGTCATGAGCGTACTGCGCGAGCGCATTTGTTAGATTTCCTCCCCGGCGGACTTGGTTGCTCATTCTTTAAGGTGCGGGAGGGCGGGGATCAATCGCAAGGAGTCTACACGATTGCGCCAATGGCAAGAAACAGCGCGCCCAGCAGCCCCGTATTGCGATTGGAGCGAAACAGATCGAGGCAAATATCGGGATTGTCGATGTCAAGATTACGCATCTGCCACAGCATGTGCCAGCCCATCGCCCAAGGCGCGCAAAGCGACAGGGCAAGGCGCAGCGGCCCGGCGTTTGGCAACAGCGCCATCAGCACCGCGATGCTCATCAGCGAGACAGAGGTGATCAGAAACCCGCCCAGCCATTTCGCGCTGTCATCGCCAAACAGCCGCGCTGTGGATTTCACCCCGATCAGCGCGTCATCCTCTTTGTCCTGATGGGCGTAGATCGTGTCGTAAAACAGCGTCCAGACCAGCCCCGAAAGATAGAGCAGCACCGGCGGCCAAGATAGCGATCCGGTATGCGCCACCCATGCCAGAAGCGCGCCCCAGTTAAACGCAATCCCCAGGAAAACCTGCGGCCACCAAGTGAAACGCTTGGCAAACGGATAGATCGCAACCGGCGCAAGCGAGACGATCCCCAGCAAAATTGCCGGGGCATTAAAGGTCAGCAGGATTGCATAGGAAATCGCCGCCTGAAGCGCCAGCCAGACCAGCGCCGCCTTGACGCTGACCTGCCCCGAGGGGATCGGGCGCGAGCGGGTGCGAGCGACGCCCGCGTCGATCTTGCGGTCGGTGATGTCATTCCAAGTGCAGCCCGCACCGCGCATCAAAAACGCGCCAACCGCGCACCCCAAAGCCAGCCACAGATCACGCCAGACGAACCCGCCGGTATGGGCAGCGGCCAGCGCAATTCCCCACCAGCAGGGCAGCAACAACAACCACGTTCCAATCGGGCGATCTGCGCGGCTAAGTCGCAGGAAGGGGCGCGACCACGCAGGCGCGATCCGGTCCACCCAATTACCACGATAGGCATCGGCAACCGTGCCGGTGCTGTCTGGGTGTGCCGCCTCTGGCGTTTCGGTTTTTCCGCTCATAAAGTCCGCCCTATGGAACGTGCCAAGATCAGACTCTCAATAGAGCACCCGCTGGGCGCGGGGCAAGCCGTGCCGCTTGACCCCGATCAGGCGCATTACCTTTTCGCGGTGATGCGGCTGGAAATTGGCGCCCGCGTGGCCCTGTTTAACGGGCGCGACGGGGAATGGACCGCCGAGGTCGCCGAGGCGCATAAAAAGCGTGGTGTTCTGGTTTGTGTCGCGCAGGCGGCGGCGCAGCTTGATCCGCCCGATCTGTGGCTGATCTTCGCGCCGATCAAAAAAGAGCGCACCGATTTCATCGTCGAAAAGGCGACCGAGCTGGGCTGTGCGCGCATCCTGCCGATGCAAAGCGAGTTTACCAATTCCGCCCGTATCCGCCAGGACCGCCTGCAAGCCCATGCCCGCGAGGCCGCCGAGCAATGCCTTGGTACCTTCGTCCCGCCGGTCGCGGATTTGCAGCCGCTGGCTAAACTGCTGGATGGTTGGGATGCCGCGCGCCGGATCCTGTGGGCCGATGAGGCGCTGGTTGGTCCAGCCGAGACGCTCGCCACTTTGCCGCCCGGTCCTTGGGCGATTCTGATCGGGCCAGAGGGTGGCTTTTCGCCGTCCGAGCGCGCCAAACTGCGGGATCTGCCTTTCGTCACTCCGATCAGCCTTGGCCCGCGAATTCTGCGCGCGGATACGGCGGTTTGCGCGGCGATTACCCTTTGGCAAATTGGCATCGGGGATTGGCAGTGATCCGCCCCGAACTGGCGCAAGCCCTACATCGCTGGCGTGAGGTGATCGCGGCCATTTGCGTGGTAGCCTTTGGCGGCTGGCTGATCTGGCTCGGCGGCTGGCTGCTGATCCCGCTCGGGGCTGCAGCCTGCGCTATCGGCGTTGCCTTTGCGCTGATTGCGCTGCGCCGCTTGCGGTTTGCGCGTGCGGTCGGCGCACCGGGGCTGGTCGAGGTGGTCGAAGGGCGGATTTCCTATTTTGCGGCATCGCGTGCCCGCGCGATTGGCGGCCCAGATAGCAGCGCGCCCCAAGGCATGGGCGGTGAGCTAGCGCTGCGCGAGCTGGTCGAGATCCGCTTGCTGCATCTGTCGGGGCGTCAATATTGGCGGTTGCGCACCATCGGGGGCGAAGCATTGCTGATCCCGCTTGAGGCCGCCGGGGCCGAGACGCTGTACGATGCCTTTGCCAGCCTGCCCGGTATCGACATGGGGGCGCTGTCTTCGGCGCTGGATCGGCCCCTCACCGCACAGAGCCTGTGGATTCGAAAATAGGTTTCGCGCTTGACTTGCAGGCTAGGTCGCGCCACCTGTTCCCTCCTGAAATTAAGCGCGAGGCTCTGATGTCTATTCCGCAAGAGGGCGGCGGTCCGATCGAAAGATACGAGCAGCTGGCCGAATACTTAGCCTCGGGCGAGAAGCCCCGCGATGCTTGGCGCATCGGCACCGAGCACGAGAAATTCGGCTATTGCGCCAAGCGCCAATTGCCCTTGCCCTATGAGGGTCCGTGCTCGATCAAGACGATGCTGGAAGGGCTGCGCGACGGCTTTGGCTGGACGCCTGTGCTTGAGCAGGGCAACATCATCGGGCTTGAGCGCAACGGCGCGAATGTCAGCCTTGAGCCGGGTGGCCAGCTGGAATTGTCTGGTGGCCCGCTTGAGACGATCCACCAGACTTGCGACGAAGTGAACGAGCATCTGCGCGAAGTGCAAAGCGTGGCCGACAAGATTGGCGCGCGCTTTATCGGGCTGGGCGCTGCCCCTATTTGGAGCCAGGACCAGATGCCGATGATGCCCAAGGGGCGCTATCGGTTGATGACGGATTACATGGATGAGGTGGGCACGCTCGGCAAGCAGATGATGTATCGCACCTGCACCGTGCAGGTGAATCTCGATTTCGCATCCGAAGCGGATATGGTCAAGAAAATGCGCGTGGCGCTGGCTTTGCAACCCGTCGCGACGGCGCTGTTTGCTAATTCCCCCTTCCTTGATGGCAAGCCTAACGGCATGAAATCGTGGCGCAGCCACATCTGGCAAAACCTTGATGATGCGCGCACCGGCATGTTGCCCTTCATGTTCGAAGAGAGTGCCGGTTATGATGCCTATGTCGAGTATGTTCTCAACGTACCGATGTATTTCGTCTATCGTGATGGCAAATATATCAATGCCTTGGGACAATCCTTCCGCGATTTCCTGAAAGGCGAATTGCCCGCGCTGCCCGGCGAAAAGCCCACGCTTAGCGACTGGGCCGATCACCTGACCACCGTCTTCCCCGAGGCGCGTTCCAAGAAATACATCGAGATGCGCGGCGCCGATGGCGGGCCATGGCGGCGTCTGTGCGCGTTGCCCGCATTTTGGGTCGGGCTGCTGTATGATCAAAGCGCGCTCGATTCAGCTTGGGATTTGGTGAAAGACTGGGATCACGAAACCCGCGAAGGTCTGCGCCACGCCGCGGCGGTCGATGCGCTGCAAGGCGGGTTTGGTGGCGTGCAGCTGCATGACCTCGCACGCGAAACCGTGGCGATTGCGAAATCGGGCTTGGCTGCGCGGGCACGTCCCGGCGCGGGCGGCATGATTTCGGATGAGACCCATTTCCTCAACGCGCTTGAGGAATCGGTGGAAACAGGGCGCGTGCCAGCCGATGAGTTGCTGGAAAAATACCACGGCGAGTGGAATGGCGATCTTAGCCGGATTTACGCCGAATATAGCTACTAAGGCGGGACTTCCTAAGAGGGGCGGGGACTAAGCCCGACCCGCTTTTCCAAGGAGCTGTGCTCGGCTCTGGCGAGGTACGTCGATCTAACCCGCCAGATCGAAAAGAACTTGCTTCACGGTGGCGATTGCCATCGGATTGCTGAGGCTTGGCGCATGACCACACTCGTCGAATAAGGTGAGGCCGGGCTTCGGCCCGCAGGTCTGCATCCTAGCGGCAATGTCCTGCGTCAAAAGATCGGATTGCGCGCCGCGAAACAGATGCATCGGCGTGGTGATCGTTTCGTAATGGTCCCAAGTCGAGAAATCCTCGGGGTGGACCTCGAACTGACGCACGATACGCGGGTCATAATGCAATGTCAGGCGGCCATCATCACGCCGTCGCACAGAGGTTTCGGCCATGCGCTGCCAGAAATCATCCCCGGCGGGACCGAACGGAATGTAGACCTGCCGCAGTCGCGCCTCAGCCTCGGCCACCGTCGCAAACACGGGCGGCGTGCCAGTATAGGCGAGGATTCGGTCAATCGCGGGTTGTGGCAGTTCCGGCCCGATATCGTTGACGATCAGCGCCTTAAGGCGCGACGCGTGTGGCCCCGAGGCGATACGCAGGCCAATGATTCCGCCCATTGAGGTCCCCAGCCAAGCTGCCCGCTCGATCTCTAGCGCGTCAAGCAGCGCCAGCGCCTGCTGCGCATAGGCGTCGAGGCAATACTCGGCATCGGGGTCATGCGCCCAACTTGAGAACCCGCGCCCGATCGTGTCCGGGCAAATCACGCGCCAATGGTCAGACAGTCCTGCCGCGAGTTCGTCAAAGTCGCGTCCGGTGCGCGCAAGACCATGCCAAAGCACCAATGCCGGAGCGTCAGGGGCGCCCCACTCGGTGACATGGATTTCATGATCGGGGATCGCGATAAAGCGGGATCTGGGGGTCATTTGCGTGTCTCCCGGCCAGCAAGGGTGCCTGCAATTCCGGCGGGAAAGAAATAGACCAGCAGGATAAACACGATTCCCAGCCACAAGAGCCATCGGTCGGGGTTCAGCAGATTGGGCAGGATCGGCAGCCCGATCAGCGCGTCGGAGGCTGCTTGCATCAAGTCGCGCAGGTAGTATTGCGCCATGACAAGCGCCGCTGCCCCGATGACTGCCCCCCACATGGTCCCCATGCCGCCGATTACCACCATCAGAAGGATGTCGACCATGATCTCAAAGCTCAGCGTTGTGTCGGGTCCGGTATATTGCAGCCACGTCGCATATAGGGCGCCCGCCAGTGCTGCCATCACCGCCGTGAAGCCGAAGACAAAGGTTCGGTACGCCACGACGCGGTAGCCCAGCGCCTCTGCGCGGGCCTCGTTTTCGCGGATGGCCTTGAGCACCGTGCCAAGAGGCGAGACCGTGACGCGCAGCAAGATCAGATAAAAGACAAGCGAACCGCCAAAGATGAAATAATAGGCCGCTATCTTGCCATCCATACGCACCCCGAAAAGCCGCGCAGTCCGCCCGGACGCGTCATGAAAAAGCGCGGTCGCGGGGCTGAAAAGGTCGGGCGCTGAATAGGTAAGACCGTCCTCGCCCCCCGTGAGTTTCGAAAGCTGCGAGGCCAGCACCAGCGCAACCGAGGCGACGGCGAGCGTGACCATGGCAAAGAAAATCGCCTTCACCCTGAGCGACAAAAGCGCGATCAGAACCGCCAAGACCAGCGCCGCCAGCACACCCGCCGCGCCGCCAAGGATCAGAGCGCTCCAACTTGCGTCATGCTGTGCCAGAGCGATCCCCACGCCATAAGCGCCAAGGCCGAAGAACATTGTATGCGCGAAGCTGACAATACCGGTGTAGCCAATCAGCAGGTCGTAGCTGGCCACCAGCACGATGAAAACGCAGATCCGGGCGGCGACCTCAATCGCGCGCACACCGGGAAACAGGAAGGGCGCGAACAAAAGGGCGATGCCAATCCCCAAAACGATCAGCCGGACGCTCCAGCCGCCAATGCCAAGCCGTGCCATATGCGCCCCCTATTTCACTGCGGGGCGAAGCCCGTTGGGCCGCCACATCAAGATCACCATCATCAACACCATGTTCGATGCCAGCGCCGCCTTGGGCATGAGAAAGCCCACATAATTATCGATCAGCCCGACCATCAGCGCCCCCAAAAGCGTGCCCTCAATCGACCCAAGCCCGCCAATAATCACGACGATGAAAACCACGATCATCATCTGCGCCCCGAGCGTCGGCGAGATCAATTGCTGGTATCCCGCCCACATCGCGCCACCCATCGCGGCCAGCGCCGAGCCGAGCATGAAAACTCCGATAAAAAGCCGGCCAACGCGAAAGCCCAGCGCCTCGACCATCTCGCGGTTCTCGACCCCCGCGCGCACCAGAAGGCCCACGCGGGTCCGATTGAGAAGCAGGGAGAGCGCAGCGTAGACCATGACGCCCAGAACCACCGCGAAGATCCGGTAGGTCTCGATCGAGACGTTGCCCCAAACGAATGACCCCTGCAGGAACCTCGGGCGCGCCACATTCAGCGGCGAGCCGCCCCAGATCACGAAGATCAGCTGCTCGATCACGATCAGCGCCCCCATGGTGATCAGGATCTGGCGCAGGTGATCGCGATAGACCGGGCGGATGATTATCCTCTCGAACAGGAAGCCGCCGATCAGCCCGAACAGCACTGCAGCCCCGATCGCGATCATCAGTGCCGAAAGGTTCAGCACCCAACTTTCCGAGCCCAGCCAGCCCGACATGTGGGCCAGCACCGTGGCCGCAACGAAGGCGCCGAGCGAGGCAAAGGCGGAGTGACCGAAGTTCAGCACATCCATCAGCCCAAAGACGAGGCTTAGCCCCGAGGCCATCAGGAACAGCATCATCCCCATCGCAAGCCCCGCGACGGTCAGCGTCAGCCAGACCGAGGGCGAACCGATCAGCCCGAACGCGATCAGCGCGAGGATGAGCGGCAGCAAATTCACGTTGCCAAGGCGATTGAGTGTTTGGTTCATGGTCATTCTTGTTTCCCTCACACCGACAGGCTCAGCAGACGGGTCTGCAATTCGGTATCCTCGGCGAAGGCGTCGATTGAGCCGGTATGCACGATGCGCCCGTCCTCGATCACCGCCATGTCGCGCCCGAGCGCGCGCGCAAATTCAAAATTCTGCTCGACCAGCAGGATCGTGGTGTCTCGGGCTATTTCTTGGAAAGCCTCGGTCATCGCGTCTACGATCGCAGGGGCAAGCCCCTTGGTTGGCTCGTCGATCAGGATCAGCTCGCGCGGTTCGATGATCGCGCGCGCGACTGCCAGCATTTGTTTCTGCCCGCCCGAAAGCCCGCCCGCAGCGGTGTTCCAGAATTTCTTGAGCGCGGGGAACAGATCAAAGATCCAGTCCAGTCGCGCGCTATCAAATTGCCCGCGTGCCGTGGCGAGCGCCATGTTTTCCGCCACAGTGAGGGCGCGAAAGATGCCCATGTCCTCGGGCACAAAGGCCACGCCCTTGCGTGCAATGACCGACGTGTGCAGCCCGCTAATTTCCGTGCCTTGGAACCGGATCGATCCGGCATGGGGCGCCCAAAGCCCCATAATCGTGCGCAGCGTCGTCGTTTTGCCCGCGCCGTTGCGCCCGAGCAGGACAAAAACGCCGCCCTTGGGGACGGTAAAGCTGACGCCGTGGAGCACATTGTAGCGACCAATGCGGGTTTCGATGCCGTTGAGTTCAAGCGCGTTCATGCCGCCCCCCGCTTGCCGAGATAGACCTCTCGCACGAGGTCCGAGGCCATGACCTCGGCGGGCTTGCCGTCAGCCAGCAACGTGCCGTTGTGCAGCACGATAATCCGGTCGGCGAGCGCGCGCACAACGTCCATCTTGTGCTCGACCAGCAGCACGGTGCGGCTGCGGTCTTTCTTGATCTCGGCGATCAGGTCCAGCACGTCGGGCGCATGGTCAAGCGACATTCCCGCGGTGGGCTCGTCGAACATAAAGACATCAGGCTCCATCGCCAGCAAAAGCGCGACCTCAAGCTTGCGCTGATCGCCATGTGACAGGGCCGAGGCGGGTTGATGCGCGACCCCGGTCAAACGGGTTTGCGCAAGATAACCCTCAGCCTGCTCGATCAGCTCGCGATGGCCAGAGGCGCGGCGCAGGAACTGCCGCCCGACGCCTGATCGCGCCTGCACCGCAAGGCGGATATTTTCCAGCACGCTCAGCTCGGGGAAAAGATTGGTCAGTTGAAAGGCGCGCCCCACCCCCGCCCGCGCACGGCCCGAGGGCGCAAGGCGGCCAATGTCACGCCCGTCCTTCAGCACCTGCCCGGAACTCGCGCGCAGCTGGCCCGAGATCAGGTTGAAATACGTTGTCTTTCCTGCGCCGTTCGGCCCGACGATCACGGTCAATTCGCCGGGGTGAAAAGCGCAGCTCACGCCGTTCACCGCGACATGACCGCCAAAGCGGATCGTCAGATCACGGGTCTCCAACGAGGGGGGCATCGCGCTGTCTCCTGCCTGTTGTAGAGGCCGCCCCATGGCGAGGCGGCCAAGACTTGGGATCATTGCCTTCGGGGGATCAGTTCTTGTTTTCTCGCCCGACGGGGATGTCCATTTCGGAAGGTTTGATGACCCGCACAAGTTCGGGCACGGCCCAGTCGACGTTCGGATCGACCTTGATCTTAAAGGCATACATGTCTTGCATGGCCTGATGGTCCGAGGCGCGGAAGATCATCTCACCCTTGGGCGTGTCCCAGCTCATCCCCGCCATCGTCTTGATCAGATCGTCAGTTTTGAGCGAGGGGCTTTCCTTGAGCGCCTTCACGACTGCCAGCGCTGCCGTCATACCACCCGCAGTAAAGAAGTCGGGCGGCGTGCTGTAGCGCTTTTCATGCT
Organism: Thioclava sp.; assembly: GCF_048263065.1. Taxonomy (NCBI): domain Bacteria; kingdom Pseudomonadati; phylum Pseudomonadota; class Alphaproteobacteria; order Rhodobacterales; family Paracoccaceae; genus Thioclava; species Thioclava sp. Next base: position 533,999 of record NZ_JBLXEM010000001.1, read on the forward strand.
CTGTCACCAGCCAGTCGTTGATCGGGTTTTTGGGGATTCCGTAGTAGTAATAGGTCGCGCCCAGCATGCCCGGGACCGCCTTGTAAGACACCATCGCGGGCAGGATGTTGCCCCCCGCCGACAGCTCAATGCCATAGCGGCCCGGATCCATCCCGGCGATCTTGCTCAGCGGATCACTACCGCCGGCGACATAGATCAAGATCACCTTGCGGCCCGGCTTGTCCTTGAGCGCCGCGAACATGCGTTCTGCCGCCGCGGTGTAATCAGTGGTTTTAAGCGGGACGTATTCCTCGTCGACAACCGTCGCCCCACTGTCCTTCAACGCCGATTTAAACGCCTCGATCCCGTCACGCCCGAAGGCATAATCCTGCGCCAGCGTCGCGACATAAAGATCCTTGTCGGGGTTCAGCGAAAGCGCCTGCGCCTGCATATCCTGCGATGAGTTCCGCGAAGTTTTGAAGACGTAACGATTGGAATCCTTGCCCGTCAACGAATCCGCCACCGCCGGCTCGACAATCAAGATCCGCTTGTATTGCTTGGCGATTGGCAGCATCGCCTTGGTCACGCCCGACGAGGTGCCGCCGACCGCGATGAGCGCGTCGTCGTCGCCATAGGCCTCGGCCAGCACGGCGCGCGCGACGTCGGGCTTGAACTGGGTGTCTTTGTGAATCAGCTCGATCTTGTGGCCGTTCACTTCCATCGTGTTGTTGGTCGCGTATTCAAGGCCCATTTTGAAGCCGATCTCATCCTGCTTCGAATAGACATCGAGACTTGAACCCGAGGTGCCGTGGATGAGCGTGATTTTAACAGTGTCGGCAAGCACCGGCGCGGCGATCAATGCCGCAGCCAAGGCACCGCCGAGTAGGCGGATCGAAGTTTTCATGGTTTCTCCTCCCTGTGTCGACACAGCCAAGTGCGTTGTGCCGTGCCCGGTTATCGACTAATTCTTTCATCGGCCAATTCCGGTCGCGAAATGTTGGCAGAGGGCGTTCGCCCGGGCAAGATCGTGGAAATACCTAACCAGTCCCAGTATTCCGCCGCCGACGATGCCTTTGCGCGCGGTGAATTTGCGGCGCTCGGCTTTATGGAGGCACCGATAGGTCTGGTGATCACCGAGAACCGGGTGATCCGGGCCTGTAACCGCAGCTTCGCCGCGATGTTCGGTTACACGGTTGAGGAGCTGCGCGACCAAAGCTTCGCCATGCTTTACCTGTCAGAGCAAGAATTTGCGCAGATCCGCGACAAAGGTGTCAAGGAATTGCGCGAAAAGAACCGCTATTGGGACGAACGCATCATGGCGCGCAAGGATGGCGCGCAATTTTGGTGTCGTGTGCGCGGGCGCACCTTTACCCCAGACAGCCCTTTGATGCGCGCCGTCTGGAGCTTTGCTGACATTTCCGACCAGCGTCCGGTGCAACCGTTAACGCCGCGCGAACGTCAGGTGATCATGCTTTTGGGCGAGGGCGACACATCCAAAGAGATCGCGCGCAAGCTCGACATCTCGCACCGCACGGTCGAATTGCACCGCGCCAGCCTGCTGCGCAAATACAACGCAGCCAACGTGGCCCAGCTATTGATGGCGCTGGGCGGCCTACCGAGCACGCCTTGAAGGCGCATTTCACGCGGCAAACGCAAGGCTGCAGGAAAGCAGGCGGTCGCCCGCGTTGCTGTCCTGCTTTTACACAACCCCCTCAGACGGTGCCGCCAAGGCTGCCTTCCAGCTCGACCAGTTCCTGACCGCCGGCCATGAGGTCCTGCAACTCTTCGGGCGTGATCTGGCCGCGCTGCGCGGTGCCCAGCGTCTTGCCACGATTGAGAACGGTAAAGCGGTCGGCCACCGCCATCGCGTGGCGCACGTTATGGGTGATGAACACGACCGCGATCCCTTGCTTGCGCACCTTGTCGATGGTCGAAAGCACATTCGCGGTTTGGCGCACCCCAAGCGCCGAGGTCGGCTCGTCCAGGATCAGCACCTTCGCACCGAAATGCACTGCGCGCGCAATTGCGACCGTCTGACGCTCGCCGCCTGACAGCGTGCCCACCGCCTGATCGGGGCCGCGCAGGTTGATGCCCATGCGGCGCATTTCCTCCATCGTTACCGAATTGGCGTGCTCATGGTCGAAGAACTTTAGCGGCCCGACCTTGCGCAAGGGTTCGTTGCCCATAAAGAAATTGCGGCTGACCGACATCAGCGGGATCATCGCGAGGTCTTGGTAAACGGTCGCGATCCCGGCGTTGATTGCGTCACGCGGCCGGTCGAACTGCAGCGGCTTGCCCTCGAACAGGATCTCGCCTTTGGTGGGTTTGTGCACACCAGACATGGTCTTGATGAAGGTCGATTTGCCCGCGCCGTTATCGCCCAGCAGGCAATGACATTCGCCGGGAAACACTTCAAGAGAGACCCCGGCCAGCGCGATCACAGAGCCGAAATGCTTTTCGATATTCTTCATCTGGATGATGGGAGCATGCTCGTTCATCTTATCTCTCCCCGGTAATCAGGCGACGGACATAGGTGTTCAGGATCACCGCGCACAGCAGGATGACGCCCAGAAACACCCGGAACAGTGAGCTTTCGACCCCGGCAAAGAACAGCCCTTGCTGCACGACGCCAAAGATCAGCGCGCCAAGCGCAGCCCCGATGACGCTGCCATAACCGCCCGTCAACAACGCGCCGCCAATCACCACGGCGATGATCGCCTCGAACTCCTTCAGCAAGCCGCGATCCGCCCCGGCCGAGCCGAACTCCATCACCTGACAGGTCGCAAAGACGGTGGCGCAGAAGGCGGTGAACATGAACATCAAAATCTTGACGCGGTTCACTGGCACACCGGCATAGCGTGCAGCTTGCGCATCGCCGCCGCTGGCGAAGATCCAGTTGCCGAACCGCGTGCGCGTCAGAACGATATGACCGATCACAACCAGAACCAGCGCCCAGACGATCAGCATCGGCACGCCATCAACGACCGGCTGTCCTTTGCGCAGGCCGCGATCAAAGGTGGCGATCATCCCGGCATTGCCCAGCCAAGTGAACACACCCGTCAGGATCTTGCCGCCAAACACCGCCGCGAGCCAATCGCCCTGCGCCGCCTCGGAGACGCCGCCGATGATCGTTTTGCGCTCGATCGTCTGAGGGAAATAGATCGTAAAGCCACGCAGGATGAACAGCGAGGCTAGTGTCACGATGAAGCTGGGCAGCCCGGTGCGCACCACGATAAAGCCGTTGAGCGCGCCAATAGCCAAAGCCAGCACGAAGGTCACGATGATCGCCAGCCAGACGGGCCAGCCCAAGGTGACGGAGAACATCGCGATCATCATACCCGAAAAGCCGATCATCGAGCCCACGGAGAGGTCGAACTCGCCCGCGATCATCAGCAGGCAGGCGCCCACCGCAATGATCATGAATTGCGCCGAGACTTGGCTCCAGTTCATGATGCCTTGGCTGTTGAACATGCCACTGTCGTGGGCGAAGACTGCAAACAGGGCAAAGACGACAATGGTGCCGACGATGCCGCCCAGTTCAGGGCGGATCAAGGCCTCGCGCAGACGCGAGCGCGACTTGATCCTCTCGTCATCGGGCAATTGGGTGGGGGCGTGTGACATGGCGCGTTGATGCTCCGAGAAAGAGAAAAGAGAGGGGGCGGCCTATGCGCAGCGGCCGCCCCCGGTTCACATCAGCTCAGCGATACTCACCGGCGAATTTTTCGACCATTTCCAAGCCGTCGGCAGTCACGAAGCCGGGGCCGGAATTGATGTTGTTGCCGGGCAGAACGCCGTAGCGGTGATAGTTCGTCATTACGATCACCGGCAGATAGGCCTGCAAGAAGGGCTGTTGGTCGATGCCCCAATTGATGATGCCCGCTTTGATACCTTTGACGATTTCCTCACCCAGATCAAACGTGCCGAAATAGATGTCACCCGCCATGCCGTTTTCTTCCAGCGCCTGAATGGTCGGATCGGCCGAGGTCGGGCCGAGCGTCAGCACCGCGTCGGTTTCGGGATTGGCCGAAAGATAGGCCAGAACCTTGTTCTTGATCTCGGACGGGTCTTGGCCAGCGTCAATCATCTGGTTGCCCAGTTCGACCTCCAGCCCATCGGCAAAGCCCTGACACCGCTCGGTCGAAGAGGGCGAGCTAATGTAGTGGTTCACGCACAGAAAGGTGCTAATGCCATCGGCCTTGGCACGCTGTCCTGCGGCAAGACCCGCGTCATATTCGGGTTGGCCGACATACATCAGCGCGCCCAAGTCGCGGGCCTGCTGGGGCGTGCCGGAGTTGATGATGATCACGTCGATGCCGGAATCCACGGCGTTTCGGATCGGTCCGGAGAGCACATCGTAATCGGCCAGCGTGGTGATGATGCCGGTCGGGCTTGAGGCAGCAGCCTGCTCGATGATGCGCGCCATATCGGCCAAGTCACCTGTTGGCGGGTTACGATACTCGACCTGCACATCCATCTGCTTGCCCGCAAGTGCCAGACCGTTCTTGATTGTGTTCCACCAGCTATCGCTGTCGGGGGCGTGGCTGACGAGAATGTACGTTTCACCTTCTGCTGAGGCCGATGTGGCCGCCATCAGAGGCGCTGCCGCGACCGCAGCCGCCAGCGCCAGATGTTTCATCAGTGACGTCATGATTTCCTCCCAAAAATTGACTGTCTCCCGGCAAATGCGTGTCTCGCCTTTGCCCCTCCGAGTCGGAGTAAAGCATGTCGGGACTATTCTTGCAACCGGTTGCAAAAATCATCGCACTCTTTCAAGCTGCGCAGAGTTGCGATACGCGCTAGAAACCGCGCAACAGGCGCAGAGGGAGCAGACCGGAATGGCCGTTACGTTGAAAGAGGTTGCACAACGCGCCGGGGTTTCGCGCTCGGCGGTGTCGCGCGTGTTCACGCAAGGGGCCTCGGTTTCGGACAAGATGCGGCGCAAGGTCGAGAAGGCCGCGCGCGAGTTGGGCTACAGTCCCAACGCGCTGGCCTCGTCGCTCACCACCGGGCGCACCAAGCTGATCGGGCTGGTGTCGAACAACTTTCACAACCCGATTTTTCTCGAGGTGTTCGACCTGTTCACCCGAGGCCTGCAGGATCGCGGTTTACGTCCGTTGCTGGTGAACCTGTCGGATGAGACCGAGCCCGAGGCCTCGGTGCGCATGTTGCGGCAATATTCGGTCGATGGGGTGGTGGTGGCGTCCTCTACCTTACCGCCCGGCTTTGCCAAGGCGTTTCGCGATGTCGGCATTCCGGTGGTGCATGCGTTCGGGCGGGCCTCGACCGCGCCGCAAGTGCATGTGGTGGGGATCGACAACGTGGAATGCGGGCGGATGGCAGCACGCACGCTGATCGCGCATGGCTATCGAGATGTGGCCTTTTTGGGTGGCCCCGAAGGGGCGACGTCAACGCAGGATCGCTATAGCGGGTTCATGACCGAGCTTTCGGCGCATCGCGCGATCAAAACCAGCTACTCCTTTGCCGATGCCTATTCTTTTGATGCGGGACGGCGCGAAATGCTGCGATTGCTGCGCGCGCGCCCCGCCGAGGCCTATTTCTGCGGTGATGACGTGTTGTCGATCGGGGTGCTGTCTGCGATCCGCGAAAGCGGGCTGGATGTGCCCGGCGATATTGGCATCATCGGGCTCAATGACATGGAAATGGCGCGTTGGGAGAATATCAATCTTACCACGATCCGCCAGCCGATCCGCCAGATCATCGCCTCCACGATTGAACTCATGGTGGCGATGCTGGACGAGCCCGACCGCTATCCAGAGGCGCGGATATTCCCGTGCTCCGTGATTGAGCGGGCGACCCTGCGCCCGCTCTCTTAGCGAAACATTGGCGGGCGCGCATCGACCCAGACACCCTCGGCCTGACCGCTTTGCGCCACGGCAAACACCGCCGCCATCGAGCGCAGACCGTCTTCGGCACGCGGATAAAGGTTGGCGGCCGGGTCCATGGCGCGGCCCTCTTTCTCGGCGCGGATAGCCTCGGCCAGATCGGCATAGATGTTGGCAAACGCCAGCGGCATCCCCTCGGCGTGGCCAATCGTGACGCGGCTGGTGCGATCCGCCTCGGGCGACAGATTAGCCTCGCCGCGTTCGATCACTTGCAGGCGCTCGCCCAAAGGCATCCAATACAGCTGGTTGGGCTGTTCCTGCGCCCACCGCAAACCGCCTTTCTCGCCAAAGACTTGCAAGGTCAGTCCGTGCTGGCGCCCGATCGCGATGGAGCTGGTCCAGAGCCGCCCGACCGCGCCCCCGTCAAAGCGCAGATTGACCATCGCGTCATCTTCCAGCGTGCGGCTCGCAATGCAGCTGACCGTATCGGCCGACAGCATCCGCGCCTCTTGTCCGATCACGAAACTGGCCATGTGCAGCGCGTGAATGCCGCAATCGGCAAACTGCGCCGAAACCCCCGCCTGCGCGGGATCATAGCGCCAGCGCACCCGCGGATTGTCTGCATCGGCGGCATCGGCGTGATGGCCATGGGCGAACTCGGCCTTGACCAGACGGATCTGCCCCAGATCGCCGCGCGCCACCATCGCGCGCATGTGGCGCACGAGTGAATAACCGCTATAGCCGTAATTCACGGCGCAGATTTTGCCGGTCTCGCGCGCGAGGTTAACGATCTCTTCGCCTTGCTCGACCGTCATCGTCATTGGCTTTTCGCACAGCACATGAAAGCCCGCTTCGAGAAACCCCTTGGTGATCTCGAAATGGGTGGCGTTGGGCGTGGCGACGGTGACCAGATCGACGCGGTCTTCACGCGCGCGCTCGCCCTCTAGCATCTCGCGCCAATCGCCATAGGCGCGATCAGGGGCCAGCCCCAGCCGCTGCCCATATTCACGCCCGGCCTCGGGGCGATGATCAAGCGCGCCCGCGCTGAAATCAAATGCCCCATCCAGCCCCGCGCCGAGGCGGTGCGCCGGCCCGATCTGGCTGCCTTCTCCGCCCCCGATCATGCCCCATTTCAGTTTAGACATCTCGCACGCTCCTCAGTTAAATCCAATGGATTCAAGATATTCCCGGTTCTTTTTGGCGTCGCCAACAGGGTCCGGGTCCAACAGTGGGTCGCAATCCTGCTCGACCGTGCACCAGCCTTCGAAACCCGCGTCCAGCAGCACCTGACGCACAGCAGGGAAATCGACATCGCCCTGACCGAGGTTGCAGAAGATTCCCTGACCGCAGGCATCGTAAAACCCGGTGCGCTCTTGCACGGCGCGGGCTTTGACCAACGGGTCGATATCCTTGAAATGCATATAAGAGATGCGGTCGATATGGCGCTTCATGAAGGCCACCGGATCATAGCCCGCATAGGAGTGATGCCCGGTATCGAAGCAGATTTTCAGGATGTCTTCATCGACCTCATCCAGCAGGCGTTCCAGTTCCGGCTCGAAATCCATGAAGCCTGCGGCATGGGCGTGAATGCCCACCGTCAGCCCATAGTCTTGCGCCCCGATCTTTGCGGCCTGCGCGATCCGGTCGCGATAGGCACCCCATTCGGAAGCGTCCATCTGCTCGGCCTCACCGGCGCGCCCGGCGGTGGGGGCGCGGCGCGGTGAGATGGAGTCGATCAGCACCAGATGGCGCGCGCCATGGGCCTGCAACGCCTTGCAGGTGCGATGCGTGCCATCAAGCACATCCTCCCATTGCGCGGGGTCGTGAAAGGCGCGAAACACCACGCCGCCGATCAGCTCCAGATCATGGGACGACAGCGCCTCGCCCAGAACGGCGGGGTCTTCGGGCATGAAGCCGACGGGGCCAAGCTCGATCCCCTTATAGCCCGCATCGGCGCAATCCTGCAGCACCGATTGCCAGCTGGGATTGCGCGGATCCTGCGCGAATTCGACACCCCATGAACAGGGCGCATTGCCAATTCTGATAGCCATTCTCTTGCCTCTCCTATCCGGGAAATGTCGCGATATCGTGCCATTTTTTCGCGCGCGCCGAGGCCATCGCCGCCGCGATCACCCGGTTCACCTCATGCCCGTCGCGAAAGGTTGGCCAGACTGGCGTGCCAGTGGCGATGGCGCTTAGAAAGTCGCGCGCCTCGATGATGATCTGGTCCTGATAGCCGGTGCCGTGGCCAGGGCCTTGGCAGAAGGCGGCGTAATCAGGATGGGCGGGGCCGGTCAGGATCTTGGTGAAGCCGCGCGTCGCCTCGGGCCCCTCGGCCTGATAGAGCCAAAGCGCATTCTGATCTTCTTGATCGAACCGGATTGCGCCCTTTGTTCCAGTGATTTCATAGGCATAGCCCATCTTGCGTCCGGTGGCGATGCGCGAGACATAGATTTGCCCCATTGCGCCATTTTCAAAGCGGCACATCATCTGGGCGTGATCGTCATTATCGACGACACCGCCGGGGCGGGTGGTGTGAACGGTTTCGATCTCGGCCATGACGCGCGCAATCGGGCCGATCAGCGCCAGCGCGGCGTTGAGGATATGCGGCGCCAGATCGCCCATCGTGCCATTGGCCGCGCCTTGCGTACGCCAGCTCGCGGGGGCCTGCGGGTCGGCGTAGAAATCCTCGGTATGCTCGGCGCGAAACCAAGTGATGTCGCCGATCTCGCCGCGCGCGATCAGGTCGCGGGCGAACTGGCTGGCGGGGGTGCGGATATAGTTGAAGCCGACCATATTCGCCACGCCCGAGGCCTCGGCGGCCGCCACCATCTCGGCGCTGTCTTGCAATGACGCGCCTAGTGGTTTCTCACAAAACACGGGCTTGCCCAGTTCGAACGCGGCCAGCGCCACATCGCGATGGGTTTCCTGCGGGCTGGCAATGATCACGGCCTGAACTGCCGGGTCATTCACCAGCACGCGCCAGTCATCGGTGGCGCGTGCAAAGCCATAGGCGGCGCGATAGCGTTCAGCACTTTGCGCGCTAGAGGCGCAGACCATTTCTAGATGCGGGCGCAGGGCAGGGTCGAACACCGCCCCAACGGCAGACATCGCCACCGCATGGGCCTTGCCCATGTAGCCGCCACCCAGAATGCCGATCCCGATCCGAGTCATCGCAACATCCTCCGAGATTTTGAATTACAATTTGCAACCGGTTGCAAAAGTTGTATCCTGAGAATCGTAACCCCGCAAGCTGTGTTCGGCACCCGTCCGAATTTTCCCGACAAAAAGGTTCGCGCTGACATGACAACGCCGACAGACACAATTCGCCTGACCACGGCCCAAGCGACCATCCGCTGGCTTTCCAATCAGTTCATTGAGATTGACGGGCAGGAGTTGCGCCTGTGCGGCGGGGGTTTTGGCATTTTTGGCCATGGCAATGTGACGTGCTTGGGTGAGGCGCTGCATGGTGTGCAGGACGTGCTGCCGCTTTATCGCGGCCAGAATGAGCAAAGCATGGGATTCGCGGCGGCGGGCTATGCAAAGCAGTGGCTGCGCCAGCGTTTTATGTTTTGCACCGCTAGCGCAGGGCCGGGTACCGCGAACCTTCTGACCGCAGCGGCGCTGGCCCATGCTAACCGGCTGCCGATGTTGTTGCTGTGTGGCGATACCTTCATCACACGCCTGCCGGACCCGGTCTTGCAGCAGATGGAGAATTTCTCGGATCCGACCTTCGGGGTGAATGACGCGTTCAAGCCGGTCGTGCGCTATTGGGATCGGATCTGCCATCCGGCGCAGATCCTGCAATCGCTGCCCAATGCGCTGGCAACGATGCTGGACCCGGCGGATTGCGGTCCAGCCTTTCTTGGTCTGCCCCAAGATGTGCAAGGCTGGAGCTATGACTATCCGACAGCGTTCTTTGCGAAGAAGGTTCACCGCATCCGCCGTCAGGCGCCCGATCCCGCCGAAATTTCGGATGCGGTGGCGTTGCTGAAATCGGCAAAGCGTCCGATGATTATCGCAGGCGGCGGCGTTCAGTATTCCCGCGCCGTGGCGGCGTTGACGAGTTTCGCCGAGACCCACCAGATCCCGGTGGTCGAAACTATTGCCGGGCGTGCCAATCTGATCGCCACCCATCCGCTTAATATCGGGCCGATCGGGGTGACGGGATCAGATAGTGCCAACGCGATTGCCGAGCAGGCCGATGTGATCCTCGCTATCGGCACGCGTTTGCAGGACTTCACCACCGGATCGTGGACAGCATTCGCGCAGGATGCCACAATCATCGCGATCAACGCCGCGCGCCATGACGCGATGAAGCACATGTCTCTGCCGGTGGTGGGGGATGCGCGTGTCTCTTTGACGGCGCTGACACAGGCGCTCAATTACACTGCACCCGCCGAATGGGTCAGTCGGGCGCAGGGCGAGCGTAAGGTTTGGGACGACTACGTTGCCAAGAACGTCGCCCCCGGCAATCGCCCCAATTCCTATGCGCAGGCGATTGGCGTGGTGAATGCGCATTGCGATCCGCGCGACCGCGTTGTGGCTGCTGCTGGCGGGTTGCCTGCCGAGGTCACGGCGAATTGGCGCACGCTGGATGTGGGCACGGTCGATGTGGAATTCGGCTTTTCCTGCATGGGCTATGAGATTGCAGGCGCTTGGGGTGCGCGCATCGCGCAATCCGAGCGTGAACCCGATCAGGACGTCATCACCTTCTGCGGGGATGGATCATACATGATGCTGAATTCCGATATTTATTCCTCGGTCCTCAGTCAGAAAAAGCTGATCGTGCTGGTGCTCGATAACGGTGGCTTCGCGGTGATCAACAAGCTGCAAAACAACACCGGCAATGAAAGCTTCAATAACCTGCTTGCCGATTGCCCGACCATCCCCGAACCGTTCGGCGTTGATTTCGTGGCCCATGCCGCGGCAATGGGGGCGGCGGCGGAAAAGGTCGCTAACCCGGATGAGTTGGCGGCGGCGTTCCAGCGCGCCAAAGCATCAGAGCGGACCTATGTGATCGTGATGGATGTCGATCCTTACGAGGGCTGGACTACGCAGGGCCATGCCTGGTGGGAGGTGGGCACACCCCAGATGTCGGATAGCGCGAAGGTGCGCGAGGCGCATGAGGACTGGGAATCCAGTCGCCATAAGCAGCGGCGGGGCGTGTGATGGTCCTCGATGCAATCGCAAAGCGCGATTTTCTCGTGCTCGGTCGGGTGGGCATGGACCTGACGCCGGACCCGCCCGGCGCGCGTCTGCGCGAGGCCCAAACCATGATGGTCGCGATGGGCGGCAGTGCGGCCAATATCGCGGCGGGGCTGGTCAAGCTTGGCTGCAAGGCGGCGCTGATGACCTGCGTGTCCGATGATGCGGTGGGCTGGTATTGCGAGGCTCAGCTTGATGCCTATGGCGTGGACCGTTCGCTGGTGAAGCGCATCCGGGGCGAGGAACGCACCTCTCTGGCGCTGTATGAAACGCGCATGCAAGAGCATCAAAGTGTTATCTATCGCAACAATGCCGCCGATTTCCAGATGAGCTTGGACGATGTCGATGTGGTGGATTTCTCTCGCTATGGCGCGCTGGTTTCGGCGGGCACCGTCTTTGCCGCCGAACCTTCGCGCAGTGCGGCGTTCCGTGCGTTCGAGTTGGCGCGCGCTGCCGGGCTGGCGGTAATTTTCGATGTCGATTACCGCCCCTATAGCTGGCCTTCGCCAGAGGTCGCGCAAGACGTTCTCTCACGCGCGGCAGCCCTGTCTGACGTGATCGTGGGCAATGACGAAGAGTTCGGTTTTATGGCCGGAGGGATTGCGCAGGGCATGGACAAGGCGCGCGATCTGGCGGGGTCGGGCGCGGCTATCGTGGTCTACAAGATGGGGCCGCAAGGCTCGGTTACCTTTGCCGATGGTGCAGCTCTGCGCAACGGTATCTTTCCCACCACCGCGCTCAAACCCACCGGGGCGGGCGACAGTTTCATGGCCGGGTTCCTCGACGCGCTCTCTCGGAGGCGACCCTTGGGCGAGGCGGTCCTGCGCGGCTCTGCCTGCGCCTCGATCGTTGTCGCCAAACCCGGCTGCGCCCCCGCCATGCCCGACACTGTCGAGCTGGACGCCTATCTCGCCACCCATCCCGGCCCAACACAAAGCTGAAAAGGAGACGCCATGCATATCGCGCCCCATGACAACCAGAACAAACCCATCGTGGATGTCGATCACGACCTCGTCCCGCTGAACTATTTCAACATCGTCAAGCTCAAGAAGGGCGAGAGTTTCGATTATACCGTGCCGGGTTATGAAACCTGCGTTGTGCCCGCCACGGGCACAGTCGATGTGGATGTCGAAGGCGCGGTGTATGAGGGGATCGGCAATCGCACCGTCGATGTTTGGGATGGCGAGCCCGAGGGCGTTTACGTTCCCGTCGGTGCTCGCGTCCGCATCACATGCCTTACGGACAACACGGAGACCTTCATCGCAGGGGCGAAATACGACAAGGTGCTAGAGCCCTTCGATGTGCGCGCCGATGCGCTTGATAAGGTGCAATACGGCTCGGATGACACTAAGACCCATCGCAAGATCAAGCATATCCTTGGCAGCAAGCATCACGACAAGGTCGGTCGTCTTCTGGTGAGCGAGCTTTACACCGTGGGGCAGGGTGGCTGGTCAGGCTTCCCGAGCCATAAGCATGACACCGACCGTCTACCTGACGAGACGCGCCATGACGAGACTTACAACTTCCGTTTCCGCCCCGATTACGGCTCGGGGCTGCAGATGCTGCAGCGCGAGGATAACAAGCCGGGCGATGCCTATCACATCATGGATCGCTCAACGATCCTGATCGATAAGGGATATCACCCGTGCGCGGTGCTGCCGGGCTATGAGATGTATTATTTCACCATCCTCGGCGGGCTAAGCCAGCGTAGTCTGAAGCAGTATTTTCAACCCACCCATGCTGCCCAACTTCATACTATTCCGGGCATCATGGATATGGTGGCGAAGTTCAAATGAGCCTCGTGACCCTTGCCGATATCTTGCAGCCCGCATTGCGCCAGCACCATGCGGTGGCCGGATTGGTCACGTTGGGCTGGGAGGATATGCGCGCCTATGTCGCCGCCGCCGAGGCCGAGGGCGTGGCGGTGATCCTGCAAGCCGGGCCATCGTGCCGCGAACACACGCCGCTGCCGATCCTGGGCAAGATGTTTCGCTACTTGGCTGAAGAAGCCAGCGTGCCCGTCGTCGCCCATCTCGATCACGGCTACACGTTCGAGGAATGTAAGGAGGCGATTGAGAGCGGCTTCACCTCGGTGATGTTTGACGGCTCGCGCAAAGCGCTGGCGCAAAATATCGACGAGACAGCAGCCATTGTGGAGATGGCCCATGCGGCAGGGGTGTCCTGCGAAGGCGAGATCGGCTTTGTCGGATACTCTGGCGGTGAAGGCTCGGCCGGGACCGACCCGGGTGAGGCCGCGCGTTTCGCCCGTGAAACTGGCGTTGATGCGATGGCGATCTCGGTGGGGAATGTGCATTTGCAGCAAGGCAAAGAGGGAGGGCTGGATGAGGCCCGCATCCGCGCCATCGAGGCCGTGACCGATCTGCCCCTCGTCATTCATGGTGGCTCGGGCGTGCCGGTGGCGCAGCGCCGGGCGCTCGCGCGCGGCTCGAAAATCTGTAAATTCAATATCGGAACCGAACTGCGCATGGCGTTCGGGGCAGCTTTGCGTGCGGCGGTCAATGCCGATCCCGACCGCTTTGATCGGGTGCAGATTATGAAGGAAACGCATGAACCTCTGGTCGCGGCCACGCGTCAGGTGCTGCAAGCGTTCAAGGGAGAGTAAAATGCTCAATATTGGGATTTTAGGATGCGGGCGGATCGGTCAGGTCCATGCTCGCTCAATCCGTCAGATCGAGGGCGCAAGGATCGCCGCCGTCGCCGATGCCTTCCCCGAACCGGCGGCGGCGCTAGCCGCGCGCAGCGAGGCCCGCGTGATGGGGTCGATGGAGATGATCGAAAGCAAGGACGTCGATGCGGTGGTGATCGGCACGCCGACCGATACGCACTACGATCTGATCCATGCCGCCGCCGCTGCGGGCAAGGCGATATTTTGTGAAAAACCGGTGGATATGTCGGCCGCGCGGATCGAGGATTGCATCAAGGCGGTGGAGCGTGCGGGCGTGCCGTTCCTGACCGCCTTCAATCGCCGTTTCGATCCGAATTTTGCCAATCTGCAGGCCCGGATCGTGGCGGACGAAATTGGCGCGGTCGAGATCGTGACGATCCTGTCGCGCGACCCCGCCCCGCCGCCGATCAGCTATATCCAAAGCTCGGGCGGGCTGTTTCGCGATATGATGATCCATGATCTCGACATGGCGCGCTTCCTGCTGGGCGGGGACGAGCCGGTCTCAGTCTATGCCACCGGCGCGGCGCTCGTTGATCCCGCGATTGCGGCGGCGGGCGATGTCGATACGGCGGCAGTGATATTGACCACGGCGTCGGGCAAGATCTGCCAGATATCGAATTCGCGCCGCGCCAGCTATGGCTATGATCAGCGCATCGAAGTTCACGGCGCGCGGGGCATGTTGCGCGCAGAAAATATGCTTGAAAACACCGTCGAGGTCGCAACCGATACGGGGTTTCGCAAAGCCCCCGCACAGCATTTTTTCCTAGAACGCTACGCCGCCGCCTATTTCGCCGAAATGGCGCATTTTGTGCGCGCGGTCTTGGACGGCACGCCGATTACGCCCGGCATCACCGACGGGTTGCGCGCGCAAAAGCTTGCGGATGCAGCGACCCTGTCGCAGGCGCAAGGGCGGCCAATCTTTCTTTAAAATAATGTCGGTGACGCCGCGCCTTTTAGGCTTCAGACCCATTGATTTGAACGTCCACTCGTCCCCCGTTGTAACCGAACCCTGTTGAGCCATGCGCTTGCTGCAGCCGTCATGTTCCGGCTGAAAACCAATGCGTCTGACGCCTAGGCCCGCATTTTCCCCGCGTGACGCCCCGAACGCCCCATGCTAGGCAGAGTCATGAGCAAATCCACCCCCATCCCTTCGCGCCAAGAGATTCTCGATTGGCTTAATGATAATCCCGGCCAAAGCGGCAAGCGTGACATCGCGCGCGCCTTTGGCGTGACGGGACAGGCCAAGATTGAGCTCAAGCGGATCTTGCGTGAAATGCAGGCCGAAGGGCTGATTGAAAAGCGCAGCCGCAAGTTCCGTGACCCGGACAGCCTGCCGCCGGTCACCGTTTTGCGGATACTGCGCGAGGATGCCTCGGGCGATCAATGGGCCGAGCCTGCGGAATGGTCGGGCGAGGGGCCTGCCCCCGTAGTGCTGTTCGTGCCTAAGCCCGGAGAACCCGCCCTTGCGCAAGGTGATCGCATCCTCGGCCGGCTGACCCCCGTTGAGGGCGAAAGCTATGGCTATCAAGCGCGTCTCATTCGCAAGATCGGCGAGGCGGCCCATCGTATCCTCGGGGTGTTTCGCAAATCGACCGAGGGTGGGCGGATCATGCCCATCGACAAGGGGCTGGCCAATGAATGGCAGGTGCCTGCCTCGGCGACGCTGGGGGCCAAGGATGGCGAGCTGGTCGAGGCCGAACAAACTGGCCCGCGCGGGCGCATGGGGCTGCCCAAGGCGCGCGTGATCGAGGTGCTGGGCGATCCGGGCGCGCCGCGTGCGGTCTCGTTGATCGCGATCCATCAGCACGGCATCCCCGATGATTTCCCCGACGCCGTCGTGGCCGAGGCCGATGCGGCCAAACCCGCAACGCTGGACGGGCGCGAGGATCTGACCGAGCTGCCATTTATCACCATCGACCCGGCGGATGCGCGCGACCGTGACGATGCCTGTCTGGTGGTCCCCGATGATGATCCCAAGAATGCGGGCGGGCATGTGCTGTGGGTCGCGATTGCGGATGTGGCCCATTACGTCACGCCGGGATCAGAGCTGGATCGTGAGGCGCGCAAGCGGGGCAATTCCAGCTATTTCCCCGACCGCGTGGTGCCGATGCTGCCAGACCGCCTGTCGGGCGATCTGTGTTCGCTGCATGAGAATGTGGATCGTGCGGTTCTGGCGGTGCGGATGAAGATCGACTCCTTCGGGCGCAAGATCAGCCACCGTTTCACGCGCGGCATGATCCGGTCTGTGGCCTCGCTGGAATATGCGCAGGTGCAGGCCGCGCAAGACGGGACCCCGGATGAGAAGACCGAGGATCTGGTCGAGGATGTGATCGCGCCGATCTACGCCTGCTATCAATCCCTGCTACACGCGCGCGCGCAACGTCAGCCGCTGGAACTGGAATTGCCCGAGCGTCAGATCGTGATCGGCGAGGATGGCAAGGTTGCCTCGATCCAGTTCAAGGAGCGCCTTGATGCGCATAAGCTGATCGAGGAATTCATGGTGCTGGCCAATGTCGCCGCCGCCGAGGAACTCGAACGGCTCAAGCGCCCGTTGCTCTATCGCGTGCACGAAGAACCCAGCCTCGAAAAGATCGAGGCGCTGCGCGAAGTGGCACAAGCCTCGGGGTTCACCTTGGCCAAGGGGCAGGTGCTTAAGACCTCGCATCTCAACAATCTGCTCAGCCAGTCCGAGGGCAGCGAGTTCGACGAGCTGCTCAACATGACCACGCTGCGCTCGATGACGCAGGCCTATTATCATCCGCAGAATTACGGGCATTTCGGCCTTGCGCTGCGCTCTTACGCGCATTTCACCTCGCCGATCCGGCGCTATTCCGACCTGATCGTGCACCGCGCGCTGATCTCGGGGCATGGCTGGGGCAAGGACGGGTTGAGCGCGTGGGATATCGAGCATCTCGAAGAGACCGCCAAGCAGATTTCCGATACCGAGCGGCGCTCGATGGCGGCGGAACGTGACACCACGGATCGCTATCTCGCCGCGTATCTAAGTGAACGCGTGGGCGGCGAATTCACCGGCCGGATCGCGGGCGTGCAGAAATTCGGCGCTTTCGTGCGGCTCGATGAGACGGGGGCTGACGGGCTGATCCCGATCCGCGAAATCGGGCGCGAGTTCTTCCATTACGACCGCGACGCACAGGAATTGGTGGGTGCGGAAACCGGGCTGACGA
The DNA here is from genome assembly GCF_048263065.1 of Thioclava sp. Taxonomy (NCBI): domain Bacteria; kingdom Pseudomonadati; phylum Pseudomonadota; class Alphaproteobacteria; order Rhodobacterales; family Paracoccaceae; genus Thioclava; species Thioclava sp. Next base: position 550,900 of record NZ_JBLXEM010000001.1, read on the forward strand.
TCAAGCCGGGATTGCGCGTTCTGGTGCGCTTGGCCGAGGCCGTGCCGATCACCGGTGGGCTGATGCTGGAGCTGCTGGAGATCGAGGGGCAGGACATGCCTTCGGGCAAGCGCAAGGGCCGCCGACCGGGCACGCACCCGCCGCGCAAGGTTGCGCGCGGGGCGTCGAAGAAACGTGCGATTGCGCGCAAGGTCAAACGCACGCGCAAACCCTGAGCGCTACAGCATCCACTCGATTGGCAGGCGCTGGGCAATCGCCAGAAACACGCGATGCGTCCTAGGCACGCCGGGCTCGCGTTTCAACTCAGGCTGACCGGGGCGCGACCAGCGCAGCCGTTGTGCCCGGCTTAGCCGTACCTGCCATGCCCGCTCAGGGATGAACTGCGCAAAACTGTCGGAAATCCGCTCGGCAATTTCGGGCGCAGAAATCACCACGCCCAGTTCGGTGTTGAGCCGCATCGAGCGCGGATCAAGGTTGAACGAGCCGATGAACACCCGTGCGCGATCCACGGCAAAGACCTTGGCATGCAGCTTGTTGCGTGAAAACGGCGAGGTGCCCTTGATCGCGCTGCCCATGAACTGGCCCGGTCGCATCCCGCGCGCATGTTCAGCCTCGGCGTCGGGGGCATATTCATACAGTTCAAGACCTGCGCGCAGCATCGCGCGGCGGCGATGCGCATAGCCCGAATGCACAATCGGCACGTCGGTGGTGGCGTAGGAATTCGTGAGCACTTTGATCGTCACCCCCGTGCGCGCGATCCGGCGCAAGAGTCGCACACCTGTGCGCGTTGGCACTAGGTAGGGCGTGATCAGCAACAATTCCTGACTAGGCTGACCCAGTGCGCCGATCAGGCATTGCCACAGCAATTTGCGCCCGCGTATCATGCCGCGGATTTTGGCGGGGGGGTCGTAGATTAGTTGCGCCTCGGCAAGAATCACCTTCGCATCCGCGCCAAGGATTGCAAAACTGCGCTCTGAAGCTTGCAGGGTGTCGCGATAGGTTCTGGCTTCGGACGCGGAGAGGCGCAACTCTGCCTTTTGCAATAGTGCTGCGGCCTCCGCTTCGGGACAGATGCCAAGCATCAGCCTCGCAGGAATTGCGGGAATCGCATTCCAATACAGATCGAATTGTTCGCAGACTGTTGGCACGATGGGGCCTGATACCGCCACATCCATGTCCATAAACAGACCGCTTTCCGAATTCGGGTCGAAATAGTCATCTCCGATATTGCGCCCACCTAAAATCGCGATACGGCCATCCGCAACCATCGCCTTGTTGTGCATCCGTCGATTGAGGCGGCGAAAATCCGACAGATAGCCTAGCACGCGCGCGCGCCGGATCGGGAAGGGGTTGAACAGCCGCACCTCAATTTCGGGCATCTGGTCAAGCGCGGCCAGAATCCGGTCCATTCCAGCGGTGCCATTATCATCAATCAACAGCCGCACGCGCACGCCCCGCGCCGCAGCCTCGCGCACCGCCCGCAGCATCAACGCGCCCGCCGTATCATTTTGCCAGATGTAATATTGCAGATCGAGCGAGACCTCGGCGGCGGCGATCAGTTCCAGTCGTGCCGCAAACGCATCCACCGGATCAGCCAGCAGTTGCACCGCAGATTTATCCTTGGGGGCGTCAGCCAAACGGGCGCGCAACGCCTGCGCAATCACGCCGCTTTCGGGTGCGATCAGGGTCTGGCCCGATGCGAAAGGGCCACGCGGACGGCGATGCGACAGCCGCGCAACAACCAGCGTGAGCGCGATCAAGGTGATCACTCCCGCAAGCAAGGCCCAAAGGACCAGATGAATCAGATCTCGCTCCATTGTGGGGTCAATGTAGGCGGATCAAAGCATTAGGGAAGTGCGCAGCGAACACAACGATGCTCAGGGCAAGCGCTCCAACACCCCATTCATATTTTGGAGATATGCTTTTTCTGCATAACGGCATGAACTGGACATAAACGCGTAGGCGCGTCACATCCCGCAACAGGGAGCAGCGATATTTTTGGAGAGACCATGAAACGCGCCATCTCTTGGGGTGTCTGTGCCCTGTCATTGTTTGTAACGCCCGCCATTGCTCAGGCAGGCAGCGTAGAAAAACTCAAACTCGGGGAAAGCAAAGTCCTCGCCAGCTATATTGGCGGCGATTGCGGTGCGCCCGCACCCAGCTTTGAATCCATCGAAAGCTTCTTGCCCGCGTCCAAGCTGGTGATTTATTCCGACGGGGGCGTTGGCGCGTTTGAAAGCAAGCGTTGCGGCGGCGAGATCGAGGGTCGTCAGGTGCTGGCCACAGCAGTCAAGCCCGGCACCGAAATCAAGATCTTTCAAGCCAAACGTGTCGGCGTCAAAGTCGACTAAACGGGCTCCCTTGATTTGAAGTAAGAGAAGGCCGAGGCGCGCAGCTTAGGCATTCCGAATTGTAGGATATAGCCTACCCAACCTGTCGGCCTTCGGGTCGGCAGGTTTTCGTTTTTCGGCCATATTTCTGGCTGATTATTCCGATTTAGAGGATACTATCGTGGAAACTCGTGTTTTCCGCGCGAAAGGGCCATTTTGCCTTTTGATTTCCTGTTCAGTGAAAACGGTCAATATCGGAGGCAGTGCAAGTTCTTGACCCAGTGTACAAAAGGACCAAACCCTTTGAAGATCCTAAAAAATCTAACACTTGCACAGATATTCCCCGCAGTGCCGGGAGATACAAGCTTGAACTGCTGCGGGGATGCTGACTGCGGCCATTACAGCATTCCTCCGAATGTCGGGAAGCATGCGTTTTTAGCTCGTGGTGCCAATCAGCGTCGTCGAATAGTCGCGAAGCAATTTGTTGGCGCGGTGCGCATGCTTGGTCGATTCACTATGATCGTGTCATGTGGGGTTCTGACCGGCTTCCCGGTGATCGCGCAACCCCCGCAGACGGTAGAGCTTTCGACGCGAACCTTTTGGCTCGGCAAAGTGCCCAAGACTATGAGCGTAGACCCGCCTTTCTTCGCGCCGCGGCGGGTTCATTGGATCGAAAAGATCATAGAAGCAGACCCAGTGCTCAAGGATACGGTCATCCATGTCGAGCTTGCTTTGCGTCCGGCGTCGAAGAATGCGGAGGCAATCAATATGTATTACGCACCCCTCCGCCGCGATAGACTTGACCCGCGCTACGACCTGCCGGGCTACCTTATCTTTGGCTCTCCTGTCTCGGTCGCTGATCCGACAAGACTCCCCAACAGGCTGCACTATATTCCCCAATCGCCCGACGCCGGATTCGACGTTACTTGCAGCGTCGATAACCTGCGCGAAAAGATGAGGCTCTGTATCGTTTACGCGACCTATCCGCCAGACGATGGCATCCGCCTCAAGGCGCGGCTCTATTTTCCGAAAGACCCTGCCACGCGGCCCGGCTATTTCCGTGAAGTCGCCGAACGGATGCGCGATCTGGTCTACTGCCTAGATGTGACTGATGACCTGGTCGATGTGCAGAAAGACCGCCCTTCGTTGACTGGATGCCGGCCTGACGTCAACTCGTAAGGGTGTAGGGTGGACCAAGTGGATCAAATGCAAAACTTCGATCCTGACGTGAGTGACGGCTGCCGAACGCATTGCCTTAAAGCTCTGCATGGGCTTGGTGATCCGCTGTCTTAAGCGCCGAAAGGATTGGCCCCGGGCGGCAGATCACGGGGCGCATAGAGATAGTCGATGCCAAAGCTTGTGAAGACACACTGTCAGCCTGCCTGCCGCGCAGCGCGACCAACCTGCTCTGCCCGCCCAAAAGCCCGAGACCTCTGGCATTGCTACACCGTACGACGGAACCTCATCCAGATCGTACCCAGAAACGCTCTTCGGGTTCAGATACTTGGCTAAAAATGGTTCGCTCGACAGGCGCGCTTCATCATCCTCGGGTTCTAATCGCGCTGATCAATATCTGGCGGGTCCATTACAACGTCTTTGACTGGCGGCCTATTCCCTTCCCAAACGAGGAACCCTATACGCATAAAGTCATGGTAAACTATCTGCAGACAGCAGGACTTTTTGTCATTGTCACGACCGGTAGCGATACCGTGCATGTTTCGACTGATTTTGAGCATTTCGAACCAATTATTTCACAATCGGTGATGAAGGATGCCGTTGCCCCGCTCCCTGATCGCGCAGCGCTGCTGCTTGTCGGCTCCGACGGCCTCTATACTTTTGAAGCTGAATGTCCTGTGCCAGGCGACTGAATTGTTCTGTTTGCCGGAGCGAATACCTTACGGCAGGCACGGTGCGTTTTATGTCTCCAAAGAGGTCTCCGGCCGCTTTTCGCGCCAGAGCGATGGGTGGCCGCCCCAAATGACAACTCTCTATTGGGCAGGCATTATCGCAGCATTCTGCAATTCGGGCTCATAGCCGACATCAGGCACTGATGAGGATAACCGCTAAAATAGCATGGGTGGCGATAATAATCGCCACCCATGTCCTACCGTGCGCAACGGCTCTGTGCGCCGTGCACGGAGTTTTCTTTTTGCGCGCGTGTCGGTTTTAACCGATTGCGGCGGCTTTCACGTCGTCGTCGATATAGGGCACATATTGCGCGAAGTTATCGGCAAACATCTGCACCAGCTTGGCAGCCTGCGCGTCATAGGCCGCGCCATCGCTCCAAGTGCGGCGCGGATCAAGCAGCACATCGGAAACGCCATGCACCGACACGGGCACTTCGAAGCCAAAATTCGGGTCCTTGCGGAACTCGACGTCATGCAGCGATCCGTCCAGCGCCGCCGTCAGCAAGGCGCGGGTCGCACGGATCGGCATCCGCGAGCCAGTGCCAAATGCGCCACCGGTCCAGCCGGTGTTGACCAGCCAGCACGACGCATTCGTGTCGTGGATCTTTTCTTGCAACAGCTTGCCGTAGACCTCGGGGCGGCGCGGCATGAAGGGCGCACCAAAGCAGGTCGAGAAGGTCGGCAACGGCTCGGTCACGCCTACCTCGGTGCCCGGCGTCTTCGAGGTGAAGCCCGACAGGAAGTGATACATCGCCTGCGCAGGCGTCAGACGCGCGATCGGAGGCAACACGCCATAGGCGTCACAGGTCAGCATGATGACGTTTTTCGGTTGCCCACCCAAGGAGGTCGGAGACGCGTTTGAGATGTAGTGCAGCGGGTAAGCGCAACGCATGTTGTCGGTCAGCGAGTTATCCTCGAAGTCCAGCTCTAGCGTTTCGGGGTCAAACACCATGTTTTCAACCACGGTGCCGAACATCGAGCAGGTCGCGTAGATTTCCGGCTCGGCTTCTTTGCTCAAATTGATCGTCTTGGCGTAGCAACCACCTTCAAAGTTGAAGATGCCTTTTTCCGACCAGCCATGTTCGTCATCGCCAATCAGGATACGTGAGGGATCAGCCGACAGGGTGGTTTTGCCGGTGCCGGACAGGCCAAAGAACACCGCTGCATCATCGGGGTCGTCAATGGCGTGGTTGGCCGAGCAATGCATCGCCATGATGCCCTTGCCGGGTAGAATGTAGTTGAGCAGCGTGAAGACGCCCTTTTTATTCTCACCTGCGTAGGCCGTATTGCCGATCAGGATCACCTTTTTGTCGAAGTTCAGCGCAATCACAGTTTCCGAGCGGCAACCGTGGCGTTCGGGGTCGGCCTTGAAGCTGGGGCAGTTGATGATCGTCCATTCCGGGCTGAAGCTGTCCAACTCGGCGCGCTCGGGGCGGCGCAGCATGGTGCGCATGAACAACCCGTGCCAAGCGAGTTCCGCGACGAGACGCACATCAAGGCGATGCTCGGGGTCGGCGCCGCCGTAAAGATCCTCAACGAACATGTCGCGACCCTTTAGGTGGGTCAGCATGTCGGCATGCAGGCGATCAAACGCCTCGGGTTCCATCGGTTTGTTATTGTCCCACCAGATCGTGTCTTCCACGTTCGGCGTGCGCACGACGAATTTGTCTTTGGGCGAGCGCCCGGAATGAACGCCGGTGGTGCAGTAAAATGCGCCGCCTTTGCCCAACGTGCCCTCACTGCGCTTGATCGCTTCTTCGATCAGGGCTGGTTCCAGCAGGTTGTAATAGACATTTCCCAGACCTTCGATTCCTTGGTCCTCAAGGCGTTTCGCTGGGTTCACTCGTCCGATGTCCATCTTTCGCTCCCCATGCCGTCATACGGCGTTCATTGGGTTCCTCCCGGCATCCCGTGGCCTCAGGGTGCCGATCCAAGTAAGAATGTTACTCGAATGGGTCGCCTATAGCATGACTATTTCAAGATGGAACAGGAAGCATTGCCACAGTTAGCGCAACCATCTTCGGGTTTAGCGCCACCATCGCGAAAACTTGCCCATAGGTGAGGCAAATTAGTCAAACCTTCGGTTTTTTCGGCTCAGATGATTCGGGAAACGGGTGTGATTCGCACATCTTGGTTGATTTGCGCCGACCAAATGCAGATGATGTGGTCAATAACAAACATAAAGAGCAGCAATGAGGGATACGGGCATGCCAAAGATCGCTCTCGTCGACGATGATCGCAACATTCTGACTTCGGTGTCGATGACACTTGAGGCCGAGGGATATGAGGTCGAAACTTATAACGACGGTCAGGCCGCATTCGATGCGTTCAACAAACGCCTTCCGGATATGGCCGTGTTGGATATCAAGATGCCGCGGATGGACGGAATGGAGCTGCTGCAAAAGCTGCGCCAGAAAACCGCGATGCCGATCATTTTTCTGACTTCCAAAGATGATGAGATCGATGAGGTTCTCGGTCTGCGCATGGGCGCGGATGATTACGTCAAGAAACCGTTCTCACAGCGCCTTCTGGTCGAACGGATCCGCGCGCTATTGCGCCGTCAGGATGCGATCAGCACCGGCGAGGTCGCTACGACCGAAGAGACCAAGGTCATGGTACGCGGCGCGCTGGAAATGGACCCGCTGCGTCATGCTGTGACTTGGAAAGGCAATGATGTCACGCTGACCGTGACCGAATTCTTGCTGCTTCAGGCGCTGGCGCAACGGCCCGGTTTCGTGAAATCGCGCGATCAGTTGATGGATGTCGCCTATGACGATCAGGTCTACGTCGATGATCGCACTATCGACAGTCATATCAAGCGCTTGCGCAAAAAGATGCGCACCGCTGATGATGAGTTTTCGGCGATCGAGACGCTCTATGGTATCGGCTACCGCTACAATGAAGAGTGATGTGATATCAGCATGAGTATCGCGGGGAGAATAGGGTTGGGACGGTCACGCAGCACCAAGGCTCGCGCTTCGGGCGGAGATGTCATCCTTGGCGAGGACTGGATCGGCCCGGCAGGTGCCGTTGACGGGGATTTGCGCAAAGGGCGCGCGCGGCGTGGCTTTATCGCGCTGAACCGCTCGCCGCTGGCGCGCAAGATCATCACGTTCAACCTGCTCGCGATGATCGTTCTGGTGGTTGGTGTGCTGTATCTCAACCCGTTCCGCGATACGCTGGTGATGCAGCGCGAAAGCGGCCTCGTGAATGAGGCGCAGCTCGCGGCCGATGTGTTCGAAGCTCAGCTTCCCAAGGGCGCTCCGGTCAATCTGGCCGCGGGTGATGGCATTGATCCGGCAGCGACAATTGCGGGGATCGAGCTACCCGAAGGGGCCGATCTTTACCTGTTTGATCCCGGCGAGGCGCTGATTGGCACGACGACCACCGGGGATCGTGCCCCTGTCGAGCATGTCGAAGGTCTGCAAATGGACCGGCGCACGACGATTTTGACCGATTTCTTAGGCCGGATATGGGCGGGCATTTCGCGTATGATCTCGCGGCCAGGCGAAGACACCGGAGATTCCGCGCTTGAGATGGTGCGTCAGATCTTGCCCGCAGCTTTGACCGGCCGGACCCAAATATTGTCGCAGAAGAACGCGGCGGGCGCGACGATTTTTGCCGTCGCAACCCCGATTCGGCAAGGGGACCGTGTGGTTGGAGTTGTGGGCTTGACCTCAATCGCTGGGCAAATCGACTCTCTTGTGAGCGTCGAGCGTGAGCAAGTGATCCAGATGTTCGTGATCGCGATTATCGTGTCGATCGGGCTTAGCCTTGTTCTGGCGTCGACAATTGCCAACCCGATTTCCGATTTGGCTGCGGCCGCTGAAATCGGGCGCGAAAAGAACGCGCGCAAGATGTCACCCGCACGGGTGCGTATCCCGGATTTGACCGGGCGCCCGGATGAGATCGGGCGGCTGTCTGGCGCGATGCGTGGCATGGTCGCCGCGCTTTACGACCGAATCGACGCGAATGAACAGTTTGCCGCCGATGTGAGCCATGAAATCAAGAACCCGCTGGCAAGTTTGCGCTCTGCGGTGGCGTCTTTGCGGATGGTCAAAAAGGAAGAGCAGCGCACGAAACTGCTGGATGTGATTGATCATGACGTGCGCCGTCTAGACCGCTTGGTCAGCGATATTTCTAACGCCTCACGCCTTGATAGCGAGCTGGTGAAAGAGGAAGAAGAGCAGTTCGATCTGGTGAAAATGGTCAGCAACCTTGCGGAATATCTAGGCCAAGAGGCGCGCAAGAAGGGTGTCGATTTCATCATAGACTTGCCCGCGCACCCGATTGAGATTTCCGGGCTTGAGGCACGCCTGGCGCAGGTTTTTGTCAACCTTATCACCAATGCGACGTCGTTCTGCGAAGATGGCGATGCGGTGCGTGTTTGGGCGCGACGCCGCGACAATCGCGTGCTGGTCGTCGTTGAGGATACCGGCCCCGGCATCCCGCAAGAGGCGCTGACTAAAGTGTTCAAACGCTTTTATTCGGAACGTCCGGTGGGGCAGTTTGGTGATCACTCCGGTCTGGGTCTGGCGATTTCCAAACAAATCGTTGAGGCGCATGGCGGTGTTATTTGGGCTGAAAACATTCGGCCGACGGATGCTGATTTGACCTCCGACCCGCTGGGGGCGCGTTTCGTCGTCGGCCTTCCGGTCTGACCTAGCGGTGGGTGCGCAGCCGTCCCCACACAGTAACATACATGCCAGCGCCGTCGCGCTGGGCCCCGAGCGCGGCGTTCTGATCCGGGGCGCTTCCGGGGCGGGGAAATCATTGCTTGCTCTTCGCCTGATGGCCTATGGCGCGCAACTGGTTGCAGATGATCGCGTCGATCTGAGTGTTGAGGCCGGACAGTTGATCGCCAGCGCACCGCCCCAGATCGCGGGCCGGATTGAGGCGCGTGAGGTGGGGCTGCTACACGCCAAGCCGCTAAAGCGTGCGCGCATCGTCTTATGCGTCAACCTCGATGAGATTGAGACCCAACGTCTCCCGCAACAACGAAAAGACAGGGTGCTTGGGGTCGAACTCCCTCTTGTGCTGCGCGTGCAACATAGCCATCTTGACGTAGCAATTCTTCAATGGCTGAAAGGCGGTCGATGGGCGTGACGCGATCAGATCCGGCGACACAGCAGGCTGGCCAGCGCGTCGTGCTGGTAACCGGTCCGTCTGGCGCTGGGCGCACCACGGCAATCGGCGCGCTCGAGGATCTGGGCTATGAGCCGATTATCAACCTGCCTCTCAGTCTTATCCCGCGGCTTCTTTTGGGGCATATCGGGCCGCCGGTCGCGCTGGGCGTTGATGTGCGCGGGCGCGATTTTTCGGTTGCCGCGCTGATCGAGATGATTGACGCGTTAACGCGTGAACCCGATCTGAACCTTGAGTTGCTGTATCTCGATGCACGCCCCGATGTGTTGGAGCGGCGCTACTCCGAGACCCGCCGTCGCCACCCTCTGTCGCCTGACGAACCGCCGGAATCTGGGATCGCGCAAGAGATCGATATCCTCGCCCCGATCAAGGTGCGTGCCGATGTTTTGATCGACAGCTCCGAGATGAGCCCGCATGATCTGCGTGCAGAATTGGGTCGGTTTTTTGACACCGGAAAGATCGAGAAGCTGGCCGTGTCGGTGCATTCATTCAGCTACAAGCGTGGTGTGCCGCGCGGGCTGGATTTGATGTTCGACTGCCGCTTTCTGGCAAACCCGCATTGGGAGGCTGCGCTACGCCCGCTTGATGGGCGCGACCCGGCAGTTGCTGCCTATGTGGAAGCTGATCCTCGCTACCAGGAGTTTCACTCTAAGGTAATGGATTTGCTATTGTTTCTTCTCCCCGCCTATGTTGAGGAAGGTAAAGCGCACCTGTCAGTCGGGTTCGGCTGCACAGGGGGGCAGCATCGGTCCGTCGCGATGACACAAAGCGTTGCCAAAGCGCTTGCGGAAGCGGGTTGGCAAGTGTCTAAACGTCACAGAGAGCTGGAACGCAAAGCGCCCGATGGGGCTCATTCGAAGACAGGAGAGCGCGCGTGATCGGGATCGTGATCGTGGCACATGGAGGACTAGCGCGGGAATATCTTGCAGCGGTCGAACATGTCGTGGGGCCGCAAAACGGCATCCGCGCGATCACCATCGAAGACGACCACGACCGTGCCCGGAAGCAGGCCGAAATCCGCGCCGCCGCCGATGCCGTCGATTTGGGCGAGGGGGTTGTCGTCGTGACCGATATGTTTGGTGGATCGCCATCAAACCTTTCGCTGATGGCGTGCGAACAGAAGGGGCGCGAGATCATTTACGGCGCCAATCTTCCACTTTTGATTAAACTGGCGAAGTCGCGCAGTCTGAACGTGCATGCCGCTGTTGAGGCCGCATTGGACTCAGGTCGTAAGTACATAAACAGCTACAAATTCCGTGAGGCGCCTGCCAAATGTCCGTGACCCGAAGTCTTGCGATTGTGAATGAAAAGGGGCTGCATGCCCGCGCATCGGCCCGTTTTGTTGAGGTGGTTGAGGCACATGACGCCTCGGCGTTAGTCAACAAAGACGGGCAAAGCGTTTCGGGCGACTCGATCATGGGGCTTTTGATGTTGGCAGCCTCTCGCGGAACCAGTATTGAGGTCACGACACGCGGGGCGGAGGCCGATAAGCTCGCCAATGCGCTGCAAGCGCTGGTCGAGGACAAGTTCGGCGAAGGCATGTAACCCGCTCGGAACCGAGAGGTCCATATGGTGGATGAGCAGGTCGAAATCGCGACAGATCAAGCGCACTCCAAGATCTACGACAAGCGTCGGCTGTCCTATGCGGGAACGTTTACCAATCCTTTCAAAGTAGGAGCCATCCGTATTCTGGAATGGCTGACGGCAAAGACTCATTTGCTGTATCTGATCCGCAAATTTGAAAAGCGCGGCGCACCAACGGGGCGTGATTTCTGGCCGCAAGCTCTTGATATTATGGGCGTTGATGTCACGACTCCGCCCGAGCAGATCGCCAATATCCCCAAAGAAGGCCCGCTTGTCGTGGTCGCCAACCACCCTCACGGTTTGGTTGACGGGATGGTGCTTGCCTATCTGATCGGGCAGGTGCGTGACGATTATCTGATCCTGACGCGCTCGCTTTTGACTGGCATCCCGGAAATTGAACAATACATGCTGCCCGTGCCCTTCCCGCATGAGGAAAACGCCCGCGAAGATAGCTTGAAAATGCGCGCGGCATGTATGGCGCAGCTAAAACGCGGCGGTGTTATTGTCTTGTTTCCCGCCGGACAGGTCGCGCACTCTGAGACGCTATTTGGCCCGGTGATCGAGCAAGAGTGGAACCCGTTTACCGCGAAAATGCTTGCGCGCTCGGGGGCCTCGGTCGTGCCGATCCATTTCCCGGGCAAGAACTCGCGCGCCTATCAGGTCGCCAACAAGCTAAGTGCGACGGTGCGACAAGGGCTGTTGCTGTATGAGATCAAACGCGCGCTGAACAAGCCGCAGCACCCAGCAATCGGCCCGGCGAAAACGGCAGAAGAGATGGCTGAGGCCTTAAAAAACCCCCGCAAATTCCTTGCCGATCTGCGTGAGGAGACGCTGAAGCTCTGAACGGTTCGGCGGAGGTGGCAGCGCCCCCCCCCCTTAGCAACGCAATCTTCGCCGTCCGAAGACGAAGGAGACGCGCCTCGACGCCAAGGTCAGCGCGTGGGCACCGGCGTGTCGCCGCGATAGTCGTAAAATCCGCGCCCGGTTTTACGGCCAAGCCAACCGGCCTCGACATATTTTGTCAGAAGGGGGCAGGGGCGATATTTGGTGTCAGCCAGCCCGTCATGTAGCACGTTCATGATGGCCAGACAGGTATCAAGTCCTATGAAGTCGGCCAATTCCAACGGTCCCATTGGATGGTTCGCGCCAAGTTTCAGCGACAGATCAATCGAGCGGACATTGCCCACACCTTCATACAGCACATAGACCGCCTCGTTGATCATCGGCATCAAGATACGGTTCACGATGAAGGCGGGAAAATCTTCGGCGGAAGCGGCAGTTTTTCCCAGCTTCTCGACGACGGACAGCAGGGTGTCATAGGTCTCTTTATCGGTCGCGATGCCGCGGATCAGCTCAACAAGCTGCATCACAGGAACCGGGTTCATAAAGTGGAAGCCCATGAATTTTTCGGGCCGGTCGGTGCGCGAGGCAAGCCGCGTGATCGAGATCGACGAGGTGTTCGACGTCAAGATTGTCGTGGGCTTCAGATGTGGCAAAAGGTCTTCGAAAATCGCCTGTTTGACGGTCTCGCGTTCGGTCGCGGCCTCGATTACCAGATCGGTCGGGCCAAGATCGGTCAGGGTCGTCGTGGTCTTGATCCGCGCCATCGCCGCATCGCGCTCAGTTTGGCTGATTTTCTCGCGCGAAACCTGACGATCCAGGTTCTTGCCAACCGTTGCCAGCGCCTTTTCCAACGCTTCGGCGCTGATATCGTTGAGCAGCACCTCGTAGCCTGCCAGTGCGAAAACATGGGCAATCCCGTTGCCCATCTGTCCTGCTCCCACGATGCCGACTGTTTCGATCGTCATGTTTTGCCCTTTCTAGAAACCGCCTTGACCATACGCAGCCAGCGCCCCCGTGCAAGAGGCGCGGCGATATAGATCGCATTTTCTCAATAACCGTTTGGAAAGTCTTTCACGCCAAATTGACTTTGGGTGAGTCGAATTCAACTGAGGTGGGAAAAATGGCTTTTGAATATTCGGGCAATGGCGCCCTTGACTATTTTCCGTGTCGCTATGCGAAATCCAAACTGTTGTTTCGGGGGCCGTGCCGCTCGCTTGCGGGCGAGTATATTGCGGCTTTGGGTGGCACGGAAACCTATGGGAAATTCGTGACCGACCCCTGGCCTACGCTTCTTGAAGAGCGGCTCGGGCTGCCGGTGGTGAATTTCGGCTATATGAATGCGGGGACGGACGTCTTCGTCAACGAACCCCAGATCGTTGAGGCGTCGCGTTCTGCGCGTCTGAACGTGGTGCAGTTGATGGGTGCACAAAACATGTCGAACCGCTTTTACGCAGTCCATCCGCGTCGCAATGATCGCTTTTTGCGCGCATCCAGTCTGATGCGGTCGATCTTTCGAGGCGTCGATTTCACCGAGTTCAATTTTACGCGCCACATGCTGATTGCTCTCAAGACGCGCGCGCCCGACAAGTTCGAGGCGCTGATTGACGAGCTGCGCATCGCGTGGGTGCAGCGCATGCGCGCGCTTCTGGAATGTCTTGAGGGCGACAAAGTTTTGCTTTGGCTGGGGGATTATCGCGCGCCCGGTCAGCAAGACCCTCTGGGCGCCGAACCGCTATTGGTGTCAGCGGCGATGGTTGATGAGTTGCGTCCATTCGCAACGAAAGTGGTGCGGGTCAATCCCTCGGTCATGGCGCGTAGCGGGGGCACGTCAGGTATGCATTTCGCCTCAATGGAAGAACCAGCAGCGCAGATGCTACCCGGCCCGATGGTACATGCCGAGATCGCCGAGGCGCTAGAGCCTGAGGTGCGTGGCTTGCTGTGACCCGCGAAAAAGGGACCGGGAAATCTCCCAGCCCCTTTTTACATTCTCGTTCGGGGTGCGGTGCCCCTGTGTGCTTACAGTTTTTCAGTCAGCTCGGGCACGGCGTCGAACAGATCGGCGACAAGGCCGAAATCGGCGACTTGGAAGATCGGGGCTTCTTCATCCTTGTTGATCGCAACGATCACTTTCGAATCCTTCATCCCGGCCAAGTGTTGAATCGCGCCGGAAATGCCGACCGCGATATACAGATCGGGGGCCACGACTTTACCGGTTTGCCCGACCTGCCAGTCATTGGGGGCAAAGCCGGAATCAACTGCCGCGCGCGAGGCACCAACAGCCGCGCCCAGCTTATCTGCCAGCGCTGCGATGATCTTGAAGTCCTCTTCCGAGCCAACGCCACGACCGCCAGACACAACGGTTTTGGCCGAGGTCAATTCGGGGCGATCACTTTCAGCAACCTTGTCTTCGACCCAAGCACTCAGCGCCGGATCGGCGGCCGCGCCCACGGTCTCGACCGGGGCAGAGCCGCCCGCACCGGCGGCATCGAACGTTGAGGTGCGGAAGGTGATGACCTTGGTCGCGTCCTTGGACTTCACGGTCTGGATCGCGTTGCCAGCATAGATCGGGCGCTCAAACGTGTCGGCATCGACAACGCCCGAGACATCCGAAAGGATCATGACATCCAGCAGGGCTGCCACGCGCGGCATCACGTTTTTTGCGTCGGTCGTAGCCGGGGCCACGATATGCGAATAGTCGCCCGCAAGCCCGACGATCAGCGCGGCGGTCGGTTCCGCCAGACGGTGGCCCAGTGAGGGATCCTCAGCGACCAGCACCTTCGCGACGCCGTCGATCTTGGCCGCAGCTTCACCCGCAGCCGCAGCCGAGGCACCCGCACACAGCACGGTCACATCGCCTAACGATTTCGCCGCCGTCACGGCCTTTGCTGTCGCATCAACCGACAGTTCACCATTATTCACTTCACCCAGCAGTAGAACGGCCATCACACGACCCCCTTCTCTTTGAGTTTCGCCACAAGCGTATCGACATCGGGCACCATTTCGCCAGCCTGACGCGACTCGGGTTCTTTGGTGGAAACCACTTCAAGACGCGGGGTGACATCGACGCCGTAATCGGCAGCGGTTTTTTCCTCGAGCGGCTTTTTCTTGGCCTTCATGATGTTGGGCAGAGAGGCATAACGCGGCTCGTTTAGGCGCAGGTCGGTGGTCACGATTGTGGGTAGTTTGACCTCGATGGTCTGCAAACCGCCGTCAACCTCGCGGGTGACTTTTGCCGTCTCGCCTTCGACCACGACTTCGGAGGCAAAGGTCGCCTGACCCCATCCCAGCAGCGCCGCCAGCATCTGGCCGGTGGCGTTCATGTCATTGTCGATCGCCTGCTTGCCAAGGATCACCATTTTGGGGGCCTCTTCCTCAACTACTTTGGCGAGGATCTTGGCGACAGCCAGCGGCTCGATGTCTTGATGTACATCATCAGCAGCCACGACAAGGACCGCGCGATCCGCGCCCATCGCCAGCGCCGTGCGCAGCGTTTCCTGTGCCTGTTTGACGCCGATCGAGACCACGACGATCTCTTCGACGGCGCCCTTTTCTTTCAGCCGGATCGCCTCTTCGACGGCGATCTCGTCAAAAGGGTTCATCGACATTTTGACATTGGCTAGATCGACACCGCTGCCATCCGCTTTAACACGGGCTTTCACGTTATAGTCGATCACGCGCTTTACCGGTACCAGCACCTTCATCGGCGTGTCTCCCTAATCTGGGTCCGCCTGTTGCGGGCGGACAGGTTCGTTCGGTAATTTTGTTACAAGAGCAAGCGCCCAAGGGACAGGGGTAAAACGTCACTTTTGGGCGTGGGACGTCACGTCTTGACGACTGTTTGCGCTATCGTGCCGGATCGCCTGCCGTAACGTCGCGCTACAACGAGAATCGCAAAGGCCGCCCCGGTTTGGAGCGGCCTTCGTTTTGTCACACGCGGAAGACCAAATCAGTCGGTCTCGGTCTCACCCGCGATTTTGCGATCGTTCTGCATCTCGAGCCACATCGCATTGGCCACCGCAATCAGCGCGGCCAGTGGAAGCCCGAGGATCCATGCGAAATACCACATATCTTGGTCTCCTCTCAGTAGGAATGGCTGTCGCTTTCGATCTCTTCGACCGTCACCTTGCCCCACAGAACCTTATAAACCCAGGCAGTGTAGGCAAGAATGAGCGGCATGAAGATGACCGTGACGACAAGCATGACGAACAGCGTCTGCTGCGAGGACGACGCGTCCCAGACAGTCAGCGACGCATCGGGTTGGATCGAGCTGGGCAGGATGAACGGGAACATCGTCAAACCGACCGATGAAATCACCCCGAAGATGCCCAGTTTCGACAGTAGCAGTGTTGAACCCTCGCGACCTGCGCGCAGACCCAACGTGGCCAGCGCGATGCCGAGAAGTCCAAAGATCGGTGCAATCGCGATCCACGGGCGATCCGAATAGGCCGACAACCAGCTGCCACCGTGTTCAACGGTCGAGAACAGCGGGTTTGACGGGCCGTTATCGGGCACGACCGAGGTGATCGTGTAGCCCTTGATCCCAAAAGCAAGCCAGACACCTGCGAGGATATAGGTGACGAACGCCACCATCCCCGCCACTGATCCGATTGCCCGTGCGCGCATTTGCACCGGACCTTCGGTTTTCAGCGTGAGCCATGCTGCGCCATGCATCATCAGCATCGAGATCGAGACGACACCGGCGAGCAAAGCAAACGGGTTGAGCAGCGAGATGAACTTGATGAAGAAGTTGCCCGGATAGAGCGGCATCAACATCTCATTCAGCTGGAAGGGCACGCCTTGCAGTACGTTGCCCACGGCCACGCCGAAGATCAGGGCTGGGACTGCGCCACCGACGAACAGCGCCCAGTCCCAGCCGTTACGCCAAGCGTGGCCGTCCCGCTTGGAGCGGTATTTGAACGCCACGGGCCGCAGGATGAGCGCGGCAAGAATCGCGAACATCGCCAGATAGAAACCCGAGAAGCTGACCGCGTAAAGCGGCGGCCAAGCGGCAAAGATCGCACCGCCGCCAAGTATGAACCACACTTGGTTGCCCTCCCAGACGGGGCCGACCGTATTGATCGCCACACGACGTTCCGTGTCGGTTTTTCCAACGAATGGGAGCAACGCGCCCACACCTAGGTCGAAGCCATCGGTCAGCGCGAAGCCGATCAACAACACACCCAGCAAGAGCCACCAGATCACGCGCAGCACATCAAGGCTGATTAATTCGGAAAGAATCATTTTCTTACTCCGCTGGCATGGTGACGGAGGAACTGCGACCAGACAGGCGGTCTTCATGCCGCTGCTGCCAGTTTTGCGTCAGTTCCACGTCCTGATAGGGGCCTTTTTTGATGAATTTAATCATCAAGCCCATTTCGATGATGAAGAGCACTGTGTAGAGGGCGACAAAGCCCGCCAACGTGATCAGCAGATCGCCAACCGACAGGTGGCTTACTGACAGCGCCGTGGGCAGCACCCCGTCCACTGTCCAAGGCTGGCGTCCGAATTCAGCGGTGAACCAGCCCAATTCGGCGGCAATCCACGGGGTAGGAATAATCCAGACCGCCGCGTGTAGCGCCCAACGCGGGTACTGCATGCCTCTCCAGTTCGCGACGAAGAAGAAATAGGCCATTACCGCGATGAACGAGAAGCCAAGCGCCACCATGATGCGGAACGACCAGAAGATTGGCCACACGGTTGGTACGGTATCGTTCGCCGCCTGCTGAATTTGTGCCGGCGTTGCGGTGCGCGGGTCATCGACGTAGCGCATCAGCAGGTAAGCATAGCCGAGATCTCCGACATTGGCGTCGAACTGTGCTTTGACTTCGGGGCTGACATCGCCCTTCGCTGCACGGATTTTTAGCAGATCGTCATAGGCGATGATGCCGTTTCTAATCCGCTCTTCCGAGCCTTTGACCAACTCGTTGATACCCTCGATCTGACCGGTCAGTGAACGCGTGCCGATCAGGCCCATCGCCCACGGAATATGCACCGCATATTTGGTTTCGCGCGCTTCCTGATCGGGAATGCCGAACAGTGTGAACGAGGCAGGTGCGGGTTCCGTGTCCCACATGGCTTCCATCGCGGCGAGTTTCATTTTTTGGTTATGCGTCGATAAGTAACCCGACTCATCGCCCAAGATGACAACCGACAGTGCCGAGGCCAAACCGAAGGCCGCAGCAACCGCGATCGAACGGCGCGCAAGTTCGAAATGGCGACCTTTAAGCATATACCAACTGGAAACGCCCATCACGAACACAGCCGCCGTCACATAACCCGCCGAAACGGTGTGAACGAATTTCGCCTGTGCAACCGGGTTGAACACCACATCAAAGAACGAGGTCATTTCCATGCGCATCGTCAGCGGGTTGAACGCAGCCCCGACGGGGTTTTGCATCCAGCCGTTCGCGATCAAAATCCACAGCGCCGAAAAGTTGGACCCGATAGCGACCAACCACGTCACGACCATGTGCTTGACCGGGCTCAGCTTGTCCCAACCAAAGAACATCAACCCGACGAAGGTGGCTTCCATAAAGAAGGCCATAAGCCCCTCAATGGCCAGTGGTGCGCCAAAGATGTCGCCCACATAGTGGCTATAGTAGCTCCAGTTCATGCCGAACTGGAATTCCATCGTAATCCCGGTCGCCACACCCAGCACGAAGTTGATACCAAACAATGTTGCCCAGAACTTCGTCATTTGCCGCCAAATTGGGCGATTGGTCATGACATAGACCGTCTCCATAATCGCCACGATGATCGATAGACCAAGCGTCAGCGGTACGAAGAGGAAGTGATACATGACGGTCATGGCAAATTGCAGCCGTGACAGGTCAACGATCCCGATATCCATACTCGTTCTCCGTTTCCTACTTCCATCCGAGTTTAACTATAATCACATAGAAATGTGATTCTCAGATGTATTTTGTGAGCGCGGGTCTGCACCCAACGGGCTGATAGATCAAAGGACGAGTTGTCGCACGAAACTGTGAAAAGTGTCGTTACGGGCCATTCTTGATAGTATTTTGGGGGTTTGTAGCCTTTTGAGGCGATTCGTCGCAGCGTTGACTTAAATCAAGGCAACTTCGCGACTGGCAAAGGCGCGGTCCGGGCTGCGGTGCGACACGACGATGATACCTGAGTCGGGTAGCAGTTGGCGCAATCCTTGCAGGGTTGCGCGCGCTGTTTCGGGATCAAGACCTTCGGTCGGCTCATCAAGCAGCAACACATCGGGGCGACGCAAAGCGGCCCGCGCCAGCGCCAAACGCTTGGCCTGACCGCCCGATAAGCCCGCCCCGCCTTCGCCCAAAAGCGCTGCAAAGCCGCCGCGGGCATTGATCACCTCATCAAGCGCGACCGCGTGCAGGGCCGCGCGCGCGTCGTCTTCGGGCAGCGACGTGCCTTGCGGCAAGGCCAGCGCAAGATTTTCACCCACCGTCCCGCCGATCAACTGGCTGCGCTGCGTTACCATCGTCAGTTGCTCACGCAAATTTGCTTCGGGCCATTGCGCCATCGCGACGCCGCGCATCTCAAGCGTGCCTGAGCTGGGCGCAAGCAGCCCCGCCAGCACTGCCAGAGCGGTCGATTTTCCCGCTCCCGATGGGCCTGTTAAAAATAGCGTTTCTCCAGGGTGCAGATCGAAGTCGAGGTCCTTGAACACCGGTTCCTGCGCGCCCGCGCGCGTAAAACTAAGGCCTTTCGCGCGTAAAAGTGGAGCACTCGGCATAGGCGTCGGACGCGTGGTGGCATCGGGGCGCGGTGGTGTGTCGCTGAGGTCGAGAACCCGCGCGCCCGCTTCTTGCATCCGCCCGATCTCGGCCATCCCACGGCGCAGCAGCATCAGCGACTCTGCCAGTGCCAGCGCAACGAACAGACCGATAGCGGCGCGCGCAGACGTGATTTGCCCTGCCGCCGCCATCTGGCCCCCGATTGCCAAGGCAGCAGCCCCTGCCAAGGCTGCAGTCGCGCTGATCACGGCACCGATGCGGCGATCCAATGCCTCAAGATTGCGCCGGGCAATCGCTTCGGCGTTGATCTCGGCCAATGCGCGCGCGGTCTGGGCGCGCAACTGACCAGCCACCGTTAGGTCGGCCCGACCGCGCATCAATTCCAACGCATGGGTGCGGATCGCTTGCAGCGCGGTTTCCGCCGCGCGCGCATCCGATCGCGCCGCTCGCGCCACCCAGATCAACCCGCCACCGCCACCGATCAGATAAATCACGAAGACCGCCAAGCCAATCGGCAGCCCCTCAAGCCACCACAACATCAACAGCGCGGAAACCTGCACCATTCCACCCGCCAAGAACGGCAGCGCAAGGCGCAGCAGCAACCCGTCCAGCGCATCAACATCTGAGGTGATCCGGTTCAGCGCCTCGGCGCCGCGCAGCTTCGCCTGATCCTCATGCGGACGGCGCGAGACTCCGTCCATAAGGGCCAGCCGCAGGTCGGCCAAGGCGCGCAAAGTCGCATCGTGGGTCAGCACACGCTCGCCATAGCGCGCAACCGCCCGCCCCAGAGCCAGCCCGCGCACGCCTGCGGAGGGCTGGAAGAAATCAAACCCCAGACCAATCCCAGCGACCCCGGCAACAGCGGCCGCCGTCACGAACCAGCCTGACAGACCCAGCAGGGCCGCCCCCATCGCAAGCACCAGAAAGGACAGGGCCAGGCCGCGCGAGAAGGCCTTCTTTTGTTGCGCGATAAGGCGCTCGATCAAGGTCAAAAGCACCTTCATGGCGCAGCCTCCAGCGCAATCGCGCGATCTAGCGCGCTGACCATGGCGGGGTCGTGGCTTGCGACAATCAGGGTCACGCCACGCGCGCGCAGGCCGACCAGCCCGGCGATGACTTTGGCGGCGGTGTCTGGGTCGAGATCAGCGGTCGGCTCATCGGCCAACAGCAAGGGACGATGGGCGAAATGCGCGCGCGCGATCAGCAAACGGCGTGCCTCGCCACCGGAAACACCCCCGCCCATATCACCGAGTCGCGTCTCCAGCTCTTCGGGTAGCGAGGCCACGATCTCGCCCGCTGCCGCCGCATCAAGGGCCGCGTAGATATCGCCATCCTGACCCAGCGTGATCAGCTGGCGCAGGGTCATATCGGCAAAGCGCGGGGTTTGTGGAATCCAGCCCAAAGCGGCGCGCCAATCATCGGCGCTGGCATCATCCAACCTTGTGTTGCCAAGCGTGATTTCACCCGCCTCGGGCACGATCAATCCGGCCAGTGTGGTCAAAAGCGTGGTTTTTCCGGCCCCCGAAGTGCCTGTGATCGCCACCGCTTCACCGGGTTCAATCGCGCCATCGGGCATCGCAATGGGCGTGGCCCCTTGGGCGGGACGGATTTGCAACCCGGACCAACGCAGCGTGCCACTGGCCAAGGGCTGCCCGCTGCCACCCTGACCCAACATTTTGCTGGCTTTCGCGATCTCGGTCTCGGCGCTGTCCAACTCGCCCGCCACCGCCAACGCGGCGGCGCGGTCATGCCAAGCGGCGGCCAGATCGCGCAACGGTTGAAAGAATTCGGGCGCAATCATGAGCAGGAAAATCCCGGTCGCCGGGGTCATCGGCGTGCCCCAAGAGCCAAATTTCATCCAGCCAATCAACGAAAAACCCACATAGACCGCGACCATCGCCACGCCAATCGCAGCGAACAGCTCCAGCACCGTCGAGGACAGAAACGCCACGCGCAACACCGCCATCGTGCGGGTGCGCAAATCGTCTGTCTTGACCTCTAGATCCGCGCGAGAACGAGCCTCGGCGCCCAGAAGTCGCAGATCGGTGATTGCGGCGATGCGGTCGATCAGCAGCTTGTTCAGCGCTCCGATCTCGACCATCTGACGCTCCGAGGCGTCTTGCGCAGCCATCCCGACCAGCGCCATGAACAGCGGGATCAGCGGCCCGGCGACCAAAAGGATTATCGCGACGGCCCAGCTTTGCGTCAGCGCGATCAGGATAAAGGCAAGCGGCACGATGCGGGCGCGAATAAATGTCGGTTGATAGCGAGTCGCCCAAGGGCCAAGGGCTGCAAGTTTTTCAGCCATAAGCGAGGCGGTTTGCGAGGGTGAAAGGGCTGCGGCCCCCGTGGCCTGTAACACGGCATGTTCAATCAGATGGGTTCGGGCGTTCGTCAAGATTGCCTCGGCGGCATCCGCGCTTAGTTTTAGCGCCATCCAGTCTAAAACAATGCGCACCAATGCGAGGGCGATGAACCCGGCAGCTCCCATCAGTGGCGACAGAGGCGGCGAGACGCCCGGTGCCACCAGATCCCCCAGCACCAACCCGACAAGGGCTGCTTGCGCGGGCCAGATCAGCGCCGCAAGCACCGACAACCAGCCAGCAGCCTTCAAGCGGCGCGTCTGCGGGGCGGCCACGCGCGAAAGGATTTCTTTGGGCGTGAGCGGGGTCGTTTCGGTCATCTCGTTTCCTGCGCTTGGGCTGCCAGATAGCGGGCTACCCGGCACGAGGCAATGGCCCTGCGACAATCGGCGCAACAGCGCCAAACAATAAAAAACCGCCCGGACACGAGGCCCGAGCGGTGTTTTCGAGGGTTACCAGTCTCGAAAACGATGAACTCTTTAGAGGGGTATCAGCAGGGTGCGATGTATTCGCGCCCGTAGGCATCACGATATCGACACTGCCCCGGTTGGTTCGCTTGCCCGATGAGTGCTCCGGCGACACCGCCAGCAGCGGCACCAAGGGCCGCGCCCTTAATGCGGTCGCCGTCTTTCGACACAGCGGCCCCCAATACGGCACCGGCGACAGCGCCAGTTGCGGCAGATTGATTTTGCGAGGTCCCCTGAGTCCCCTGACAAGCCGCAAGGCCCGCCACAAGCGGCAGAACGAGAAGGATTTTCTTCATGCGAATATGTCTCCCAATATTTTACGCGTCTCCTTATAACGCTTTTGCGGGCAAAGGTGTTCCCAAATATTTTACGCATGTTTCAGATGCGCAAGGGGTCGCGGGCTTGACAGTCGCGGGGATAGTTGCGTCAAGCATGTCTGACGTTAAAAGCCAGTAAGGAAGTTTTGCCAATGACCTCCAATTCCGGACGTGTGACGCTGACCGGTGCGCTGGTGATATTTGCGCTGTTTGCGACGGTGCTGATGATGATGCGTCCGCTGATGGCGATTGACGAGACGCGCTACCTGACCGTGGCATGGGAGATGTGGCAGGGGGGCTCAAAATTTGTGCCCCATCTCAATGGCGAGGTTTATTCGCACAAGCCGCCGCTGCTGTTCTGGCTGGTCAATCTGGCATGGATGGCGTTTGGGCAAAGCGAATGGGCGGCGCGGTTGGTGGCCCCTGCTTTTGGGTTGCTGTCGGTCTATCTGGTCGCGCGTCTGGCGCGGGCGATGTGGCCCGATGTGCCTGAACGCAGCGGTCTGGCGGCGCTGATCCTTGCGACCTCGGGGTTGTTCCTACTGTATGGCTCGACCACGATGTTTGACACGATGCTCAGCGCGGCAACGCTGATGGGCATGCTGTCGATTTGGTCGTTGCAGCGCGGGTTACGGCTTGGGCCGGTGATCGGGTTAGGAATAGCGTTAGCGCTTGGCGTGCTGGCGAAAGGCCCCGTGATCTTGGTGCATGTCATGCCCGCCGCGCTGTTGATGCCGCTTTGGGCGGCGCGTGAGGGGCGCGTGGGGATCGCAGGTTGGTATGGTCGCATCGCACTGGCTTTCGCGATTGCGCTGGGATTGGTGCTGATTTGGCTGGGGCCTGCGGTGATCCTTGGCGGTGCGGAGTACCGCGAGCAAATCCTGTGGAAGCAAAGCGCGGGCCGGATGGTTCAAAGCTTTGCCCATGGTCGCCCCGACTGGTTCTTTATCGCGCTGCTGCCGCTTTATCTCTGGCCGTGGGGCTGGAGCCGGGCAGGGCTGGCGGCGCTGAAACCGACGCGGCTTTGGGCAGATGCCGGCGCGCGGATGGTGAGCATTTGGGCGATTGCGGCGCTGATCGCGTTTTCGCTGATTTCGGGCAAGCAGGCGCATTATTTGCTGCCTGAGATGCCGGCGCTTGCGCTGTTGCTGTCGGGGATGGTGCCAACGGCCGAGCCGCGCCGCCGTGTCTGGCGTTTGGGATGGTTGCTGCCCGGGCTCGGCGTGGCAATTGCGGCGGCGGCGGTGCCTTTTGGCGCGTTTTCCGATCTGCCTGAAGGCACCGGGTCTTGGCTGTTCTGGATCATCGGCTTGGTGGTTCTGGCGCTGGCCGCGCTGATCGTGTTGCGCGCCCATGCCGGTTGGCGCGCCGAGGCGTGGGCCGCGCCGCTTGCTTTGGTGGCGATACAGGCGATGGTCTGGCCAATCCTCTGGCCGATTTACGATCCGGCGCCATTGGGCGCGCTATTGGCGGCGCATTCGCAACATGGGGTGGCCACAACCGATGTGGGCTATGCGGGGCAATTCTCCTATGCGGGGCGCTTGCAAGATCCCATTCAAGTGCTGGATAACAGCGCCGATCTGGGGCGCTGGATGGCGGCGCATCCGGGCGGTATCGTGCTGGCGCCCAGCGAGATATCCGATGTCGAAGGATTGGGCCAGATCGCCGAGCGGCATTTCCGTCAACGCGATTGGCGGATCTATCAGGTCGCCTTGCCCGCGGATCCTGCGTCGACAGATGCGCCAGCGCCCGACGCCGCGCAATAAATTCCGTACAAAAGATCACGCCCGCAACGCAAGGCTCCGGGCGTGACACTGCTATCGACAGGCTCTGATTATCCCGCAGAGTTATCGGTGGGCCGCTCTTCCAGCTTGACGGAGAGGGTGAGTGGCTTGTTTGCGCGCAGCAAAGACAGCTGCACCGTGCTGCCCGGATTATCCGAGCCAATCACGCGCGTCAGATCGCGCGGCGCTTTCATTGGCTTGCCATCGACCGCCACGATAATATCGCCGCGTTTCAGGCCCGCTTTCTTGGCGGGCGTGTTGTCGCTGACCTCGGCCACCAGAACGCCTTCGGGCTTATCCAAGCCCAAAGCCGCCGCGATATCAGAGCTGACCGGCTGGATCGAGACACCCAAGAAACCACGCTTGACCGAACCGTCATCTTGCAGATCGGCCACCACGGTCTTGATCGTATCCGAGGGCACCGAGAATCCGATCCCGACCGAGCCACCCGTGGGCGACAGAATCGCGGTGTTCATTCCGATCACTTCGCCGTTGTCGTCAAATAGCGGGCCGCCCGAGTTGCCTTTGTTGATCGCGGCATCGGTCTGGATATAGTTGTCAAACGGGCCCGATTGCAGATCGCGACCCAGCGCCGAGACGATCCCGGTCGAGACCGACGTGCCAAGCCCGAACGGGTTGCCAATTGCGACTACGGGCTCTCCGACCTGCGCCTGAGCGGAATCGCCAAAGCCCACGGTTGTCAGGTCTTTCTTGGTATCAACCTTGATCAGCGCGATATCGGTGGCCTTGTCTTCGCCGATGACCTTGGCGTCCGCCGTTGAGCCATCCGAGAAGGTCACTTTCACGGTGTCTGCACCGTCAACGACATGGGCATTGGTGACGATGTAGCCGTCTTTTTCGATGATAAAGCCGGTGCCAAGTCCGGTGATTTCAGGGCGTTGCGCTTGCTGACCCTGCCCTTGGCCCTGACCTTTCCCGTTCTGATCGCCGGGCATCGGAATGCCGAAACGGCGCGAGAAATACTCGTAGGGGAAACCCCCGGGCATGCCCATCTGGGCCATTTCCTGATCATTCGCCTTTTTCTTGATCTCGATGGTCACCACGGCGGGCATCACCTGTTTGACCAAGTCGACGGTATTGGTGAAGGTCTCGGCGGCCGCCATGTTGGGCACCAGCACCAGACCGCTCGTCGCAAGCGATCCTGCGCCGATCATCGCCGTTGCGGCCAACGTGCGTAGCAAACTGACTTTGCGAATGTCCTGCATTTTTCTCTCCTTGTGTCAGGGATGCCCCGTATCTAGCGCGCAAGCCTGTCGGGAACTCTGCAAGAAGATTGCAGCGGTGTAATCCTGTTCACCTTTGGGAGAGCGGGGCGTGACTTGTGGCCAAACAGCCGCCATTTAGATCGCAGATCACAGGGAAGCCGCGCGGATGAAGCTATTGTTAATCGAAGATGATGCGACCACGGCCGATTATGTCGCCCAAGGCTTGCGCGAGGAGGGGCATCTGGTCGATGCGCTTGCCAATGGGCGCGACGGGCTGTCTCAGGCGCTGGGTGGTGAATATGACGTGATCATCGTTGACCGGATGTTGCCGGAACTGGACGGGTTATCGATTGTGCGTGCCGTGCGCGCGGCCAAAATTGCCACGCCGATCATCTTTCTGACCGCGATTGGCGGGGTCGATGACCGGATCGAGGGGCTGAATGCGGGCGCGGATGATTATCTTGTCAAACCCTTCGCCTTTGGAGAGCTGTCAGCGCGCCTCACGGCCCTCGCGCGCCGCCCGCAGACACAGGCCGAACAGGTGGTGCTGGAGGCGGGCGATCTGCGGATGGATCTGATCGCGCGTCGTGTAACGCGGGGGGGGCAAGAAATTGACCTGCTGCCGCGCGAATTTGCGCTGCTGGAATTTTTATTGCGCCGCAAAGGGCGGGTGCAGACGCGCACGATGCTACTGGAAGGGGTGTGGGATTTGAACTTTGACCCGCAAACCAATGTTGTCGAGACCCATATTTCGCGCCTTCGTAACAAGGTGGATAAACCCTTCGATCGCGATCTGATCCACACCGTGCGCGGTGCGGGTTATCGGATTGAGGGCGGATGACGGGGCGGCTTAATCGCGCGGCGATCCTTGCCTCGACGCCGCTGCGTCAGGCGCTAGGGTTGATGGGGCTGGTCTTTGCGATTCTGCTGGTGACGCTGGGCTTTGCCTATGTTGCGCTGCGCTCATCGACCGAAGATGCGATCCGCGCCGATCTTAAACAGCAAACGGCGGTGTTTCAGGTCGCCGCCAACCCCGAGACGCTGTCAATCATCGTTTCCGCCGAGGCGCATGCCTCTGATCCCGCCGAGCGCGCGATTGCTTTTGTGCTGCCTGATGGTCGTCAAGTTGGCAATGTGCGGGTGGCTCAGCAGGACAATCAGTGGGTGGTGTCGCGCCATCCCGATTATGCGCCGCTGTCAAAACACGGCTATTACACGTTAAAACTGCCACTGGCGGGCGGGCTGCTGCTGATCGGGGAAAGCCGCGCTCCGATTGCCGAATTGACGTCGACATTCCTAGCGATCCTGATCTTTTCCTTCGTGCCCTCGGTACTGGTTTCGGCCGCCTATGGCGCTTGGGCCGGGATGCGCGCGCGCCGCCGGGTCAGCGCGATTGAGGATACGCTGGACGATCTGACGGAGGGGCGTTTGGACGCGCGCGTGCCGGAAACGGCGATCAAATCGGCGCGCGGGGACGATCTGGCACGTATCGGCTCGCGGTTGAACCGGATGGCGGAGACGCAGGAATCGACGGTAGAGGCGTTGCGGCAGGTTTCGGCAGATATCGCGCATGATCTCAAGACCCCGATGCAGCGTGTTTCAGTGCTGCTGGCGCAGTTGCGCGCGGTGTTGCCCGAAGGCGGCAAGGCGCATCAGATTGCGGTTCGCGCTGGTGATGAAACCGAGGGTGCGGTGGCGGTGTTTCATTCCTTACTGCAAATCGTGCAGATCGAAGCGGGCAGCCCGAAGACGCGTTTCGCGACGCTCGATCTGAGGGCGCTGGCCGGCGATATCGCCGAACTTTACGCCGCAAGCGCCGAAGAAGCAGGCGGGCAATTGGTCCTGCATGACAGCGCGCAGGATCAAGCGCGCGTGCTTGGGGATCGCGGACTTTTGGGGCAGCTCCTGTCGAACCTGATCGAAAATGCGATCCGTCATGGTGGTCCCGCGCCCCAGATCTGCGTTGAAGTCGCGCGCCGACCTGAGGCTGTGGTCTTGCGCGTGTGCGATCATGGCCCCGGCATCCCCGAAGCCGAGCGCGCGCAGGTTTTGCGCAGGTTGTATCGGCTGGAACGCTCGCGCACGACGCCTGGGAATGGGTTGGGATTAGCCTTGGTACAGGCGGTGGCCGGTTTGCACGAGGCCGAGTTGTCGTTGGCCGACAATCACCCCGGCTTGGTCGTGGAATTGCGGTTTCTCCCTGCTTAGGCATTGGCTGGGAGAGGGCGCCCCAAGCCCATGGAAAAACCCGCGCCTTTCGGTCGCGGGTTTTCTTGTCTCAAGTCGGCTCGCTTAGCGCTTGGGGCCAGCGTCCAACGCGTCCTCGAATGTGCGCAGGCCGGTCTTGGGGGCTTGCACCAGCACCGCCATATTGCCGGGCTTGTGTTCATTGCGCAGCATCTTGGTGTGGGCTTTTGGAATATCCGCCCATGGGAACACCTCGGACATGCAGGGGTCGATGCGGCGTTCCATCATCATCCGGTTGGCCGAGGCCGCCTGTTTGAGATGTGCGAAGTGGCTACCTTGCAGGCGCTTTTGGTGCATCCACATGTAGCGCACGTCGAAGGTGCAGTTGAAGCCCGAGGTGCCAGCACAAATCACCACCATGCCGCCCTTTTTCACCACCAGCGAGCTGACCGGGAAGGTCGCCTCGCCGGGATGCTCGAACACCATGTCGACGCTGACGCCCTTGCCGGTGATCTCCCAGATCGCCTTGCCGAATTTGCGCGCCTCTTTGAGCCACGCGTTATATTCGGGTGTGTTGACCGTGGGCAGTTGCCCCCAGCAGCTAAAGTCCTTGCGGTTGATCACGCCCTTCGCGCCCAGCGACATAACGAACTCGCGCTTGTCCTCGTCTGAAATCACACCGATCGCATTCGCGCCCGCCGCGTTGATCAGCTGGATCGCAAAGCTGCCCAGACCGCCCGAGGCGCCCCAAACCAGCACGTTTTGGCCGGGCTTGAGGTCATGGGGTTCATGCCCAAACAGCATCCGATAAGCGGTTGCCAACGTCAGCGTATAGCACGCGCTTTCCTCCCAAGTCAGATGCTTGGGGCGGGGCAGCAATTGCTGCGCCTGCACACGGGTGAACTGGCTGAAAGAGCCATCGTTGGTCTCATAGCCCCAGATCCGCTGGCTGGGCGAGAACATCGGATCGCCGCCGTTGCACTCCTCATCGTCGCCATCGTCTTGGTTGCAGTGGATCACGACCTCGTCGCCGACTTTCCAGCGGGTGACCTTGTCGCCGACTTTCCACACGATGCCCGACGCATCGGAGCCCGCAATGTGATAGGGTTGCTTGTGGCCGTCAAAGGGCGAAATCGGCACGCCAAGACCCGCCCAAACGCCGTTATAGTTGACGCCAGCGGCCATCACGAGCACCAGCACCTCATGGCTGTCGATTTCCCATGTGTCGACGACTTCGATCTGGAAGCTCTGCTCAGGCTCGCCGTGACGGTCCTGACGGATCGCCCAAGCATACATTTTCGCGGGAACATAGCCGAGCGGCGGCATTTCACCGATCTCGTACAGGTCCTTTTCGGGGGCGTCGTAGGGTGCAATCCCGGTATCTTGATCAAGGGCCATTGGCGTCTCCTGTCTAATCGTGCCGCACCGCAGAATCGGGCGGGGTTCGTCCAGAGGGATACGCATCGTCGCGCAACTTTGCAATCCCTGACGTTAGGTTTTTGTAATTTTATGTCTCCGCCGCTCGCGCGCCGTAGCGCGCGCGTTCCTATATAAGGCGAATCCCATCTCCGCAGCGTCAATGCGCCTCGCGCCGCAGCGCGGCGAATTGACAGGGTCACAAACTTCAATCTATGACGGGTCAACGCGCAACAATATTGCGCAATCTAGATTCGCCAGTTGATGGAGGCCGCCATGACCCAAGACGCCAAACCCGCCAAGGACAAGCCGTGGCTGTTTCGCACCTATGCAGGCCATTCCACGGCCAAAAAATCGAACGAGCTCTATCGCTCCAACCTGTCCAAGGGGCAGACTGGGCTGTCGGTCGCCTTCGATCTGCCGACACAGACCGGCTATGACAGCGACCACATTCTCAGCAAAGGCGAAGTCGGCAAAGTTGGCGTGCCAGTCTGCCATTTGGGCGATATGCGCGCGCTGTTCGACGATATCCCGCTTGAGAAAATGAACACCTCGATGACGATCAACGCAACCGCGCCTTGGTTGCTGTCGCTCTATATCGCCGTGGCCGAGGAACAGGGCGCAGATGTCAGCGCGCTGCAAGGCACCGTGCAAAACGATTTGGTCAAGGAATACCTCTCGCGCGGCACCTATATCTGCCCGCCCAAGCCCAGCCTTGCGATGATCACCGATGTCGCGGCCTACACGCGCGAGCATCTGCCGAAATGGAACCCGATGAACGTGTGTTCCTATCACCTGCAAGAGGCGGGCGCGACGCCCGAACAAGAGCTGGCCTTTGCGCTGGCCACCGCAATTGCAGTGCTGGATGACCTCAAGAAGAAGGTCCCTGCCGAGGCTTTCCCCGAAATGGTTGGCCGGATTTCATTCTTCGTGAATGCGGGCATCCGTTTCGTGACCGAGATGTGCAAAATGCGCGCCTTCACCGAGCTGTGGGATGAAATCACGCGCGACCGCTACGGGATCGAGGACGCCAAGTTCCGTCGCTTCCGCTATGGCGTGCAGGTGAACTCGCTGGGCCTGACCGAGCAGCAACCCGAAAACAACGTCTATCGCATCCTGATCGAGATGCTGGCCGTGACGCTCAGCAAGAATGCCCGCGCCCGCGCCGTGCAACTTCCCGCATGGAACGAGGCGCTAGGCTTGCCGCGCCCGTGGGATCAGCAGTGGTCGCTGCGGATGCAGCAAATCATGGCCTATGAAACCGATTTGCTGGAATTTGGTGATCTGTTTGAGGGCAACCCCGCCGTCACCGCCAAAGTTGAGGTACTCAAAGATGGCGCGCGCGCCGAGTTGGACACCCTTGATTCCATGGGCGGCGCGATTGCTGCGATCGATTATATGAAGGGCCGGTTGGTTGACAGTAACGCCGCTCGGATCAACCGGATCGAGGCCGAGGAAACCATCGTCGTCGGTGTGAACCGCTGGCAACAGGGCGAGCCTTCGCCGCTGACGGCGGGCGATGGCGGGATCATGGTGGTTGACCCCGCGATGGAGCAGGACCAGATCGACCGTCTGAACGCTTGGCGCGTCGAGCGCGACGAGGGCGCGGTGCAGCTGGCGCTGGGCGCGCTGCGCGATGCGGCCAAGGCGGGCGAGAACATTATGCCCGCCTCGATTGCTGCGGCCAAAGTCGGCGCGACCACTGGCGAATGGGCGGGCATCATGCGCAAGGTTCATGGCGAATATCGCGGCCCGACGGGCGTGTCGCGCAGCCCCTCAAACCAGACCGAGGGGCTTGAGGATATCCGCGAGGCCGTGGATGCGGCCAGCACGCAACTGGGTCGCCGCCTCAAATTCCTCGTCGGCAAGCCCGGCCTTGACGGGCATTCCAACGGCGCCGAGCAGATCGCCTTCCGCGCCCGCGATTGTGGCATGGACATCACCTATGACGGCATCCGCCTGACGCCGGAACAGATCGTTGCCAAGGCTATTGAGGATCAGGCGCATGTGGTCGGCCTGTCGATCCTGTCGGGCAGCCATATCCCGCTGATCGAAGAGCTGATGGATCGTATGCGCGCCGCCGGGTTGGATCATGTGCCCGTCGTGGTCGGCGGGATTATCCCAGATGAAGACGCCGCCCGGCTGCGTGGCTTTGGCGTCGCGCGTGTTTACACGCCCAAGGATTTCGAACTCAACCGGATCATGATGGATATCGTGGCGCTCGCCACACCGAGCGAGGCCGCAGCCTGAGATCGCCGGGGGTTTCACACCCCCGGACCCCCGTGGGATATTTCGATCAAGAGGAAGGGGTTCTGGCTTCCTCCTGACATAAATATCCCCGCCGGAGGCACCGCCATATACCATCACTTCCGATGATCGGAGTTTTCGCCCTTCCGCCCGCCACGGGGCGCGGATAAAGTCGCGCCATGACCTCCTCTGCGATCAAGTTTTCCGATGATCAGGCCGAAGCCTGGGATGCCGTGGCCGAGGCGTTGCAGGCCGCAGGTGTTGATATTCTCGAAGGCCATTTGCAGCCCGAGGGAGGCGGCAATCGCTTGCTGTCGGTGATCGGCAAGGCGGGCTCGGGCAAGACGCTGTTGCTGGCCGAGATGTATAAGGCGCTTGAGGCGGCGGGGGTTGATCTGGTCTCGGGCGATTTCGAGGGCAAACGCCGCAAGGAGCGGCGCACCCTTGCGATCCTTGCGCCTACTAACAAGGCGGCCAGCGTTTTGCGCACGCGCGGCGTGCCCGCCACGACGATCCACCGCATTTTATATACTCCCGTTTACGATCCTGAATATGAACGCATCGCGGAATGGTTAGCGGGGCAGGGCACCCGCCCCGATATCAGCCAGCTTAGCATTCAGGGCCTGACCGAGGAGTCGCTGGAACGCGCGCGGGCCTTTTACGAGATGCACAAGTCGATCCCCGGCGCGTTGGCCGCGGCGGGGTTGCGCGGGTCGGATTTCATCAATGGCTGGAAGCGGCGTGATGATCCGCTTGATATTGGATTTGTCGATGAGGCCTCAATGCTTGATGAGCGCCAGCTTGATGATCTGAAAGAGATTTTCCCGACGCTGGTGCTGTTTGGCGATCCCGCGCAACTGGCTCCGGTGAACCAGTCGGGGCAGATGGTGTTTGAACGCCTGCCCGATGAGCAAAAGCATGTGCTGCACCGCATCCACCGTCAGGCCGAGGACAATCCGATCCTCGATCTGGCACATATGCTGGGCGATGAAACCGTAACGTTCGAGGCGTTCGAGCGCGCAATCGAAGAGGCTGCTGCCAAGGATGATCGTGTGGTTTGGGCCGAGCGGGTGGAAAGCGATTTGATGGCGCGCTCGCCGGTGCTGGTCTGGCGCAATGCCACGCGGATCCGGCTGATCCATGCGTTCCGCGCCGCCCATTCTGCGCCTGCCGATATGTTGCTGCCGGGCGAGCCTTTGGTGTGCGACGGCATCGAGCTGCCGGTAAAGCACCGCAAGAAGCGCATCGACCTGGAGGCGCGCGGGCTGATCAAGGGGGCACAGGTGGTTTATCTTGGACCGGGCAACAAACCCGGTTTCTCTCGATTGCATGTGATGGGGGCTGAAGAGCCGCGCCTGTCGGCCGCCTCAATCATTAAGATTGAGATGCCCGATGCCGAAGAGCCCTTCATTCCCTATGCCGCGCGGATGGGGGCGGCGTTTTTGCATGGTGCGGCGGTGACGATACACAAGGCGCAGGGCAGTCAGTGGGAGGATGTGCAGGTTTTTGCCCCCGATATTTATGCCGCCTACCGTGCGGGGCGTATCGAGGCGGGCATTCCGCTGTGGAAGCGGTTGGCTTATGTCGCGATCACGCGGGCGCAGAACCGCTTGCTGTGGGTGGTGCGTGCGCGGCTCGCGCGGCCCTCGGCACCGCTGTCGATTGAGGATTTGCCAAAGGGCGGGGCGGCGCTGAAACTGGAAGCGCAGACGCAGGACGGCTAGCCTTGGATGCCTTCGGCGAGAGTATTTGTGGCCAGATGAAAAGGGAGCGCGCGATGGGTGTGATGGTGGTGACAGGCGCAAGCGCAGGGATCGGGCGCGCGGTGGCAGAAATGGCGCTGGCGCAGGGTTGGCAGGTCGCCTGTCTGGCGCGGCGGCTTGAGGCACTTGAGGATGTCGCGGCCAAGGGCGACGGTCTCGCTGTGGCCTGCGATGTCACCGACGCGGCAGAGGTCGCATCGGCGTTCGCGCGCGTGGTGGCGCGGTTTGGCCGGGTTGATGTGCTGTTCAACAATGCGGGCCTGTTTCCCAAAGCTGCGGTGCCCGACGAGATTGCGCTTGAGGATTGGAACTCTTGTATGGCGGTCAATTTGACGGGGATGTTTCTATGTGCCCGTGCAGCATTTGCGCAGATGCGGACGCAAGACCCGCAAGGAGGGCGGATTATCAACAACGGCTCGATCTCGGGGCAGGTGCCGCGCCCGCGCGCGATGGCCTATACTGTCAGCAAGCATGCGATCAACGGCATGACCAAGCAATTGGCGCTGGATGGGCGGCCCTTTGGAATCGCGGCGGGGCAAATTGATATCGGCAATACGCGCACGGAACTGGCGGCGCAGATGGAAAAAGGCGTGATGCAGGCTGATGGTTCGATCCGGCCCGAAGCGATGATGGATGTCGCAGAGGTCGCCAAAGCCGTGCTGCATATGGCCTCGTTGCCACAAGGGGCGAATGTGCTCAATATGACGGTGATGGCAAGCGCGATGCCCTTTGTCGGGCGCGGTTAGCGTACGAAGCGGAACACCGCCGCCGCCGCCCAGCCCGCGACCACCGCAAGCGCGAGCGCTAGGAGCCCGTAAAGCGCGGCGTGCTGATGGGCAAGTGCGTAAAGCCAGCGCTCCAGCCCGACTTTGCGCACTTCGATGGCGGATTGATAGCGATCCACCAACTGGCCGTCGCGCAGCAGGAAAATACGGGTTTTATAGGCCCCTTCGATCAGGTTCGCGGGCAGTTCGAAATCGGCGCGAAACAGAGTGTTGTCCACCAGACGCACGCCGCCGGTCTCAAGTTTATAAAGCCCCTGACGTTCGCGAATACGGATCATCGCCTCGGTGAAGGGTTTGGTGTCAGACACTTGAACTGGCCCGGAAAAAGCGCGCATCGCGAGGGGGATCGAAATGCGTTGCTGCACATCGATCCTTGGATCGAGAATATCCTGAAGTGGCCCGGAGGTCGCCACCGCATAATAGCTGGGCGCCGAGGCCACGCCAAGCGAGGCGGTGTTCACCCAGATCCCCAATTCGCGCGACTTGCGCCGGATCGTGATCGGGCCAAGCGGGCCTTCCAGCGTGACGATCACAGCGAGGTTGTCATTTGCGGGTTCAGGCGCTTCGCGTTTGATCGCGCCGTAAATCAGGATCTGGGAACCGTCAAAGGAGGTTGTGATGCCGATATTGTCGCGGCTAAGACCGGCGACGATTTGCTCGGACGGGCGTTGGGCCTTTGGGGCTGTGGCCTCTTGCGCCAGCGCGAATACAGGCGCCAGTGCCAGCACGAGCGCAAGGCGCAAGGGGCGAGTGAGGGCGCGCATCATCAGTGGCTCCCCGCTGCGATTGAGTAGAGGTCATGCGGGCGAATGACCAGATCTGCCCCCAGTTTCGCCGCAACCAGAATGACCAGAAGCGCCAGTAGAATACGCAGTTGTTCCGCCTTGAGCCGACCGCCCAAACGCGAGCCGATCTGTGCGCCCACCACGCCGCCTACGATCAGCAGCAATGCCAGCATCACATCGACCGTCTGGTTGGTGATTGCGTGCATGAACGTGGTAAAAGCCGAGACGAACAGGATCTGGAACAGCGAGGTTCCGATCACCACTTTGGTCGGCATATTCAGCAGATAGATCATCGCCGGGACCATGATGAACCCGCCGCCCACGCCCATGATTGCGGCAAGGATGCCCACTACGACGCCCACGATCAGTGGCGGGATCACCGAAATATACAGCCCCGAGGCGCGGAACTTGAACTTGAACGGCAGATTATGCGCCCACGTGTGTTGATTGCGTTTCTTGCGCGCGCCGCCGCCCTTTTTCTGGCGACGCATAGTGCGCACGGCCTCTTGTAGCATCAGCAGGCCGATTGAGCCGAGGAACACCACATAGCAAAGCTGCACCGCAAGGTCGATTTGGCCAAGCTGTGTGAGTAGGTTGAAGACCCAGATTCCGCCTGCAGATCCAAGGATCCCGCCCACCAGCAGCACCAGCCCCATCGGAATGTCGACGGCTTTGCGCTTGAGTTGTGCCAGCACGGCAGACACCGAAGAGGCTACGACCTGATTGGCCCCCGTTGCCACGGCCACCGCAGGCGGGATGCCGATGAAGAATAGCAACGGCGTGATGAGAAACCCGCCGCCCACGCCAAACAGACCCGACAACAGCCCGACGACGCCGCCAAGGCCCAGCAGGGTATACATGTTGACCGAAATCTCGGCGATGGGCAGGTAGATTTGCATTCAAGGCACCTGCGGGGGAAGGGTCGTTCCTGTTTGCCTGTGGCTAGGGATCAAGTCAAACCCCCGCCGCGCGCGCGATCACATCTGTTGCAGATATCGTCGCAAAACGCGTTCCAGCTTGGCCGCACCCATCGGGGCGATGGCTTTGGTCTGTTCGTGGCTGATTTGTTCATCAGCCATGCCCGCACCCATATTGGTGATGACCGACACCGCAGCCACGCGCAGCCCTAGGAAACGCGCAAGGATAACCTCGGGCACGGTGGACATGCCCACAGCGTCGGCGCCAAACACCTTGGCGGCGCGAATTTCGGCAGGCGTTTCAAAGCACGGGCCGGAGAACCAGCAATAGACGCCTTCGGGCAGTTCGATCCCTTCGGCCTGCGCGGCTTGCGCCAGCCCTGCGCGAATGTCGGGGTCATGCGCTGCAGTCAGCGGCACAAACCGCGCATCCGAGGGTTCACCGATCAACGGGTTGTTCCCCGAGAAGTTGATATGATCGCTTAGCATCATCAGCCCGCCGGGGCCGATATCTTCGCGCAAAGACCCGGCTGCATTGGTCAGCAAAAGCTGCTCGCAGCCCAGTTCACGCAAGATTTCCAGCGGCAGGCGCATCTCGGCGGGGTTGCCATGTTCATAGTAATGCACGCGCCCGCCAAACACCGCGACGCGCACGCCTTCAAGGTCGCCTATCACCAGCTTGGGTTTGTGACCCGACACGCCCGCATGGGGAAAGCCCGGCAGGTCGGCATAGGGAATGGCAACGCCGTCCACCTCTTCGGCGAGATGGCCAAGACCCGAACCAAGGATCAGCCCCAAAGTGGGTGGCGCATCGCCCGCGCGGGCTCGGATCAGATTGGCAAGTTCAGCGCTCTTTGACATAGGGCTGGCCTCCGGCACGGGGGGGGATGGCCTTGCCGATGAAGCCGGCAAGAATGACAACGGTCAGGATATAAGGCACGGCCTGCATGAACTGGATCGGCAGGTTCACGACGCCCAGATCGATATTGGGATAACGGTTCGAGATCGCCTCAAGCAGGCCAAACAGCATCGTTGCACCAAGGGCCGGCACTGGACGCCATTTCGCGAAAATCAGCGCGGCGAGTGCGATGTAGCCCCGCCCGGCGGTCATTTCTTTGACGAAACCGGCGGCCAAACCGGTCGCGAGATAGGTGCCCGCAAGACCCGACAACACGCCGGTAATCGCCACCGCCGTATAGCGCAGCCGGATCACCGACACGCCCGCCGTGTCCACCGATTCCGGGTTCTCGCCGACCGCGCGCAGGCGCAGGCCAAAACGGGTGCGGAACAAAACCCACCACGTCAGCGGGACCATCGCAAAGGCGACGTAAACCAAAATTGTGTGCCCTGAGAGCAGGTTGGCATAAATCTGGCCGATAACGGGCACGTCCTTAACGGCGTCGGCTCCGGGCAGGGTGATTGGTTCAAACCTAGCATTTCCAGAGAGCTGCGGTGTGCGCCCGCCCTGCTGGAACCAACTTTGCGCGATTAGCACGGTAAAGCCCGAGGCGAGGAAGTTCACCGCCACGCCTGAGATCAACTGATTGCCGCGGAAGGTGATCGAGGCAAGGCCGTGCACCAGCGTCAGGCTCATCGCGCCGCCGATCCCTGCGACAAGGCCAAGCCATGCCGATCCGGTGACCGCTGCGACCGCGCCAGAAAAGAACGCGGCCATCAACATCTTGCCCTCAAGCCCAATGTCGAAAATCCCGGCGCGTTCGGAGAACAGCCCCGCAAGACAGGCTAGCAACAGCGGCGTGCCAAGGCGAACGGCGCTATCGAGAAGCTCGATAATGGTTGCGAAATCCATGGCTCACGCCTCCTTTCGGGCTTTGGCGCGCGCGACGAAAAAGCTTTCGATTGGCGCGCGCAGCATGTTGTCAAAGGCCCCCGTGAACAAGATCACTAGCGCCTGAATCACGGTGATCAACTCGCGCGGGATCGTGGTTTCCAGTGCCAGTTCGCCCCCGCCTTGATAGAGAAAGCCGAACAGCAGTGCGGCAAGAAACACGCCAAACGGGTGATTGCGCCCCATCAGCGCGACCGCGATGCCGATGAAACCCGCACCCTCGACCGAGTTCAGCACAAGGCGGTGGCCCGTCCCCATGACGTTGTTGATCGCCATCAGACCCGCCAGCGCCCCCGAGATCAGCATCGCCGCCATCACGATTTTCACCGGCGAGATACCGGCGTAACGCGCCGCCGATTCCGAGCGCCCAAAGGCACGGATCGCATAGCCCAGCTTGGTACGCCAGATCAGTCCCCAGACGAGAAAACACGCCAGCACGGCGATGAAGAAAGAGATATTCGCTGGTACCGATTTGCCGAAGAACTGGCCGATCAAGGGCATGTCATGGAAGGTCGGTAGGTATGTGGTACTGGCGAAACGCGCGGTGGCTGGGTCCATCGAGCCACGCGGGCGCAGCACGTTGACTAGCATGTAATTGAGCAGCGACGCGCCGATAAAGTTGAACATGATCGTAGTGATCACGATATGGCTGCCGCGTTTCGCTTGCAAATAGGCCGGGATCGCCGCCCAAGCCGCACCAAACAGCGCGCCCCCGATCATCGCCGCAAGCAGTGCGATCGACCAATGCGGCCACGGGAAGGCCAGACAAACCAGCGCCACGCCAAGACCACCAAGCGTCGCTTGACCCTCGCCGCCGATATTGAACTGGCTGGCGTGATAGGCGACCGCCACGGCCAGCCCGGTAAAGATGAAGTTGGTCGCGTAAAACAGCGTATAGCCCCAGCCATAGGGCGAGCCCAAAGCACCATTCACCATCACCTTGATCGCCTGCACCGGGTTCTCGCCGATCAACAGCACGACGATGCCGGAAATAACGAAGGCAATTAGCAGGTTGAGCAGCGGGATCAGCCCCACGTCGATCCATTTCGGGGTCTTTTCCATTACGTCGCTACCCCTGCCATCATCAGTCCCAGCTCTTTTTCGTCGGTGTCTTCGGGCAGGCGCTCGCCCATGATCTGGCCGTCAAACATCACTGCGATCCTGTCCGACAGCGCGAAGATTTCATCCAGCTCGACCGAGACCAGCAAGATCGCCGCGCCTTGATCGCGCAGCTCGAGGATGCGTTTGTGGATGAACTCGATCGCGCCGATATCGACGCCGCGCGTGGGCTGGCCGACCAATAGCAGGACTGGGTCGCGCTCAATCTCGCGCGCTAGAACGATCTTTTGCTGATTGCCGCCCGAAAAGCTTTTGGCCGGCAAGGTCGGGATCGGCGGACGGACGTCGAAACGCTCCATCGCCGAGGCGGTGTGTGCGATGATCCCGGCATTATCCATCACAAGGGCGTTCTTTTGATAGCCCGGGTCAGAGTGGTAGCCGAAAATCATGTTCTCCCACGCCATGAAATCAAGGATCAGCCCCAGATGGTGACGGTCCTCGGGGACGTGTGCGATACCGCGCGCACGCCGCGACTGGCCATCGGAATGCTTGCCCGTCAGGTCGATCTTGTCGCCATTGATGCGGATCGTGCCGGTGCCGTTGGCAAAGCCGCCCAGCACTTTCAGCAACTCGGACTGACCGTTTCCAGCCACGCCGGCAATGCCCAGAATCTCGCCCGCGCGGATGTTCAGAATGATGCCCTTGAGCCGCTCAACCTTGTCTTCGTCGATGACGCGCAGATTCTCGACTTCGAGCACCGTCTCGCCCGGTTTGGCTTTGGTTTTCTCAATGTCGAGCAAGACCTTACGCCCCACCATCAGCTCGGCAAGTTGCTCGGGCGAGGTTTCCGATGTCTTCACCGTTGCGGTCATCTCGCCGCGCCGCATCACCGAAACTGTGTCGGTGATTTCCATGATTTCGCGCAGCTTATGGGTGATCATGATGATCGTCTTGCCTTCTTTACGAAGGAAATCGAGGATGCGGAATAGGTGGTCGGCCTCGTCCGGTGTCAGCACGCCGGTCGGCTCGTCCAAAATCAGAATATCGGCTTGGCGATAGAGCGCCTTGAGGATTTCCACGCGCTGTTGGTGGCCAACGGACAGATCTTCGATCTTTTCGTCAGGATCGACGTTTAGCTCATATTCCTCGGCCAGCCGTTTAAGCTCTTTGCGGGCCTTGGCCAGCGAAGGGCGCAATAGCGCGCCGTCTTCGGCTCCAAGGATGATATTTTCCAGAACGGTAAAGTTCTGCACCAGTTTGAAATGCTGAAAGACCATGCCGATTCCGGCGCTGATCGCGGCCTGACTATCGGGAATCTGCGTGCGCTGGCCCTTAATCCAGATCTCGCCCTTGTCAGCCTTGTAAAAGCCGTAAAGGATCGACATCAGCGTGGATTTTCCCGCGCCGTTTTCACCGATGATGCCGTGGATCGTGCCGGGCATAACGCGGATCGCGATGTCTTTGTTGGCCTGCACCGTGCCAAAGGCTTTCGAGATGCCTTTCAGCTCAATCGCGGGCACTTCTGCGGACATGCCTGTATCTTTAGCGCCAAGGGCGGCAGTTGCCTGCCGCCCCGCGTTGATTTTATCTGCCTCGCTCATCACTTAACCGGGCAGCTGTCGTCCGACATGTAATCATGTACTTGGATCTTACCCGAGGCGATGTCGGCCTTGGCCTGATCTACTGCAGCAAGCATTTCCGGGGTGACCAGTGCCTTGTTGTTGTCGTCGAGTGCAATAGCCACGCCGTCATCGCCAAGGCCCATTTCCTTTACGCCCGGCTTGATGTCGGCACCTTCCTTGAAGGTATTGTAGACGGCGGTGTCTACGCGCTTGAGCATCGAGGTCAGAACCTGCCCCGGGTGCAGGTAGTTCTGGTTGCTGTCCACACCGATCGACAGAATTTTTCCGTCAGCGGCAGCTTGCAACACGCCGATCCCGGTGCCACCGGCGGCGGCATAAATCACGTCTGCGCCTTGGCTGATCTGGGCTTTGGCGATCTCGCCACCCTTCACCGGGTCATTCCATGCCGCCGGAGTCGTGCCAGTCATGTTCTGGATCACTTTCGCATCCGGGTTGGCCGCCTTGACGCCTTGTACATAGCCGCAGGCGAATTTGCGGATCAGCGGAATATCCATGCCGCCGACAAAACCCACGGTGCCGGTTTTCGAGGCCATACCAGCTATCAGGCCAACAAGATACGAACCTTGCTCTTCTTTGAAGACGATGGATTCGACATTGGGTTGATCGACGACCATATCGATGATCGCGAATTTGGTGTCGGGATAGTCTGGCGCTACCTGGTTGAGCGTGTCACCGAAGGCAAAACCGGTCATCACGATCGGGTTAGCACCCGATTCAGCCAGCTTGCGCAGCGCCTGTTCGCGCTGGGCTTCGGACTGCATTTCCAGTTCCTTGTATTTGCCGCCGGTCTCATCTGCCCAACGTTTGGCACCGTTATAGGCCGCCTCGTTAAAGCTTTTGTCGAACTTGCCACCCAGATCATAAATGATCGCAGGTTCGGCAAGCGCGGCGCCTGCGCTCAGCGCAAGCGTGGCTGCGGCGCCAAGAAACTGTTGGAAAAGGGTCATCGAACACTCCCGGTTATTATGGCCATTTCGCATAGGCCTGTTGGCGGGCCTCGCATGGGTCCGCGTACCCCTGAATTTGGGCAGAGCTTGCCAAGGGGGTCAAGCGACAAAATGGTGCTGACGTAGGGGAGGGCTACAAATTTGATTGATTGGTCAGCCTTCAGCGCCGTCAATGGGCAAAACCATGATGATCGCGTCGCGCCGGGTGCCGTCGGAGGAGTTATAATAGGCTTTGCGCCGCCCCGATTCTATCCATCCTGTCGCGAGATAGAGCGCGCGCGCGGCGATGTTGTCATCGGCCACTTCCAGAAACGCGGTTTGCGCCTCATGTGTTTTCACTTCTTCGTGGAAGGCTGCCACCAATGCGCGTGCAATACCGGCGCGGCGTTGATTGGGGTCCACGGCAAGAGTCAGCAGCTCGGCTTCACCCGCAATCACGCGACCCAGTAGAAACCCGCCCGGTTCGGTGAGCAAGAAAACGCCCCGCGCATGCAGGAGCGTGTCGAACTCAGCCTGCGACCAAGGGCGCGGCGTTGTGAAACAAACGGCGTGCAGTTGGGCAAGTGCGGCGGGTGTCATCAGTCCAAAATCACCGGCGGCGGATCAGAGGGTGGTGCCGCGTCGGCAGGTTGCAAATATAGCGGCGCGGGGCGCAGGCCCGGTATCAACTCACGCAGCGCGGCGATGCGTGCGATGCCTTCGGCAGGCGGGAAAGCGGCGGGGCTGACGGTTGCGCCGAGGGCTGCGGCGGCGTCCTCGGCGGCGGAACCGATACAGGTGAGACCCGGCTCCGCCCAGTCGACGGGTAGCTCGGCGATTTCGCAAAGTTGTAATTCGACCGGGCGCGCCAGTCTGTAGCCCTCAAAATACCCGCGCGCGCGCGGTGCGGCAATTGCGGCAAGCACCGGGCCTTGGCTGGCATGGGCTGCGGCCTCTAGGCTGGAGACACCGATAGCGGGGATCTTCAGGCTCAGCGCCAGCCCACGTGCCGCTGAAACCCCAATGCGCACGCCGGTGAAATTCCCCGGCCCGATGCCCACGCCAATGCGTGCAAGATCGCGCCAGTTTGCGCCCGCTTCAGAAAGCAGGTCTTCAAGCAGAGGCATCAAGCGTTCAGCTTGGCCGCGTGTCATCTCTTCTTGGCGCGCGGCGAGACATTGCTTGCCACATAGCAAAGCGGCCGCGCAATGCGCGGCCGATGTATCAAAGCCGAGTATCAGCGGCTCACGCATTGACCGGGCGGACCTCGGTCACTTCGGGAATGTAGTGACGCAGCAGGTTTTCAATCCCCATCTTCAACGTCAGCGTCGAAGACGGGCAACCCGCGCAGGCACCCTGCATATGCAGATAGACCACGCCGCGTTCGAACCCGTGGAAGGTGATATCGCCGCCATCTTGGGCCACAGCCGGGCGCACGCGCGTGTCCAGCAATTCTTTGATCTGGGCAACGATGGCACCGTCCTCGCCGTCATGGTCTGCATGACCCGAAGGCGCAGCCTCGCCCTCGATCACCGGCGCGCCGGATTGGAAGTGCTCCATGATCGCGCCAAGGATCGCGGGTTTCGCGTGATCCCACGTAGCGTCTTCGGCCTTTGTCACGGTTACAAAATCGGACCCGAAAAACACGCCTGTCACACCGGGCACGGCAAAGATACGCGCAGCCAGCGGCGATTTCACAGCGGCCTCAGCCGAGGGAAAATCAGCGGTGCCTGCCTCCAGCACGGTTTGACCGGGCAGGAACTTCAGCGTTGCGGGGTTCGGGGTCGTTTCGGTCTGGATGAACATGACTGGCCTCCTTGGCGTGGGGCATATATGCGCCTTCCGAGTGAAACAATCAAGTATTCGAGCGGTCAACTCAGGTGATCTGCTCTAGCTTTTCTTTTGACATCTCGCCGGGCACCACGGTCAGCGGGCAGGGCAGCGACCCGGCCTGTTT
This sequence comes from Thioclava sp., assembly GCF_048263065.1. Taxonomy (NCBI): domain Bacteria; kingdom Pseudomonadati; phylum Pseudomonadota; class Alphaproteobacteria; order Rhodobacterales; family Paracoccaceae; genus Thioclava; species Thioclava sp. The sequence goes on from NZ_JBLXEM010000001.1 coordinate 594,124, forward strand.
TGTCATCTGCGTGACCAACGGGCCGGGGCCGGATTTGCCAGTTCCCGCGCCCAACACAAGCACCCCAATTTCAGGATGCTCACTGATGACGTCAAGAATTTCCGCGCAGGGATCGCCTTCGCGGACCAGCAGTTCAGGGTCTACGCCCTGACGGTCACGCATCCATTTTGCGAAGACCTCGAAATGAGCCTCGATGCGTTCGCGGGCCTCTTCGCGCATAATCTCGCCCACGCCGATCCAATGTTGGTATTCCTCAGGGGGAATCACCGAAAGAATCAGCACACCGCCCCCGGTATGGGACGCGCGCATCGCCGCAAAACGCATCGCGTTGAGGCATTCGCGGGTATCGTCAAGAACGACCAGAAACTTACGCATTTTTCCTCCGGGCTCGCGGCGCGATCATCGCGCGGGAGGGTCGCTTTGGCAACCGCGCTTACAGCGGTGCGCCAAGCGCCCAATCCCAATAGGCTTCACGCGCCGCTTTCGTCAGCGGGCCGATCTCATAGCGGGTGTCGTCAAAGGCAGCAACCGGCGTGACCTTGGCGAAATTGCCCGACAGGAAGACCTCATCAGCCGCGTGGAAATCATCAAGCGTCAGCACCGCTTCATGCACCGCGAAGCCCGCCGCGCGCAGGTTCTTGATATGGCGCGCCCGAGTGATCCCGGCAAGGAACGTGCCATTGGCAATCGGCGTGAAAAGCTCGCCATCGCGCGCCATAAAGACGTTGGCCGTGGCGCTTTCCGCGACATTGCCGTGGGAATCCTGCACCAAAGCATTGCCGAACCCTTTGCGCTGGGCCTCAACCAGCATCCGCGCGTTGTTGGGATAGAGGCAGCCCGCCTTGGCGTTGCACACGTTGTCGGCCAACACGGGGCGACGGAATTGCGTGGTGGTCAACGTGGTTGCCGCGTTCGGATCGGGCATCGCGACCTCTTCCAGACACAGCGCAAACCGCGTTTCCCCCAGCTTCGGCGCAACGCCCAGATCCGAGCCAGCAATCGCCCAATACATTGGACGCACATAAACGGCGGCGTCCTTGGCGTATTTGCGCAAGCCCTCGCGGGCGATCTCGACCATCTCGGCAGGGTCGATCGTCGGCGTGATCATCAGCGCCTCGGCCGAGCGGTTGGCGCGCGCGCAATGCAGATCGAGATCGGGCACCAGTCCGTCAAACAGCCGCGCGCCGTCAAAGATCGAACTGCCTTGCCACAGACCGTGATCAGCGGCGCGCATGACGGGAATGTCGCCCTCGTGCCAGCTACCCTCGAAATAAGTGCGGATATTCGTACCGAATGCCATGAGACCCTCCTGAAGTCGGCGGAGAGAACCACCCCACGCTCGCGCTGTCCAGAGATGCGATTGTATCGGTGTCAGGGGAATCGGGGTCGCGCGCTCACGATTGCGTTAAGGACAGTTCTTGATCTTAACGCGTGGCCGCGATGATAGTGCGTTGGAATAATGGCCCGAGATATTTATCAGAATGGATTTTCCGATGCCCGTCGATACCAAGCTCATGCGCACCGATCTGCCACGATTGTTGATACTTGGGGGAACCGGACGGCTTGGCACGATGATGCGTGCCGCTTGGCAAGTCGCGCCCGAGACACTGGGGATTACCCCGATCTGGCAGGCGCGACGCGAGGTGGGTCTGGGCGGGCCGGTGTTTGATATTCTCACCGCGCCGGGGGCCTTGGCGCGCGCCTGTGCGCAGGCGGATGTGGTGTTGCTGCTGGCCGGAGTGATTGATGGCTCTGCCGAAGATCTGGCGGTCAACGTCGCGATTGCCAAGGCGGTTCGCAAACACGCGCAGATGGCGGGGCTACCTTTGATCGCGGCATCCTCTGCGGCGGTTTATGGGCGCGGGGCCGGGCCGCTGAGCGAGGATGCGCCTTGCGCGCCGCTCAATGATTACGGGCGCTCAAAATGCGCGATGGAAGCGGCACTAGCCGGGATGAAACACGCCTGTGCGCTGCGCATCGGCAATGTGGCGGGCGCAGATGCACTGTTGGGGGCGTCTGCGCCGATAGGGGGGCGGCGGCTGCATGTCTTTGCCGACGGGCGCGCGCCCAAACGCAGTTATATCGGGCCGGGCGCGCTTGCGGATGCGGTGGCGCGGCTGGCGCGCTTGGCGGTTGAGGTCCCCGCGCGCTTGCCCGAGCAGCTTAACTTGGCACTGCCCGGTGTGGTGGGGATGGACGATCTGCTACGCGCCGCGGGTGAGGATTGGCAACCAGTGCCTGCGCCGGACGCAACTCGCCCTAAGGTTGATCTTGATGTAACGCGTGCGGTGGGGTTAGGATTGGTGTCCGAGGTACGCATTAACGCAGCGGCAGTGGTCGCGGATATGAGGCGCGTACGGCAAAGGATGGTATGACGCGCACGCAACGATTGGCGAAACGGCTCTTTGATCTTGTGCTGGCTGTATCGTTGACGCCTTTGATCGCGATGTTGTTTTTGTTCACGCTGATCACGGTGATAATTTTCGAAAAACGGCCTTATTTTTATTCTGCCGAGCGGATGAAGACCCCCACCCAAAGCTTTCGCCTGCTGAAATTTCGCACGATGGAGGTCGCGCAGGGTGATTCGGGGGTTTCGGGCGCGCACAAGCAACAGCGGATCACGCGGATGGGCAGAATCATGCGCAAGACGCGGGCGGACGAATTGCCGCAGTTCTGGAACATCTATCGTGGCGATATCAGCTTTGTCGGACCGCGCCCGCCGCTGCGTGAATATGTCGAACGCTTTCCGTCACTCTACTCAAAGGTGTTAAAGACGCCGCCGGGCGTCACCGGGCTGGCATCTCTTTGTTTTAACAAGCATGAGGGATGGATTCTCGGGCAATGTGCGACCGCTACAGAGGTCGATGCGTCCTATGCGCGCCGCTGCGTGCCAGCCAAAGCCAAGCTGGACCTGATCTATCAAAAGCATATGTCGATCTGTTTCGATCTCGTGCTCATCTGGCGGACATTCAAAAGCGTGTTCGGCTGAAATTTGCCGCAACGCAGAACGTCTCAGATTAACAACATTTTAATGATGTCGATTTAGCTATGGACCCGCCAATAAGATGTATAGAAGATTCGCAACACAACCATAGCGAGTATTTCGACAGATGTTTAAGCGGTTCATGGCCCTCACGCGCAAACAGAAGGATCTCTTCCTTTTGGCGGTTGATGTGGCGATGGTGCCGATTGTCGGTTGGATAACCGCGCTTTTGTTGTTTGAGCATAACCGAATGATCTTTGAGGTGGGCCCCCGATATCTGCCCGCTCTGATGCTGATCGCGGGCGGCTTGTCGATGGCGCTCGGTCTGCATCGCGTGCAGTTAAAGCATTTCGATGCCGATGCGATGATACGCGCCTTGATCATGTCCATTGGTCTGGCGCTCTCGGCGGGGCTGATGGATGCGGCATCCGTTTATAGTGGCGGGATCGCAGTGCCGATCTTTTTCGGAATGCTGTATTTCCTCAGTTATATCCTGCTACGCCGCGGCATGTTGCGGGTTCTGACTGCGCTCTATCGTCGGTCTCGGATAGTGTCGCGCGTGGTAATCTACGGGACCGGGTTCACCGGTATCAAGCTGTCGCGCGAGATGATGGATCGCTCGGATGTGATGGTTTACGGCTTTATCGACGACAATCCGGCACTGCGCGGCTCGCATGTGAACGGCCTGACTGTCTATCCGGTCTCGAAGGCTGAAAAACTGCGCGGGTTGTATAATATCAACCGCGTGATCCTTGCCGATCCGGATCTGCCCGCAGATCGCAAGACCGCGTTGTCGCGTCACTTTGAAGATCTGGGTATCGCGGTCGAGTCACTGCCCGCGTTCGCTCAGCTTTTGGATGATAGCGCTTTGGTGTCGCGTCTTGAGCCGATTAAATCCGGTCATTTGCTGGGACGTGATGATCTGTATGAAGCGCTAAGTTCAAGCTGCGTTGCCTATACCGGCAGTACGGTGCTGGTGTCGGGTGCCGGCGGCTCGATCGGACTGGAGCTGTGCCGCCAGATTGTTGCATGCCGTCCGGCCCGGCTGATCTTGCTCGAACTCTCCGAGCTGGCGCTTTACGCCGCAAATCAGGAATTGAGCCTGCTTGCCGAGCCATTTGGGACGCAGATCGTGCCGGTGCTTGGCTCTGCGGCGGATCCAGTGCTGGTGACACACTTGTTTGCGGACAATGCGGTGGATGTGGTGATGCATGCCGCAGCCTACAAACACGTCCCCCTGGTCGAGGTCAACCTGCGCGCTGGGCTGCAAAACAACGTGTTTTCGACGCAAGTTCTGGCGCGCGCTGCGCGTGAAGCGGGTGTGGCACGGTTCGTTATGGTGTCTTCGGATAAGGCCGTGCGTCCGGGGTCGGTTATGGGGGCCTCGAAACGCCTGTCGGAGCTGGTTGTGCAGGACATGGCAGAGCGTGCCGAGGGGACGATCTTTTCCATTGTGCGGTTCGGAAATGTGTTGGGGTCTTCGGGCTCTGTTGTGCCCTTGTTTGAGGAACAGATCCGCCGCGGAGGTCCCGTGACTCTGACCGATCCACGGGTAACGCGCTATTTCATGACCATCCAAGAGGCGGCACGACTGGTGCTTCTGGCTGGAAGTTTTGCCGATGGCGGCGAAGTTTATGTGCTTAATATGGGCAAGCCACTGTTGATCCGCGACCTTGCGCGCCGGATGATCGAAACGCGCGGGTATAAAGTGCGTGACGCAGCCCATCCCGATGGAGATATCGAAATTGTCACCACCGGCCTACGTGCAGGTGAAAAATTGCATGAGGAATTGATGGTGCGCAAAGGGGCGGGCAGCACCTCGCATCCCAAGATCATCCGCGTGCGCGAGGATCGGCTGTCAGAATGGCAAACGGCCGCGATGCTGCGCGATCTGCGCGAGGCGGTTGAACGTGATAATGCCGCAGAAATGCTTGCCACCCTTGCGCGCGCCATTCCAGAATATCAACCGCAAAGTCATGCGGCGGAGAGCCTACAGATGCGCGTCATCCAAGAGCGCAACATCCCCAACCGAATGGCCACTCATCCGGCGGAATGACTTTCGTCTAAGCGAAGGGATCGTCGCGGTAGCCAACGCCAGCCAGATACAAACCTTGCGGCGGGCAGACGGGACCACAGGCGGCGCGATCACGTGCTTCAAGCGCCTCTTTGACACGCTCGGGCGCCCAAGATCCGGCGCCGACCCGTTCCAAAGTTCCAACAATCGAGCGCACCTGATTATGCAAGAACGAGCGCGCGCGCAAATAAAAGCGATACTCCATCCCGCGCGCGATTTCATGCGCCTCAATGGTTATCTCATCCATCGTCTTCTCGGGGGATTTCGCCTGACAAAAGGTCGAGCGGTAGGTCGTGAAGTCATGATGCCCGATTAGATGGGCCGCCCCGGCGCGCATCGCGTCCAGATCAAGCGGTTTGCGAACGTGCCAGACCTGCCCCGACTCAAACGTCGGCGGCGCACGGCGTTGCATTACGCGAAACGCGTAGCGCCGCTCGATCGCTGAAAAGCGGGCGTGAAAATCGTCGCTGACCCGTTCACAGGCCAAAATGGCGATGGGATGCGGGCGCAGATGATGGTTGAGGGCCTCGGAAAGACGGTAGGTATCCCAATCTTTTTCCAGATCCACATGTGCCACCTGCGCGTTGGCATGAACGCCCGCGTCGGTGCGCCCGGCCGCGATCACCGAATGGGGGCCGGGCTCAAGGCGGGCCAATGCGGCCTCGATCGAGCCTTGCACTGAAGACTGGTTAATCTGGCGCTGCCAACCGGCGAAGGGGCTGCCGTCATATTCAATTTGAAACGCGTATCTAGGCATAATCTGCCAATAACGCGCCGCCCCCTGTGGCTGCAATCCCTTTCAGCGTGTTGCGCCACACGACGTGCGCAAACGTTTGCAAACGATGTTGTGCGTCAGACGACGTGCACCTTGGTGTCCCACTGCGCGCAGCGCTCGCGCAGCGCTTCGGGCAAGGCTGCATCGATAAACAGCGTGTCGATCTCACTAAGCGAAGCCAACCGCACCGGCGCAGAGCGCGCCAGTTTCGAGGCATCCGTGACCAGAAACACCTTGCGTGCGCGGCGCAGGATCATCCGGCTGACGCGCACCTCTGCAAGGTCGAAATCGAGCAGATCGCCTTCTTCATCTAGAGCCGATGCGCCGATCACCGCGTAATCGACCTTGAACTGGTTGATGAAATCCGCTGTCAAATCACCGACCAACCCGCCATCCACGCGACGTAAATTGCCACCCGCCACCATGATGTCACAGCTGTCATTGGCCAGTAAAATATTGGCGACGTTGATGTTATTCGTCACCACCGTAATGTTGTGGTGGCCCAGCAGTTCGCGGGCCACAGCCTCAGTCGTCGTGCCAAGGTTAAGGATGATCGAGCAATTATCGGGGATCGTGCGCGCGCAGGCCTTGGCAATCGCAGCTTTCGCAGCTTCATTCATCCGCCGCCGCGCCTCATAGGCAAAATTTGTCACGCCGGTGCGGATCACTGCTCCGCCATGCACACGTTCGATAAGGCCCGCCTCGGCCAACTCGGACAGATCGCGCCGGATCGTTTGCACGGATACGGTGAACTGATCGGCGAGATCTTCGACCGCTACGCTGCCTGCGTCGCGCGCGCGTTCCAGAATTTTGCTTTGTCGAACATTCAGCGTCATGTGACCCCCTTTTTTACAGGTGCCACAAGACGAGGCGGTTGTCACTTGAAATGTTCGTTTTGTCGTAATGATGCTATATCTGTTTTCGATTTTATGTAATTCGCGCAAAAGCGAAAACAAAAAGTTGACTTTTGCGCGGAATTCGCTCTTCTGATACCTTCAACTGCGAACGAAAGAGCGCCCATGCTTTCAGATGATCAACAGCCAATCCCCAAGGATATTTTTGTCATCGGCGGTGGCGTAAACGGCTGCGGAATCGCGCGTGATGCCGCCGGGCGGGGCTTGAATGTCACGCTGGCCGAGCAGGGGGATTTAGCGCAGGCGACCTCCTCCGCCTCGACCAAGCTGTTTCATGGCGGGTTGCGTTACCTCGAATATTTCGAATTTCGTCTGGTGCATGAGGCGCTGAAAGAGCGTGAAGTGCTGCTCTCCGCGATGCCTCATATTTCGTGGCCGATGCGGTTCGTTTTGCCCTATCATCGCGAGATGCGCTTTGAGAGCGAGACACCGACCTCGAAGTTGCTGTCATTCGTCATGCCTTGGATGAAGGGTCGCCGTCCGGCGTGGCTAATCCGACTGGGGTTGTTCATGTATGACCATCTAGGCAAGCGGAAATTTCTGCCCGGCACCTCGACGCTGGATCTGGCGCAGGATCCGGCAGGCAAGCCGCTCAATCCGAAATTCCACAAGGCTTATGAGTATTCCGATGGCTGGGTGCAGGATGCGCGATTGGTGGTGCTAAACGCGCGCGATGCAGAGACGCGCGGCGCGCAGATCATGGTGCGCACCAAGGTGGTTTCGGCGGCGCGCGAGGGCGATCTGTGGCATATCGTGACCGAGGGACCGCATGGGCGCGCCGATCACTATGCCAAGGCGTTGGTCAATGCGGGTGGCCCTTGGGTCGATCAGGTGTTGCGTGACACGATCGGGATCGACTCGACCGAGGGCATCCGGCTGGTGCGCGGCAGCCATATTGTGACGCGCAAACTTTACGATCACGACAAGTGCTATTTCTTTCAGGGCGAGGACGGGCGGATCATTTTTGCAATCCCCTATGAGCAAGATTTCACCCTAATCGGCACGACCGATCAAGATCATAAGGGTCCGCCGTCGAAAGCCGAATGTACGCCAGAGGAGCAGGATTACCTGTGTGATTTCGCGTCGAAATATTTCGCCAAACCTGTGACGCGTGATGATATCGTGTGGACCTATTCCGGCGTGCGCCCGCTTTACGATGACGGGGCCAGCTCGGCGACGGCGGCGACGCGCGATTATGTGTTGTCGCTGAACGATGCTGGGGGCGCACCGGTGCTCAATGTGTTTGGTGGCAAGATCACGACCTATCGGCGGCTGTCCGAGCATGCGCTGGAAAAGCTTGCGCCGTTTTTTCCGGGGCTGAAGGACGCATGGACTGCCGGCGTGTCGCTGCCGGGCGGAGCGTTCAAACCCCAAGACACCGCAAATGTCACCGCCGATCTGGCGCGCAATTATCCCTTTCTTGGCGCGGCTTGGACGCAGCGGATGATCCGCCATTACGGGCTGGATGCGCGTGAGATACTGGGCACGGCGAAATCCGCTGCCGATCTGGGCGGTGATTTCGGAGCGACGCTGAGCGAGGCTGAGGTGATTTGGCTGATGGACAAAGAATGGGCGCGCACCGCCGAGGATGTGATCTGGCGGCGCACCAAGTTGGGTTTGCACCTGAGCGCAGAGCAGGTCTCCACGCTGGAGAATTTCATGCGCCAACGTCTGTCGGATGCCGCTTAGATAAGGCGGCGCGATATGACATCATGAGCCGTACTCGAACGGCCACCACTTACCTTTGGCAGGATGCGCAAAATGACACATATTCTTGCGATTGATCAGGGCACCACTTCGTCGCGTGCGATTGTCTTTGACGGAGACCTGCGCCCGGTGAATTCGGCACAACAAGAGTTCACCCAGCATTTTCCGCATTCGGGCTGGGTCGAACATGATGCCAATGAAATCTGGGCTTCGGTTCTTGCCACCACGCACAAGGCAATCGAAAAGGCCGGGGTCGCGCCGGATGATATCGCAGGCATCGGCATCACCAATCAGCGCGAAACCACCGTTGTCTGGGATCGCGAGACGGGTGAGCCGATCCATAATGCGATCGTCTGGCAGGATCGGCGCACGGCCGAATTTTGCCGCAAATTGCGCGACGACGGGTTCGAGGACACTATCACAGCGCGGACCGGGTTGCTGATTGATCCGTATTTCTCGGGCACGAAATTGCGCTGGATTCTGGAAAACGTAGAGGGTGCGCGTGCGCGGGCCGAGGCGGGCGAACTGGCCTTTGGCACGATCGACAGCTGGCTGATCTGGAAGCTGACGGGCGGGGCGGCGCATGTCACGGATGCGACCAATGCGGCGCGCACGATGCTGTATGATATCGCCAAGGGGCGCTGGTCGAGCACGATTTGCGAACGTCTTAGCATCCCTATGAATATGCTGCCCGAGGTGCGTGATTGCGCAGCCGAATTCGGCATTACTCAGCGCGATCTGCTGGGTGCCGAGATTCCGATCCTTGGTGTGGCGGGTGATCAGCAGGCCGCGACCGTGGGGCAGGCATGCTTTAAGCCGGGCATGTTGAAATCAACCTATGGCACGGGGTGTTTTGCGCTGCTCAATACTGGCGATCAAATGGTGCGATCTGAACATCGGCTATTGACGACCATCGCCTATCAGCTTGATGGAAAGGTGACCTATGCGCTGGAAGGTTCGATCTTCGTGGCCGGGGCGGTGGTGCAATGGCTGCGCGACGGTTTGCAGATCATCGAGGCCGCCAGCCAGACGCAAAAGTTGGCCGAGGCTGCCGATTCCGAGCAGGAGGTCATCATCGTGCCCGCTTTCACCGGGCTTGGCGCGCCCTATTGGGAGGCCGAGTGTCGCGGTGCCGTCTTTGGCCTTACGCGCAGTTCCGGCCCGGCGGAATTCGCCCGCGCGGCGCTGGAATCGGTCGGGTTTCAGACCCGCGATCTGTTGGCCGCGATGCAGGCCGATTGGGCTGATGACGCGCCCCCGACGCTGCGAGTCGATGGCGGTATGACGGCCTCAGATTGGGCGATGCAATTCCTTGCCGACATTCTGGGCGCGCCGGTCGATCGCCCCGAAGTGCTGGAAACCACCGCGCTGGGCGCGGCTTGGCTGGCGGGTCACAAGGCGGGGATTTATCCTAACCAAGACGAATTCGCCAAGTCATGGGCGCTTGAGCGGACGTTCGAGCCGCAAATGCCCGAGGACGCGCGCGCGGCCCGCTACGCGCGCTGGCAAAAGGCGGTCAAGGCTACGATTGCAGCGGTTTGACGGGGCGCACGGCTCGCACCCCAACGCCCGACTCACAACGGATCAACGATCAGCACATCGCCAAACTCGTCGCGCAGCTTCGCCTTCAGCACCTTGCCCGTGCTGCCCAATGGCAAGGTCTCCACGAAGATCACCTTATCGGGCACTTGCCAACTCGGCACCTTGCCTGCGAAGCTTGCCAGAATTTCCGTCTCGGTGACCTTCGAGCGGATCGCGCGTTGCACGACCAGCACCGGGCGCTCTGTCCATTTTTCATGGCGCGCGGCAATCGCGGCGGCATTGGCCACGCCGGGATGGGCGATGGCGATGTTCTCCAACTCTACCGTCGAAATCCACTCGCCGCCCGACTTGATAATGTCTTTTGAGCGATCCCGAATAATCAGATAGCCGTTGGCATCCAGCGTCGCGATATCGCCTGTGTCAAACCAGCCATCGACCGTCAGCGCGCTTTCATCTTGGCCGAAATATTGCTCGACGATCCAATGACCGCGAATCTGCAACTCGCCTTGAGTCTCGCCATCGCTAGGCAGCACGTGACCTTGCGAATCCATCAGTCGCAACTCGACCCCGAACGGCGGACGCCCTTGACCAAAGCGGATTTCCTCGCGCGCGCTCTCATCAAGCGGGCGATGCTTGGCGAGCAATTGGTTAACCGTGCCGAGCGGACTGGTTTCGGTCATCCCCCAAGCGTGGATCAGCTCAACCCCATAACGGTCGCGAAACGCGCTAAGCATCGACGGGGGCAGGGCGGCCCCGCCGACAACGGTGCGCTTGAGGCTTTCGGCTTTCGACCCTGTCGCCTCCAGCCCGTTCAGCAGGCCCATCCAGATCGTTGGCACGCCAAGCGCAAGGCTGACCTGCTCGGCGTCGATCAGGCGCGCCAGACTTTCGCCGTCAAGGTTTGGTCCCGGCAGCACCAGTTTGCACCCCGTCATCGCCGCGATATAGGGCACGCCCCAAGCATTGACGTGAAACATCGGCACCACCGGCATCACTGTTTCGCTGGCGCCAATCCCAAGCCCGTCGGGTTGATTGCCCCCCAAAGTATGCAGCACGGTCGAGCGATGGGTATAAAGCACCCCTTTCGGATTGCCGGTTGTGCCGGAGGTATAGCAAAGCGAGGAGGGCGAGGTTTCATCCAGCTCGGGCCAAAGATAGTCAGCATCACCTTCGGCGATCAGATCGTCGTAAAACAGGAGGCCGTCGATCTGGGCTGCGGCTTCGTCGTCTTGCGGACCCAGAAGAACAAGACTTTTTACCGTGCTCAACTGGTCGCGTAGCGCGACAATGAGGGGCAGGAACGTGCGGTCGAAAAACAACACGCGATCCTTGGCGTCGTTAATGATAAAACCCATCTGTTGGGGCGACAGGCGCGGGTTAATCGTGTGGCAGACAAGCCCCGCACCCGACACGCCGAAGTAGATTTCCAAATGGCGGCGGTTGTTCCAAGCCAGCGTTGCGCAGCGATCACCCAGCATCAGCCCGCGCCCTTCAAGCGCCGAGGCCAGTTGGCGCGCATGGCTTATGACCTCGCCCCAACTGGAGCGTTCGACACCGCCAGTCGTTTTGACCGAGACCACCTCGCCGTCTGCATGATAGCGTTGCGCATGCGTGGCGATCGCGCTGATCAACAGCGGCATATGCATCATCGAATTCATCTTATCCTCCCGATCGACAAAAAGCCGACTTCGTTCCCACACCCAACGTGGCCATCATCAGGCCGCTTGAAAAGCCACTTTCGCCAAGCGGCGCGAAGTTTGGTGCTATGACGGTGCGTCATGGAGTTGCGGAAGGATGGTCTTTCGCGCAGCTATTGCGGGGCGAAATATCCGGGTTGCTTGGCAAAACTCTGGCAAAGCCACATATAGCCTGTGCAAAGGAGACCAGCATGAGCACGCGAAACCTATACAAGATCACTGGGCCGGATCGTGAGCACTTCCTGCAAGGGCTGATCACCAACGATGTGCGCAAGCTGGCACAGGGGCCGATTTACGCGGCCCTGCTGACACCGCAGGGTAAATATCTGGCTGATTTCTTCTTGATCGCGCGCGGCGAGGCGATTGTGCTAGATATCGACAATGCGATTGCCGAAGCCACGATCAAGCGGCTGTCGATGTACAAGCTGCGCGCTGACGCGGCCATCGCACCATCCGAGTTGCAGGTGTATTGCGGCACCGGGATGGCCCCCGAAGGCGCACTGATGGACCCGCGCGATCCGGCGATGGGCTGGCGCGTGTATGGCACGCGCTCGGGCGATGATGGCAGCGATTGGGATGCGATTCGTGTCGCCCATTGCATTCCCCAGACGGGGATCGAGCTGACGCCGGACACATATATTCTGGAAGCCGGATTTGAGCGGCTTCACGGCGTCGATTTCCGCAAGGGCTGTTATGTCGGCCAAGAAGTTACGGCGCGCATGAAGCATAAGACCGAATTACGTAAGGGTTTTGTCAGTGTGGCGGTGCAGGGGAGTGCCGATCCGGGTGACGAGATCACGGTAGATGGGCGCAAGGTCGGGCAACTGTTCACCCGCGCGGGCGATTGTGCCATCGCCTATTTGCGGCTGGATCGCGCGGTCGGGGAAATGCAGGCCGGATCGGCGCAGATCACATTAATATGACCACGGCGGCGACGCGGTTTTGGCAAAGGTCAAGACCCTTGACGCGCTTTCTACGCGAGCGTGTTGAGCTAGAAACGAATGGTGCATTTTGCAATTTCGGGACCGTTCAAGAATTAACGTCGAGTTCGAATTTGTGCGAAATTAATTCTGCAACATTTTGATTTGTATGATTAAAATTGCTAATTTTACTATAGCTGGGCTTCCAACTAACAGCTACCTATGCCCTTGAATTCTTTGCGCCCTTACTTAGATCAAGCCACGAAATGCTTTGCTCAAAAAGAGATATGCGGTCTATGACGGGTGTGGTATGCGTCAAGCGCATATCTGACATGTCCTAAGGGCCGTATCGAATCGGCGACAAACAGCCATACATGGCCATCACGCCGCGAAACGCAAGAGCAATAACAAAGGACGGAAACATGCGCGATTTTGTTGATGGCTCGGCCTTCAATTACGAACAGGGCCAGCGGGCCCGCAAGTTGTTTGCCGCCGTGGTGTTGGCTGCTCTCGATGATGCTATCGCTGATGACAAGAAATACGGTAACGGCCCCGAGCAGATCGCCCGGTGGGCGCGTTCGCGTGATGGTCGTGAAGTGTTGTCTTGTGCGGGCATCGACCCCAACGAGCGGGTGGTTAATGGGCTGATGGAGTTCGTCGGTAAAGGTGTGCGGACCTCGGTGGCCTTGTCGCGCGAGGAAAGCGAACGTCGTATGGCTGCGAACTCGGATGAGGCGGAAGCGGCCTAAATCCGAAACCAAGGCACTTGCATGAAAAACGGCGCGTCCCGAGATGGGCGCGCCGTTTTCTTATGTCGAAATTCTGGCGCGTAGATTTAGCGCTGCCACCGTATTTATTATTCGAGGTCGCGGCTCACGAGCGCACGTTGGATCTCGCGACGCACCAGTTTGCGCACATTGCGCGTGATCCGCGCCCCGATGACCCCTTGCAGTTCTTTGCGGATCAGATCGGATACCAGAGCGTGCAGTGCGTCTTCGTCAATGGGCAGCGCGGCGTCGATCAAATCGCTATTCTCGTCGTCACTGTCCATGTCAGCCAGTTCCGAGAACTCATCCTCAAGCGCGATCTCTTCGCGCGTGCTTTCGTAAGTTGAGGCACGGTGCGGTGCTTCGGAATGAACCTCGGCAGCATCGCCCAGATGCAGGCGGCGGGGCGATGTGGTGGCCGCGACCAGTTTGGCGTCATCAATCGCATCGGCCTGCGACAGGTCAGGATCAGGCCAGCGCGGGTCTTCCAACGCGCTTTCGGCCCAGTCACCATGGTGTAGGTCAGGATCGAGATCGGACGGATCGCTTGCGGTTTCTGCAAGCGAAGTCTCATCGTTCATCCCGGCTTCAGTAACCGATGCCATGCCGCTGTCGAAGCTTTCAAGCGAGTCAGCGCCGAGGATATCCTGCTGCGCAACGTCGGCATTCTCGACCCGCAAATCTGCTTCATCAAAGCTTTCAGGCAGATCAGCGAGGGGCGCCATGCCATCCGCGGCAAACGAATCTCCGGTTTCGGATTCAAACTCGGCTTCGCTCTCGGAGACTTCCGCCTCAAGCCGCGCGATCGTATCCTCAAGTCGCGTCAGCTCATCTCCGAGACCGGTGCCCGCTGCGGGCACTTGCGCGGCGAGGGCGTCTGCTCGCGGCCAGTTCGGCGCAGCGCTGTCATCGAAATCAGGTTCCCAATCTTGCGGGGCGCTCATCGGGGCAGGGCGCGGCGCATCGGGTGGCGAAACAGCCTCGGGCTGTGCCCTTTCCCCGACAGGCGAGCCATGCGTCTTTTCCGCCGCCTTATCCTCCGCCGGTTCCATCACATCGACCGATGCATCCTGCGAAATAAGCTGGGCTGGCGTTAAGACCAATGTATCGGGCGCTGATGTTCGCGCCTGTACGCCTACAGCAGGGCGCGTGTCCTGCGACACGAGCCGACGGATTGAAGACAATACATCTTCGATTTCAGGTCGGGTTCCGGTTTCAGCCATTGTAGCGCCATCCTGAGGCGCGAAACGGCGCCTGTCCAGTCTCAGTCAATGAAAGAAATGTACCAAGTCGTACCTGTGATGGTCGATTTGACATCAAAACTGCGGATAGGCGCGGCCGAAATGGGGCCGCGCCCGTCACGCGATCAGTTCTGGCCGATGGCCTGCAAAACACGATCAAGCTTTTTGCCCTGCGGGCTAAGCGTGATGGGCGCATTGCGCACTGCGTTATAGTAAGCTGCCGGATCATAAGTCGGAACACCAAGTTTGAGGTTTTCTACCGTCAACAAACCCATAGAAGACAAAAGTTGATAATATGCTACCTGCAACGTGGCTGCTGCCGTAATACGCCCGGCTTGGGCATCTAGTAGGTCTTGTTCGGCTGACAGCACGTCCAAAGTGGTGCGCGCGCCTAACAGCGCCTCTTCCTTGACGCCATTATAGGCAGTGCGCGAGGCTTGGATCTGCTGGTCATATGCCGCGATCTGAGCGCGTGCGATATCGATTGCCGACCACGCATTCGCCACGCCTTGGGCCACGGTCACACCGGCTTGGCTAAGCTGTGCGCGCGCCGATTGTGAGTTTGCAATCGCCTGACGTTGCGCTGACACTAGCGCGCCGCCACCGTAAAGTGTCTGGCTGATGTCGATACTGGCCGAAGTGCCGTGCGCCCCACCTTCATCAAGGCCATAGCCAAGCGTTCCGGTCACTTCTGGCATGCGATTAGCCCGAGCGTAATCAACCGCCAGATCATATGCGGCAACGGAATGTTGTAGTTGCTTGATCGAAGGCTGGCTGCGCAACGCAATCGCCTGCGCTGCATCCAGAGTTTTGGGCAGTGGCGGCGTTTTCGGGAAAGCCGCCAGTTTGCCCGGATAATGGCCAGTTGCGGCCTTAAAAGCCTCGCGGGCGGACATCAGGCTACCTTGCGCGGACGACAATGAGGCGCGCGCCGAGGCCAATTGCGCTTGGGCCAGTGACACGTCGGTCTTTGTCACTTCGCCAACTTCGAACCGGTCATTGGACGCCTTGAGTTCTTCAGTCAGCAAACGCACCGAGTTCTGGTTGATTGCGACCTGCTCGGAGGCGCTTTTCACATCGGAATAGGCCTGAACCGCGGCGAGCAAGACGTTCTGCTCAACTGAACGCAAACCTTCACGGGTCGCAAGAACCGTTTCTTTCTGAATCGCAACGGCGATTCGGTTCCGGCCAAATCCAAGCAGCGTCATCGTGGCGCCCAGCGTGGTCGAAGCCGCACGCGATGTAAGCGATTGACCTGTCGTGGCGGCCTTGTTGGTGTGCTGTGCGGTGTAATCTGCAGTCCATTGAATAACGGGGCGCAGCGCGGCAACGGCCTGTGCCACATCTTCATCTGCGGCGCGCAAGGTGGCGCGGTTTTGTTCTAGCAGATTGGAGTTTCGATAGGCCGAGACCAGCGCATCGGCTAGCGTTTCTGCACTGGCCGCAATCGGAGCGGTCACTAGCAATAGCGAGCTTGCACCCGCAAAAACAAAATTTTTCAAGCTCTTACGAAGCATGCCTCTGCCCTCGATTTTTGTTCGCGCCGGTTCTATACACCAGCATTCGTAGCATTTGAGTGTACACCCAATGCCTGTTTAATCAATTCGCGCCAGTGACGCGTTGAAAAGTTGTGCCTTTCAGAGCACGAAGCCCCGTTCGGTCACAAATCCCGGCAGGACCGGCGCGGTGGCGTTGAAAATATCGCGCCAGTTTGTTTGATCGTCGATTTTATAGCCGATTCGGGCAATCCCAAGCGCGCCTTCCATGAAGATCGCCGTGATCCGGCCGCCCTCTTTGAGCTGCGAAAGAATGGCATCGGGCACTTGTTCGACCGCGCCCTCAATGATGATCGCGTCGTAAGGCCCATGACGTGCAGCACCTTCGGCCAGATTGCCGGGAACGACGGCGACATTATCGGCGCCCATTTCTGACAACAGTGCCTCAGCCTGAGTCGCCAGATCTTCGATCTCAAGCGCAACAACCGCCTCGGCAAGCCGCGCGATCACGGCCGCCGAGTACCCCAGCCCGCAGCCGATATCGAGCACCAGATCATTCGGTTGCAGGTCCAGCGCATTCAGCATTTTGCTGAAACTGCGCGGCTCCAGCAAGACGCGCCCTGACGCGATTTCAAGGTTTTCGCCAATATAGGCGGCCTCACGCCGCCCTGCGGGCACGAATTCCTCGCGCGGAACATGAAGCATGGCTTCGATGATTGGGAATTTGGTCACGTCATTGGGGCGAACCTGCGTATCCACCATCATGGTGCGGCGCGTAGCAAAATCTTGCATCGTGTGAACTCTTCGGTGTGAAACCTTCAACTTGGGTTTTGCCATAGAACCTTTCACGGGGCAAGGAGAGCTAGGCCCTCAACCTTCAACCTCGCGCACAACAGGCGCTCGTCCTGCGCATAATCGCTTGCAGGCGCTCAGATGCCCCTTGCGCGAAGCCCGACGATACCGTATCTGATCGCGCACACCACGGATGGCGAGTTGGCGGAGTGGTGACGCAGCGGATTGCAAATCCGTGTACAGGAGTTCGATTCTCCTACTCGCCTCCACTACTTAGCCGAATTTCTGGGCCTTGGTTTACAGGTTGGTTTGGCGTTGTTGAATAACTCTGAGAATGAGAGATTCACATCGTGATTCCATGAGCTTAGAAGGGCTGGATGACAAAGCCCATCGAGTGACCGCGATAAAGTGGTCCTGCTTTTCTGGACAGGCTTTCGGCTCAGCTAAGATATAACTTGGTTGGTTTCTTGCTGCCTTTTGGGATCGTTCTTGGTCGAAGAATGCGTCGTCGCGAGATCGTTTGTCGAGGGCCGTGTGCCGCCGCTCTGTATTGTAGAAGCTGATCCAGTCTTTGATCACCCGTTTGGCTTGGAGGCCATCTTGCAATTCATGCAGATAGACGGCCTCCTGTTTGAGTGATCGCCACAGCCGTTCGATGAAGATGTTGTCGAGGTATCTGCCGCGACCATCCATCGAGATTTTGACATCTGCCTCGATCAATGTGGTGATCTAGGCCGCACCTGTGAACTGCGATCCTTGGTCCGTATTCGTGATCTTTGGCTTGCCGTATTTGGCGATGGCCTCGTTCAATCCCTCGACGCAGAAGTTGGCAGCCAGCGTGTTCGACAGCCGCCATGCCAACCGTGTTGGTCTGCAAAATTCGCGCCATCATTCTCAACAGACGAAATGACTGCGACCTAAGGGTCTGTGTCTATTCGTCTTTCCGGCCTATCCCATCCGTTCTGACGAATAGCTCCCCGGTGAAGCGGGGAATACCACCGTTTTGTTGCCGTTCAGAAACGTGCGGCGATGTGCGTGGGCGTGGATCGCGCGCGCCAGCACTTGCGCCTCGACGTCGCGACCAAGCGAGACGTAATCATCCGAACTTTGCGCATGGGTCACGCGCACGGTGTCTTGTTCAATAATCGGGCCTTCATCGAGATCGGCGGTGACATAATGCGAGGTCGCCCCGATCAGTTTCACGCCACGTTCATAGGCTTGTTTATAGGGGTTGGCGCCTTTGAAGGACGGCAGAAAGGAATGGTGGATGTTGATGATCCGCCCCGACATTTTGTGGCACATATCATCTGATAGGATCTGCATGTAGCGCGCTAGCACGATCAGATCGGCGCCAGTGTCGTCGACCACCTGCATGATCTGCGCCTCGGCTTGCGGCTTGTTGGCCTTGGTCACCTTGATGCAATGGAACGCGATGTCATGGTTCACCACCACTTTCTGGTAATCCATGTGGTTCGAGATCACAGCCACGATTTCAATCGGAAGCGCCCCAATGCGCACGCGGTAGAGCAAATCGTTCAGGCAATGGCCAAAGCGCGAGACCATGATCACGGCCTTCATCTTGGTTGCCTCGTCATGCACGGCGAAGGTCAGGCCAAAAGGTTTCGCGATTTCCTCGAATGCCGCGCTGAGGGTCACCTCATCAAGCCCTTCTTGCGAGGTAAAGCTGACACGCATAAAGAAATTGCCCGTCTCGACGTCGTCAAACTGCGAACTGTCAGTGATGTTGCAGCCGTTCTGCGCAAGGAAGGTCGAAATCGCCGCGACGATCCCGCGAGATGTCGGGCAGGTGACGGTGAGGCAGTATTTGGTCATTCCAAGATATCCTGATCAGGCGGTATTGCGCGGTTGCGCGGATCGGCCAAGCGGGCGAGACCGCACCGCTTGCGTAACTTTCCGTAGGCGGAAGGTGGTGATAGGCACCGCGCCGCTTTAACTAACCGTCGCCAGCACTTTGGTGATCGCGCGTTCCAGCATGTCGACGGCGTCGCTCAGTTGCGCTTCGGTCGCAATGAACGGCGGTGCCAGCAAGATGTGATCGCCGTTTCGACCATCGCGCGCGCCGGGCATTGGATAACAGCCAAGCCCCTCGGCAAACGCGGCCTTTTTGATTTTCCCCGCCAGCCCGAGAGCGGGATCAAACGGCACTTTGGTCGCGCGATCAGCGACAATTTCAATCCCGCGAAACAGACCGCGACCGCGAATATCGCCGATATGTGGGTGTTGGCACAGCTTTCGCTCTAGTGCCGATTGCAAGAAATCGCCGCGCGTGCATACCTGCGCGATCAGATCATGCGCCTCAAACTCTTGCAGCACGGCAAGACTTGCGGCGGCCGCTACGGGATGGCCAAGATAGGTGTGACCGTGTTGGAAAAAGCCCGAGCCATCGCGGATTGCGTCGTAAATTTTGCCGGCGCACAGCATCGCGCCAATCGGCTGATAGCCTGCGCCCAAGCCCTTTGCGATGGTGACGATATCGGGCACGATCCCCTCGGCCTCGCTGGCGAAAAGATATCCGGTCCGGCCCATCCCGCACATCACCTCATCCAGGATCAGCAGGATGCCGTATTTGTCGCAAATCTCGCGGATACGCTTGAAATAGCCGGGTGCGGCGGTCACGGCCCCCAACGTCGCGCCCACCACTGGCTCGGCGATGAATGCCATCACTGTTTCCGGTCCAAGGCGCAGGATTTCTGCCTCGAGCTCATTGGCGGTGCGCTGACCGTAATCCTCAAGGGTTTCACCCTCACCACGCTCTGCATATTCATAGCACGGCGCGATATGGCTCATATCCACCAAGAGCGGCGCGAATTGTTGGCGGCGCCACGCGTTGCCCCCGGCAGCCAGCGCGCCCAGCGTATTGCCGTGATAGCTTTGGCGGCGCGCGATCAGATGGTGGCGCTCGGGCTGGTCGATCTCGATGAAATACTGCCGCGCCAGTTTGATTGCGCTTTCGACCGCCTCAGAACCGCCCGAGACGAAATAGACCCGCTCGATCCCCTGCGGCGCGCGGGCAATCAAATGATCGGCCAGCGCCTCGGCGGGTTCCGAGGTGAAAAAGCTGGTATGGGCATAGGCAAGTTTGTCGACCTGCGTTTTGATCGCCTCGCGCACCCGTTCGTTGGAATGGCCAAGGCAGGACACGGCCGCCCCGCCCGAGCCGTCGAAATAGCGTTTGCCACTGGCGTCGATCAGGTAGCAGCCCTCACCGCCAACGGCGACGGGCGGTTCTGCGCGGCAATTGCGGGGAAAAACATGACTCATTGGACTGCCTTTTCGAGTTGACGCATGAGATCAGAAACAGAGGCTGCATTATTGGCATGCGGCGTGCCATCGCCGCGCGTGAGGCTGTTTTCAAACCCGACGCGGCATGCCCCGCCTGCATTCGCAGCGGCCAGCAGGCAGGCGTGTTCGGCGGGACCAAAGGCGCAAACCATCCAGTCCGTAACATCGGGCAGTGCGGCGCGGAATGGGGCCAGATCAGCGGGTGCTGAAACCTGCCCTGTCGCGTAGCGCCCCAGAACGAACAGAACGGCGTCCTGACCCGGTTGCACGATACTGCGCGCCTGCCAGTCAGCCAGCAGCGCGATGTCATCGGCGTCATACAGGATATGCTGCACCCGCGTGCCTTGCTCGGCGCAGGCTGCGTAAAGCTTTGGCGCAAGGTCTGGATCGCGCGCGGTTTCGCGCACCGCGATTGAGGCCCAAGCCGGGCGCAGCGTTGTCAGGCAATCATATTGCGCGGCGACATCGTAGATCCCCGCAGCCTCGGTCGTGATTTGCACGGGTAAATCCGGCACTGTCTCTGCAAGATCGGCCAATGCCTCGGCGTAAAGACCGGGGTCAAGCGAGTGCTGCCCCTGCCCGTCGCGCACATGCAGATGCAGCGCGCCCGCCCCGGCGGCGTGGCAATCGCGCGCGCAGGTGACGATCTCGGGGATGGTGAGGGGCAGGGCGGGATGATCCGCCTTGCCGCGCCGCGCGCCATTGGGCGCTACCATGATAAAGGGGCGTTTGCGCATGATCACGCCTCCTGCGAGACTTTCATGCGCGTGCCTTCGGGATCAAAGACCGGCCCAAGATGCACCGTCGCGTCATACAGTTTGCGTGCGATGTCCACCTTGACCCGTGCGCCGTCTTGCAGCGCGACGCGGGCATGCCCCAGCGCGACGGGCTTGCCGACGCGGTAGCCAAAGCCGCAAGAGGTGGTTTGCCCGACGATCTTGTCGCCCAGATAGACCGGCTCATGGCCCAGCGGCACCGCCGTTTCGTCATCAATCACAAGCGAGATGATATGTGACTGCGCGCCTGCCGCGCGGGCCGCGTCCAGTGCCTCGGCCCCGATGAAGCCGCCCTTCTTGCGCGTCGCAAAATCAAGGCCCGCCGCGATTGGCGTTACATCGCCGTCCAACTCATGTCCCATCGCGCAAAAGCCCTTTTCGATGCGCATTGAGGTTTGCGCAAACATACCTGCTGGCACCGCCCCAGCCGCCGTTAGCGCGGCATAGATCACGGGCGCGTTTTCGGCTTTGCAGGTCATTTCCCAACCCGCCTCACCGACATAGGACATGCGCGCGGCGCGCACATGCTTGCCTGCGACATGGGCACCCATGTGTTTGAAATAGCCCAGATCGTTCAGCTCGGGTGCCCCGCATTCTGCAATAATCCGCGCCGCTTCCGGGCCCATCAGGCTTAGCACGGCGTAGGTCTCGGTGGTGTCGCTCAGGGTAACGTCAAAGCCCTCAGAATGCCGCGTCAGCCAAGCCAGATCGCGCTTGATCGCCGTGGTGCCCACAAACAGACGATACAGGTCGTCGCGAATGCGCTGTGCAGTCAGATCGGATTCAAACGTGCCGCGATCATTGAGCATCGCGGTGTAAATCACCGATCCGGGTGCACGGCCCATTTGACCCGCGCAGACAGTCTTGAGGAAGGCTTCGGTATCGGCGCCTTCGACGTCGATCTTGCCAAAAGGCGAGGCATCAAAGATCGCCGCTTTGGTGTGCGCAGCCATCACCTCGGCGCGGACCTTTTCAAACCAGTCGGGGCGACCGAAGCCCAGAACCGGCTCGGCGGTTTTGTTGAAATAGAGCGGGCGCTCCCAGCCGTAAAACTGCCCCATATGCGCCTTGGCGGCCCGGTATTCCGTATCAAGGGGCATGGCGCGCAGGTTGCGGGCGGTCTTCAACTGCTTGCCGGGATAGGCGATGTCGTAATGCGTGCCCAGAATTTCCGGCGCGCGCGCCATCAGGTGTTCGACCGAGTTGAAAATCGGTGCAAAACGCTTGGCATAGGCCTCGGTCAGGTCATAGGCGGTGTGGCCATGCACGATGGCATGTGCAAGGTTCATCCCCGCGCCACCCCCCGAGGCGATGCCGACCGAGTTCATACCGCAGCCCAAGAACAGGCCGCGCGTCTCAGCGGTCTCGCCCAGCATGAAAGTGCCATCAGGCGTGAAGCTTTCGGGGCCGTTGAGCAGCATCTTCACCTCGGCCGTTTCCAACGCGGGCAGGCGATGCAGCGCGTTCATCATCATCGGTTCGAAATGGTCCCAATCCTCGGGCAGCAGGCCGAATTCGAAGGCTTCATTCAGCACGCCCGGCGCAATCGGCTTGCCCATCGGCTCAAAACACCCGACCAGCAACCCACCGCTATCGTCGCGAATATAAAGATGGTTGTCGTGATCCGAGAGGGTGGGCGTATTGCCAACGATCCCGTCAATCGGTTTGGTCAACAGATAGAAATGCTCACATGCCAGCACGGGCACTTCGGCCCCCGCCATCGCGCCGACTTCGCGCGACCACAGCCCGGTGCAAAGCGCTATCGCATCACACATCACCGTGCCCTGCGTCGTCTCGACCCCCGTCACGCGCCCGTTTTCGGTCAGGATGCCGGTAACGCCGGTTTTTTCAAAAATCTTGGCGCCAAGGCTTTTGGCGCCTTTCACCAAAGCGGCGCACACATCCGAGGGCGAGACACGCCCGTCATCGGGTGACCAGACCGCGCCCAGCACGTCATCTGCGTTCATCAGCGGCCAGCGTTCCTTGGCCTCAGCGGCGCTGATCGAATGGGCGTCAATTCCGTAAGCATGCGCCAATGCCTCTTGGCGCTGGATATGGATCATCCGGTCGGGGTTGGTCGCCAGCGACAGCGAACCTTTCTGAATCCAGCCCACGGCTTGCCCGGTCTCTTTTTCAAGCTGGGAATACAGCTCGACCGAATACTGGATCATCCGTGTCAGGTTTTGCGAATGGCGCAGCGCGCGCACCTGTGCCGCCGAGTGCCATGTCGTCCCCGAGGTCAGCGCGTTGCGTTCCAGCAAGATCGCGTCCGACACCCCCATCTTGGCAAGGTGATAGAGCGTCGAGCACCCCATGATCCCGCCGCCAATAACGACGACCGAGGCGTGGGAGGGCAAAGATTTGGACATGGTCTGATTCCCGAGGCTGTTGCGGCACCGAACCCAGCAGGATCAGCTGCCTTCCATGGCAATATCAGTTGCACCCAAAACGTTTTTGGTCAATATTTTCAAAAAATAACATTTGTTACTGCAAGAAAACCACGGACCCGAAAATGGACCCCACGCTCAAAACCCGAATCACGACCGAGTTGAAAGCGGCCCTGCCCAATCTGCCAAAGGGGCTGCGCACGGTCGCGAAATATGTGATCGATTACCCGTCCGATTTCGGCCTTGATTCAATCCGCGAAACGGCGCGCAAAACCGGCGTCAGCACCTATACGCTGGTGCGGCTCGCGGAACGGCTGGGCTTTGGCGGCTATGATGAGTTGCGCGAACCGTTCCGGCATGCGCTGGTTTCGACATCGGTGCAGCTAGAACAGCCCGAATGGATCGAGCGGCTGCGTGAGCAAGGTGAGCCGGGTCAGCGTCAGGCCGAAACCTCGCTTAATACGCTTGCGGTCGTGCAACGTTCGCTAGAACGCCAGACGCCAGAGCAAATGCAACGCGTCGCGGCAATGTTGCTGAATGCGCCCGCAGTTTACCTAACGGCAGTGCGTGCGAGCTACTCGCTGGCCTACTATCTGCAATATGTCGGGCGGATGGCATTGCCGGGGTTGCAGCTGATCCCGCGCCACATGAATAGCGCCATCGACGAGCTCCATTCGGCGAACGCGGGTGATGTGCTGATCGCGATCACCTTCACGCCCTATTCGCGCGAAACGATTGAGGCATGCGCCTTTGCGCGCCGCAAGGGGATCAAGCTGGTTCTGATCTCGGATAGCGAAATTGTCTCGCCAGAATTCAGCGCGGACGAGACGTTGATCGCCTCGGCGCTCTCTACTCATCACTTTAGTTGCTATGCCGGGGCGATGGCGCTGATTGAATTGCTGATCTCGATTTTGGTGGATCAGGGCGGCGCGGCGGCGAAGGCGCGCATCAAATCGTATGAAGATTTGCGCAATGAAACGCAGGTCTATTGGGTGGCAAAGAAAAACTAGTGTTTTTTTCCACCACCCGGCTTTTTGACTACGCGTCTTTTGCAGATTGCGATTCGCGGAGCACCAGAACCGAGCAATTCACATGGCGCAGCACGCGCGCGGCATTCGTGCCCAAAAGGTAGTCTGACAGCATCGTGCGATGTGCCCCGATCACGATCAACGTGGGCTTTCTTGCCTTCGCGGTTTCTAGAATCTCGTGATAGGCTTTTCCGCGCCGCACGATGTGCACGACCTTGTCAGGCGCAACATCCGGCAGAATGTTGCGGACGATTTTGTGCAAGGCTTCAGACGCCCCCTCCATCGCCCGCTTGGCCGTGCCGGGTGGAAAGAATGCGCCAACCGAACTCATCCCGAAATCGGGCACAACCGTGACGACCGCCAGCGACGCCTCGTCAAGCTGTGCCATTTGCCATGCTTTGCTTAGGATCGACGCGTGATGCGCCTCATCGCCAAGGTCGATGGCCGCCATGACCTCATTACTCATGCGAGAACCTCCTTGCCATGTAGCGTCCGACGACGCTGCATAAATGCCACCAGCGCCAACAACAGAAACGCTGGAATATAGAACACCTCTTTGGGCATCCGATCCGCTGGAACATCAATTCCGGTCACGACCCAATCGAAATCAATGCCGTCCTTTTCGGCGGGGCCGCCAAAGGAAATCGAGTCAACGATCACCTTGCCGTCACGTTCAACCAGCGTCACGCCAGCGGCTTGCGTTAGGCGCTCTGCGCCCGCTGGGCCGTCTTTGCCAAGCGGCAACAGGAAGGTCGATGAGACGAACTTGCCCGTCAAATCCATGCCTTCCAGACCAACGCGCAGTTCGCCATCCGTTGATGCCGCTGCCGCCAGATTGAATATCTGCGACGGCGGTGCGACGATCCAAGGGGGTTGGATTTGATCAAGCCAGAACCCCGGTCGAAACAAGGTCAGCGCGACAACCACAAGCACGCCGGATTCCCACAGTTTTGAGCGGGTGACGAACCAGCCCATGGTGCCCGCCGCAAAGACCAGCATCGCAATCAGCGCCACGATAAAGACGACAATCGCATGCGCCCAAGCCACGTCAAGCAACAGCAGATCGGTGTTGAAGATGAACAGGAAGGGCAACAGCGCGGTGCGGATCGAATAGAAGAACGCCTGAAAGCCCGTCCTGAGCGGATCGCCCCCCGAAATTGCCGCGGCAGCAAAACTGGCAAGGCCTACGGGGGGCGTCACATCCGCCATGATCCCGAAGTAAAAGACGAACATATGCACCGCAATAAGCGGCACGATCAGCCCGTTCTGCGCCCCAAGTTCGACCACGACACCTGCCATCAGCGACGAAACAACAATGTAATTGGCCGTCGTCGGTAACCCCATCCCAAGAATGATCGAGATCAGCGCCACAAAGACCAGCATCAACAGCAGGTTGCCCCCCGAGAGGAACTCGACGAATTCGGCCATAACCTGACCGATCCCCGTCAGCGTGACAGAGCCCACGATAATGCCCGCAACTGCCATCGCACAGGCAAGCCCGATCATGTTGCGCGCGCCTTCGAT
Source organism: Thioclava sp. (assembly GCF_048263065.1). Lineage (NCBI taxonomy): Bacteria > Pseudomonadati > Pseudomonadota > Alphaproteobacteria > Rhodobacterales > Paracoccaceae > Thioclava > Thioclava sp. The sequence continues at coordinate 620,050 of NZ_JBLXEM010000001.1, forward strand.
CAGACCATCCGTGGTTTCCGTCAGCCCGGTTTGCAGCCCGGCCATCAAGTTGCCCTCACCGCGAAATAACGATTTCAGCGGGCGTTGGGTAAGCAGGATGAGCAGCATGAAGCTTGCCGACCAAAAGGCCGCGAAACCGGGGGATTTACGTTCCACCATCAGCAGATACATCAGCAAGAAGATCGGCAGAAGGTAATGCAACCCCGAGCGCAGGATCGCCCGTGTGGGTGGCAGGTGTTGCATCGACTCGATGTCAAGCGCGAGCTCTGGCCCGGTGGCTGCGACGCGCACCAAAGCCACATAAATCGCCAGGAATACCACCACGAGCAAAGGCAAGGCCGCATTGCCCAGCATGCCTTCCAACGCTTGCACAAACGCCCCCGACAGCCACAGCACGCCGCCCGCCAGAACGATGCCGCTGCAAATCCCCGCCACAGCGCGCAGCAGGAAGATCACCGGGTTGATCCGGGGGCCGCCTTTCATGCTCATTTTCAGGGCTTCGAGATGGACTATATAGACCAGCGCGATATAGGAAATCGCCGCCGGTAGAATCGCGGATTTGACCACCTCGACATAGGGAATCCCGACATATTCGGTCATCAGGAACGCCACCGCCCCCATCACCGGAGGCGTCAGTACCCCGTTGATTGAAGACGAGACCTCGATCGCCCCGGCCTTGGCGGGGCTAAACCCGACCTTCTTCATCAAGGGAATCGTAAAGGTGCCGGTGGTGACCACGTTGGCGATAGACGAGCCCGAGATAAGCCCCGTCGCCGCCGATGCGATGACCGCAGCTTTCGCAGGTCCGCCGCGCAGGTGCCCGAGCGTGGCAAAGGCCAGCGACAGGAAATAGTTTCCCGCGCCCGCTTTGTTCAGCAGCGCGCCAAACAGCACGAACAGGAAAACAAAGCCCGACGAGACGCCAAGTGCCACGCCAAAAACGCCCTCGGTCGTTAGCCACATATGGCTCATCGCGCGCTCGAACGAGGCGCCGCGCCAACGGATTACATCGGGCAACAGGCTAGAGGAGCCAAAGAAAACATAAGCGAGAAACACCACCGCCACTGCCATCAGAGGGAATCCTAATGACCGCCGCGCGGCCTCGAGCAGCAGCACAACCCCTACGCCAGCCACTGCGAGATCAAACGTCGAGGGCGCGCCTGATCGTGCCGCAAGCCCATCCCACGCCAAAAACAAGTAGCCCGCGCAATAGGCCGCAATCAGCGCCAGCACCCAATCCTGAATCGGAATCCAGTGGCGGGGGCTGCGTTTGCTGGTGGGAAAGGCCGTGAAGGCCAGAAACACGGCAAAAGCGAGGTGAATCGAGCGCGCTTGCGCGTTGTTCACCACCAAAAACCCTAGGTCATAGGGAATCGGCGATGCGATCCAAAGCTGAAACAGCGACCACAGCAGGGGAACGCCCCACAAGACGCGTCGGTTGAACGCCCCCGTCGGCATCCGCGAGCCGGTATCGGCCTCTGCGATGAAATCTTCGGCATTCGTTGTCTCGCCGGAGGAGGAATTGCTCACCAAGTCACCTCGTTTGCCTGCATGTCAAAATCAAAGCGGCCCGCCCATTTGATGGGCGGGCCGAGCGAGAACCGGGATCAGTTGACCCAACCGCGTTCTTTGTAATACCGCAGGGCACCGGGATGGATCGGCGCGGTCAAGCCTTTGGAGATCATGTCTTTTTCATCGAGGCGTGCAAAGGCGGGATGCAGGCGCTTGAAGTTGTCGAAGTTGTCAAAGACCGCTTTCACAACAGCGTAGACCTTGTCATCCGACGTATTAGCCGACGTTACGATGGTCGCGACCGGCCCCCAGGATGGGACGTCATCGGGGTTGCCTGAATACATGCCGCCGGGAATGGTCGCAGCCGTATAGGCCGGATTTTCCGCCAGCAGCCTGTCGATTTGCGGACCTTCCAGCGGAAGAAGTTTGACGTCACAGGTTGAAGTGGCTTCCTGCGTCGAGCCGTTGGGCAGACCTGCGGCCCAGATTGTCGCGTCGATATTGCCATCGCACAGCGCTGACGCTTGTTCAGCCGAACCCAGCTCGGCGGTTAGCGAGAAATCCGAGGGTTTGAGATCGTAATATTTCATCAACGTCTCGGCCAGAACCCGCGTGCCAGAACCGGGATTGGCGATGTTGACGCGATGCCCCTTAAGCTCTTCGACGGTTTTGATCCCGCTATCGGCACGCACCATCAGGTGCATCGGTTCCGGATGCAGCGAGAACAGGGCGCGCAGCTCGGGATAGGGACCATCATCGGCAAAGGCACCGACGCCTTCGATCGCGGCCTGCTGCACATCGGACTGAACGACGCCGAAATCCAGCTCGCCCTGACGGATTGTGCGGGTGTTATAGACCGAGCCACCCGTGGACTCGACCGAGCAACGCAGCCCGTTCTCTGCGCGATCAGCATTGACAAGCCGACAAATCGCGCCACCCGTCGGGTAGTAAACGCCGGTCACGCCTCCGGTGCCAATGGTGATGAACTGTTGATCCTGCGCGATGGCTGTGGTCGCGCATGTCGCCGAGATCATAAGAGCGGCAACAAAGCCGTGCGTCTTGAAGATCATGTGTAACTCCATGTTGGGTCGTTTTATTTTTGTGTGACGGAGGGGGTGCCGACGAAGCCAGCGCCATCCCGCCCTCTAATCTCGACGAAAGTTTTGCTTCGTGTCACGACAAAACTAATGTTTTTTAATTTTTCACGCGGCACGACGGAACGCCACACACAAAAACCATGATGGCTGCGGACCCGTTATATCGCGCTCGCGCGTGAACCCGTCTGAGCGCAACCATCGCAAGCATATGGACAAGGAGGGGCGTCACAGCCCCAAATTTCAGGCGGCAGCGGCGCGGTTACAGTATTCCCGAGGAAAGTAGACTTGAGATCGATTTCGGGCGTGCGCGACTCATGCTTACAGCTTCAGTTTCTGGCCAGTCGGACGCGGCGCTCTCGGGCGAACTTGTCCCTTAAGATTTCCTTTCATTGCTGGGAAACGACTTTGTTGATGGCATGGATACCCCCACAACAAACCACGAGAGTCCGAGTTCGATAGCCAATCTGTCGAGGCTGTGAGCAGATAGAGATAGAGAGTTGTCCCCGCTATCTGCACCATGAAGCCAGTGATGACGCTAGCCCCGCCCAGTGCCGCATGGTCGCGGACATAGAGCGCTAGGGGGCATCCATGCCATCAACTGTGTCGCTCGAGATCATCTCATTGGGGGGACTGGCGGGGCAACGACGACGCAGGTGGTGCCGCGTCACGAGGTGACCCGCAAGCGGATTTCCAAATGGCGTCATAAGCTCAAGAAGAATGGCATGTGGTCGCATTAGATCATTGTCATTGCCATGACGCGATAGATACCGCTCCGTTGACCGATCAATCTGCAGCAAGCAACACGCCCGCCGCTGGCTCACACCCTGCGCTTCGCACATCACTCTAGGCTGAATGGGGCCGTTTGGTGATGACGGATTTCGGACAGGGTTTTAGCCCCGTTCGTTGCCTTAAGTCGGTTAGACCTGACACATTTCATCTCCAGATTGGGCGGTGATTGTCGGGCAACCTTTTACTGCCCGACAACGCACAGATGCCTCGGTTGCCGTTGAAAAAGCCGGAACGATATGAGCATGTTCGCCGGAGGCTTCGCATGACTTGCTCCTGCACCAAGGGAAATGATGACCACCGCAACCAACCCGACAGTCGCAATACAATCGTGATTCAGTTGTCGGGCTCACTGATTGTCAACGATTGCCGATACATCACGAAGGCCGCTCGCGGATCTTCTTACCTGCTTTCACACCCGTCGCGATTTTCATCCTTGCTTGAGCCTAATTCGCGCGTCGCGAGGCACAGCCGAGCACAAAAAAGGCGAAATAACTGAAATCCTGTTACAAAATTGATTTCAAAAAAATTCAAGAATTTCGCATGACGAACGCGTTCCGCGCCAAATAGAAAATAATTTGATATCAATGGCGTAAAGCATGTTGCGCTTCGTGTTGCGCGTCAAGACTTTGTTTTTTAACGAAAAAATCATCAATTTTTGTATCTGTAACAAGAGGAATACATAGAGAGAGAACGTGAGAGCCATGCATCGTCATCTCTACGCGCATGCATATATATATACATTCCCCCCGGCGTTACAGGCGTTGCGGCGTCGATTTACTAAATAGTAACAAATGCTTAGATGAAACGCGCCCTGTCGCACGGCGTTATAAATAGCGCTGTAGGCACTCGCAGCCTCCAGAAAATGGCACACGGGATTTCTTCAAGTGTGCGAAGTGGCAGGTCAGCAGGCCTAACGATGGAATCAAAGATGTTGAACGACTAGGTTGCGCAAAGCGTATGGTGGCGTGATTTCTGCAGCAAGGCTACCATTGGTCTGTGACATCAACCGAAAAGAGACCCCCTATGAAACTTGGTATCGTTGGAACCGGAATGGTTGGCAGCGCGGCGGCTTACGCCATTGCGTCGACCGGTGTCATCTCTTCGCTGGTGTTGATTGATCACGATCCGGCCCTCGCATCGGCACAGGCCGCAGACATTGCCGATGCGCTGCCCTTCATCGGGGCGGTGTCGATCCGGGCGGGCGATTACGCGGATCTCGAAGGGGCGGGCATCGTCGTGCTTGCGGCGGGCGTCGCCCAGAAGCCGGGGGAATCGCGACTCGATCTACTCAGCCGCAACACCGTGATTTTCGCGGACGTAATAGCGCAGGTTCAGGCCATTGCGCCTGATGCGATTTTGCTCGTGGCGACGAACCCGGTCGATATCATGACGGCCGTGACGACGAAGCTCTCTGGGCTCGATCCGGCGCGGGTGATTGGTTCGGGCACGATCCTCGACACCGCGCGGTTTCGCGTGAATCTCGGCCGGCATCTGGGCGTTTCGCCGCAATCGGTACATGCACATGTGCTTGGCGAGCATGGCGATAGTGAGGTCTTGATCTGGTCCTCGGCGGAATGCGGCGCGATGCGGCTGGAGGTTTTCGCCAGCCAGCGCGGATGCCCCATCACCGAGAGCCTACGGGCGGATATCGACGGCGCCGTGCGGCATGCCGCTCAAAAGATCATCTCGGGAAAGGGCGCGACCTGGTTCGGCATCGGAGCCGCACTTGCGCGCATCGTGCGGGTGATCGTGCTCGATCAGCGCGAAATCCTGACCGTTTCGTCGATGACGAAAGAGATCGCAGGGGTCCAGAACGTCTGCCTGTCGCTGCCGCGCATCCTTGGGGCGGGTGGCATCGAAGAGACGCTGGTTCCGGCTATGACGCAAAATGAGACAACGTCCCTTGGCGAATCGGCCCGATTGCTCAAAAACGCAACCGATGCATTGTGGCAGGTGCGTGATGCATAAGCCCGCGGCCGCTGGCTAGAGAATGGCAAAGCAGGTGTCTTGGGTTGGGGCGCCCGCATGTTGCAGACGCCCACTATCAAAAACGGCAGATTAGTTCAGCTTTCGTGTCTACGCGTGGGGAGATTTTTCGTCGTCGGGACGACGGTCACTGTCACAATGTCAGTCGGCTTTAGATTTGCCCGATGCAGTTCCTTGGGGGAATAAACCGTGCTCGCTGGGACGCTCGCCGTGTCCGTGGCGGTGACGCCATTCGGGAAAGGGGCGTGACG